>JBPYFJ010000091.1:0-26288 GCA_051985675.1 Xanthobacteraceae bacterium | reverse complement strand
AGCGATTGAGAATACACGCCTGCTCAAAGAGCTTCACCAGCGCACTGCCGATCTAACCGAATCGCTAGAGCAGCAGACGGCGACCTCGGAGGTTTTGCAGACCATTAGCGGTTCCCCCGGCGAGCTTGAGCCAGTGTTCGATACGATGCTGGAAAACGCCCTTCGAATCTGTGAAGCCAACTGCGGAAATTTGTTCCTTTATGAGCAAGGTTCGTTTCGCATCGTCGCCATGCAGAACGCGCCTCCCGCTTATCGCGAGCAATGGCGACGACACGCAGTCATAGTAGCCGCTGACAGTCAGCTCCCACTCGCTCGGTTGGCCGGAACCAAAGAAGTTTTACAGATTACCGATCTGACCGCGGAACGTAGCTATCTTGAGCGCGATCCACGCGTGGTTGCCCTTGTCGATTCAGGCGGGTTACGTTCGATGTTACTTGTGCCGATGCTAAAGGAGGCCGACCTGATCGGTGCTATTGTTATATATCGTCAAGAGGTTCGACCATTCACTGAAAAGCAGATTGAACTATTGTCGAACTTCGCAGCACAGGCGGTTATCGCTATTGAAAATACTCGCCTCCTGAATGAACTGCGCGAGTCCCTTCAGCAGCAGACCGCCACGTCGGAAGTGCTTAGGGTTATCTCCAGCTCATCGGCGAACCTGCAGCCCGTGTTTGAAACAATCCTTTCCAATGCGACGCGCCTTTGTGACGCAAGCTTCGGAACAATCAACCTCTACGAAGGCGACAAGTTTCGGATCGCGGCAGTCCACAATTTGCCTCCCCCGTTTGCCGTCCGGCATCTGTCATCCGAAATTACGGCACGCCCGGGCAGTGGGCACGCGCGGGTCCTGGAGACCAAAGATGTCGTGCACATCAGGGATGTCCGCGAGACCGCCCCGTACCGGGAAGGTGACCCAGCGGTCGTCGCAATTTCCGACGTTGGCGGCGCACGAAGCCTGCTCCTGGTTCCAATGATGCGCGACCAGGAACTCGTCGGCGTAATCACGATTTTTCGGCAGGAAGTCCTGCCGTTCACCGAGCAGCACATTGAACTGATCCGCGGCTTTGCCAAGCAGGCGGTGATTGCCATCGAAAATACGCGGCTCCTAAGCGAACTACGCGAATCACTACAGCAACAGACCGCCACCGCCGACGTGCTAAAGGTCATTAGCCGCTCTACCTTCAATTTGCAGAGCGTGCTGGACACGCTTGTCCAATCGGCGGCGAGACTGTGCGAAGCCGACAATTCCTTCCTCTTTCGACGCGAGGGCGGAAGCTACATTTGGTCGGCAAGCTATGGTTTTTCGACCGAATACCTCGATTACATGAAGAACCGGCAATTGGCGCCGGAACGGGGAACGGCAACTGGACGGGCCGCGCTTGACGGTCGGATTGTCCATATTCCGGATGTTTTCGAGGATTCGGAATACACGTGGTGGGAATCGCAGAAGGTTGGGCACTTCAGGGCCGTGCTCGCCGTTCCATTGATGCGCGAAGGCGTTCCGATCGGCGTTCTGGGCCTGACGCGCTCACAACCGCAAGCGTTCACAGATAAACAAATCGAGCTGATGACTACCTTCGCGGACCAGGCAGTGATCGCGATTGAGAACGTACGACTGTTCGACGAAATTCAGGACAAGAGCCGCCAACTCGAAATCGCGAGCCAGCACAAATCTCAGTTCCTAGCCAACATGAGCCACGAGCTGCGTACCCCCCTCAATGCGATCCTCGGCTATACCGAGCTCATTCTCGACAACATCTATGGCGAGACGCCGGACAAGATGCGAGAGGTGCTCGAGCGTCTGCAAGCAAACGGCAAGCACCTCTTGGGCCTGATCAATGACGTTCTCGATCTGTCGAAGATAGAAGCCGGTCAGTTGACACTTGATCTTGCGGATTACTCACTCCCGGACGTCGTCCACACGGTCGTTACAGCCGTAGAGTCACTCGCAAACGGAAAGAAGCTCGCCCTGACGACGGTCGTAGGCTTAAATCTGCCAGTGGGCCACGGCGATGGGCGTCGGCTTGCCCAGGTCCTGCTCAACCTCGTCGGCAATGCGATCAAGTTCACCGATAAAGGCGAGGTCGCGATCAGTGCGACCGCGGAAAATGGATCCTTCACGGTCGCGGTGCGCGACACTGGGCCGGGCATTTCTCCCTCGGATCAGGGGAAGATCTTCGAGGAGTTTCAGCAGGCTGACAATTCCGCGACTAAGCGGAAGGGCGGAACCGGCCTTGGACTCTCGATCGCCAGGCGCATCATCGGGATGCACGGCGGACGTATTTGGGTCGAGTCCGATGTCGGCAAGGGTTCAACGTTCGCGTTTACGATTCCGGTCAAAGTCGAACGACAGGTTAGCGAGCCATGAGCAAGCGCATCCTGGTGGTTGAAGATCAGGAGGACAACCGGCAGATCCTGCGGGACTTGCTGGGCAACGCGGGATACGAGCTAGTCGAGGCGGCAGATGGCGAGGAGGCGCTCGCCGCATGTGCAAAGCAGCGCCCGGACCTGATCCTAATGGACATTCAATTGCCGGTCATGGACGGCTACGAGACAACGCGGCGGATCAGAGCCAATCCGGAATCGAAGGCCATCCCGATCATTGCGGTGACTTCCTATGCCTTGACCGGAGACGAAGCCAAGGCACTGGCTGCGGGTTGCAATGACTACGTCACCAAGCCTTACAGTCCACGCGCGCTGCTCGCAAAGGTGCGAGAATATTTGGCTTAGGCGAGACACGACATGAGGTTGCGTGTACTCGCCTGAGAGTCTGAGTGGCAACCACTGGCGATGATCACAGAGCCAATCAGCATGTTCCTGAGATCAGCACTGTATAAGCGAACGGCGCTGGCTGATCGCGGCGACCGACATTACGGCGGGCTTCACGTGGTTCGTAGGTTGATAGTGATGGTGGACGACCACAAAGCTGATGCCGCCGAGGAACAGAATGCCGTAGAACGCACCTACCCTACGAGCCCACTTGTGATGTTCTTGAAGATCTGCAGGCGTGGCGATTTGGTGGAAGAGCACGCACTCCATGAGTTCCTCCATGAGGAAGGGCGTGAAATTGGGGGCACCGCCTATAACGGCTCGGTGACCGTGTTGTCGACCAAGTTCTTGGCGTTGAGTGTGAGTTCCTGCGTATTAATCTGCGCGGTGGCCCTGCGATCAGACGCAGGCGCGGTGTTGAGTGCTAACGCGACGAGGGCGAGGATGGCGAAGAAGGAAAGCAGCGCGATCTGTTTCATCCGAGCCCTTCCAAACAGAAAGCAAATCCAAGAACGCAACTCTCGCACGTTGGCGCCACCCCGGCGGTGACGGCTAACACATCGCCACGGTTCCAGCGCCAAGCCGCTGGAATACTGTCTACGGAGACGCGGCCGTCGTGACTGGTCACACAAAGATGGAGGTGATGGTTGACGGGAAGCCCAAGCTTCTCAACAGCCGGCACTAGGATGTTTGAAGAAGGGCAAGCCGCCCCGGGCTCCCCCTACACGCGCGGAAAGGCCTGACCCGATGACTCTGGGCAAAACGTCAAGTTTTTGGTGTACTTCACTCTCAAAGTTCATGAGTGAAGGGCTGGAAGCAACCGCCGAGCGGTTTCATTCGATCAAGCGGGGATGGGCGTGGACTGCCACACTACCATCTGCCTGCCTTTCGGACCTTTAACCCATACATTCGTGTAGCAGGATAGAGCCCGGCTGCCAAAACGCATCAGCGCTGCTCCTATTGACTGTGACGAGCCACCTAACAGCTCGGCTTCTTTGTCACTCGGGCCCCCATTGCCAGTCGTCCTCTTCCTCCCAGTCGACCCCTTCCTCCTCTAACTTCTGCAAATCTTCCCCCTGCAGAGTCGTCCGTAGAATTTGATGCCAAATGCCTTTTGCCTCCGATTTGGAAATCGCATTATCATCGGCTCTCAACGTAAAGATGAGCGTATATGGATTGGTTATATTTCGGCTTGTTGATGTCCAGTCAATGATCGTAAACGTGCTCAACCCGCGCTCTACTGCGGCTTGAGTTGCACTGACTTCTATATTCGACGATTTTTTTGTTCCTGCGCGAATGGTCAAGAGCGCCGAATCCAACCGATCCGAGTCGCCTTGAAGCGTGAAATGAACGATTTTGTTTGCTTCATTCTTTGCGGATCCCGCAAGATTGTACTTTATCGCCTGTTTCATAATCATGGCCCGGAAACCGACGTGCTGATCGTCGCCGGTGACGGTGGCTGAAATAGCTTTTTTCCAATGTCCGCGGAGGAATTGAATGTGCTCAAGGCATTCTAAATAGGTTGCGGCAGCGGAACGCACATCGTCCGCCTTTTTAGTGGTCATCACGAGAGCCGCCGCGAGCCTAGCTGCCGCCTCGCAATCGAGCCTGTATTCTACCTCGTCGTCGACGGGCGATTTAAAGACCATTGATCCCTCCGTGTGAAAGCCAGTGTGACACGGCGATGTCCCGCTCGATGTGATGGCGTTGGCGGCTTAAGTCACGATGCGGCGCTGAGGCAGAAAGTTCGGCAGGTCCGCCACCACGTCTTTCTCGCGGGCGAATTGGAAGCCTTTGGCGCGCTCCTCGCGCAGTTCGGTCAGCATCGAATGCAATTTGGCGACCTCGGCTTTCAAGTCGCGGAGTTCCTCGCGCTGCTGGGCCGAGGGTTCGATGGGCTGATCGGCGATCGCGTTAAAACCGTAGGTAGTCGCGCGCACGACGTCCAACACATCGCCCTCCAAGCCAGCGTGCCGTTCCTCCAAGGCGGCAAGGCGCGCTTCGAGCGCGTAGCGCAGTTGTGCGGCTTCGTTGGCCGCGATCTCGTCTGCCCTGCGCTGCTCTTCTTGCTTGCGCTCACGCCGTGCCTCGGCAAACTCGCGCTCCTGCTTCTCGGCGTCGTCGCGCCAGCGCTCCAGCGGGTCATTCGGTCTCAGGCCAAGGGGGTCGAAAGAACTCATTTCAAGGCCCCCCGCATTCCGGTTTTTAGTTCATGGACGGCAGCCACAATTTGGTCATTCGTGATCTGCTCCAACCGGGCGAGGGCATCCGGCAATATTTGGCCTGGATCAGAGCACCCCGCCGCCTCCATGTTTGCCTGAACCAGCGCGCCCACTCGTCCGCCCTCTCCTCGCGTCGTTTAGTCCGCGCTTCAAGTGTTTCACCTTGTGCGAGCGCCGCCCTTTGTGTCGCGGAGTCCGCCGCCATCGGGCAACATGCCGGGCGTTTTGGCGTTGCGGACTCGCGCATCGGATAGTTTGTGGAGGGCCATAAAACCTCATCAGTTGCTAAGAGCCCGGAAGCGCCAACCCACGTTCCAACCCACGTTTGCGACACTGACATGTGGTGACGGCCGTTTACAAATGCAATCAATTTTTACAGCTAAAATGGCCGATTTCTGGGGATTTTGTTATGCATGGACGTAAATGGATGTAACGCCCGCACGGACCAATAGTCCGGAGCGGATAGACGCAGTCTCGGCCCCGCGAACCGGCCAGCCCCGCGCCCGACGATTCACCCTTTTGGACTAAATGCGCGCCGGTGTCGGCCTTTGGCGGCCGCCGGAATGACTTGCGCGCCCGCGCCGCATCGGCTTTTCTGCCCGCGCTCAACGACCCCATCCCCAATGAGGAAACGCCCGTGCCCGTGTCCCTCGCCGACATTCGCTATGAGCTCGCGATCGCCAACCGCATGTGCGCCCATGAGGGTGTCATCGACGCCTTCGGACACGTGAGCGTGCGTCACCCGTCGGACCCGGGCCGCTATCTGCTGTCGCGCTCGCGCTCGCCAGAACTGGTCGAGCCCGGCGACCTCTACGAGTTCACGCTTGATTCCGAGCCGGTCACGCCGCCCCCTTTGCCGATGTACTCGGAACGCGTGATCCACGGCGAGATCTACAAGGCACGCCCCGACGTGGTCGCGGTCTGCCACCACCATTCCCCCGCGGTGCTGCCCTATTGCATCACCGGCGAGCCGCTTGTTGCGGTCTACCACCTCGGAGCGGTGCTCGGATCGCACGTGCCGTTCTGGGACAGCCAAGACGAGTTTGGCGACACCAATCTGCTGGTGCGCAAGCCCGAGGAGGGGGCCTCGCTCGCCCGCGCGCTGGGTGACCACAATATCGTGCTGATGCGCCGCCACGGTGCAACCGTGGTTGGCAGCGACCTTCGCCAACTCGTGTTCCGCACCATCTACGGTTGCCGCAATGCCGAATATCAGACCCAGGCCAAGCTGGTTGGGCGCATCGGCAAGCTCACGCCGGGCGAAATCGATATGGCGGGGCTGCTGCAGCAACAACCCAACACGGTGGCGCGGGCGTGGGAGTATTGGCTGACGCGGCTCGAAAAACGCGGTGCGCTGCCGCCGCGCGAGCGCGCGGCGCCGGTCCGCAAAGGCGCGGGCGCGCGCAAGGCGGGGGCGAAGACCGGCAAAAAGGGAAAGCGACGATGAGGACAATGCTCGTACGCGCCGGACTGGCGCTCACGGTATTCGCGGCGGTCACGCTGCCGGCCGCTGCGCAGGATACGCTGAAGATTGCGATCGGGCAGATCAACAACTGGGAGAACCAGGCGCCGACGCTCGGTCAGGATGCCGGCATCTTCAAGAAATACAACCTCGTGCTGGAGAACTTCGGCACCGCCGGCGCCGGCGAGACCATTCAGGCGGTGATCTCCGGCAGTGCCGACATCGGCGGCGGCGTTGGACTCGCCGGCGCGATGCGCGCGTTTTCCAAGGGGGCGCCGGTGCGCGTGATTCTTCCAGCTTTCACCGGCACCAGCGACCTCTACTGGTACGTCAAGGCCGATTCTCCCATCAAATCCCTCAAGGACGCGACCGACAAAAACACGATTGCGTATTCGACCAACGGCTCGTCCTCCAACAACATCGTGCTGGCGTTCGTCGAGGAACTGGGGCTCAAAGCCAAGCCGACCGCAACCGGAAGTCCACCCGGCACGCTTACCTCGGTCATGAGCGGGCAGATCGACATCGGGTGGGCGGCTCCGCCGTTCGGCATCAAGGAGATCAACGACGGCAAGATCCGCATCATCGCGCGCGGTTCAGACGTGCCCTCGCTGCGGGGTCAGACCGTGCGGGTGCTGATCGCCAACGCGGATGCGCTCGACAAGAAGAAGGACGCAATCCTGCGGTTCATCAAGGGCTACCGCGAGGCCGTCGATTGGATGTATTCCGATCCGACCGCGATCGAGCGCTACGCCAAGAAGACCAACATGGCGCCGGATATCATCCGCCAGTCGATCACGGAGTTTCAGCCCAAGGCTACGCTGCAGAGCGACAGCCTCAAGGAGCTCGATGGCGCTATGCAAGACGCTGTGAAGCTCAAGTTCCTGGAGAAGCCGCTCACGCCCGACCAACTCAAGGTGTTTGTGCAAATTCCGCCAAAGTGAGCCGGCCGACGGGTGACCGCTCGTTCGCGGCCCCCTCTCGGCCGGAGCGGAGGAGGGCAATCCGTGGAGCAACCTTACCCAAAAGTAACCCTGCGCCGCAGTTCCCGCCGGTAGCGGTTTCCGCTACCTTCGCTGCAAGCCGCTGGGCCGGGCGACGCCCAGCACCAAAACAAATGTGCCGGAGAGGGAACCCCAATGCGATCTCACGCAACGACCAGTATCAATCGACGCAAGCTGCTCGCCAGCACCGCTGCGGCTGGTGCCGTCATTGCCATGCCCGCGATTGTTCGCGCGCAAGGCGGTCCGCTGAAAGTCGGCTCGCTGCTGCCGCGCTCGGGCGTGCAAGCCCTGATCGGGCAGGACTGTCAGCGCGCCGTGGAGCTTGCTCCGGCGCTGCTGAAAGATCTCGGTCTGCCCGAGCTGACGATCATGAACGCCGACACCGAGACCAACGTTGACACCGCCCGCTCGCGCGCCGAGCGGCTGATCAACGACGGCGCCCAGATGCTGGTCGGTGCGTTCGATTCGGGTCAATCGAGCGCAATTGCCCAAGTCGCCGAGCAAAAGGGCATCCCCTACGTGATCAACATCGCCGCCGCCCCGCCCATCACCGAGCAGGGCTACAAGTTCGTGTTCCGCAACTTCCCGACCGCGCCGATGATTCTCAACGACGCGTTCACCAACCAGAAGGAAGTATTCGAGGCTGCCGGCGTGGCGCCGAAATCGGTCGTGCTCCTGCATGTGAACGACACGTTCGGCATGGCGATGCAAAAGGACATCGGCAACGTCATGCCCAAGTACAACATGCCGTACACGATCCTGGAACAGATCGCCTACGACCCGGGGGCGCGCGACTTGTCTGTGGAGATATCCAAAGCCAAAGCCACGGGCGCCGAGGCGCTGCTGGTCGTGGGTCGCCTCAACGACGCGATCCTGCTCACGCGCGAGATGGTCAAACAGCGCTGGAGCCCGATGGCGGTCTTGAGTATGGGGCCGGGCTGGAACGAGAACGACTATTTCAAGACCCTGGGCAAGCTCGCCAACGGCCCAATGAGCTTCATCCCCTGGTACGACCCGACCAAGCCGCTGAGCAAGAAGCTGGTCGCCGCATTTACCAAGGCTTACCCGGGCCTGAACCTCAACGAAAAGCACGTCTTCACGTTCGAAGCGCTGCTGGTCGCCGCCGATGCCTTCAAGCGAGCCGGTTCGACCGATCCCAAGGCGATGGTCGAGGCCATCCGTACGACCAACATCACCAATAACGTCAGCATCGGCCCGGGCATCCAGTTCAACACCAAGGGGCAGAACGACAAGCTGAAAAATGCGGGCATCCAGAACCGGGATGGCAAATTCGTCACGCTGGCGCCAAAGCAAGCTTCCGACGCCAAGCCAGAACTGCCGATGACGCCTTACGACAAGCGCGCCTAGTGCCGCTCGAGGTCTATCTCAACGTCGCGGTCGGCGGCGCGCTCACCGGCCTCGTCTATGGCCTGATGGCGCTCGGCTTGTCGGTGATCTTCGGCGTCGTGCGCGTGGTCAACTTTGCGCACGGCGAGATGATGACGATCGCGATGTATATCGCGGTCGTCCTGTTCACGGCGCTTAAGCTCGACCCGCTGGTGATGATGCTGCCGATCGCGGCGGTGCTGTTCGCGTTCGGCTATGTGTTGCAGGCCGGACTGATCAACCCGTTCATCAACCGGCCCGAGCACAGCCAGTTCATCTTGATGGTTGCGATCGCGCTGATCATCGTCAACGTGCTGCTGATCGGCTTTGGTCCCGACGCTCGCAGCGTGCAAACAGGTTACGCGTTCGACAGCTTCCAGATTGGAACGCTGATCGTTGACGCGACCAAGCTCTACGCCGCCGTCGCCGCAATCGTTGTCGCGACGCTGCTGTTTCTGTTCTTCCGCTTCACCCGACTGGGCCAGGCAATCCGCGCCTGTGCCGACAACTATGCCGGTGCGCTGGTGGTTGGGCTCAACGTCAAGCACCTTTACGCGCTGACCTTCGGGATCGGCGCCGCCTGCGTCGGCGCCGCCGGCTGCATGCTGGTGCTGATCAACGACGTCACGCCCGCGGCAGGGCCGTCGTATACGCTCCTCGCCTTCGTCATCGTCATCACCGGCGGACTCGGCTCGTTGCCGGGCGCGCTGCTGGGCGGCGTGGTGATCGGACTGACCGAAGCTTTGGCAGGGCTGCTGTTCACGCCCTCGGCCAAGAGCATGTTCGCGTTTGCGATCCTGGTGCTTGTCCTGGTGTTGCGGCCGCAGGGCATCCTTGGCAGGCGCACCGCATGAAGCGGTTCATCAACGGCGGGGAGCGCCGGAGCGTAATACTGCTCGCGGCCCTACTGGTGCTGCTCGTAGCCGCACCGGCGTTCGCCAGCGATTATCTCCTGAGCGTTCTCATTATTATTCTGTATTTCGCGTATACCGGGCAGGCGTGGAACGTGATGATGGGATTTGCTGGACAGCTCTCGCTCGGCCACGCGCTTTATGTCGGGCTGGGCGCCTACGCGACTGCGGCGCTGTTCATTCACTACGGTGTATCGCCCTGGATCGGACTCGTGGTTGCGGTTCCGCTCGCGATGGCGTGCGGCGCGCTGATCGGATTTCTGGCGTTCCAGTTTCGCGTCGCCGGGGCTTATTTTGCGATTCTGACGATCGCATTCGCCGAGTTCGCGCGGATCGGCTTTGATCACTTCGGCTGGGTCGGCGCGTCGAGCGGGTTGTTCCTGCCGGTCGCCCAATATGCGCGCAACGATGTCTGGCAGCTGCGCGGAAATCCGATGATGTTCTACTACCTGATCCTGACGATGACCGTGCTGGCCTTCATCCTCTGCCGACGGTTGCTGCACAGCCGGCTTGGATATTTCTGGCGGGCGATCCGGGAGGACGAAGAAGCTGCGCGCGCGGTCGGCGTCGCCACGTTCCGCTACAAGATGTTCGCGGTGCTGATCTCGGCCGGGCTCACGGCACCGGCCGGTGTGTTCTTTGCGTTCTATTACAACAACTTGTTTCCCGAGCAGGTGTTCAGCGTCGGACGCTCGATCGAGATCATCCTCGGGCCGATCATCGGCGGCATCGGCACGCTGTTCGGACCGGTCCTGGGAGCGTTCCTGCTCACCGGATTGGCGGAAACGCTGACGGAAATTCTCAATCGCGTCGGGGTCGACGTGCCGGGAGCCAAGCAGGTGTTCTACGGCATCTGCCTTCTGGTCGTGATCCTGCTGCTGCCGGAGGGCGTCTGGCCGTGGCTCGCGCGCAAGCTCGGGCTGGAGCCGCGAGCATGAGCGTGCTTCTGTCAGTCAGCCGCATCAGCAAGCGCTTCCGCGGACTGCTCGCGGTCGCCAGCGCGGATTTCGAGGTCGGCGAGCGTGACATCTTCGCCATCATCGGTCCCAACGGCGCCGGCAAGACGACCCTGTTCAACGTGATTTCGGGCACATTGCGGCCGGACGCCGGGACGATCGCGTTCTGCGGGCAACGCATCGATGGGCTCGCGCCCGACGTCGTGTGCCGGCGCGGCATCGGCCGCACGTTTCAGATCGTGCGCCCGTTCCCGGCGCTGACGGTTCTGGACAATGTAACCGTGGGTGCGCTGCTGCATCACGCCAACGTCGGGGACGCTGCCCGGCGCGCCGATGAGGTGCTCCGGCGGCTCGACCTGCACGGGCTGCGCCACCAGCGGGCCGACAGCCTGACGCTTCCCGATCGCAAGCGGCTTGAGGTCGCGCGCGCGCTCGCAACCGAGCCGAAGCTGTTGCTGCTCGACGAAGTCATGGCGGGCCTGCGACCGACCGAGGTCGACCGCATGGTTGCGATCCTGACCGAGCTCAACCGCGCGAGCGGGCTCACGATTTTGCTGATCGAGCACGTGATGCGCGCCGTCATGGCACTCGCGACCCGGGTGCTCGTGCTGCATCACGGCGCCACCATCGCGCAAGGCGCCCCCGAGGAGATCGTGCGCGATCCCAACGTGATCAAGTCCTATCTCGGCGCGGAGGCGCTCTGATGCTCGCGGTCGAGGGCCTCGATGTGTTCTACGGCGACGCCCAGGCGCTCGACAGCATAGAGCTTGCGGTCGAGGAGGGAGCGATTGTCGCAATCGTCGGCGCCAACGGCGCCGGCAAGACGACCCTGATCCGCGCAATTGCCGGAACCCTGAAACCGGCGCGCGGCCGCATCACGTTTCGCGGCACCGATATCGCCGGCTGGCCGAGCCACCGCATCTGCAATCTCGGAATTGGTCAGGTCGCGGAGGGTCGCCAGCTGTTTCCGACGCTTACGGTGGCGGAGAATTTGGAGATGGGCGCGATGCTGCCGCGTGCACGCGCGGAGCGCGCCAAGAACTACGCCCGTGCGCTGGCGCTGTTTCCGATCCTTGCCGAGCGAGCGCGCCAGCCCGCCGGCACGCTGTCGGGCGGCGAGCAGCAGATGCTGGCGATTGCGCGCTGCCTGATGGGAGCCCCGGACCTCGTCATGTTCGACGAGCCTTCGCTCGGGCTCGCGCCGACAATTGTCCACGACGTGCTCAAGACGATCCGCGAGCTTAATCGCGATGGACTGACCTGCGTGCTGGTCGAGCAGAACGTCGCGGTATCGCTCAAGATCGCAACCCGCGCCTACGTGCTGGAGAACGGCCGCACCACGCTGTCGGGCGCCGGCACCGCGCTGCTCGCCGACGATCGGGTCCGCAAGGCCTACCTTGGGCTTTAAAGGTGGCCATAGTTTTATTTCGCTTTAGCGCCAAGCTGTTAGATATTTGGCTTGATGACGACGCAGTCGAAAGCGCGTTCAAAGCCCAAAAGCACGAATACCCAACGATCTGCCTTCGATTGCGCTAGCTTTTGTCTGTCTAGCGTAAACCACGTCCAAATCGGCTCGCCCTTTGCGCCTCAACAGAGTCCCTTTTCCAAGTTCGCTGTCTCGCCTAGGCTGCAACGGTCGTAATAAATCAAACCGCGAGAGTAAGTATGGGCGCCTATGAGCAAGGCCGCGATGACGAGTATCTCGCGCGGCTTGATACATCAATTAGTAAATTCATCAATCGGTATAATGCCAATCCATCGAGCAGTAACCGCAGGACGATTTTTTTGTTTCCCGGCGGCATGGGCTCGCAGCTCGCGCAAGCGACGTCGGATTATACAAGCGGACCGCCGTTCTCTTATGACGACATATGGCTCAACTGCGCTACGGTATTTGGTGCCGCTATTAACTTGCAGATGCACGGAGACATCGATTACGGAGATTGTTACATCGTGCCGGATGGGTGCGTCGATTTTCCCCCGCTCCTTCAACCATACGATGATTTTATCAGCTGGTGTCAGGCCAATTCCCTCGATTTGTTCGTGTTTGGTTGGGACTGGCGACGCGACGTCAACGACACGGTTGACTTCTTTCTAAACAAGTTCCTGCCGAAATTCAAAAGTCGTGTAGCAAGTTGTGTTCCGAATCCGCTCAACGACTTCACCCTCCTTAGTCACAGCTTTGGCGGCTTGGTAGTCAAGTTAATACTCAACCAAGCTAGCAACTTCTATGTTCAGAAAATGAAGCGCGCGATTACGGTGGCGGCACCTTTTTACGGGTATGGCGGCCAGGTGCATCGCTACTTTAAGGGTGACCCGGATCTTAACGCTGACCCCTTCTACGGAGCAACCACAGTCACCGAAGTTGTTTCCACCTGCCCTGGCCCGTACGAGCTGATGTTTCTCGACGGAGCGACCTACGACGCTAACAAGGCTGCATTTCAAAACGACCCCGACGGTTACAATCTGGCCGCCTATCCGAGCGTGGACGCGGCCAGCGGGCAGCGGGCGGACCCTTACAATCCTATACCGGGAAAGCCCACGCCAGGTTCAACCGGATGCGTTCGCTACATTTCGAACCACAAGTTCGACTGGCAACTACTGAGCGACGCATTGCCTGTCCGAGCGAGCGTGGCATCTAAACTTAGCCCGGGTGTCACAGCAAAATTCTCTAACATTCGCGGAGTCCAGACTGCATATGGCGCCGATGTTGCAGGGACGGTCGTCGGTCAGACTTGGAGCTTGGCTCCGCGAAAGTTTGATCCTGACCGTGACACCGACCCTATTGTCGATAGCTTTGGACCGGGTGACGGAGTCATTCCGGCGTGGTCAGCGCGCTTCGCCTTTCTGTCGAACCGAGTCAAAACCGTTACGGGTGACTTTGAGCACATGACTATGATGAACTATCAGCCCGTGCAAAGCGCGATCTGGGAGCTACTAGGCCTGCCTATGAACGCGATGAAACCAGTGCGCGCTAAAAAGATGGCTGCCGCCACACGAGCCGACCTAAATCAATTTCTTCATGGTCTGAAAGCCCTTGGCGTGAAGAAACAATCGCCAAAGCAGCGGGCAAAAGCCGTACGCAACTATCTACAAGAGTTTGACCCCGAACAACTGCAGGCGTTTCTCGGCCGCGTCTACCTAGACTTGTTGAAGAGTCCTAGCCAAAAAACCGGCTCATTCGCCCGCAAGGGCCGCGGCAGGGCGCAGCGAAAACCCAAGGGCGGAGCGGGACGACGCTAGCGAACAGCCGAAGTTGATGCACTACCTACACCCGTCGCCTCCCAAAGCTGATCGGTGTGGTGGGTGGCTGGCGTGGCCGCTGGTGCGTCAACCGCCCCCGGCACAGGGCAACAGCCCCGCCAGTTTCGCCCCGGGATTTTGCCTGGGGATTTTTGCCGCATTGCCGGTCTTTTGCCGCCGTTTGCGCCCGCTATGCCCCCAACCGGCAGGCGACAAAAAGCTGGGAAAGCCCAATAAACATGCGCTTTTTTGTCACTTGCTGTGCGAACGCAATTTTTAGCCCGTGAATGGCCTGCGAAATTCACCTATATGAACCGGGCCCGGGCGTGGAGCTTTGTCCGCGCCCGCCGAATAAGTGTGAGACACCAAGGAGTTGGTCCGATGAAACTGTATTTTGCGCCGGGCGCGTGCTCGCTGTCGCCCCACATCGTGCTCCGGGAGGCCGGACAGAATCCCGATCTCGTGCAGGTCGACCTGCGCGAGAAGAAGACCAAGGATGGAGGGGATTTCAACAAGATCAATCCAAAGGGCCAGGTCCCGGTGCTCGAGACCGACGACGGTATAGTGCTGACCGAAGGGCCGGTGATCGTGCAGTACGTCGCCGACAAGGCCCCGAACAGCAAGCTCGCGCCGCCCGCGGGCAGCAAGGAGCGCTACCAGGTCCAGGAATGGCTGAACTTCATCACATCGGAGCTGCACAAGAACTTCGGGCCGATCTTCCGGCCGAACACGCCCGACGCCTACAAGCAGATCGCGCGCCAGAACATCGAAGGCCGCTTCAAGTGGGTCGATCAGAAACTCGCTGGCCGCCAATACCTGATGGGCGAGCAATTCACCGTGCCTGACGCCTATCTGTTCGTGATGACGAATTGGGCGCAGCGTGTCGACATCCCGCTCGATCCGTACCCCAACCTGAAGGCGTTCCGTGAGCGCGTTGCGGCGCGCCCCAAAGTCAAGGAAGCCATGAAGGCCGAGGGGTTGATCCAGTAAGGCAGGCGAGACGAAGCCCGTCGCGGCGCGGCCGCGACGGGCTGCGCCAACCCTCAACCGATCTTACCAATCACTTCGCCGGCGGTCCGATTGTCACCGTCAGGGTCCCAACGCCGGCGATTTCGCATTCGAGTTTGTCGCCTGCGGCCACCGCGGCAACGCCGGCGGGGGTGCCGGTCATGATGATGTCGCCGGCGGCGAGCGCGACCTGCTCGGACAGCTTCTCGACCACCTCCGGAACGTTCCAGATCATCTGCGCGAGGTCGCCGTCCTGGCGCACCTTGCCGTTGCACTTGAGTGCGATCCGGCCCTTGCCTGGATGCCCGATCTTCGCGGCCGGCTGCAACGCGCTGCACGGGGCCGATTCGTCGAACGACTTGCCGATCTCCCACGGCCGCTTCATCTCGCGCGAGGCGGTCTGCAGGTCGCGCCGCGTCAAGTCGATGCCGACGCCGTACCCCCAGATGCAGTCGAGCGCGCGCGAGGCCTTGATGTTGCGCCCGCCGCTCATGAGCGCGACCACGAGCTCGACCTCGTGCTGAAAGTCCTTGGTCAGCGGTGGATACGGCACGGTCGCGCCGTCGGGCACGATCGCGTCGGCTGGCTTGGCGAAGAAAAACGGTGGATCGCGCACGTCGTAACCCATTTCGCGGATGTGCTCTTCGTAGTTGCGGCCGACGCACCAGATGCGGCGCACCGGAAACAGCTCGCCGGAACCGGCAACGGCGATCGCCGGCTGCGCAGGCGCAGGAATGACGTAGCGAGGGGCGCTCATGTGCATGCTCCTGAAATAACCGGGATTGTGTGATTAGCCCACGGAAGCTGCCGCAACCGGCAGCTCCTGCTGCTTGAATTGCAGTCGATAGAACGAGGCATAGCGGCCGCCCTTGCGCAGCAGCTCATCGTGCTGGCCGGCTTCGACGACGGCGCCGCTCTCGATGAACAGGATGCGATCGGCGTGCATCACGGTCGCAAGCCGGTGCGCGATCGCAATGGTGGTGCGGCCGGCGCACAGCTCCGCCAGTGCATGCTGCACGTGCAGTTCCGATTCGGGGTCGAGCGCGGCAGTCGCCTCGTCGAGCAGAATGATTGGCGCGTTGCGGATCAGAGCGCGTGCGATGGCGACCCGCTGACGCTGGCCGCCGGAGAGCTGCAGTCCATGTTCGCCGACCTGGGTGTCGTAGCCGTTCGGAAAGCTCACGATGAAATCGTGCGCATGCGCAGCTTTCGCGGCGGCCACGATCTCGGTTTCGGTCGCGCCCGGCTTGCCAAGCACGATGTTGTCGCGGATCGAGCCGCGGAACAGATAGACGTGCTGGCCCACGTAGGCGAGGTGATGGCGCAGCGACTGGCGCGAGTGATTCGCGATGTTCTGGCCGTCGATGGTGATCGCCCCACGCTCGACCTCGTAGAGGCGCAAAATCAGATTGAGCACGGTCGACTTGCCGCCACCCGAAGGGCCGACCAGCGCCGTCAGCTTGGCGGGGTCGGCCGCAAACGACATCCCGCGCAACACCGGTTCGCCGCTCCGGTAGCTGAATCGCACGTCGGCGAACGCAACGCGCGCGTCGGTGACGCGCAGCGGCGGCTTGCCATCCTCGATCGGCTCGGTCGCCGGAGTGTCGAGAATCTCGAACAACACGCGCACGCCGACCAGATTGGTATGCAGGTCAAGATTAAGCCGCGCGAGCCGCTTTGCGGGCTCATATGCAAGCAGGAATGCCGCCAGGAACGAGAAGAACTGGCCCGGCGTCTGCCCGTCGACGACCACCAGATAGCCGCAGTAGATCATGGCGATCGACAGCACGATCCCGCCCAGGCTCTCCATCAAGGGACTGGCACGGTTGGAGACGCGCGCGAGCTTGAATGCTTCGCGTTCGACCGTGCTCACGGTCTCGTCGAGGCGCTCGCGCATTGCGGGTTCAAGGGTGAATGCCTTGACCGTCGCCATTCCCTGGACGGCTTCCTGCACCGTCTCCATCGTGCGAGCGGTGTAGTCGAACTGGGTCCGCGCCACCGTGCGCAGCCGGCGAATGAGCTTGCGCAGCACCAGCAGCGCCGGCGGCAGGATCACGAAGCTCACCAGCGACAGGGTCGGGTTCTGCACCACCATCACGGCAACGAGACCGACCAGCGAGGCGAGGTCGCGGCCGACCGCGGTGATCAGCAGGTTGATGACCCCGGCGGCCGCATTGGCGCCGGTCGACAGCCGGGCGATGAACTCGGACGAATGGCGGTCCGCAAAATAGCCGAGGCCCTCGTTGAGCAGCTTGTCGAAGACGCGCCGCTGGTTCTCGGCCACGATGCGCGTTCCGATGCGCGACATCAGCACCGCCTGCCCGTAGGTCGCAACGCCTCTAATGCTGTAGAGGATGGTGGTGGCGATGCTGAGCGCGAGAATCGCCGGAAAATTGCGGTTGACGTACGCCTGATTGATCATGTCGCCGATCAGGTAGGCACTCACCGCCATGCAGGCGGCGCCGATGATCATCATGACGCCAGCGAGCACGTAGAGCCGGATGTGCTGGGCCGCATATTCGGTGAGCAGGCGCTTGATCAGGACGCGCGCACTGTACGGGTCGGCGGTGGTGGCCCCAGGGCTGTTCATCGGACCCTGTGGTGCCCGCGCGGCGCGCATTTTTCAAGCGGAATAATGCCGCCCGGGACCTGCATTAGTTCCGCCGTGCCATCAATTTGCGTTCCCATTGCAAGGCGTGGCCGACAATCGTTGCTAATTGGTCGTATTGCGGCTGCCAGCCCAGCACGCTGCGCGCGCGGTCGGAGCGGGCCACGAGTTGCGCTGGATCGCCGGCGCGGCGATCGGCCAACTCGACCTTGAAATCGACGCCGGAGACGCGCTTGACGGTGTCAATCACCTCCAGCACCGAGAACCCTTGCCCATAGCCGCAATTGAGCGTTACCGACGGTCCGCCGCCGCGCAGATAGGCGAGGGCGTCCAGGTGCGCCCGTACCAGGTCGGCGACGTGGATGTAGTCGCGGATGCAGGTCCCGTCGGGTGTTGGATAATCGGTGCCAAACACCTGCATCGATTGACGCCGTCCGAGCGCGGTCTCGACTGCGATCTTGATCAGATGGGTCGCGCCTTTGGTCGATTGGCCGGTGCGCGCCTGCGGATCCGCGCCCGCGACGTTGAAGTAGCGCAGGATTACATGACCCAGTCCGTGCGCGGCCCCAGCGTCGCGCAGCATGATCTCGGTCATGAGCTTGGACCACCCGTAGGGCGACATCGGCATCAGCCGGTCGTTCTCGCCGATCGGCGAATGCTCGGGCTCGCCATAGACGGCCGCGGTCGACGAGAACACGAAGTATTTGACGCCGCTCTGGACGGCGGTTTCGATCAGAGCGCGCGAATTTACCGTGTTGTTGCGATAGTACCGTAGCGGCTCCGCCACCGATTCTGGAACCACGATCGAGGCGGCAAAGTGAATAATCGCGTCTACTTTCGCGCGTGCAATCAGCGCAGCGACGAGCGGCTGGTCGCCGGTTTCGCCGACCACCAGTTCGGCAGCTTTCGGCAGCGCCCACTCGAAGCCGGTCGACAGATTGTCGAGCACCACCACGGTTTCGCCCGCGTCGATGAGCGCGTGCACCATGTGACTGCCGATATAACCGGCGCCGCCGGTGACCAGAATGCTCATTTAGGCTTCGTCTCCGCTCCGCAGGTCATTGCAACTGCCCGTGACAAGTTCATGGCCGGCGTATATCAGCATCCGCGGTGCGCTCAAACACTCGATCTAGTACATCTATTCGATGCAAAGCATATTGTTCATCAAAACCTCGTCGCTCGGCGACGTGATTCATCAGATGCCGGCCGTGAACCAGGCGCGGCAGCATTTTCCGGACGCTCATGTCACCTGGGCGGTGGAGGAGGCGTTCGCCCCGCTGGTGGCTTTGCACCCGGCGGTGGACGAAGTGATCGCGGTCGCGTCGCGGCGCTGGCGCTACGAGCTGTTGAAGGCATCTGCGCGCCGTGACATCTGCCGCATGATCGGCACGCTGCGTTCGCGCCGCTACGACGCCATCGTCGATACCCAGGGTCTGGTGCGCTCGGCGGTTCTGGCGCGGTTAGCACGCGGCCGCCGTTATGGGTACGACCGCGAGAGCGTACGCGAGCGCTTCGCGGCGTGGCTCTATGACGTGCATTACGAGGTGCCGCGCGGCAAACACGCAATCACGCGCAACCTGGCGCTGACAGCGCTTGCGCTTGGGTACGTGCCGCACGGTGAGGTCGACTACGGGCTTGATCGCGCGACCGTCGCCGATGCGGTCGTCTCGCCTTACGCGATTGCGTTGCATGCGACCGCCCAGGACCGCAAGCTTTGGCCCGAGGAAAACTGGGTCGAACTCGGCCGGCTGCTGCAGGCGCGCACGCCGCGTCTGCTGTTCCCGTGGGGCAACGACACCGAACGCGTACGCAGCGAGCGCATCGCCGCCGAGCTTCCGCACGCCCGCGTTCCGGATCGCCGGCCGATCGACGCGATCGCCCGGCTGGTGGCGGGCGCCTCGTTCGTGGTCGGTGTCGATACCGGCATTCTTCATCTGGCGGCGGCCCTCGGCGTGCCGCTGGTGGCGATCTTCACCGGCAGCGAGCCGGGGCTCACCGGTCCGGTCGGAACAGGACCAATCGAGATCGTCGGCGGGAACGGTGTAGTCCCGTCGGTTGCAGACGTCGTCGCTGCAATAGCCCGCGCTACCACGCCTTAAGCTGGCAGCTTCTGCGCAAGCGCCGCTTGCACATGCGCGATCACGCGCGCGGCCGGTATTTCGCGCATGCAGCGGTGGTGACCGGGCCGGCACACCGGCTTGTGACAAGGCCGGCACTCGATGTCGCCTTCGGCTTGCACCACCGCCGCCAGCGGATTGAGCGGGGCCCAATGCCAGGGACTGGTCGGCCCGAAGATGCCGATGGTCGGCGTTCCGAGCGCGGCGGCGACGTGGAGCAGGCCGGAGTCGTTCGAGATCGCGACATTGGCGGACCGCAGCGCCAGGATGGCATGACGCAGATCGGTGCCGGTGAGATCACGGGTGCCGGGAGCGCGCGCGCAAATCTCTGCCGCAAGCGCAGCCTCGCTCGGGCTGCCGACCACCACCACGGTCGCCCCGTTGCGGATGAGTTCGGCGGCCGCGTCGGCGAAATATGGACCCGGCCAGCGTTTCGACGGGCCAACCGCGCCCGGCGCGAGTGCGATCAGCGGCGCCCCTGCGCCGAGCTGCATTCGCGTGCGCCAGGCCGACAGTTCGGCGGCCGGAACAACAAGTTCGGGCAACGGCCATTGCGTCGGCGCCTGGGCGCCCTTGGGGAGGGCCAACGCCGCGCATTGATCGATCATCCGCGGGAGCGCACGTTCGCCGAAGCGCACATCGTTGAGGACGCCGATCCGTGCTTCGCCGAAAAAGCCGGTGCGTACCGGAATGCCGGCCAGGAACGGCGCCAGCGTTGCCTTCCAGGTGCGCGGCATGATCAGCGCTTGGCCGTAACCCTCCCGGCGCAGAAGCGCGGCGAGCGCATGGTGCTTGGTCAACGCGAGCCGCTTGCGCGGGAGGTCCCAGACGATGCCCTTGCGTACGCCCGGCATGTAGTCGAGCAACGGGGCGTTGTTGGCGGTGGTCAGGAAATCGACGGGCCGGTCCGGACGCTGCGCCTTGAGGAGTTTCACCACCGAGTGACAGCGCACGAAATCGCCGATCCACATGTACGGAACGATGAGAATCGGGCGCTGATCGGTTGCGCCGTCGCCGCGCGCGCTATGGTGCGGACTGATGTTCATGAAGTTGCTGGCGCTGCCCTCGGGTCGCCTCCTGTGCGGTCCTGCGGACCGTACTCCATCCCATTGAATTAACCGTTATTTTGGAGATAGGCGCCGGGGTCAAGCCCGGCGTGGTAGAGGTTTCGCCACGCGCTCATCGCGGCACGCCCCGTGTTGCGCCCCCTGGCGGACTGGGGCAATGGTGGGCGCGGACAGCTGGATTGCGGCAGGCATGTTGCTGGTAACGGGCGGAGCAGGTTTCATCGGGTCGAACGTCGTCGCCAGCCTCAATGAGGCCGGCCGCAGCGACGTCGTGGTCAACGACACGCTCGGCAAGGACGGCAAGTGGCGCAACCTGCAGAAGCACCAGTTCGCCGACTTCGTCCCGCCCGCGGATCTGTTTCACTGGCTCGAAGGCCGCAAGCTCGACGGCGTCATCCACCTCGGCGCGATCTCGGAGACCACGGCGCGCGACGGCGATCTGGTGATCGAGACGAACTTTCGTCTTTCGCTCCGGCTCTTGGAGTGGTGTACCGCGCAACGCACACCGTTAATTTATGCATCGTCGGCCGCCACCTACGGAAACGGCGGCCAGGGTTTTTCCGATAATGGCGATCCGGCTGCGCTCCGTCGGCTGCGGCCGCTCAACCTCTATGGATGGAGCAAGCATCTGTTCGATCTCGTGGTCGCCGACCGTTCCGCACGGCGCGCGGCGCTGCCGCCGCAATGGGCCGGCCTCAAGTTCTTCAACGTATTCGGGCCCAACGAGTATCACAAAGGCGAGATGATGAGCCTGATCGCCAAGCGCTTCGACGAGGCGAAGGCAGGCAATCCGGTGCGCCTGTTCAAGTCCTATCGCGACGGCATCCGCGACGGCGATCAGCGGCGCGACTTCATCTATGTGGACGACGCCGTCGCGGTGGTGCGCTGGCTCATCGAGACGCCGCAGACCTCGGGCCTGTTCAACGTCGGGACCGGCAAGGCGCGCTCGTTTCGCGACATGATGACTGCGATGTTTGCCGCGCTCGGGCGCGCGCCCGATATCGAATACATCGCCATGCCGGACACGATTCGCGATAGTTATCAATATTTTACACAAGCCTCTGTCGAAAAGCTGCAGCGCGCCGGCTATAATGCCGGCTTCACGCCGCTCGAGGATGCGGTCAAGCGTTACGTCACCGCCTTCCTCGACCAGGGCGATCGGTTTCGGTAGGGGCATGTTCACGTTCGAAGACGCACTGCGGCTCGCATCCGAGCGGACGGTCCTTTGCATCGGTGACCTGATGCTCGACAACTTCGTGTATGGCGACGTGTCGCGGGTCTCCCCGGAAGCGCCCGCGCCGGTAATCGCAGTCACCCGCGAGGAGCAAGTGATCGGTGGCGCCGGCAACGTCGCGCGCAATATCGCCGGTCTTGGCGCGCGCTGCACTTTCATCGGCGTGCGCGGCGACGACGCGGCCGGTGAGTTGCTGCGGACGGCATTCGCAGAATTCAAGGGCCGGATCGAGCCGCACCTGATCGTTGATCCCTCGCGCCCGACGACGCGCAAGATCCGTTTCGTATCCGAACACTATTCAACCCATCTCCTGCGCGCCGATTGGGAGGTCGTAAAACCGGTCGGTGACGCGATCGAATCAAAACTGATCGATGCCGCGACCGCCGGGCTCCCGCGCATCGATGTCGTGGTGCTGTCCGATTACGCCAAGGGAACACTGACGCCGCGCGTCATGCGCGCGGTGATCGAAGCGGCGCGTGCGCTGGACAAGCCGGTGATCGTCGATCCCAAAGCGATGAATTACGAGGTCTACCGTGGCGCCACGGTGATCACGCCGAACCGCAAGGAACTCGGCGAAGCGACCCGCCGCCCGACCTCCACCATGGACGAGATCTCGCAGGCTGCCGCCGAGCTGGGCGACGATGTCGGCAGCCAGGCGGTGCTGGTTACGCTGAGCGAAGAGGGCCTGATGCTGCACGTGGACGGCAAGGAACCGGTCCACATCCCGGCCGACCCGGTGAAAATCCGCGACGTCTCCGGCGCCGGCGACACCGTGGTTGCGACGCTCGCGGTGATGCTTGCACTCGATGCCGATTTCGAATCCGCCGCGCGGGCCGCCAACGCGGCGGCCTCTGTGGTGGTGCAAAAGCCCGGCACCGCGTCGGTCTCGAGTGCCGAACTGCTTGCGCGGCTCCTCCCCGCAACGATGTCGGCGGAGGAAAAGATCGTCTTCGATTGGGCGCTGCTCGACGAGCGGATCGCGGCCTGGCGGGCGCACGATCTGCGTATCGGGTTCACCAACGGCTGCTTCGACATTCTGCATCCCGGTCATGTGCAGGTGCTGACTAAAGCGCGGGAAGCCTGCGACCGGCTGGTGGTTGGCCTCAACAGTGACGCCTCCGTTGAGCGGCTCAAGGGCGAGGGCCGCCCGATCCAGAACGTGCACGCGCGCGCCCACGTGCTGGCGGCGCTCGAAGCCGTCGATCTGGTCGTCGTGTTCGAGCAGGACACGCCGCTCGAGCTGCTGCGCCGCGTCCGCCCGAAGGTGCTGGTCAAGGGCAGCGACTATCGGCCCGAGGACGTGGTGGGGCGCGACGTGGTGGAGGCCGACGGCGGACGGATCGTCCTGGTCGATCTCGTCCCCGGGCACTCGACCAGCGCGATCGTGCGCCGATCGGTGCGGCCGGCCGACGAGCGCGCAAGCGTCAAGAAGCCGAAGGTGGTGACGTGACCGAGCACCGCTCGGGCTCCGTAAGATGAGGCTCAGAACACCGTGCCGCGGCTGAGCGCCATCATCATCACCAAAAACGAGGCGGGCAATATCGCCGATTGTCTGGACGGTCTCGATTTCTGCGACGAGCGCATCGTGGTGGACGGCGGCAGCACCGACGGCACGGTCGACATCGCGAGCCGCAAGGGCGCGCGGGTGGTGACGCGGGAGTGGGGCGGCTTTGGCCCGCAGAAGAACTTTGCGCTGTCGCTCGCGAGTGGAGACTGGGTGCTCTCGATCGATGCCGACGAGCGCGTCAGCCCCGCGCTGGGGCGAGAGATCGCGGCGGCCGTTGCTGCGGGAGCGGCCGACGGCTACGAAATTCCCCGCACCTCGAGCTTCCTCGGGCGCGACATGCGCCGCGGCGGCCTGTTCCCGGACTACGTGCTGCGGCTGTTTCGGCGCGGCAAGGGGCGGTTCTCGGATGACCTCGTGCACGAGCGCGCCATCTGCGACGGCGTACTGGCGCGCCTGCGCGAACCCCTGCAGCATCGCACCGTGATCCGGCTGGAAGATGCCGTTTCGCGCATCGACCGCTATTCCAGCGCCGGCGCCGCGATGCTGATTGCGTCGGGCCGCAAGGTCACGTTCGCGAGCGGCATCGGCCACGGCCTGTGGACGTTCTTTCGCTCCTACATCCTGCGCTGCGGTTTCCTCGACGGGCGCGAAGGCTTTCTGCTCGCGGTCGCCAACGCGGAAGGCAGCTACTATCGCTACATGAAAGCCTGGTTCGCGGAGCGGCAGCGTGGCTGACCTGATCTCCGTCATCGTCGCAACCTACAACCGGCCCGACGCGCTCAACGCCGTCCTGCGCTCGCTGGCCGGACAGGGCGACCGCGATTTCGAGATCGTCGTCGCCGACGACGGCTCGCATTCAGACACCGGCCGCTTGGTCGCGGACTGGGCCAAGCGCACCAGCATTCCGGTTAACCACGTGTGGCACGAGGACAAGGGCTTTCGCCTCGCCGAAATCAGGAATCGCGCGATCCGGGTGAGCGGCGGCCGCTACTGCATCTTTCTTGACGGCGATTGCCTGGCGCGGCGTGATTTTGTGGCAGCCCATCGCGCATTGGCGCGGCCTGGCTGGTTCGTGACCGGGAGCCGTCTGCTGCTGTCGCGCGAACTCACGGCCGAGGTGCTCGGCGGCAAACTTGCGGCGGAGCAGTGGAGCCTCGCAACCTTAATCGGTCAGCGCATCCGCGGCCGCGTCAACCGGCTCGCCCCGCTGCTGTTCTCGCGATCCGGCATGTCGACCCGCCGCAGTCAGCGCCGCTGGCGCGGCGCGCGCGGCAGCAACATGGCGTTCTGGCGCAGCGACCTCGACGCGGTCGACGGGTTCGATGCCGCTTTCACCGGATGGGGACGCGAGGATTCCGATATTTTCGTACGCATGATCCGTCATGGCGTTCGGCGCAAGGACGGCCGCGGCGGCGCCACCGTGCTGCACCTGTGGCACCCGGAGGCGGACCGCTCGCGCCTCGACGTGAACCAGCGCCAGCTCGATCAGCTGCTGGCAGAACCGCGCGTGCGCGCGCAACAGGGCCTGACCTGGCTGGCGCAATCGATCGAGCGCAGCCGGCGGGAGCCGGCGCACCCATGAGAACGCTGGTCGGCCTCGATCGGTCACTGAGTTCCGCGCTGATCGATTCGGTCGCGGTCGCGGTCGCGGTGTCGCTGCCGTGGTCGACGTCGGCGACCACCATCCTCGTCTGCCTGTGGCTCGTTGCGCTTGCGGCCGCCGTGGTGCCGGCGATCGACTTCGCGCTGTTGGCGCGCGTGCTGCGCACGTGGGCGGGCGCACTGCCGGTGATCTTCGTGATCCTTGGCGTCGTCGGGATGGCGTGGGCGCCGGTGTCGTGGGGAGAGCGCATCGGCGGCCTCGACTCGTTTCCCAAGCTGCTCGCCATCCCGTTGCTGTTCGCGCAGTTCCAGACGTCGCCGCGCGGCACCTGGGTGCTGTTCGGATTCGTGGCGTCCGCCTGTGTGCTGCTGGCGCTCTCCTGGTACATCTATTTCGCCCCGTTCCCGCCCTGGCGCATTAAGGACGTCGCGGTGCCGTTCAAGGACCGCATCACTCAGGGCACGGTCTTCACGCTGTGTCTGTTCGGGCTGCTCGAATACGCGGTCGATGCCTTGCGCCGCTCGCGTTATCGCGACGCTCATGCAAGTCTGGCGCTGGCGGCGCTGTTCTTCCTCAACATCGCGTTCGCGACCGTCGACCGCACCGCGCTGGTTGCGGTGCCGCTCTTGCTGGTCGTGTTCGGGGCGAGGCATCTGCGTTGGCGCCAGATGATCGTGTTTCTGGCCGCGCTCGTTGCCGTTGCCGCCGCGCTGTGGGCTTTCTCCCCCTATCTGCGCGAACGCGTCACCAAGATCCCGCAGGAAATCGCGACCTTCGACGCGCAGCGTCACGACACCTCGGCCGGCGCGCGCATCGAGTTCTGGAAGGACTCAATCGAGATCATGCGCGAGGCGCCGCTCGCCGGACACGGCACCGGCGCTATAACCGCCGCGTTCGCACGTCTCGCCGGCACGGCGAGCAACGCCACTAACCCGCACAATCAGATGCTCACCGTCGGCATCCAGCTCGGGCTGATCGGCATCGCCGTCTTGATCGCGATGTGGATCGCCCACGGCCTGCTGTTCTGCATTCCGGGCGTGGCGGGCTGGATCGGGCTTGTAGTCGTGCTCGAGAACATCATCGCCTCGACGTTCAACTCGCAGCTGTTCGACTTCACGACCGGCTGGATCTATGTGTTTGGCGTCGGGGTCGCGGGCGGGATGGTGATGAAGGGCCGCCTCGCTCAGCCGCCCTTGT
>JBPYFJ010000090.1:0-18980 GCA_051985675.1 Xanthobacteraceae bacterium | reverse complement strand
CTCTTCGCCGCGCCCGCCCAGGCGGAAAAGCGCACGTTCACGGTCGCCAACAATCCCGACGGCTATGGGATCGATCGCTGCCTTGCGGCCGGGGCACCCGGCGGAACCGCGGCGGCGACCGCCTATTGCCGGGCCCGCAATTTCGCCGAGGTGCTGTCGTTTCGCCGGGTCGATGGCGCAACCCCCGCGGTCGCCGTTGCGGCCAACGATTGCCCGAACGGCCTGTGCGACGCGCTCGTCGCGATCGAGTGCTCCCGCTAGGTAATCTCGGTCGCCTCGCCAATCACCGTCGGGGCGCCGTTGAACGGGCGCCGCATTCCCAGTACTGATGAACACCTAGTCAAAGGGGTCGGCCCGACGACTGACCGATCGTGCAAACGTCATCCCCAGACCCGGGAGAGCACCGGGCGAAGTACGGGAGCCCGGAGCGACCGCTGTGGTGGCTGCTCGGCGCTTCAATCGTATTGCCGCTCCTCGTCTTCGCGGTCGGCTCGGTTATTTCCTACCATCAGAATTTTCTCGAGGCGGAAGATCGCCTGGAGCGGACGCTCGGAACGGTCACCGAGCACGCCACCAAAGTATTCGAAACCTTCGAGATCGCGTCGATCTATGTCGACCAGCTGATCGGCGACGTCAGCAACGAGGAAATCCGGTTGGCAGAGCCGCGCTACCACCAGCGGCTCAAGCGCCTGACCGACACGCTGCCGCAACTGCGCGATATTTTCGTCATCGACCCGGAAGGTCATCCGATCGTGTCGGGCACGATCTATCCGTTCCCGCATTCAATCGACCTCTCGGATCGCGAGTTCTATCAGGCGGTCAAGAGCAACGAGAACGCGCCGCCGTATCTCAGCGCCCTCATCCAGTCGCGCGCGGCTGATCGCAGCCTGTTCCTGATTGCGCGACGCCGGCTGTTTCGTGGCGAGCGAACGCCGTTTCGCGGCGTCGTAACCACCGCGATCGCGCCGGAATATTTTTCCGATTATTACGCGCGCCTGCCCGGCGCCCAAAACTACACGGTCGGGCTCGTGCGCAAGGACGGCGCGATCCTGGCCTGGTATCCCCCCCTGCCCACGTCGATCAGACAATTGCCGCCCGGCGGGCCGTTGGTGACGGCGATGCGCGACGGCAGCCACCGCATCGTAACCGACGCGTCTCCGGGCGACGGGTCCGAGGAGCTGTTCGCATTCAGCCGGATTCCGCGCGAAGGGGTCTACGTGCTGGTGGGCGCATCGATGTCCGGCATCACCAAGCAATGGGCGCAGGCGATGAGCTATCATCTCGTGTTCGGGCTGCCTGCGACGCTCGCACTGATCGGCCTGTGCTGGCTGGCCTTGCGGCAGGCGCGGCGCGAGTCGATCGCGTACGCGCACCTGCGCGAGGAGACGCAGCTGCGCGAAAGCACCGAGCACGCGCTGCGCCAGTCGCAGAAAATGGAAGCCGTCGGCCGCCTGACCGGCGGGATCGCCCACGACTTCAACAATCTCCTGACCGCGATCATCGGCAACACCGACCTCGCGCTGCGCCGGCTCGGAAGCAACGACGGGCGCGTCGAACGCTCGCTCAATGCCGCCAAGGACGCAGCACAGCGCGCGGCCGCATTGATCTCACGCCTGCTGGCATTTTCGCGCCAGCAGCCGCATGAGGTGCGCCTCACCGACGTCAATCGGCTGGTGCGCGACATGTCCGAACTGCTGAGCAGTACCATCGGCGAGGCGATAACCATCGAGACCGTGCTGGGCGCCGGCCTGTGGCGCGTGGCGCTCGACCCCAACGAGCTCGAGGCGGCGCTGCTCAATCTCGCGGTCAACGCGCGGGACGCAATGGCCGACGGCGGACGCCTCACCATCGAGACCTCGAACGCCTATCTCGACGAGGACTACATCGTCAAGGAAGGTGCCGATTCGCCGGCCGGCCAGTACGTGCTGGTCGCCATCTCCGACACCGGCACCGGCATGAGCCCGGAGGTCGTCGAGCAGGCGTTCGAACCGTTCTTCACCACCAAGCCCAAGGGAATCGGCACCGGTCTCGGCCTGAGCATGGTCTATGGGTTCGTCAAGCAATCGGCCGGCCACGTCAAGATCTACAGCGAAGTCGGGCACGGCACGACGGTGAAGATGTATTTTCCGCGCGTGCTGGAGCAGCGCGACGGTGCCTTGGCCGCCGCGGCGCGCACCGACGCGCCGCCGCGCGTCTCCGGGCAGGAGACGATCCTGCTGGTCGAGGACGACGAGACCGTCAATCGATTTGCCACCGAGGTGCTGCAGGATCTCGGCTACGTGGTGATCTCAGCTATCGAAGCCTCGCGCGCGCTGACGCTGCTGGATGAGAACGATGTCGATCTGCTGTTCACCGACGTGGTCCTGCCCGGCGGCATGAACGGCCGCGAACTTGCCGACGTCGCCATTAAAAAGAAACCCGGGGTCAAGGTGCTGTTTGCGACCGGCTACACCCGCAACGCCATCATCCACCACGGCCGGCTCGATCCGGGCGTGGATGTCCTGATGAAGCCGTACAGCTACGAAGTCTTGGCGCGAAAGGTGCGCGCCGTGCTCGACAATCGGCAGCCCGCGACGTAAAGCTCGCCTGCAACCGAGGAAACGCCGTGACGCTCTATTCGTACTTCCGTTCGTCGGCCGCCTACCGGGCGCGGATCGCGCTCAATCTCAAGGGCGTCGCCTACGACACTGTTGCGATCCATCTGACCAGGGACGGCGGCGAGCAGAGCTCCCCGGCGTTCCGGGCGGTCAATCCGCAAATGCGGGTGCCGGTGCTGAAGCTGCCGAACGGCGAAACCCTGCTGCAGTCGCTGGCGATCATCGAATATCTCGACGAGCTTCAGCCGCAACCGCGTCTGCTGCCGGACAACGCGGCGCAGCGCGCGCACGTGCGCGCGGTGGCGCAAATCATCGCCTGCGACATCCACCCGCTCAACAACACCTCTTCGCTCAACTATCTGCGCCGCATGCTCAAGGCCGACGAGGCGGCGATCAACGCTTGGTATGCGCATTGGGTGGCCGCCGGCTTCGATGCCGTCGAAGCCCTGCTCGCCCCCGGCCCTTACGCCTTCGGGGGTACGGTCGGCCTCGCCGACATCTGCCTGGTGCCGCAGGTCTACAACGCGCGCCGGTTCAAGATCCCGCTCGAGCGTTATCCTAAGATCGTGGCGGTCGACGCGGCCTGCGCCAAGCTCGTGGCGTTCGAGAAGGCGCGCCCGGACAATCAGCCCGACGCCGAGTGAGCCGGCCTTCGCGTTCCGGCTCCGCGCCCCGCACCGCCAAGACCACCGTGAAAGTCCGCCACCTCGGCCGCGTCGTGCTCTGGATGTCGGGCGCGTTGCTGTCGTTCTCGGCGATGGCGCTTGGCATTCGCAACCTGTCCGGCACGTTCAATACGTTCGAAATCCTGGCGCTGCGGACCGGCAGCGGGCTCCTCGTCATGCTCGTGATCGGCGCGCTGCAGCCGCACCTCTTCCGCAGCTTCACGACCCACCGGATCGCCCTGCATGCAACGCGCAACAGCATCCATCTGGTGTCGCAATATCTGTGGACCGCCAGCATCGCGCTGCTGCCGCTCGCGACCGTGTTCGCGCTCGAGTTCACCGCGCCGGCCTGGACGACGCTGCTGGCGGTCGTCCTCTTGGGCGAGCGGCTGACCGTGAGCCGCATCGGCGCGGTCGTGTGCGGCCTCGTCGGGGTATTGGTGATCGTGCGGCCCGGCCTTGCGACGTTCCAGCCGGCCGCGCTGCTCGTGCTCGCGGCGGCGTTCGGTTATGCCTGCACCTACGTCACGACCAAAAAACTGACCACCACCGATTCCACGTTCGCGATCGTGCTGTGGATGAACATCATGCAGTTCCCGGTCGCCTACGCGTTCGGGGATCCGCTGTTCTTCCTGCGCATCAACCTCGGGAACCTGGCGGGCGCGCTCGCGGTCGCGTTCGGCGGCCTGTCTTCGCACTATTGCCTGACCAAGGCGCTCAACGCCGGCGACGCCAGCATCGTCGTCCCGTTCGATTTCCTGCGGCTGCCGCTGATCGCGCTGCTCGCCTTCCTGATCTACCGCGAGCCGATCGACCCGCTGGTGTTCGCCGGCGCCGCCCTGATCATCGCGGGCGTGATCTGGAACCTTCGCGCGGAGGCCAGGCACCAGGTGCGCCGGCTCGCGTCGAAATAGCGGTTGTCACTGCTTGGGGATGCCGGCGCGCTCGATCACCTCGGCCCATTTCTTGATGTCGGCGTGCATGCGCTCGTCGAGCTCCGCCGCGGTGCTGGCCCTGGCGTCTATGCCAAGCTCGAGCAGTCGGCGTTTGACCTCGGGGTCGGCCAGCACGGTGCGCAAGCCGCGGTTGATCGTCTCGATCACCTCGGGCGGCGTCCCGGATGGCGCATAGAGCGCGTTCCACGAACTCACGTTGAAGTTCGCGACGCCGGCCTCCTGGACCGTCGGGACGCCTTGGAGTGCCGGCGAGCGCTGCGCCGCGCTCCACGCGACCGCGCGAAGCTTGCCGTCGCTCAACCCCGCATTCAGGCCGGCGTAAAAGTCGATCACCATCTGGATGTCGTTGCGCAGCAGGGCGATCACCGCCTCGGGCGTGGTGCGGAACGGGACGATGACGAAATTCACGCCCGCCGTGCTCTTGAACAATTCGGCGGTGAGATGCTGGGTGCTGCCGGGATTGACGGTGCCGACGTTGAGAACGCCCGGTTTCGCCCGCGCGTCGCTCAGGAAATCGCCGAGCGTCTTGAACTGCGATGCCGCGTTGGTGACGAACAGGCAATCGAAATACCCGAGCGTCGAGATCGGCGTGAAATCCTTGAGCGGATTGAACGGCAGGTTCGCGAACAGCGAGACGCTGATCGCGGTGGCGTTGGTCAAGAGCGCGAGCGTATAGCCGTCGCGCGGCGCCGCGAGTGCATTGCGCGCCGCCGCAATTCCGCCCGCGCCCGGCATGTTGTCGATGACGAATCGTTGGCCGAGCGCATCGCCAAGCTTGTCGGCGACGATGCGCGAGGACACATCGGCAACCCCGCCCGCCCCGAACGGCACGACCAGGTGGATCGGCCGGCTCGGATAGGTCTCGGCGAGCCCGGGACGCGCTGACAACGCGACCAGAGCGGCGAGCAAAGCCGCACAAACACACCGGCGTTCCATCCCCAAAACCTTTCTGTGTCTTCAGTAATCGATCGCTTCGCGGCGCGCCGCGCCTTTGGCGCCATTCGGGTCGGGCTTGGGCGCCGCCGCCCCGCTGTCGCGAAACCGGTTGGTGATCGGGTAGCGGCGGTCGCGGCCGAAGTTGCGCAGCGTGACCTTGACGCCCGGCGCCGCCTGCCGCCGCTTGTATTCCGCAACGTTGAGCATGCGCTCGATGCGCAGCACGGTGTCGCGGTCGTATCCGTCCGCGATGATGTCGGCGACCGGCTGCTCGCGCTCGATCAGCCGCTCCAGGATCGCGTCGAGCAGATCGTAGGGCGGCAGCGAATCCTGGTCGGTCTGGTTCTCGCGCAGTTCGGCGGTGGGGGCGCGCACCAGAATGCTCTCCGGGATCACCGGGCCGTCGGGACCGTTCGCCCACGCCGGCTTCCAGCGATTGCGCAGGCGCGAGAGCCGATAGACCTCGGTCTTGTAGAGATCCTTGATCGGATTGAAGCCGCCATTCATGTCGCCGTAGAGCGTCGCATAGCCGACCGACATTTCGGATTTGTTGCCGGTCGTCACCACCATGGCGCCGAACTTGTTGGACACCGCCATCAGGATGGTCCCCCGCGCGCGCGCCTGCAGGTTTTCCTCGGCGACGTCACGGGCGAGCCCGGCAAAGGCCGGCGCGAGCGCTGCTTCCAATCCCTCGACCGCGGGCGCGATCGGCACCACGTCGTATTGAATGCCGAGCGCGCGCGCGACCTGCGCGGCGTCATCGAGCGAGACCTGCGCGGTGAATCGGTACGGCAGCATCAGGGCGCGCACCCGCCGTGCCCCCAAGGCATCGACCGCGATCGCCGCGCACAGCGCGGAATCGATCCCGCCCGACAGTCCGATCACCACGCCCGGAAACCCGTTCTTGTCGACGTAGTCGCGCAATCCCAGCACGCAAGCGGCGTAGTCCGTGGTGTCGCCTTCTTCGAGCAGCGCGATCGGGCCGTCGCAGCGCCACCCGCGCTCGGCGCGCGTCCATCGGGTCAGTCCGACCTCTTCGCGAAACGCCGGGAGCTGCGCGGCGAGCGCACCGTCGGCGTTGAGCGCGAACGAGGCGCCTTCGAACACGAGCTCGTCCTGTCCGCCGACCTGGTTGATGTAGAGCAGCGGCAGGTGCGCCTCGACCACGCGCGCGACCGCCACGTTGAGGCGCTCGGTGACGACGCCGCGGCGGTAGGGCGAGCCGTTCGGCACCAGCAGGATTTCGCCGCCGGTCTCGGTGATGCACTCGACCGGCTCCGGGCCCCAGATGTCCTCGCAGATCGGAATACCGATGCGCACGCCGCGGAAGTTCACCGGGCCCGGCGCCGGACCCGGGACGAACACGCGCTTCTCGTCGAACACGCCGTAGTTCGGCAGATCGACCTTGAAGCGCAACGCCGCGACGCGCCCGCCCTCGACCAGCGCGACGGCATTGTAGAGCTTGCCGTCCTCGTGCCAGGGCGTACCGATGAGCAGCGCCGGCCCCTCGCCCGACTCGCGCGCCAGATCCTCGACCGCCTGCCGGCACGCCGCCTGGAACGCCGGCTTGAGCACCAAATCCTCGGGCGGGTAGCCGGCGATGAACAGCTCGGGAAACACGATCAGGTCGGCGTCACGCGCCTCTTCGCGCGCGCGCCGGATCTTGTCGGCGTTGCCGCGCACGTCACCCACGATCGGGTTGAGCTGCGCGACCGCGATGGTCAGCTGATCGGCGGGGCGGCTGTTCATGCAAAAGCTCTAAAGCCAAACCCCAACCGGTGAAAGAGCTATGCACCGCGCGCGGGGATGACGCCACCATGGATGCCGCATGGATGCTCACAATACCCGAGGTCCGGGCATCCATGGATAACATGTTCAAAAGTCGTGCACTTTTCTCCGTACCGCGACCATGGATGCCGGATTTGGGGAGAGAGACATCCATGGTACGGAACGCGGCCTTGGATGCAAAAACCCCCGCACGCAGCGCATAGCTAAGCAGTGTTGGTTTGGTGCGCCAACCGGCGGCGTCACCACTGCGCCGTCCGCAGGCCGGCGGGGCTCGCCTTGAGCTTGATCGGGTCGCGGGGCGCGAGCGTCTTGCCGTCGAAGGCGAACACCAGGATCGCGTTCTCGACCATGCATTGCACCAGCAGTGTGTTGGCGGCCTTGTTCCAGGCCGCGCCCTGGCACCAGTGCCCGACCTTGGCCTCGGTTACCGGCGTGAGCGTGGTGCCGTTGATGGCAAAGACCTTGACCAGGCCGTTGTCGTTGTAGACCGGAGAGGACTTCGGCTTGTTGGACCCGTTCATCACGGTCACCGCGAGATATTTCCCGTCCGGCGAAATGCGCAGGCCCTCGGGGTTGGGCCCAACCGTCACGGTCTCGACCACGCGGATCGGCGATGCCGTGAGATTGATGACGCTCGCCGTATCGGCGTCGCCCGAGCCGACCCCGGTGTTGCCGACGATCGCGATATCGCCACTCGGGCTCATCTCGATGCTGTAGGGACGAATGCCGGCGGAGAGATCGCGCTTGGCGTAGGTGACCGTGTTGCCGTCGACCGCCAGCACCGCGATCTTGTTGTCGCCGTCGCGCGATACCAGCGCGGTCTTGCCGTCGGGCGAAAACACCACGTGACTCAGGCCCGCTTTGTCGTTCCCGAGGTCGATCTTGCCGGCCGGCGTGACGGTCTTGCCGTCGATCGTGAACACCGACACCGTTCCCTCGGCGCGGTTGGCGACCAGCGCCAGCGTCCCCGCGCGGTTGATCGACACGCCGGCGGCGCCCTTGCCGGCCGTCAGCGTGGCGGTCGCCCGCGGCGGGCTTGCCTTAAGGTCAATTACGGTGAGCTTGTCGTTTAAGGCGATCTTCTTGGGGTCGGCCGGGTCGATAGCATTGGCGGAGGTCACGAGCGCGAGGCCCTCATCCGGCGCCACCGCGACGCTCTGCGGTGGGCCGACCACGCTGGTCGGTGCCGGGACTTCGGCCAAAAGCTTGGGCGGGCTCGACCCGAGGTCGAAGACCGCGACGTAGTCGGGAGGCGGGTTGTCCGGCACCGTCGGCACGCCGTCGACCAGGACCTGCTTGCCGTCCTGGGCGGACACCGCGATCTGGGCATGGACGGCGGGCGAGATCAACACAAGGCGACGAGCGCCAGTGACGCTTGGCGAAGCATCTTTATCCTCCCGTGACGCGTTTATTGACCCGCCGGCGCGCCAATTGCGCGCCGCGGGTCATTACAACACCACTGCGTCAGCGAACGTTCCGGCCGCGGCCGAGGCGACCGTTGGCGGATTCAGAGGCCCGCCGCCGCAGCCAGCGGCCGGACCGCCGTGCGTTCCTTCTTGAGCAGATCGGCGAGCAGGAACGCGAGGTCGATCGACTGCTCGGCGTTGAGCCGCGGATCGCAGGCCGTGTGGTAACGGTCGTTGAGATCCTGGTCGGAGATCGCGCGGGCACCGCCGGTACATTCGGTGACGTTCTGCCCGGTCATCTCGAGATGGACGCCGCCCGCGTAGGTCCCCTCGGCGGTATGCGCGGCGAAGAACGCCTTGACCTCCTGCAGGATCTTTTCGAACGGCCGGGTCTTGTAGCCGCTGGCGGCCGTGATCGTGTTGCCGTGCATCGGATCGCACGACCACGCCACCGCCCTGCCCTCGCGTTTGACCGCCCGGATCAGCGGCGGGAGCAATTCGGCCGCCTTGTCGGCGCCGACCCGGCAGATCAGCGTGAGGCGCCCGGGCTCGTTCTCCGGGTTGAGAATGTCGATCAGGCGGATGAGATCGTCGGTCTTGAGCGACGGGCCGCACTTGAGCCCGAGCGGATTCTTGATGCCGCGGCAGAACTCAACGTGGGCATGATCGTGCTGGCGCGTGCGGTCGCCAATCCACACCATGTGGCCGGAGGTGGCGTACCAGTTGCCGGGTTCGGTCGAATCCTCGCGGGTGAGTGCCTGCTCGAAGCCGAGCAGCAGCGCTTCGTGGCTGGTGTAGAAATCGGTCGAGCGCAGTTCCGGATGGCTCTCGAGGTCGAGCCCGCAGGCCTGCATGAAGCCGAGCGCCTGGGAGATGCTGTCGGCGAGCTCGTCGTAGCGGCGGAACTGCGGGCTGTCCTTGACGAAGCCCAGCATCCAGTTGTGCACGCTCTTGAGGTTGGCGTAGCCGCCGTGCGCGAACGCCCGCAGCAGGTTCAGGGTCGCCGCCGACTGGCGATAGGCCTCGATCTGACGGCGCGGATCGGGTGTGCGCGCCTGCTGCGTGAACGCGATGTCGTTGATGATGTCGCCGCGGTAGCTCGGAAGCTCCACCCCATGGCGTTTCTCGGTTGGCGCCGAGCGCGGCTTGGCGAACTGGCCGGCGATGCGCCCGACCTTCACCACCGGCGAGGCCGCCGCGAACGTCATCACCACCGCCATCTGCAGAAAGACGCGGAAGAAGTCGCGAATGTTGTTGGCGCCGTGCTCGGCGAAGCTCTCGGCGCAATCGCCGCCCTGCAGCAGGAAAGCCTCGCCTGCCACGACGCGCGCCAGGGCCTTCTTCAGGGCGCGCGCCTCGCCCGCAAAAACCAGCGGCGGAAAAGTCGCGAGCTGCTTTTCGACATTGTCGAGCGCCTGCTGGTCCGGGTAGTCCGGGACCTGCATGATCGGCTTGCTACGCCAACTGTCGGGCGTCCAGCGCTGCATGACGCGATACTCCTAGTGCCAGCACCTTATAGTGTGGGCCGGCGGGCGCCTTATACAGTAGCCGGGACGGAGCGTCAGCGAAATCCGCCGGCCGGCTGCGCACCCGTCATAGGCCGATTTTACCGGTTGGGTTAGGCTGATCAGCCCAGGGGGCGGCGGCATGCCGGAAACGATCACCGACACGAGTTTTACGGCACGGGACGGCTTCGCCCTGGCCGCCACCGCCTACGTGCCGAACCGCCCGCTGCGGGCCGCGGTCGTGATCAACTCGGCAACGGCGGTGCCGCGCCGGATCTACCGGGGCTTTGCCACCTATCTGGCGCAGCGCGACTTTGCGGTCCTGACCTACGACTACCGCGGCGTTGCCGACTCGCGGCCGGTGACCCTCGTCGGGTTTGCAGCGCGCATGCGCGACTGGGCGCTGCTCGACGCCACCGCCGCGCTCGAGCACGTGCGCGAGCTCTGGCCCGGGGTGCCGGTGGCCGCGGTCGGGCATTCGGTCGGCGGGCAGGCGATCGGACTTCTGGCCAACAACGACACGATTTCGCGCGCCCTGCTGATCGCCGCACAGGCGGGTTACTGGCAGCTGTTTGCGCCGCCCGAGAACTACCGGGTATATGCGATGATGCATCTCGGGCGCCTGGTCACGCGCGCGTTCGGCTACACGCCCGGGTGGACCGGTATCGGCGAGGACCTGCCGCAAGGCGTGTTTCTGGAGTGGGCCGGCTGGGTGATGAGCAAGCGCTACTTCTTCGATGATGCGACGCTTCCCGAGCTCGCCAACTTTCCGCGCTATCGCGGGGCACTGCGTGCCATCGGCATCGACGACGATCCGTGGGCGACGCCGACCGCGATCGATCTCCTGCTCGCCGGCTTCACCGGCACGCGGCCAGAGCGCAAGCAGGTCGACCCGCGCGCGCTCGGGCAGGGTCCGATCGGACATTTCGGCTTTTTCCGCCCGGCCCACCGCGACACGCTCTGGCGCGAAGCCGCCGATTGGCTCGGCGGTGGGTGATCACTCCGCGGCCTGCTGGCCGTAGCGCGCGGTCGGCGTGCGCATGGTGACGAGCTCCTCGGCGGCGGTCGGATGCAAGGCCATCGTGGCGTCGAAATCCGCCTTGCTGGCGCCCATCTTCACCGTGATCGCGAGGGTCTGGATCATCTCGGCGGCGCCTTCGCCGACGATGTGGCACCCGAGCATGCGATCACTCGTCGCGTCGACGACGAGCTTCATCAAAACGCGCGTGTGCGACCCGGACAGCGTCGCCTTCAACGGACGAAACGTCGTCTTGTAGATGTCGACGCGGGGGAACTGCTCGCGCGCCTGCGTCTCCGTGAGGCCGACGACCCCGACCTCCGGCTCGGAGAAGACCGCGCTCGGCACGTTGCGATGATCGACCGCGGTCGGACGACCGCCGAACACCGTGTCCGCAAAGGCTTGGCCCTCGCGGATCGCGACCGGGGTCAGGTTGACCCGGTTGGTGACGTCGCCGATTGCGTAGATGTGCGGCACGCGCGTGCGCGAGTATTCGTCGACCACGACCGCACCGCTGGATGCGACGGAGACGCCGGCGGCCTCGAGCCCGAGACCTGCCACGTTCGGCGCGCGCCCGAGCGCAAACATCACCTTGTCGACGTCGATCCAGCGGCCGTCCGAGAGCCGCACGGGGTAGGCGTGGCCCGAGTGCTCGACCGCCGTGACCGTGCGACCGGTGATGACGGTGATCCCGCTCTTCTCCAGTTCGCCGCGCAGATGGGTGCGCACGTCATTGTCAAAACCGCGCAGAATGTTGTCGCCGCGATAGACCAGCACGACTTCGGCGCCCAGCCCGGCAAAGATGCAGGCGAATTCGATGGCGATGTAGCCTCCGCCCTGCACCAGGATGCGGCGCGGCAAGAGCGGCAGGTGAAACGCCTCGTTGGACGTAATGACGTGCTCGATGCCGGGGATCGCCGGACGCTGCGGCGCGGCGCCGGTCGCGACCAGGATGTGTCCTGCCTTCACGCGCTCGCCGGTGGCGAGGTGCACTGTATGCGAATCGTCAAGCACGGCGCGGCTCTTGACGATCTTGACCCCCGCCTTGTCGAGGGTTGCGGTGTAGGCCGCTTCGAGCCGCGCGATTTCCTGGTCCTTGTTGGCGATCAGCGACGGCCAGTCGAACACCGGGGGCGGCACCGTCCAGCCGAATCCGGCCGCGTCTTCGAATTCGCGCGCAAAGCGCGAGGCATAGACCAAGAGCTTCTTGGGAACGCAGCCGCGAATGACACAGGTGCCGCCGACGCGGTACTCCTCGGCAATCATCACGCGGGCGCCGTGGCCGGCAGCGATCCGCGCGGCACGTACGCCGCCCGACCCGGCGCCGATGACGAAGAGGTCGACCTCGCCGGCGGATTGGCTCACAGATCGTGGCCTTTCTTCTTCATTTCGGCCCGCATCTTGCCGAGCACGACGTTGGAAAAGTCGTTCGCCCAGTCCTTGGCCCGGGCCAGGCCCTCCTGGATCGCCACCGGATCCTCGTTCAGCATCTTCTTGCCGAGCGGCGTCTTGTAGAAGGCGACGATCTCCTTGAGCTCCTGTTCGGTGAAGTGGCTCGCGTAGACCTTGGCTACCTCGTTGAAGAGTTCATCCGGCTTACTGGCGTATTCCAGCTTCAGCTTGCCGGTGACCTCGACCAGCTCCTTGTTGAGGTTCGGGTTGGTCGGCAGAAACACATCCTTGGCCTGCTCGATCACGCCGGGGACGACCGCGTCGAACATCTGGTGACCGCCCTTGAGAACGATCAGCTCCTTGGCGAGCGCGATCGCCTGCGGCGACGGCGGGTTCGCGCTCTGCGCCCCAGCAGCAAGGCCGAGCACAAGCAGCAACGCCACCCAGAGGCGTGCGAGGACAGAGGCGGTCATGAGGGGCTCCTTTGATGTGAGTGTTCCAGAATTTGTACACCGGTGGGGTCGGCGACAATGGCGGCCTGGGCGATTCCGACAAACAATCCGTGTTCAACAACTCCGGGGATCAGTGCCAGACGGGCCGCAAGCGATGCCGGGTCGGGAATGCGCTCGAGCGCGGCATCGACGATCAGGTGCCCGCCGTCCGTGACAAAAGGATGGCCTTCACGGGTGCGGCGCAACAGGGCGGGGCCGGGACAACCGGCTTCGACCGCCGCCTTCTCGATCTTGCGCCGGATCGATGCAAATCCGAACGCAACGACTTCGATCGGCAAGGGAAAGCGTCCGAGTACCTCGACCAGCTTGGAGTTGTCGGCAATCACCACCATCCGGGCGGAGGCGGTGGCCACAATCTTCTCGCGCAGCAGCGCGCCGCCGCCGCCCTTGATCAGGCTCAGCCGCGGGCCGATCTCGTCGGCGCCGTCGATTGTGAGGTCGAGTTCCGGCGTTTCATCAAGGGTGGTGAGCGGGATGCCATGGGCGTCCGCCTGCGCCCGCGTCGCCTCCGAGGTCGGAACCGCGACGATGGCCAGCCCGGCGCGCACGCGCTCGGCCAGAAGCTCGACGAAGTAGTGCGCCGTCGACCCGGTCCCGAGCCCAAGCCGCATCCCAGGTTGGACCAGCTCCAGGGCTCGCGCCGCGGCGGCCCGCTTCAGATTCTCGATGTTTTTGACGTTCACGGCGAGGCACCCCCCTCCATTCCGCAATTCCCCGGCCCTGACTAGCACATTCCGGCTCCGCTTGCTTTGCACTCGCCCCGCCGCTAACGATCCCCCACCATGCTCATCGTCTTCGATCTCGACGGCACGCTGATCGATACGGCGCCCGATCTCGTGGACACGCTCAATGTCATCCTGGCTCGCGAAGGTCTCCCCCCGGTACCGTTCGCGGAGGCGCGTTCGATGATCGGCGCGGGCGCGCGGCGGCTGCTCCAGCGCGGCCTCGCGCGCGACGACGTCGCGCCCAAGCCCGACGAGCTCGAGCGGCTCTACAAGGATTTCCTCGCCTATTATGCAAACCATATGGCCGACCGATCGCGGCCGTTTCCGGGCCTCGAAGCGGCGCTCGACGAGCTTGCGCGCCAGGGATACCGGTTTGCGGTCTGCACCAACAAGCTCGAGCAACTCTCGACCCAGCTCCTCCGGCTGCTGAAGATCGACCACCGGTTTGCGGCGATCTGCGGCCAGGACACGTTTGGCACGCTTAAGCCGGACCCGGATATCCTGCGGCGCACGATTGCGCGGGCCGGCGGCGACGTTGGGCGGGCCCTGGTGGTCGGGGATTCGACGACCGACGTCGCCACCGCCCGGGCCGCCGGGATCCCGGTGATCGCGGTCGAGTTCGGCTATTCGGACCTGCCGGCGGCGGCGCTCGGCGCCGACGCGGTGGTAGCGAGCTTCGCGGCCCTGCCGGCGGCGGTGGAGGGCCTCGTCCGCGCGCGCCAGGACTAGTGCCCGGGTTAACCATCGCTCGCAATGGCCATCAAGCCGAGGGTTGCGCCGGCAACCCGAGATTTCGTATTGTTGCCAAGATCGTAAGCAAAGCGTGAGACGGCCGCGTAGGCCGGGTAAAGGCCGGGTAGGATCGTATGATCAGCCGCGCGATCGCCTTGGCGGTATGTGGCGCCGCGCTGTCGGCATGCACCGGGATTCCCAGCATGCCGAGCTTCAACATGCCCAGCCTCAGCATGCCAAGCTTCAGCAACATTCCGGGGTTCAATGCCTCCGGCACGCCGGTGCGGGTCGAATCGATCCCGGCCGGCGCCGAAGCGAGCATCGGCAGCGGCCCGGCCTGCAAGACGCCGTGCACGCTTTCCGCGCCGGCGAGCAGCGGCACCTACAATGTGACCGTCTCGCTCGCGGGTTATCAGCCGCGCACGATCCCCGTGCGCATTGCGACCGCGCGGGAAAGCTGGGACACAGCGGATGCTGGAATAAGCTCGGCCTCGGCGACCACGATCGATCCCGATCCTGTGGTGGCCGAACTCACCCCGGCGCCCGGAAGCGGCGCGGCGGCCGCGCGCAAGAAACCCCCCGCCGCAAGCATCAAACCGGCGAAGAAACCGGTCGCCGCCGCCGCGGCGCCAGCCGCGTCAGCGCCCGCAGCGCCACCCGCGCCCGCGGCCCCGCCGATGCCGACGCCATCCGGCTTCGGGCCGCCGCCGGCGCAGCAGCCGGGCGGGTTCCGATAGGCTGATCCAACGAATTGTGCAGGCGTTATGGCCGCAGCGCGGCTCGCTTGACAGCGAACCGATGCGCCCTATGAAAGACGCGCATCAGGTCGGGCGCTTAGCTCAGCGGGAGAGCGTTCCCTTCACACGGGAGAGGTCGTAGGTTCAATCCCTACAGCGCCCACCAAAAAAAATCGGCACTTATCAAGTATTTCTGATCGCGCCATTCGGCAGTTGCCAGCAGCAACAAGCAGAACAAAGCCGGACGACTCGTGGAATAGACGTGGAAAGAGTTCCGCGTTTGTTTCCGATGATCAGGGGAACCAGCACCGATGTCGCAAGATGATCCGAAGCTGTTCGGTCTGCCGTTCGACGAGCGCCCAGGAAGGCTTTCCGCTATTGGGCCGGTCATGAGGCCCGCAGAGAATACTGCGCGCTTGATGATCGAATGATGCGGGCGTGACCACGCGCGCTCCGACATGGCCGCCTTTTTCAGGTGATCACGATACTGCTCAAGCCATCGTCTTTTCGCACCGAGGAACCGGATCCATCAGGCGTCGCCATCTCTGCCTGCCTCGTGCATACCAAAGAATAGGGCCGGAAACGGAAATAGCATTCCGCCAGAAATCGAGTTCTTGTCAAAACCTGGGATGTCTTCAGTGCGGTTGTTAGTGTCAACCGCCCCAGCAGATCTTTGTTCTACTCGACTGTGCTGATAGTGACATTCAATCCCCAGACCGGGTAAAGGGCACAAACCGGACGGGCATAACGGAGCGCGTTTTCGTCTCACCCGCTGCGATCTTTTCTACGATGGTGAGCTGCTGTGTCGCGTAGACAGACCCCAGTGGCATTACGAGCCGGCCACCAACTTTGAGTTGATCGATTAGAGCCGGCGGGACGTGCTCGAGTGCAGCTGTCACGATTATTGCGTCGAAAGGACCGCATTCCGGCCAGCCACGATAGCCGTCACCAACCTTGACGCTCACATTGTCGTGGCCGAGGTTTCTCAGCAATTTCGAAGCTGATTCAGCAAGTCGCGGGATAATCTCAATGGTACAAACCTTTTGAACCAGCCGTGCCAGTATTGCGGCTTGATAGCCCGAGCCGGTGCCGACTTCCAGGACTGTATGGTCGAATTTGACGCCAGCGAAATGAGTCATCAGGGCGACTATGATCGGCTGTGATATCGTCTGACCTTGGCCAATGGGTACCGGCCTGTCCGCGTATGCGACCGCGCACGAACCGCCAGGAATAAACCGATGGCGTTGCGTTTGCCCTATAGCGTCTAGGACGCTTACCGAAATGCCTTGCGGTCCCAAAAAATCGGCGCCGGATTGTCCGTAAACCCGAATGGTTTCGATCATTGCGACGTGTTCGCGGACGCATGTTGCGTCTTCTGCTGCCGCCTCACCCGCAACAGCAATCATCGCCAGCAGCAGCAACGTTTTCATCATCGAATTCGACGCTCAAGAAATAACAAAAACGACGCCCACGTGGCGATCAACGGCGCGACGAGCGAAAGCCACGAGCGATATGAGCCAGTTGCGCAAGTCGGGCGCGGCGGTTACAGCCTCCGCCTCCACCACGGCAATCATGGCATTGACGTGCGCGGCTTCGAACCAGAACTTCTCTTCACGGTCGATCTGCCCTTCTGTTAGGTCCGACAGGTGTTCGGAAAGGCTTTGCTCGAACGGCTCCCATAGCTCGAGCGGAACCGGCAGACTCTCAAAATGCGTCTGGTCATTGCTCGACGGCGACAAGCCATCGTGGTCGCGGCTGAGAGGGATGAATACGTGACCGATCGTCGTCATGGATCAGTCCTTGATCTTTTGATGGCTACATTTGCCAACCAGCCCGGCATAGTCGGCGCCAGCGGTGCCACGCGGCGACACCGCTAAGTGCCGCGACGAAGGTGCAGCGTCTCATGCGGTCCTCGGGCAGGTGCCGCTTAGGGTAGCATCAATTCTGAGGGTAGCCAGGGTCTTAATGGACGATCGGGACCACTTGTTCCGTTCGCCGGGCTAGAGCAGCAGATGTCCGCTTCGGGTCATTCGCGACCACGGCCGGGTGGATGCGAGGCATATTGCGTCCGGAGTGATTTGAAAGCGGACGTGCAAAACACTGGGGCGCGCGCCGCTACTGCGGCTGAATGTTGCCGGTCTTGGCGAAGCCGCCGCCTACGTCTCAGCCTCTCGCGTTGGCCGTCATATATTGCCGGCCTTTCTTCTCGGCCTCGATCTGCTCCTTTTCGGCGTAAAAGTTGTTGAGCGATCCATCCATCACAAAAACAGTGCCGATCCAGGACACGACGATGCCGCCGAAGAACATGGCCAGCATCACGACGGTGCCGACCTGCGCGGATGTCTGGCGTTCGATATACGAGCCGATCAGAACCGCGGCGGCGGTGATGGCAACGACAAACGCGGCGAACAGAAGCAGAGCCTTCATGGTACGTCTCCGAATTCTGTCGCCCAACGCATCATTGAGCGCGCTTTGTCGATGAGCAAGCTCGCGTTTCAATTTTGGAACGCAGGACGTTCGGCGGGGGCCGCACAAAATGCTCGATTTCATCGCGCTTTTTTCGGGGGCGGCCGCCAATCGCACGGTAGCGTACCCAGTCACCCGGCGCTGGAGCTGCAAGACGGGTGCAAACGGCTGGGCAGGGATTCTAAGGTCCCACTCAGCGCGCACTTCTCTGCGGATAACGAAGGCCTGTCCAACAACGGAAAGCCTTTCTCCTTCGCGCGTGTTCGGAAAACCGACTGGGTCAAGGAAGGCGCGGCCTTCAGCGCCGGGGGGACGGCTTCCCCCCGGCCCTAGGACATCCGGCGTGGAGGGACGGTTGCGCCGTTTTCCTCATCGCGGTTCTTGTGTCGCGGTAAGTTTTATGGCCATCTGTTGCACACCACCCGCCAGCGGTATGCCATGGCGGCAAGCGCAAGTCGAATAGAGGAGGAGTGCCATGACGATTTCCAAACGAGTGCTACTGGCGGCGGGCAGCAGCCTGGTGATTGCTTTGTCGACGGCCGCCATCGCGCAAACCGCCAAGGGCAACGCCAAGTCCTCGGAAGCGGGGACCATCGGCGAAGGCGAAGCCTACATGATCGGCCCCAAGGGGCAGAGGCTGCACAAGTCGAAGGTCAAGGTGACGGGGGCTCAGCACGAGGCCGCCATGAAAAAGGGCGCGCGCGAGATCAAGCCCGGCGCGGTCATCTACCGGCAGGGTGGCAAGCTCTACATGATGGAGGACTCCGCCAACGAAAAGGCGTCCTCGAGCTTCCAGAGCAACTTCGACGTGGATTATTGAGATCGGATTTGTTTCGTTCAGAAGCGAGCGCGTTCTCTTTCTGACGAGTACAATTCGGGGGCGAGCGACGTAGCAACCGTCGCTCGCCTTTTTCTTTCAGAGTGTGCTGTCCCTCGTCACTGCAGCCGATCGGCGAAATAGGCGATGGTCTTGCGATAGACCACCGCGCGGTTCCACTCGCGCATGACCTCGAAATTGGCGCTGCCCTCCCCGAACGGCGCGCCGGCGTGCCAGCCGTTGGTCTTGAGCAGATTGGCGGTCGAGGCCAGCACGTCCGGCACGCTGTGGCGGAGATCAACACGCCCATTGCCGTCATAGTCAACGCCGTACTTGATGTAGGACGAGGGCAGGAACTGGGTCTGCCCGATCTCGCCGGCGTAGGCGCCGACCAGGTCGCCCAAGGGCAGGTCGCCGCGCTGGAGGATGCGCAACGCGGCGATGAGTTCGCCCTGGAACAGCTCCGTGCGGCGGCAATCATGCGCGAGCGTCGCCAGCGTCCGGACCACCGGCAGCTTGCCCATGTCGCCGGTCCCGTTGTCGGTCTCCATGGTCCAGATCGCCATCAGCAGCGTCGCCGGTACCCCGAATTGCCGTTCGATGCGGGAGAGCAACGCGGCATGACGCTGCATGAGGCCTTTGGCTCGCTTGATACGTGGCGCGGTGACCCGGGTGGCGGCATAGTGCTCGAAGCTCTGCTGAAAGGTGCCGTGCTGGCGCCGGTCGAA
>JBPYFJ010000089.1:0-41928 GCA_051985675.1 Xanthobacteraceae bacterium | reverse complement strand
GGAGAAATATCTCGCCGGCGATTTCGCGGCATTGATGGAAACCATGGCCCTCGCCGCCGGCATGAAGCTCACGAGCGAGAACAAGAAGGTGCCGACGGGCCTGGAGAGCTAACTCCCTCTGCGGGGGAGGGTCGGGGGCCGCGGACGTCGGGGCAACCGTTACGGCCATGCGTGCGACTAAGCGTAGCCCGGATGAGCGAAGCGACATCCGGGACGGCATTGGAATTCGGTGCTAGTTCCCCGCATATCGCTTCGCTCATGCGGGCTACAGGTGCCGCGGCGAAGGCCGCAACGTTGTAATATCCGGCATTCCCGCATGTGGCTTTCACTCGTGCGGACGATACGCCGGGAACGAAGCGAGGGAGACCAGCATGGACCAGAAGATGCGTGAAATCCGCGCCGAGGACATCAGTCCCCGCTTCAACTGGGGCCGCGCCCTCCCGGCGCTCGGCACCATGGGCGTCGACTTCGAGGAGCGCGTCGATTACCGGCGGCTGCACCGCTATCGGCTCTCTCGCGTCAAGCAGGCACTGGAGAAGTCCGATCTCGGGGCGCTCCTGGTGTTCGACGTCAACAACATCCGCTACATCACCTCGACCAAGATCGGCGAGTGGGAGCGCGACAAGCTCTCGCGCTGGGCACTGTTGACACGCACCGGGGAGCCGATTCTGTGGGACTTCGGCTCAGCCGCCGTACACCACAAGCTCTACACACCATGGCTCGCGCCGGAGAACTGCAAGGCCGGGCTGATCGGTTTACGCGGCACCGTCAATCCAGCGTTCGGGCTGATGAAGCGCCACGCCGAGGAGATCGCCTCGCTCATCCGCGAGGCGGGCGTCGCCGACATGCCGGTCGGCGTCGACATCATCGAGCCGCCGATGATGTTCGAGCTCGAGAAGGCCGGCCTCAAGGTCGCGGATGGACAGCAGGTCATGCTGGAGGCGCGCGAGATCAAATCGGCCGACGAGATCGCGTTGCTCAATCGCGCCGCCGCCATGGTAGACGGCGCCTACCATCTGATTCACGAGGAGCTAAAGCCGGGCGTTCGCGAGAATGACATCGTCGCCAAGGTGAACGAGTTCCTCTATCGCAACGGCTCCGACGACGTGGAGGCGATCAACGCGATTTCGGGCGAACGCTGCAACCCGCACCCGCACAACTTCACCGACCGCATGTTGCGGCCGGGCGACCAGGCATTCTTCGACATCCTGCAGTCGTTCATGGGTTACCGCACCTGCTACTACCGGACCTTCAACGTCGGGCGCGCAACGCCGGTTCAGCACGACGCCTACAAGAAGGCGCGCGAATGGCTCGACGCCGCGATCGCACTGATCAAGCCCGGCGTCACCACTGACAAGGTCTGCAGCGTCTGGCCCAAAGCGCCGGACTTCGGGTTCCCAGACGAGATGTCGGCCTTCGGGCTGCAGTTCGGCCATGGCCTCGGCCTCGCACTGCACGAGCGCCCGATCATCTCGCGGGTGATCTCGCTCACGCATCCGACCGAGATCAAGGAGGGGATGGTGTTCGCGCTGGAGACCTACTGTCCGGCGACCGACGGCTATTCGGCGGCGCGCATCGAGGAAGAGGTTGTGGTGACCGATAAGGGCTGCCGCGTGATCACGCTGTTTCCGGCCGAGGAACTGCCGATCAGCCACAAATACTGAGCAAACACGGGGCGGCGTCGCGGCGGGCTCCGCCGCCATAGACGAAAGCCATTGCTATTTGCCCCAGAGTTCCTTGGTCGCAAGGCACGCGCCTGCGGCGAGCGCCCCGAGCTTGGCCCAGATAATCGAGGGATGCACCCGGGTGGTGAACGGCGCCTGAGCGAAGCCGCAGTCGGTCCCGGCAATGACGTTGTCGCGGCCGACGAGCTTTGCAAGCCGAACGATGCGCTCGGCGACGAGTTCCGGATGCTCGACGATGTTGGTGGCGTGCCCGACGACGCCCGGGATAAGCTTGCGGCCCGCCGGTAGCATGACGCTTTCCCACACCCGCCACTCGTGCTCGTGGCGGGGGTTGGCCATCTCCAGGCAGTAGGCGCCCGCCTTCACGCGCAGCACCAAATCGACGATGTCGCGGAGCGGCACGTCGGTGGTGTGTGGCGTGTTAAAGCTGCCCCAACAGATGTGATAGCGGATCTTCTCCTCCGGCAATCCGCGCAACGCGTGATTGAGCGCGTCGATTCGTATCGCCGCCCATTTGCGGAAGTTCTCGATCGGTTGATCCGCGAACGCGACGTCGTACATGTAAGGGAGGAACGCGTCGTCGACCTGCAAGTAGAGTCCGGCGTTGATGATGGCTGCATACTCCTCGCGCAACGCGTCGGCGAGCGCGAAGAAGAATTCCTCGTCGGACTTATAGAATTCGTTCTGGTGGCGCGGCACCGCGCTGGCTGGCGCAACGACTGGCAAAAATCCGGCAGAGCCGTTCACCACAGCGAGCGCCGACTTGAGGTTGCCGATATCGCGCGCAATCGCCGCCTGCCCCTTATAGGTCAACGGCGCGACCGCGACGATTACGCCTCGCTTGGGCAGGTTCTGGGTGTGGAAATACTGGGCGTAGAATTCCGGAAAAGTTCGCTGATCCTTGCCGGCGCCCGTGGCAGCGATGACCTCGCGCTCCTCGATCCCGCCCAGCCGCTCAAGCACGTAGGCTGACCAGGTGCGAAACTTGCCGAATTCACCGTCGCTGACAATGTCGACGCCGGCCTTGGCCTGCTGTTGAACAACCTCCGCCACAGCGCTCTTGAGACACGCCTCGAACGCGCCGCCCTCAACCGCGACGCCGTGTTCGATGGCGGTGATGTAGTCGAGGAGCCGCGCCGGCCGCGCCAGGCTGCCGACATGGGTGGTCAGAATGCGATTGGCAGCGCTCATGCGTCCTCCCGAAGGTCGTAGTTACGGGTTGCGCCCAGCATAGCGCCGCGTCGCCGCCGGCGCAATAATCAGCAAAGCTGCTTATTTTAAATTCCGCCGGCGCGACCGGGTTGCCGCCAGCATCAGACCGGCGAGGGCGTGCCATTTTCGCATCAGCGGACCAGGCGCCAGCCGTTGCGGCAGAATGATCTCGGTCAGCGCCATGCCGCGCAGCAGGTAGACCGTGAGTTCGACGAATTCCTCGACCAGCGGACGCGGGAAGCCAGCGTCTGCGAGCGTGCCGATCCAGACCTCGTCGAGATCCTTGCGAAACTTCAGGAACGCGTCGCGGTGAATGCGCGACAGCACGCGATCGCTGCGGCCGGCGAGCGCAAGCTCGACCATGGCGCGATAGGTGCGACTGAGGAAAAATGCTCTGCCATCGGCCAGGAAGGCCTGCAGCGGATCGCGCGACGTGCGCGCCTCCGCGGCGGATTTCTCGGCCTGCCGGGTCGCCGCATCCATGGCATAGGCGGTTGCCGCCGCGATCAGATCGGTCTTGGTGCGGAAGTAGTTTTCCTGTGCGCCGCGTGAGACGCCGGCGCGCGTGGCTACCGCCGTGGTGGTCAGCCGGGCGTAGCCTTCCTCGGCCAGGATGTCGACGGTGGCGTTGAGAACGCGTTCCTTGGTGTTCCGCCGGCGCTGCTCCTGGGTTTGTCGCGGTTTTGGCGACGACGTCTTGCCGGTCCGCCGTGGCTTCGGGGCGCGGGCCACCATGCTGCGTCCTTGTTGGTTAGGGCCGCGCATTCAGCTCTGGCCAAGGGCTTTCTCGATCGCCGGGCGCAACGCGTCCTGCAGGTTTTCCGGCGTGATCGGACCGACGAGCTTAAACGCGATCTTGCCGTCGCGGCCGACCACGAATGTCTCCGGTACCCCGTAGACGCCCCATTCGATCGCGGCACGGCCGGTCGGGTCGGCGCCAGAGGCAGCGAACGGATTACCGTAACGGCCGAGAAAGCGCCGCGCGTTCTCGGGCTGGTCCTTGTAGTTGATGCCGGCGACGCGAACGCGCGGATCGGAGGCGAGTTGCATAAGCAGCGGCGCCTCGGCGTGACATGGAATGCACCATGAGGCCCACACGTTAACGAGCGTGACCTTGCCGGCGAAGTCGGCGGTGGCGAGCCCCGGCACCGGTGCTCCATCGCGGGCGAGGCCTTCTACCGGCGGTAGGTCGACGGACGGCGCCGCACGGCCAATGAGCGCGGAGGGCAATTGCGATGGGTCACCGGCGCCAAGGCGGATGAAAAACAACGCCGCGAGGCCGATGAAGGCGATGAGCGGTACCAGTACGACCAATCTTCGCTTATCCACGGCCTAACCCGCCTTGCGTCCGAGACCGCGCGCGTCGAGTTCGGCGAGCACGCGCTTCTGCTCGCGGTAATCGCCGATCACCCAGGCGATCAGCGCGATAACCACAGCGATCGTCGCGCCGTAGGCCGCGATGACAAACGCGGCATGTGCCGGAAGCGTCACGTTCAAGCTCCATGCGCCTGTAGCACCCGCAACGTCCGCACGCGGCGGCGCAGGATTTCGTTGCGCATGGCGGCGAGATGCAGCGTGACGAATAGCAGCGTGAACGCCAGCGCCATCACCAGAAGCGGCGCCAGGATCGTCGGATGGATACTGGGTCCCTCGAGGCGAAAGACCGAAGTGCCTTGGTGCAGCGTGTTCCACCAGTCGACCGAAAACTTGATGATCGGAAGATTGATCGCGCCCACAAGGGTCAGGATCGCCGCGGCGCGGCCTGCGCGCGTCGGATCTTCGACCGTGTGCCAAAGCGCGATGAGGCCGAGATACATCAGGAACATCACCAGCACCGAGGTAAGGCGCGCGTCCCACACCCAATAGGTGCCCCACATCGGCCGTCCCCACATCGAACCGGCGAACAGGCACAGAAACGTGAACGCCGCCCCGATCGGCGCGGCGCTCTTCGCTGCGACATCCGCGAGCGGATGACGCCAGACCAGCGTGCCAAGCGCCGCGATGCTCATCACCACCCAGATCAGGCTCGCCAACCAGGCCGCCGGTACATGCACGAACATGATCTTCACCGTAGCACCTTGCTGATAATCGTCCGGCGCGGTCAACACGAGCACAATGCCGATGGCGAACGCGATCGCGGTTGCCAGCGCGAGCCACGGCAGGACGCGCCCCACGAGCGCCAGAAAACGCGACGGATTGGCAAGGTCGATCAGAGCCATCGGTCTTTCTTGGACGATCACGGGCGTGCTCGCAATTGCCTACTCCGTGTGGCGCAACGTCGCCGCCGCAGCGAACGGGCCGATCACAAGGCTGATCAGCGTGAGCGCGCCCAGGATCGTGAACGGCGTTGCAAAGCGGACCGGGCCGCCGAGCGCCGCGTGCGCGGCCGCGACCCCAAAGATCAGCACCGGGATCGTGAGCGGCAGTACCAGGACCGGCAGTAGAATGCCGCCTCGACGCAGCGCCACTGCCAACGCTGCGCCAATCAATCCAATGAGGGTGAGCGCCGGGGTGCCAACCAACAACGTGAGCGCCGTCGCGCCAATCGACCCCGGCTCAAGGTTGAGGAGCACCCCGAAAAGCGGCGACGCGACGACCAGCGGCAGCCCGGTTGTAAGCCAATGGGCGGCTGCCTTAGCCCCCACAGTGAGTTCGAGCGGTGGACCGCTGGTGACGATCAGATCGAGGGAGCCGTCGTCTTGATCAGCAGCAAAGAGGCGATCGAGGGCCAGGAGTGACGCGAGCAAGGCCCCAAGCCAGAGGACCGCGGGTCCGACACGGCGCAGCAGCGCGAGATCGGGCCCGAGTGCAAAAGGGATCAGCGTGACCACTGCCAGAAAGAACAGCACTCCCATGAGTGCGCCACCGCCAACCCGCAGCGCGATCGTCACATCGCGAACGAAGATCGAAGCGAGGGACTGCTGCACGGTGGCACGTTTGGCTGCCTGTGGCTGCGTAGTGATCCGGCCGACGGCGAGGCGTGACCTGCCGGGCGAAACGGCCTCGTTACCGCGCACCTCTTCGCGTGCGCCGGAAGGGGAGGCCGGCCCGGGGCCGCAGCCCGGCTCTCCCCCGCTCAAGCGAAGCTCACTCGCTCCATTGATGCCTAACGGCCCGTGGGTAGCGGCCACGATGATGCCGCCGGACGCGAGGTGGTCCTGCATGAGTTTGGCGAGGGAGGCTTGGCCATCGGCGTCAAGCGCAGCGGTCGGCTCATCCAGGAGCCAGATCGGGCGATAAACGGCCAGCAGCCGCGCGAGCGAAAGCCGGCGGCGCTGGCCGGCGGAGAGATAAGCGGCCGGTAGGCCAATCAGGCTATCGAGCCCGACGGCCGCCAGTGCGGCCTCCGGCGACGCGCCGGGGCCCAAGAAGCGGCTCCAGAACCCCAAGTTCTCGGCAACCGTCAGGGAGGGCTTGAGCGCGTCCTGGTGGGCGAGATAGTGCGCTTCTTCGCCGATACTTGCCTCCGGATCCACCCCCCCCAGCATGACGTGTCCTTGGGTCGGCCGAATAAGCCCGGCGATCAACCGCAGGAGCGTGGTCTTGCCCGATCCATTGGGGCCCGTAATGAGCAGGGCTTGGCCCGCCTCAATCGCGAAGCTGACATCCCGGAAAATCGGCAGGCCGGCCCGCACACAGGCCAGATCGGTGCCGGACAGTTTCATTGCGGCTTTGTGCCCGCAGCGGGCATCGATTGCGGAAAAAACCTCGGCCGAATTTCAACCAAAAACTGCCGCCTGCGATCAAAACAACGATTGTTGGAGTGGCAGAGCACCGAAAAACCTCTTATAAACCCCACGAGTTAACACAAATCGTGGTTTCCAGCGTTTCGTCAGGTGGGATCGATGGGATCCCCAGACTCTCCCGCAACATCATACCGTCGCACCGGCACCGGCAGGCCGGACAGGACCTAGTCATGAGCTCGCTCGACAGCTTCAAATGCGCCCGCACACTCGAGGTCGGCAACAAGACTTACGCCTATTACAGCCTCCCCGCCGCCGAAAAAGGCGGACTCAAGGGCATATCGCGGCTGCCGTTTTCCATGAAGGTGCTGCTTGAGAACCTGCTGCGGCACGAAGACGGACGCACCATCACCAAGCAAGACATCCAGGCTGTCGCCCAGTGGCTCAAGACCAAGACGTCCGACCGCGAAATCGCATTCCGGCCAGCGCGGGTCCTGATGCAGGATTTCACCGGAGTCCCGGCGGTGGTCGACCTCGCGGCGATGCGCGACGCGATGAAGAACCTCGGCGGCGACCCCAAGAAGATCAATCCGCTGGTTCCGGTCGACCTGGTGATTGATCACTCGGTGATCATCAACTTCTTCGGCAACAACACTGCCTTCAAGAAGAACGTCGAGGAGGAATACAAGCAGAACCAGGAGCGCTACCAGTTCCTAAAATGGGCGCAGAGTTCGTTTGAGAATTTTCGCGTCGTGCCGCCCGGCACCGGAATCTGCCATCAGGTCAATCTCGAGTATCTTTCGCAGACCGTGTGGAGCGCGAAGGGCAAGATCAAGCTCGACGGCAAGGAGGTTGTGACCGAGATCGCTTATCCGGACACGCTGGTCGGCACCGACTCACACACCACCATGGTCAACGGGCTCGCGGTGCTCGGCTGGGGCGTCGGCGGCATCGAGGCCGAAGCCGCTATGCTGGGTCAGCCGTATTCGATGCTGCTGCCCGAAGTCATTGGCGTGAAACTCACCGGCAAGCTCAAGGAAGGCGTCACCGCCACCGACCTGGTGCTCACCGTCACACAGATGCTGCGCAAGCGAGGCGTGGTTGGACGATTCGTTGAGTTCTTCGGTCCCGGGCTTGCCAACCTGTCGCTCGCCGATCGCGCGACGATCGGCAACATGTCGCCCGAGTATGGCGCGACCTGTGGCTTCTTCCCAATCGACGAAGAGACGATCCGCTATCTGCGCGAAACCGGCCGGCCGGACAGCCGCATCGCGCTGGTCGCAGCCTACGCCAAGGCGCAGGGCCTCTACCTCACCAAGAACACACCCGACCCGGTCTTCACCGACGTGCTCAAACTGGATCTTGCGAGCGTCGAGCCTTCGATGGCCGGGCCCAAGCGGCCGCGGGACCGCGTGTTGCTCAAGGAAGCGGCCAGCGGGTTTGCAACCGCGTTGGACAAGGAATTCGGTAAGGCCGCCGAAGCCAACAAGCGCTTCCCCGTTGAGGGTCGTAAGCACGATCTCGGGCATGGCGACGTCGTGATCGCCGCGATCACGTCGTGCACCAATACGTCGAACCCGAGCGTCATGGTCGGTGCCGGGTTGCTCGCGCGCAATGCGCTCAAGAAGGGCCTCACGGTGAAACCATGGGTCAAGACCTCGCTCGCGCCCGGCTCGCAGGTGGTCGCCGAATATCTAGAGAAATCAGGACTGCAGCAAGATCTCGACGGGCTGGGCTTCAATCTGGTCGGCTTCGGATGCACGACCTGCATCGGCAATTCCGGGCCGCTGCCGCTGGAAATCTCCAAAACCATCAACGACCACAACGTCGTTGCTGCGGCGGTGCTCTCCGGCAACCGGAATTTCGAGGGCCGGGTCAACGCCGACGTGCGTGCGAATTATCTTGCATCCCCGCCGCTGGTCGTCGCCTACGCGATCGCCGGAACGATGCAGATCGATATGAACAAGATGCCGCTCGGCGTCGACAAGAAAGGAAAGAAGGTCTTCCTGAAGGATATCTGGCCGACAAGCCGCGAGATCGCGTCGGTCATGCGCAAGAGCATCAGCAAGCAGATGTTCGCCAAGAAATACGCCAACGTCTTCAAGGGCGACACGAGCTGGCGCAAGATCGCCGTGAAGGGCGGGCTCACCTACGCGTGGGACCGTAGGTCGACCTATGTGCAGAACCCGCCGTATTTCGTCCAGATGCATCGCGCCGTTGCGCCGGTGGACGACATCATCGAGGCGCGTGTTCTCGGCCTGTTCCTCGACTCGATCACCACCGACCACATTTCACCGGCCGGCTCCATCAAGCTGAATTCGCCTGCGGGTCAATATCTGATCGAGCACAAGGTCAAGCCGGCGGATTTCAACCAGTTCGGCACGCGCCGCGGCAATCACGAGGTCATGATGCGGGGCACTTTCGGTAACATTCGCATCAAGAACCAGATGGTGCCCGGGGTCGAAGGCGGATTCACGATCCACTATCCGTCCGGCCAGCGGATGACGATCTTCGAAGCGGCGATGCGCTACAAGGCAGAGAAGGTGCCGCTGGTGGTATTCGCCGGCAAGGAATATGGCACCGGCTCCTCACGCGACTGGGCCGCGAAAGGCACCATTTTGCTGGGCGTGCGGGCCGTGATCACGCAGTCGTTCGAGCGTATTCACCGCTCCAACCTGATCGGCATGGGCGTTGTGCCGCTGGTGTTCGAGGAAGGCACCACGTGGCAAACGCTCGGCCTCAAGGGCAGCGAGCAGGTTACGATCCGTGGCCTGCATGGAGATCTCAAGCCGCGACAGCGGCTGATGGCTGAGATCGTCGCAGCTGACGGAGGCCTCAAGCGCGTACCGCTGATCTGCCGGATCGACACGCTGGACGAACTCGACTACTTCAAGAACGGGGGAATTCTGCAGTATGTGCTGCGACATCTCGTGGCTGCCTGATCCGTGGCGAAGCTGTGGCGGGCATTGACCGCTCGGTCAATTGCCGCGCGAAGGCCGCGGCTCACTGCGAATTGAGTGGCGGGTGAACGGCGCGCTCTTTAGGAATGATCTTGCGCTCGCTCGCGTCGATATTGCGTCCGGCCGAGCGCATGATCGTTTTGATTGATTGAAGTCGCGACGGATGGCGCGCTACACGGAGTTTGCGATGGCGGGCTGCCGCATGGCAATAATGGCGATGGCGACCCTGGCAGGCGTCGCCCAGGCCAGTGCAGAGCCGCGCGCTGTCGTCGAACTTTTCACCAGTCAGGGCTGCTCGTCATGCCCGCCCGCCGATGCGCTGCTGGGCAAGCTGGCCCACGACCCGAATGTGATCGCCCTCACCCTTGCGATCGATTACTGGGACTACATCGGCTGGAAGGACACGCTTGCTATTCCAGGTCATGCCAATCGCCAGAAAGCCTATTCGAAAATGCGGGGTGATCGCGGCGTGTACACGCCGCAGGCGATTGTGAACGGCACCACCCAAGCGCTCGGCAGCGACCAAGCCGATATCGAGCGCGCAATCGGCCAGAGCCATCGCGCTTCGGCTACGCTATCGGTTCCGGTTTCGATCAAGGTTGCGGACGGCCGACTGACAGTTGACGCCCCGGCCGGCAAGGGTACCGATGAGCACGCCGAGGTGTGGCTCTGTCCGGTATCGTCGGCGGTCCCGGTTGCAATCGGTCGCGGCGAGAACCACGGCCGCACCATCACCTATCACAACGCGGTGCGGCGCTGGATCCGACTGGGCGAATGGAACGGTGCGGCGGCCTCTTGGAGCGTACCGCTCAAGGACCTCAAGAGTGAAGGCGCCGACAGAGCAGCCGTGTTGTTGCAATCTGGAAGCGCGAGTCGCCCGGGGCCCATGCTCGGCGCTGCGATGACCGCGCTACAATAGCCCGCAAGAAGACCCCACCAGATTTTTGAGCCCAAGCCATCCAGCTCGGCTCAACGTGAACGAGTCGGCCGCCGGCCAACCCTTATATCAATTTGTTGAAGGCGTTGCCCTCTCGGGTCCGGCCCCACAAGTCCGGGGGGCTGGGGGGCGAGGAATCCGGTACTTGCAATTTGGAGCCGGACCCTGAGGCAACGTTGGCACTATCGCAATCGGGCTTGACCCACGCTTGACAGAAATTGGGCCTAATTGTGAGTCCGTTGACGTGTGCGTGAACTTTTCTGCGACACTCTGTCGTGGGGAATTTGGTTAACGGTGTCTTGCTGTCGAGGGCATTTGGTTAACGCATTCTTGCAGCCCTGCTTGTGTGTCCGGTGAAGAGCAATTAATCGCGTGCCGGCCTTGCCCCGATACGCGATCAAGGCAATCATGACGAGGCCAAGACAGTGCTGCGACAAGGGAGGCGCCGTATGCTCTCCGGCGAAATCGATCCAAGCGAGCCGTTGCGGGGCGGAGGCGTCGCGCCTTTCGCACCCGCGGTCACATTTAGCCGGCGTGAGCTAGACCGCATTCTTGGCCTCTATGGCCGGATGGTCGCCGCCGGAGAGTGGCGCGACTACGCTATCGATTTCCTCAAGGACCGCGCGGTGTTCTCGGTTTTCCGCCGAACCGCCGAGGTGCCGATCTATCGAATCGAAAAGAATCCACGCTTGGCGCGCCGGCAGGGCGCCTACAGCGTGATCTCCGCGACCGGGCTCATCATGCGCCGTGGGCACGAGCTGGAACGGGTTTTGCGGGTGCTCGACAAGTCGCTCATGCTGGTCGCGAACTAGGCCGCGTCGGGCAATCCGAACAGGCTTGAGCTCACGAAGGGGGTGTCGCCGCCCCCGGCCCCAGCGAACGCTGCATCAGCACCGTATCGAGCCAGCGACCGAACTTGAAGCCGGTATGCGCAAGCGTGCCGACCATGTGGAACCCCACCGCGCGATGCAGCTCAATAGATGATGCATTGGCGGAATCGCCGATCACCGCGATCATCTGTCGAAAGCCCTGAGCCGAGCTCATTTCGATGAGCCGGCGCAACAGCGCGCTGCCGACCCCGCGCCGATAGGCCTGGGGCGCGACATAGACCGAATCCTCGATCGTCCATCGATAGGCCGGGCGCAGACGGTAAGCGCCCACGTAAGCATAGCCCAGGATCTCGCCTGCGCTCTGCGCCACCAGATAGGGGTATCCGCGTTCGACCAGCGCGCGATAGCGCCGCAGCATTTCGGGTGATTCAGGGGCATCAAGCTCAAACGATGCCGTCCCATGACGCACCGCATGCGCGTAAATGTGTGTGATGTCGGGAATGTCGCCGGGCCGCGCGGCGCGCAGCAGAATATCCGTCATGGCCGCCGCAAATGAAATGCCCCGGCCGATGCGGCCGGGGCGAGATGAGTGATTTTCGATTGGCTCAGCGGCGGTCGCCGACGAAGCGCAGCAGCATCAGGAACAGGTTGATGAAATCGAGGTACAACTGCAGTGCTCCGGTGATCGCCTTGCGACCGGTCGCAGTGCCATCCTCCTGCGGGTCGTACATTTCCTTGATCCGCTGGGTATCCCACGCAGTCATCCCGGCGAAGATAAGGACACCGACCGCCGAGATCACGAAGTCGAGACCCGAGCTCTTAAGGAAGATGTTCACCAGCATGGCGAGGATCAGCCCGAAAAGCCCCATGATCAGGAACGATCCGATCGGCGACAGATCCCGCCGGGTCGTATAGCCATAGAGGCTGAGCGCTCCAAACGAAGCCGCGGAGATAAAGAACGTGCGGGCGATGGAGGCGCCTGTGTAGGCAAGGAAGATCGAGGAGAACATCAGCCCGACCAGGCCCGCATAGAGCAGGAACAGCCCCAGCGCCGTGCCCACTTGCAGATGCTGAATGCGGAAGCTGATGAAGAACACCAGCCCCAACGTTGCCAGCACCAGAATGATCACTGCCGGGCCGCTGAAAATCGCCTGCCCAAACGCCGTCAAGCCGACGATGTTGCCGGCCGGACCCATAACCACCGCGGCCTGAAATGCCACCCAGGCAACGATGCCGGTGAGCGCGACACCCATCGCCATCGTATTGTAGACGCGGAGCATGTAGGCGCGCAGGCCTTGGTCGATCGCGATCGCGCGGTCCGCACCGGCGCCGCGAGCGGCCGCGTAGTTCCGATCGAAGTCCGACATGGAGAAACCCCTTTGGTTCCGGAATGTTTACCGGGACGGCGTCGCGGCCAGAGCCGCGCACACCCGATGTCGGAATTTAGTGCGAGATTGGGCCGAACGGAAGCCTACGGCGAAACGATTTCAAGGCGGCCTAAAGTCACATTAAATGCGGTTAACCATAGGTTTTGGGCTTGAAAACCCAGGATCCGAAACGTCCCTCACTCCTCTCGCTCGCCCAAAAGCTGCAGCAGTAGGGTGAACAAGTTGATGAAATCGAGATAGAGCGAGAGTGCGCCTCTGATCGCGGCGCGGTCCATCACTTCCCCGTTCATGGCGCCGTAGATGTATTCGCTCTTGAGCCGCTGTGTATCCCATGCGGTCAGACCAGCGAACACCATCACACCGACCATCGACACGATCCATTGCAGCATCGAGCTCTGCAGCAGCAGATTGACCAAGCTTGCGATCACCACGCCAAACAAGCCCATCAGCAGGAAGCTGCCGAAATCCGATAAATCCCGGTTCGTGGTGTAACCCCACAATGATAGCGCTCCGAAGGCTGCGGCCGTGATGAAGAATACCTGCGTGATCGAGGTGTGAGTGTAGACCAGGAAGACCGAGCTCAGGGAAATCCCCATGAGCGCCGCGAACACCCAGAACAGCAGCTGCGCGGTTGTCGGCCGCATTCGCTCGAGCCCGAAACTCAAGACCAGGATGAACGCGAGCGGTGACAGAATGACCAGCCATTTTGCCGGGCTCACGAACAGCGCATAGCCGACCGAGGTCAGGTAGGCGGTGGCGGTAATACGGACCGGCCCTTCGACTCCGCCGCGTACGATCTTGGCGGCGGCCGACGCGTCACCGGTGACCGCCAGCATATAGACCACGACCGCGGCGACGCCGGTGATGACGAGCCCGAGCGCCATATAGTTGTATACCCGCAGCATGTAGGCGCGCAGGCCCGCGTCGATGACGGCTGTGTCCGGACGCGCTACCGTCCGGTAGCTGACGCGGTCATCGCGATCAAAATCCGAATTCGCCATTGTCGACCCCGCTTTGCTCGAGCTGGCGCGCCGCGCGTGCGCGTCTGCCCCACGCGATGGGCAAGATATCATGCCTGCCATTCACCCCCTTATGACAAGAGGGCGCATCCGACCCGGGCTGTACGTGGCCGATTGTCGCAAACCACCTTGAGGTTACCGACGTAGAGTCGCGCCCAAACATCGTGGCACTGGTTCGACATCGCTGCCACGTCGGTTCACGTGATTGAGGAACGAAAGCGCTAAAGATTGCGCAGCAGGGGCGCCGGCTTGCGGCCAAGTGCAGTGAACGTGCCGATGAGTCCGCACAGCAGCGTTACCGCGAGGGCACAAAACGCTGCGCCTGCTGCCGGTGCGGCCAGCCACTCGAAACGCAGCGTCATGATATCGGTAACCACCCGCCACGCTCCGAGCGATCCTACCGCGACGCCAAAGATCGCGGTCGCGAACCCAAGCAGCAAATATTCGAGGGCGTAAGCGGCGATGAGCTGACGGCGGCTGGCGCCCAGTGTCTTCAGGATCACCGCGTCATAGACGCGGTGGCGATGACCCGCGGCAAGCGCGCCGCCTAGCACCAGGGCGGCGGCGAGGAGTGTCACCACGCTTGCTCCGCGCACCCCGGTGACGAGCTTGCCGACCAAGCCACCGACGGCCTCGATCGCGTCCTTCACGCGGACGACCGTGATCGCCGGAAACGCACGGGCCGCCGCATCGAGCATCGCGTTTTCCTCGGCGGCCGTGCCGCCGTCCTGATAGGTAAGGGTTGCGAGGTGCATGGCAGGCGCCCCACGAAATGTCGCCGGCGAGAACACCATGATGAAGTTGATACCAAGCGACTGCCAATCGATATTGCGCAAATTGCTGATGCGCGCCGCGATGTCGCGCCCGAGCACGTTCACCATGATGTCGTCGCCGAGCTTGAGACCGAGCCCTTCGGCAATCCGCTTGTCGAACGACACCAGGGGCGGCCCGCTGTAGTCGGGCGACCACCACTCACCCGCGACCACTCGCGAGCCGGCCGGAACCTGGTCGGTGTAGGTGAGCCCGCGGTCGCTCTGCAGCACCCAGATAACATCCGGACGCGGCTTGAGATCTTCGGCCGAGACTCCGTGCGCCGCCGCGATGCGTCCGCGCAACATCGGCACCCGCTCGAGGGTCGCGCCGGGCGCAAGCTGGTGGACGAACGCATCGAACCGGTCGACATCCGCCGCCTGGATGTCGACGAAATAAAACGACGGCGCGCGCGCGGGCAGCGCAGCAACGAATTGGCGCCGTAGATTGCCGTCAATCTCCAACACCATGACCAGAAGCCCAAGGCCAAGGCCGAGCGACAACACAACGGTTGGGGTGAGCGCGCCAGGCCGATAGATGTTGGATACGGCGAGCCGTACGATCGTTGAGCGCGGACGCGGGACGCGTCGGGCGATCAGCATCAGCAGCTTCGCGACGAGGTGCAGCAGCAAGAACGCGGCCGCGGCCGCCGCGATGAAGATCAATGCAATTCTGCGGTCATAGGCCGCCGCGACGGCGAATGCGGCGAGCGCAGCGATTGCGCCGAGCGTGGCAACGACGTAGCGCCGGCGGGGCATTCCCCGCCCGGGCGTGACCTCGCCGCGAAACAGTGCCGATACCGGCACGTCGTGGGCTCGCCCCAGCGGCCAGAGCGCGAAGGCGATTGCGGTCAGCATGCCGTAGGCGAGCGCCAGCGCGAGTTGACCCGGAAAGATCGCGGGAACGAACGGCAGCGGAACGACCGCCCCAAAGGCTCCCGACACCGCAAACGGCAATGCGGCTCCGAGCAGCAGGCCAACAACGGATCCGACGAGCGCGAGCAGCAGAATCTCAGTGAAGTAGATGACAAATATGCGGGTGCCGGTCGCACCCATCGATTTCAGGGTCGCGATCACGTCGCGCTTGCGATCCAGATAGTATTTCACCGAATTGGCGATGCCGACGCCGCCCACCAGAAGCGCGGTCAAGCCAACCAAGGTCAGGTATTGAGTGAACTGCTCGATCGAGCGCTCAAGCTGTGGCGACACGTTGGACCGAGTGCGGATTTCCCAACCGGCTGACGAGAACTCCTTGCGCGAAGCATCGATTGCGGCCTGGACCGCAGCGTCGCCACCGGCGCTCGCGGGAAGCCGCACGCGATAGGTCCAGCGCACCAGGCTTCCGGGCTGGAGCAGGTCGGTCGCGCGCAAGGCGTCCTGGCTGATGAATAACCGCGGACCGAATGCGATGCCGCCGGCGATCTTGTCGGGCTCGCTCGCCAAGATGGCGCGGATTTCAAACTGCGCTGCGCCGACGCTGAAGCGGGAGCCGAGGCCCAGATTGAGGCGTGCCATCAGGGCCGGATCAACGATCGCGCCGAACGCGTCGCCATGTTTGGCCAATAGGGTCGCTGCACTACCGGCTGGCTCAGTGACGAGCGACCCGTAAAGCGGATAGGCGTCATCAATCGCTTTGATTTCCACCAGCGCCGCGGTTTTGCCGGCAGGCACGCCGGCTTCGTCCGCTACGCCGGGCAGCGATTTTTCCGCGGCCCCGGGCGAAGGCCGTGCTTCGGCACCTCGCGCCATGGCGCGTAAGGTCGCGGTCACCGTCGTCGCGCCGTAGTTGGTCACGAACGCGCGTTCCGCGGGGGTTGCTTCGCGTTGAATAAGCGAAAACGAGATATCTCCGCCGAGAATAATGCGGCCCTCGTGCGCGAGTCCTTCGGCGAGGCCGCGCGCAAACGATCCGACGCTGGCGATCGTCATGACGCCGAGCGCGATGCACGCAATGAACACGTAAAACCCGCGCAGCCCGCCTTGCAACTCGCGCAACGCAATCCGCAACGACGGCGGCAGCCGGAACGGCGGCGGCGCCGGAAGGGCAAGCTCGCTCATGGTGGCGTAAGCGCTGCTTCGATGCGTCCCGAGCGCAAGCGCACAACGCGATCGCAACGTCGCGCCAGCGAGGGATCGTGCGTCACGAGCACGAGCGTCGTACCGTGCTCGATGTGCCCCGCAAACAACAGATCGATAATGTGACGCCCGGTCTCTTCGTCAAGGTTGCCGGTCGGCTCGTCCGCGACCAGGATGGCGGGATGCGGCGCGAGCGCGCGCGCCAGCGCGGCTCGCTGCTGCTCGCCCCCGGATAACTCCGCGGGATAATGGGTCCGACGGTCAGCCAGCCCAACCGCGGCGAGTTCGCGTTCGGCGCGCTCGAACGCATCCGGAATTCCCGCGAGCTCGAGTGGCACCGCGACGTTTTCGAGTGCAGTCATGGTTGGAATCAAATGAAACGATTGAAACACAATGCCGACATGGCGCCCGCGAAATCGTGCCAGCGCATCTTCGTCGAGGCGGCCAATGTCTTCGCCGGCGACCATGATCGAGCCGGCATCGGCGCGTTCGAGCCCCGCCATGACCATCAATAACGTCGATTTACCGGAGCCAGACGGTCCGACAAGGCCGACAGCTTCTCCGCGCCCGATGGTCAGATCAATCGACTTGAGAATGTGAACGCGCGAAGGCCCGCGACCCAGCGACAGATCAACGCCCGACATGGCGACCGCGGGCAGGCGATATGCGGCAGATGTATCGTCCATGGATCCGCACAAATCGGCAAGCCCTCACCCCGAGCGCAGCGCTAACGAGCGTCTCGAAAAGCTGAAGACCGCCTAGTCCCTAGTCCCCAAAACGCGCGTTGCGTCCGAGGAGCTTTGCTCTCATATGGGTATTGACCCGCGCGGTCCAGTGCGGCGAATTTGGATCGGAAACACGTGTTTTTGAGGTTATTCGCCACATTTGCGATCGCGGCCTCGGCGTTCGGCTACGCGGTCGGGCCTGTCACCGCAACCGAGCGCCCGGTGAAGATCGTCGCATTCGGGGATTCGCTCACTGCAGGCTACGGCCTGCCGGCCACGGATGCGTTTCCAGTCAAGCTCGCACACGCACTCGAAGCCAAAGGCATAAACGTTCAGATCGTCAACGCCGGGGTCTCGGGTGACACCGCCTCCGGTGGCCTGGCGCGGCTCGACTGGTCTCTGCCGAGCGACACCGATGCGGTGCTTCTCGAGCTCGGGGCTAACGATGCGATGCGCGGGATCGATCCCGCCGTCACTCGCAAAGCGCTCGCCGCCATTTTGACCAAGCTCAAGGAGCGCGGTGTTGCGGTTCTGCTCTGCGGGATGTATGCGCCGCCCAACATGGGCGCCGATTTCGAGCGCGCGTATCAGCAAATGTATCCACAACTTGCTCGTAGCTATGATGCGATCTTGTATCCGTTCTTTCTGGAGGGCATCGCCGGCCACCGTGAGCACAATCAGGCTGACGGAATTCACCCGACCAGCAAGGGCGTCGATCTGATCGTCAAAGCGATTTTGCCGAAGGTCGAGGAGCTAGTCGCCCGGGTAAAGGCGGCCTGGTGAGACGCCGACAAACACAACCGTCGCCGCGCCGGCGCTAGTTTCGGAGCCGTCATGACCACAGAATCCAGAAATGCCCCGCCTGTTTACCGCGCTTGAAATCCCCACAAAGGTCGCGGAGTCGCTTGCAATGCTGCGCGGCGGCTTGCCGGGCGCCCGCTGGATCGAGCCGGAAAACTATCACCTCACGCTGCGCTTCATCGGCGATGTGGATGGCGCATTGGCGCGCGACGTCGCGTCGATCCTCGAAGCGGTCGCGCGATCCCCGTTCGATCTGCGGCTGGAGGGACTTTCCTCGTTCGGCGGCCGCAAGCCAAGGGCGGTCGTAGCGGCGGTCGGACAATCATCCGCGCTCCACGACCTGCAGGCCGAGCACGAGCGCCTGATGCAGCGCATCGGCCTGCCGCCGGAAGGGCGCAAGTATACGCCGCACGTCACGCTGGCGCGGCTGCGCGACACGTCGTGCCGCCAGGTCGCCGACTACCTCGCGGTCCGTGCGCCGTACCGGTCGATCCCGTTTCGGGCGTCGCGCTTTGTGCTGTTCTCGTCGCGCGACTCGGTGGGGGGCGGGCCATACGTGGTGGAGGCCGCCTACGCGCTTGAGCGCGCGGCCTAGCCGCGCCGGCTAGCGGCGCTGAGGAGACGCGATTGCGCGTCAAGGACCGCCGTCGCAAACCCGTGGCCATCGGCGACGAACTCCCGCAGCATGGACATCGGGGTCGGAAAAGGGGCTTCGACTTCGCCCACGACACTGCCGAAGTCGAAGGTAAGTTCGGCGTCGAACTTGCGTGCCAGCTGCTGCATGCGCAGGTTGTTGGCCAGGCACGTCATGTGCATGAGCTTGATGCCGCGGTTGCGCGCAGCAAGCAGGGTGCGTCGCAGAAGCTCCGAACCCACGCCGTGACTTTGCCACGGCTTCTCAATCGAGAACGCGGCTTCGGCCTCATGGGCGAGCGCAGGCCCGAGCGTTCGCAGCTCGGCGGCACCGCGCAGCATTCCGTCCACGAAAAAGCCGTGGATGACGGCGTCGAGGCCGAGGGTCAGTTCGACAAAATTCTCGATGAACTCGTCCGAAACGGCGCCGCCGAAGCGATTGCGCCGGCTGTCCGGATCGAGCCTCAGCAGGTGGTCGCGGTATTTGGCGGCTTCGCCGATCCAAAGCTTGCGGATCGTGCCGCCGTCGACGAGGACATTGTGCATTTCGGGTCTCCTGACGTTTTGGACGCCCCTTGACCCACCAAGTCGCTTCCTCATGGCAGGGCGGTTTTGCCCCGCGAATCGTTGGCTATATTGCGATGCACCATTCATTTGACAACCAGAAGACTGGTATTCCAGGGGCGCATCAAATGAAATTGAATTCATAACTTACCCATGGAAAGACCACGAAATCGCCCCGGAATTCCCTCCCGCAGCCGACCCCATCGCTATGTCCGACATCCGAACGCTGTATAGGGCTCGCGTGGCTGCCGGGGAGATCGAACCCGACAGCGCGCAGCGACGCCTCGTCGAGCGGCTGGCGCAGATCAACGACCGGCTCGGGCAACGTCAGCTGGCGCGCAAATCATCTCACCTCGGCTGGCTGTTCGGGTCGCGCGAGCGCGACGTTGAGCTCAAGGGCATCTACATCTGGGGCGACGTCGGGCGCGGCAAGACCATGCTCATGGACCTGTTTTTTGAGACCTGCCCGGTCCCGCACAAGCGCCGCACCCATTTTCACGAGTTCATGGCTGCGGTCCATGAGCGCGTGCAAGCCTATCGCCTCAAGCAGAAGCAGGGCGAAGCGAACGGGGACCCGATCACCCGCACGGCATCGGACATCGCCGACGAGGCATCGGTCCTCTGCTTCGACGAATTTCACGTGACCGACATCGCCGATGCCATGATCCTCGGCCGCCTGTTCACCCAACTGTTCGGCCGCGGCGTCGTGGTCGTCGCGACCTCCAACGTCAAGCCCGATGAGCTCTACAAGGACGGCCTCAACCGGGCGCTGTTCGTTCCGTTCATCGCGCTGCTTGAAGACAAGATGGATGTGCTGCGGCTCGCGGCGCGTACGGATTTTCGCTTGCAGAAGCTTGCCGGAACCAGGGTGTGGTACATGCCGGATGACGCGGCCGCGGATTTGGCGCTCGACGCCGCCTGGTTACGGCTCACGGCCGGACACCCCGCAACTCCCCAGAATCTTGCGCTCATGGGGCGCACCATTCAAGTCCCGCGCGCTGCGATGGGGGCCGCCCGCTTCGCGTTTCCGGATCTCTGCCAACAGCCGCTCGGGGCTGTCGATTTTCTCAAGATCGCGCGCGAGTATCATACGCTTGTTATCGACCACGTTCCGGTCATGACCTATGAACGGCGCAACGAAGCCAAGCGCTTCATTTTGTTGATCGACACGCTCTATGATCGCGCGGTCAAGCTGGTTGCCTCGGCGGCAGCAGAGCCCGATGAGCTTTACCGAGCAGAGGACGGCTTCGAAGCGAGCGAGTTCAAACGCACGGCATCGCGTTTGATCGAAATGGGATCGGAAACCTACCTATCGCTACCGCACGGCCGCGGCCCAACCCTGACCCATTCCACCGAGGGTATCATTGAGACGTAGCCGGAAGGCCCCGTCTGGCATGCGTCTTGAACGGGTAATGCGAAACGGCTAACACCCCAGACGCCGGCACCGGCGTGTATCAAGGACTTTCCGCTCATGGCGCGTAACAAGATTGCACTGATCGGCGCGGGCCAGATTGGTGGTACGCTCGCACATCTGATCGGCCTTAAAGAACTCGGCGACATTGTCCTATTCGATATTGTCGAGGGGATTCCCCAGGGCAAGGCGCTCGATATCGCGCAATCATCGCCGATCGAAGGCTTTGACGCGCGCTTTGTCGGGGTCAATTCCTACGACGCGCTCGATGGCGCCGACGTTTGCATCGTCACGGCTGGAGTGCCCCGCAAGCCGGGGATGAGCCGTGACGATCTGCTCGGCATCAATCTCAAGGTGATGGAGCAAGTCGGCTCCGGCATTGCCAAATACGCGCCCAAGGCGTTCGTTATCTGCATCACTAATCCGCTCGACGCCATGGTGTGGGCGCTTCAAAAGTGCTCGGGACTGCCCAAGCACATGGTGGTCGGCATGGCGGGCGTACTCGATTCCGCACGGTTCCGGACTTTCCTCGCCGAGGAATTCAACGTCTCGGTCGAGGACGTCAACGCATTCGTGCTGGGTGGTCATGGTGACTCAATGGTGCCGCTGACCCGCTATTCGACGGTTGCAGGAATTCCACTGCACGATCTCGTCAAGCTCGGCTGGACGACCCAGGCCCGGCTCGAGGCGATCGTGGATCGCACCCGCAACGGCGGCGGCGAGATCGTCAACCTGCTCAAGAGCGGCTCCGCGTTCTATGCTCCGGCCGCGTCCGCGGTCGAGATGGCGCAGAGCTACCTGCACGACAAGAAGCGGGTGCTGCCATGCGCGACCTGGCTCTCCGGGGAGTATGGACGTCGCGACATCTACGTCGGCGTGCCGGTAGTGATCGGCGCCAAGGGCGTGGAACGCGTGGTCGAGATTGAGCTCAACTCGATCGAACGCGCCATGTTCGAGAAATCGGCGGACAGCGTCGCATCGCTGATCGAGGCCTGCAAGAAGATCGCGCCGAGCCTAGCCAAATAGCGCACGCTCGACCGGCCCGCGTATTAATCGACGCGAGCCCAACAGTCGCATCAGTCTCAAAAGGACGCGGCATGAACATCCACGAATATCAGGCCAAGGCCGTCTTGCGTGAATTCGGCGTGCCGGTGCCGCGCGGCACACCGGCACTCTCGGTCGAAGAAGCCGACAAGGCGGCGCATCAGCTGGGCGGTCCGGTGTGGGTGGTGAAAGCCCAGATTCATGCCGGCGGCCGCGGCAAAGCCGGCGGCGTCAAAGTGGTCAAATCGATCGACGACGTCGCCAAGGAAGCCCAGCGTTTGCTCGGATCTGTCCTGGTCACGCATCAGACCGGTCCGCACGGCAAGCAGGTCAACCGCCTCTACGTCGAGGAAGGCTCGGCGATCGATCGCGAGTTCTACCTGTCGGCGTTGGTGGACCGCGCTTCGTCGCGGATCGCGTTTGTGATCTCCACGGCGGGCGGGATGGATATCGAGGAAGTTGCACGCACGCAGCCGGACAAGATCGTGTCGTTCTCGGTCGATCCAGCAACCGGCGTCATGCCGCATCACGGCCGGCGCGTTGCTGACGCCCTCGGCCTCAAGGGCGATCTCGCCAAGCAGGCCGAGACCCTGGTGATAAAACTGTACGGCGCGTTCGTCGCAAAGGACATGAGCCTTTTGGAGATCAACCCGCTGGTGGTGACCAAGGGCGGGCAGCTCATCTGCCTCGACGCCAAAGTGGGGTTTGACGACAACGCGCTCTACCGTCACCCCGACATCGTGGCGCTGCGGGATATCACCGAGGAAGATGAGAAGGAGATCGCGGCGTCGAAATACGACCTCAACTACGTCGCGCTCGACGGGACCATTGGCTGCATGGTCAACGGCGCCGGCCTCGCGATGGCAACCATGGACATCATCAAACTCTACGGCGAAGCGCCGGCAAATTTTCTCGACGTCGGCGGCAGCGCGTCCAAGGAAAAGGTCACGGCGGCGTTCAAGATCATCACCTCCGATGACAACGTGAAGGGAATACTGATCAACATCTTCGGCGGCATCATGCGCTGCGACGTCATCGCCGAGGGTGTGGTCGCGGCGGTGAAGGAAGTTGGCCTGCGGGTCCCGCTGGTGGTCCGGCTCGAAGGTACCAACGTGGCGCAAGGCAAAGAGATCATCGCGCATTCCAACCTCAACGTCACATCTGCGGACGATCTCGACGACGCCGCCCAGAAGATCGTCAAGGCGGTGAGGGAGCACGCCTGATGTCCGTCCTGATCGACAAAAACACCAAGGTCATTTGCCAGGGGTTCACCGGCAAAAACGGCACGTTCCATTCCGAGCAGGCGATCGCCTACGGCACCAAAATGGTCGGCGGCACCTCGCCCGGGAAAGGCGGCACCACACACCTTGGCCTACCGGTGTTCGACACTGTGGCCGAGGCGAAAGCAAAGACCGGCTGCGATGCCAGCGTCATCTACGTGCCTCCGCCTGGCGCAGCCGATGCGATCTGCGAGGCGATCGCGGCCGAAATTGCGCTCATCGTCTGCATCACCGAGGGAATTCCGGTGCTCGACATGGTGAAGGTGAAGCGCGCCCTGTCAGCCTCCAAGTCGCGCCTGATCGGCCCTAACTGCCCGGGCGTAATGACCGCCGGCGAGTGCAAGATCGGCATCATGCCGGGCAACATCTTCAAGCGTGGCAGTGTCGGCATCTTGTCGCGCTCGGGCACGCTGACCTACGAGGCCGTATTCCAGACGACGCGCGAGGGCCTCGGCCAGACCACCGCGGTCGGCATCGGCGGCGATCCGGTCAAGGGCACCGACTTCATCGAAGTGCTGGAGATGTTTCTCGCGGATCCCGAGACGAAGTCGATCGTCATGATTGGCGAGATCGGCGGCAGCTCCGAGGAAGATGCGGCTCAGTTCCTCACGGACGAGGCCAAGCGTGGGCGCAAGAAACCGGTCGTCGGTTTCATTGCCGGCCGCACCGCACCGCCCGGGCGTCGCATGGGCCACGCGGGCGCGATCATCGCCGGCGGCAAAGGTGATGCGCCCCACAAGGTGGCTGCCATGGAGGCTGCCGGCATCGTGGTGTCGCCATCGCCCGCAAGGCTCGGAAAGACACTCGTTGAAGTACTGAAACATTGATTCATTGTTTGCGGGAATTTGCTGTCTTTTTGAGCAAATCAGCCCCAAACCAGAAGGTGAAATGAGGGCCGGAACGCCCTAAATAAGAGCCGGCAGCGCTGCCGTCGGCCGGGGGCGGCTCAGTGCAAGGTTTTCTTCAGTCGGGGCTCGTCCCGGCCGAAGCATCCAAATCAGAACGGGGCGCGACCCCGCCAGCCAGGAACGATCCATGTCCCGCCAAGATGCGAACGCCGCATTCGCCCGCAGCTCGTTTTTGTATGGCGGCAACGCCGATTACCTCGAGGATCTTTACGCCCGCTACGAGCAGGACCCGAAGGCCCTCGACGGCGCCTGGCAGGAGTTCTTCGCAAGCCTTAAGGACAACGCTGCCGACGTTCGCAAGGGCGCGTGCGGCCCATCCTGGCAGCGGCCAAACTGGCCGGCACCCGCGCGCGGCGAACTCGTCTCAGCGCTCGACGGCGACTGGTCCGAGGCCGAAAAGACGATCGGCGAGAAGGTCAAGGCCAAGGCTCAGACCAAAGGCGTCGAACTCACGCCAGCACATGTGCAACAGGCGACACGCGACTCGGTGCGCGCCCTCATGCTGATCCGCGCGTATCGCATCCGCGGCCACTTTCACGCCAACCTCGACCCGCTGGGGCTTGAGCCGCCAAGGGATCGCGAGGAGCTCGATCCGCGCACGTACGGGTTCACCGACGCCGACTTCGATCGCAAGATCTTTATCGACCACGTACTCGGGCTCGAGTTCGCCTCGATCCGCGAGATCGTCGCCATCCTGCAGCGCACGTATTGCCAGACGTTGGGCGTCGAGTTCATGCACATCTCGGACGCGGCCCAGAAAGGCTGGCTGCAGGAGCGTATCGAAGGCCCCGATAAGGAAATCAGTTTCACCCGCGAGGGCAAGCGCGCGATCCTCAACAAGCTGGTCGAGGCCGAAGGCTTCGAGAAGTTCTGCGACCTCAAGTTCACCGGCACCAAGCGCTTCGGGCTCGACGGCGGCGAATCGATGATTCCGGCGTTGGAGCAGATCATCAAGCGCGGCGGCGCGCTCGGCGTCCAAGACATCGTGATTGGGATGGCGCATCGCGGCCGCCTCAACGTGCTCGCCCAGGTGATGGGCAAGCCGCATCGGGCGATCTTCCATGAATTCAAGGGCGGCTCGGCGACGCCTGACGCCGTCGAGGGATCAGGCGACGTCAAATATCACCTAGGCGCGTCTTCCGACCGCGAGTTCGACAACAACCGGGTGCACCTGTCGCTGACCGCCAACCCGTCGCATCTCGAGATCGTCAACCCTGTGGTGCTCGGCAAGACGCGCGCCAAGCAGGACCAGCACGGCGCGACCGGCTCGGACCGAACGTCGGTGATGCCGCTGCTGATCTCGGGGGATGCCGCATTCGCCGGCCAGGGCGTCATCGCGGAGTGCTTTGGATTGTCCGGCCTGCGCGGCCACCGCACCGGCGGCTCGCTGCATTTCATCATCAACAATCAGATCGGCTTCACCACCTATCCGCGCTTTTCGCGTTCGTCACCCTATCCGTCCGACGTCGCCAAGATGATCGAAGCGCCGATCTTCCACGCCAATGGCGATGATCCGGAAGCGGTGGTGTTTGCCGCCAAGGTCGCAACCGAGTTCCGGCAGAAATTCCAGAAGCCGGTCGTGGTCGACATGTTCTGCTACCGACGCTTCGGCCACAACGAAGGCGACGAGCCGTCGTTCACCCAGCCATTGATGTACAAGGCGATCCGCCAGCATCCGACCACGCTCGACATCTACGCCAAGCAGCTGACCAGCGAGGGCGTCGTGACCGAGGGCGAAGTCGAGAAGATGAAGGCCGACTGGCGCGCGCGGCTCGACGCCGAGGTCGATGCGAGCCAGGGCTACAAGGCCAATAGTGCGGACTGGCTCGACGGGCGCTGGGCCGGCGTCAAGGTTGCGGAAGTCACCGACGAACCGCGCCGCGGCCGCACCGGCGTGGCGATCGAGAAGCTCAAGGAAATCGGCAGCAAGATCACGGCGGTGCCGGAAGGCTTCCACGTCCACCGCACCATCGCGCGTTTTCTCGAGCAGCGCCGCAAGGCGATCGAAGAGGGCGCCGGCATCGACTGGTCGACCGCGGAAGCGCTCGCCTTCTGCTCGCTCCTGCTGGAGGGCCACCGGGTTCGGCTGTCCGGACAGGACAGCGAGCGCGGAACGTTCTCACAGCGCCATTCGGTCCTGATCGATCAGGAGAACGAGGCCCGTCACACGCCCTTCAACCACCTGAGCGAGAAACAGGCGCGGTACGAGGTGGTCAATTCAATGCTGTCGGAAGAGGCGGTGCTCGGATTCGAGTACGGCTATTCGCTCGCCGAACCCGATGCGCTGACCCTGTGGGAAGCGCAGTTTGGCGACTTTGCCAACGGAGCGCAGGTCGTGTTCGACCAATTCATCTCGTCGGGCGAGCGCAAGTGGCTGCGCATGTCGGGGCTCGTGTGCCTGTTGCCGCACGGCTACGAGGGCCAGGGTCCGGAGCATTCCTCGGCGCGACTTGAGCGCTTTCTGCAAATGTCGGCTGAAGACAACATGCAGGTCGCAAACTGCACGACGCCTGCCAACTATTTCCACATCCTGCGCCGCCAGTTGCATCGCGATTTTCGCAAGCCGCTGGTCCTAATGACGCCGAAGAGCCTGCTGCGGCACAAACGGGCAGCCTCGCGGCTCGACGAAATGGGCCCGGACACAAGTTTCCACCGGCTGTTGTGGGACGATGCGCAGCAGCTGCCGGGAGAGAGGATCAAGCTTGTTGCCGACGACAAAATCCGCCGCGTCGTGCTGTGCTCCGGCAAGGTCTACTACGACCTTTACGAGGAGCGCGAGAAGCGCGGCATCGATGACATCTACCTGCTCCGGGTCGAGCAGCTCTATCCGTTCCCGACCAAGGCCCTGCTGCTGGAGCTGTCACGCTTCAAAACCGCCGAAGTAGTCTGGTGCCAGGAGGAGCCGCGCAACATGGGTGCCTGGAACTTCGCCGAGAATTACATCGAGTGGGTGCTCAACCAGATCAATGCAACGCATAAGCGTCCGCGCTATGCAGGACGGCCGGCAACGGCCGCGACTGCGACCGGCTTGATGTCCAAGCACCTGGCGCAGCTCAAGGCCTTTCTCGACGAAGCTCTCAGCTAAATCGCCTGACCACACCGTGCTCCGCACACAACGAGAATCGCTGGACCAAACGAGAGCGACGCCATGACTGAAATCCGTGTTCCGACGCTTGGCGAATCCGTCACTGAAGCAACCATCGGCCGCTGGTTCAAGAAGGCGGGCGACGAAGTCAAGGTGGATGAACCGCTGGTCGAACTCGAGACCGATAAGGTGACCATCGAGGTTCCGGCGCCGACCGCCGGCGTGCTCTCGGGTATCGCGGCCAAGGATGGCGAGACGGTTTCGGTGGGCGCGCTGCTGGGCGAGATCAAGGCGGGCGCCGGCGCGGCAGCCGCGCCCGCCGCACCCACGAAGGCAGCGCCGTCACCTGCTCCCGTGTCTGCTGCACCGCCGGCCCCGGCGCAGGCCAAAGCGGCGCCCGCCGACGTGCCGCTCGCTCCTTCCGTGCGCAGGCTCGCGACCGAGACCGGCATTGATGCGTCGAGCGTACCCGGCACCGGCAAAGACGGACGCGTAACTAAGGGCGACATGCTGGCCGAGATCGAGCGTGCCGCTGCGCAGCCGACCCCGGTGCCGGCGCCGGCAGCCTCGGTGCAGGTGCGCGCGCCCTCGCCGCCGGACGATGCGGCACGCGAAGAGCGCGTGCGCATGACGCGGCTGCGGCAGACGATCGCGCGCCGGCTCAAGGACGCGCAGAACACCGCGGCCATGCTCACGACCTTCAATGAGGTCGACATGACCCACGTGATGGCGCTGCGCAATCAATACAAGGATTTGTTCGAGAAGAAGCACGCCACCAAACTCGGCTTTATGGGCTTCTTTGTGCGCGCCTGTGTGCAAGCCCTGAAGGAGATTCCGGCGGTCAATGCCGAGATCGACGGCACCGATATCGTCTACAAAAACTATTACCACATCGGCGTCGCCGTCGGCACCGACAGGGGCCTGGTAGTGCCGGTGGTGCGCGACTGCGACCGCAAATCGCTCGCCGAGATCGAGAAGGAGATTGCGGACTTCGGTCGTCGCGCGCGCGACGGCACGCTCAAGATTGAGGAATTGCAGGGCGGCACCTTCACCATCTCCAACGGCGGGGTTTACGGCTCGCTGATGTCGACCCCGATCCTCAATGCGCCGCAGTCCGGCATCCTCGGCATGCACAAGATCCAGGAGCGGCCGATGGTCGTCGCCGGCAAAATCGAGCCGCGCCCGATGATGTATCTCGCACTCTCCTACGATCATCGGGTGGTGGACGGCCGCGAAGCGGTGACGTTCCTGGTGCGGGTCAAGGACGTTCTGGAAGATCCGGCGCGGCTGGTGCTGGATCTGTGACCGTCACGACCTGCGGCGGCGGCCCCGCAAAATCGAGAGCACAATGACCTACGATCTCATCGTCATCGGAACCGGTCCGGGCGGCTACGTCTGCGCCATCCGGGCTGCGCAGCTCGGAATGAAGGTCGCGGTAATCGAGAAGGACGCGACGTTCGGCGGCACCTGTCTCAACATCGGCTGCATCCCGTCCAAGGGGCTCCTGTACGTCTCCGAGCTGTTCGAAGAGGCCGGCCACAAGTTCGACCGCATGGGCATCAGGGTCGACAAGCCCAAGCTCGACCTCGCCGCCATGATGAAGTTCAAGGACGAAGGCGTCGATGGCAACGTCAAGGGCGTCGCGTTCCTGTTCAAGAAAAACAAGATCGACGCGTTTACCGGCGTCGCCCGCATCGCAACGCCGGGCCAGATTGAGATCAAAGCCGCGGACGGCAAGACCCAGACGGTGGAGACCAAGAACATCGTCGTCGCCAGCGGATCCGACGTCGCGCGGCTCAAGGGCATCACCATCGACGAGAAGCGCATTGTGTCGTCGACCGGGGCGCTGGTGCTGGGCAAGGTGCCGGAGCGGCTGCTGATCATCGGCGCCGGCGTCATCGGGCTCGAGCTCGGCTCGGTTTGGCGGCGGCTCGGTGCGCAAGTGCACGTGGTCGAGTTTTTGGATCGCATTCTGCCCGGCATGGATGCTGAAGTCGCGCGGCAGTTTCAGCGCATTCTCGAAAAGCAAGGCATGACGTTCCGCTTGTCGTCCAAGGTCACTGCGGTCGACAGCTCGGGCAGCAAGCTCAAGGCGCGAGTCGAGCCGGCGGCCGGGGGCGCTGCCGAAACTGTCGAAGCTGATGTCGTGCTGGTCGCGGTCGGCCGGGTGCCTTACGTCGACGGTCTCGGCCTGAAGGAGGTCGGTGTTGCGCTCGACAATCGCGGCCGCATTGAGGTCGACCACCGCTACGCGACCAACGTACCCGGCATCTATGCCATCGGCGACGTGATCGCGGGAGCGATGCTCGCACACAAGGCCGAGGACGAGGGAATCGCCGTCGCCGAAATTCTCGCCGGTCAGGCCGGTCATGTAAACTATGACGCGATCCCGAACGTGATCTACACTTATCCGGAGGTCGCATCGGTCGGCAAAACCGAGGAAGAATTGAAAACCGCCGGCGTCGCTTACAAGGTCGGAAAGTTTCCGTTCACCGCCAACGGACGTGCCAAGGCCAATCAACAGACCGAAGGCTTCGTCAAGATTCTCGCCGATGCCAAAACCGACCGCGTGTTGGGCGTCCACATCGTCGGCCCTGACGCCGGCGATATGATCGCGGAAGCCGCGCTCGCCATCGAGTTCGGGGCCGCATCGGAAGATATTGCGCGCACGTCACACCCACACCCGACGTTCACCGAAGCCGTGAAGGAAGCGGCCCTTGCGGTCGACAAGCGCGCCATCCATATTTAAGCCATTAGGGTCTTAGAGAATCACCAGACGCCTCCCTGGGGGAGCCCGCTGATGCGCCGCGTCCTGCGACCGGTCTTGGTGTTTCTTGCGATTATCTTTCTGATCGAGGCTTGGCTGTGGGATCGGCTCGAGCCGGTGGTCGCTCGCGTTATCGCGATTATACCGCTGGCACGCCTCAAGGCCGAGCTCGCGCGCAGGATCGACAAATTACCGCCGCTCGGAACACTCGTCCTGTTGGTGCTCCCGGCTGGTGCCGTGCTGCCCTTGAAGATGCTGGCATTCTGGTTGATGGCAACCGGCGCTTGGATCGAGGGCGTCGGCGTGTTCGTGTTCGCAAAGTTGGGCGCGATCGGGACGACGGCGTTCGTGTTCGAGGCGGGGCGCGATAAGTTGCTGCAGCTCGCGTGGTTTCACGCGTTTTATAACTATGTGATCTGGCTGCGTCGGCGGGCGCACGAACTCGTCGATCCGATCGTGCAGCGCATCAGATACCGAACGCGCATCCTCGGACTGAAGCGTGCGCCGCGGGCATTTCGTCTTTTACAGCGCATCAGGCGCCGCATGCACGTGCCGCCGCCGCTTGAGCCGCAAGGGATGTAATGCGGCCGCCACGGTAACAAACACACGCTTGCTATATCAAGTGATGCAGGAGTTCCGGCGCGAACAAACCGAGCGCCGTAAAACCTAACCCGACCACGCCCAGCAGACCTGCAACCCACGCAAAAATGATCATTCCCGTGATGATCGACGCCGACGCCAGGACGATTGCGATCTGAAAAGCGGCCGACGCGAACTCATAGTTGTGATAGCGGGCCAGCGCACTGTCGCGGGCGTGCTCGGCCTCCTTGGCGCGCTCGGCTAATTCGGTCGTGCCTTCGTGGGTTTCGGGTTCTGAACGATAGCGCGCTGCCGTCTTCTGCCAGTCGTCGATTTGTTTTTGCATCGCGGCTTTGGCGGCATCGCTGCTCGCGTTTTCAATCTCGACCTTCATCGCCTCGGCCGCTGTCTGCACGACCGTCCGGCGAATGCTCTTGGCTTGAAAGAATGCCCACAGGTTGGACGCTTCGACGTTGCCGCTGATCCCTTCGGTCTGCGCGCTCTTGCCCAGCGTTTCCGAGAACGCCAGGAACAGCGCCAGCACCGCGATCAGGAGCGCGATTTGCTTGTTGTGCTCCGCAGCGTGCTCGGCGTGCTCTGCATGCTCCATCTGCTCGTGTGCGCTCATAGTCCCCCGCTGTTGGTTGCTCGCCGTTTTGCCGATTACGCGTATTTTCGGTGCAAAATGCGACCACAATTCGATCCGCAGCGCACGATTGAACAGCCGGCGCCGCAGCGCAAGGGGGCATAGGCTGTGCGAGCGTCAGGCGCGTGGATGAGCGTTGGCGTAGACTTCAAGCAGCCGCTCGGAATCGACGCCCGTGTAGATTTGGGTCGTCGACAGCGATGCGTGGCCAAGCAGTTCCTGGATCGCGCGCAGGTCGCCGCCGCGCGCGAGGAGGTGAGTGGCGAAGGAATGCCGTAGCGCGTGCGGCGTTGCTGAGTCCGGCAACCCAAGCGCGCCGCGCAGGCGCGCCATCACCAATTGCACGATCCGCGGTGACAACGGGCCGCCCTTGGCGCCAACAAACAGCGGCCCGTCGGGCGACCCGGCGTAAGGGCAAAGTGCAACGTATTGCGTGACCAAATCGAGCACCTGCGGCAGTACCGGGACCATGCGTGATTTGTTGCCCTTTCCGGTGACGACGAGGACGCCGCCGGGCGCGGTCGCATCGCGGCGGCGCAGCCCGAGCGCCTCGCCAATGCGCAGGCCGGATCCATACAAGAGGGCCAGCACGGCGGCGTCGCGCGCCAGGATCCACGGCTCCCGCTCCTCGCCGGCCCGCAAATCGACGTCGCTCACGCGCTTGGCGTCGCCGACGGCAAGCGGTTTGGGCAGAGTTCGGGCGACCTTAGGGGCCCGCACCGCGGCCAATGCGCCGACCTTGCCCTTGCCATGGCGTTCCAGAAAGCGTGCAAACGATCGCACGCCCGCCAGCGCGCGCATGAGGGAACGGCCGGCGATCCCATCGGCGCGCCGGGCCGCCATGAACGCACGCACGTCTGCGGGCGAAAGCTTCGCAAGCCGCAATAGGGTCACACGCGCCCCGAAGTGACGCGACATGAAGCGGAGGAACTGAAGGACGTCGCGTCCGTAGGCCTCGCACGTCTTCCCCGACATGCGCCGCTCGGCGGACAGATGCTCGAGCCACCGCGTGAGTTCGCCGACGAGTTCCGGCGCCGCAAAAGACAGATCGTCGGTCTTGGCCATCGGTCGATCCGAGACAGCAGACGCCGGATAATCACACCCGGCCGTTGCGCCTTTGTTAAAATGCGATTCCTTTCAGAGGTTCGCATGGACAAGCGGATTGTCGAGGTGCTGGTTCCGGTCGCCCTCGACCACACATACTCATACCGCGTGCCGGACGACCTCGAACTCGGACCGGGCGATCTGGTTGGCGTGCCGCTGGGCGCGAGCGAAACCTTGGGCGTGGTGTGGGCCACCGATGCGGTGCTCAACCCGCGGCTCGACAACCGGCTCAAGGACGTCGAGGAGAAGCTGGGGTACCCGCCGCTCAAGCCCGAACTGCGCAAGTTCATCGACTGGGTGGCCGACTACACGCTGACCGCGCGCGGCACCGTGCTGCGGATGTGTCTGCGCATGGGGGCTCATCTCGGACCCGAGCGCGTGCGCATCGGAGTGCGGCTGGCTGGCCCGCCGCCGCGGCGGATGACGGCCGCCCGGGAGCGCGTTTTGGCTCTGCTGATCGATGGCCTCGCCCGCCCGAAGGGCGAAGCCGCCGAGGAGGCCGGCGTCAGCGTGGGGGTGATCGACGCGCTCATCGACGAGGGAACGCTGGAAGCCCTGCCCTTGCCGCCCGCGCCGGTCGCCCGCGCACCGGATCCGTCTTACGCAGCGCCGGGCCTTACCGAGGCCCAGCGCATCGCCGCCGAGGCAGTGCGGGCCAGCATCCACGGCGGATTTTCGGTCACGCTGGTCGATGGCGTCACCGGTTCCGGCAAGACTGAAGTCTATTTCGAGGCGGTCGCCGAGAACATTCGGCGGGGTCGTCAAACTTTGATTTTGATGCCCGAAATCGCGCTTACCGGGCAGTTTCTCGATCGCTTTGCGCAACGTTTCGGAGTGCGCCCTGCCGAATGGCATTCTGAAATTTCGCCGCGCAAGCGGGCGCGCACCTGGGCGGCGGTCGCGGCCGGCGAGGTCAGCGCCGTCGCCGGGGCGCGCTCGGCGCTGTTTTTGCCGTATGCGGATCTCGGTCTCATCGTGATCGATGAGGAGCAGGATGCCGCCTACAAGCAGGAGGACGGGGCCCGCTACAACGCCCGCGACATGGCGATCGTGCGGGCCCGCATCGCCGACATCCCCGCCGTGCTCGCATCCGCAACCCCATCGGTCGAGACCGAGGTCAATGCGCGGCGCGGGCGGTATCGCAGGCTGCGCCTGCCGGAGCGGTTCGGCGGCCAGAGCCTGCCGGCCGTCGAGGCCATCGATCTCACGCGCGAAGGACCGCCGCGCGGACGCTTCATCGCGCCCCGGCTTGCCGCGGACATCCGGCTTGCGCTCGACCACAACGAGCAGGCGCTGCTGTTCCTCAATCGGCGCGGCTATGCCCCGCTGACGCTGTGCCGCGCGTGCGGTTACCGCTTTGCCTGCCCGAACTGCGACGCCTGGCTGGTCGACCATCGCTTCCGGCGCCGGCTCGTCTGCCACCACTGCGGCTTTGCGATGCCGGCGCCCGACGCCTGTCCGCATTGCGCCGCGACGCAATCGTTCGTCGCCTGCGGTCCGGGAGTGGAGCGGCTTGAGGAAGAGGTTGCCGGTCTGTTTCCCGGCGCCCGCCTGCTGGTCCTGTCCAGCGATCTCGTAGCCAGCATCGAGCGCATGCGCGAGGAGCTCAAGGCCGTCGCGGACGGCCATGTCGATATCGTCATCGGAACCCAGGTCGTCGCCAAGGGCCATCATTTTCCAAAGCTCAACCTGGTTGGTATCGTCGACGCCGACCTCGGGCTCGCCAATGGCGATCCACGGGCGGCCGAACGGACCTTCCAACTCCTGCACCAGGTCGCGGGTCGCGCCGGGCGGACCGCGGGGCAAGGGCGTGGCCTGCTGCAGACGCATCAACCGGACCATCCGGTCATGAAGGCCTTGGTCGCTCAGGACCGCGAAGAGTTTTATGCCGCTGAGATCGCCGCGCGCGAGCGCTCCGGCTACCCGCCGTTCGGGCGGCTTGCGAGCCTCGTTATCTCGGCCGGCGATCGCGTTGCTGCGGAATCCTTTGCGCGCCGGCTCGCCGCTGCCGCGCCCCGCGCCGATGAGGTGCGAATACTCGGCCCCGCCGAAGCTCCGCTTGCGGTCGTACGCGGACGCTATCGATTTCGCATTCTGGTGAAGTCGCCGCGGGCCTTCGACCTCTCTGGCTTCCTGCGCGGGTGGCTCGCCGCCGCGCCCAAGACCAAGGGCAACCTGAAGCTCGAGATCGACGTCGATCCGCAAAGCTTTTTGTAACGGCGGATCTCAAGCGGGATCGGGCGCGACGCGCCCGGCCTGCGGCTGCAGCAGAACGCATGCCGAGGCTGCAAAAATCAAGACATAGCCGATGATATCCGAGGTCGTGGGACGCTCGCCGAGAATGATCGCCGAGGACACTACCCCGATCACCGGAGCGCTGAGCACGCCGAGCGACGCCGTCATGGCCGGGACCAAACTGATCACGTTGTACCAGAGGAAATAGGCGATCCCGGACCCCATGAGTCCGGCGAGTACAACGCCGACCAGCGCGGCGGGGCGCGCGTCGAGCAGATGGACTTCGCCTTGGAAAAACGGAATGCAGGCACCGAGGATCAACAATGCGATGGCGGCTTGCCAGATCGCGAGCGCCATGGGGTCAACGTCCACATCGGCCCATTTCATGTAGACGGTGCCGGCCGCCCAGCTAACGGCTGCACCGAGCGCCAGCAAAATTCCGGCCGGCACGCCCGTCGATGCCAGCGGATAGATCAGGACCGCCATGCCGACGCAGCACAATCCCAACGCAAAAATTCCGGCGGTGGTGAAGCGCTCTCCGAGCACCGCTCGCGCCATCAGGCTCGCCCAGATCGGCATGGTGTAGACCAGCATCGCAACCCGTCCGGTGGTCGCGGACAGCTGCGCAAAGGCGCTGCAAACACTGAACGCGACCATGTTGAGGCAGGCGATGACGAAAACGTGCACCCAGACTGCGCGATTCTTGATTCTCAGGCTATGCCCTTGCAGCCGCGCGAGCGCACAGAGCGCGATCCCGCCAACCGCCAGGCTCGCGGCCCGCATGCTGAACGGCGGAATGTCGCTCAAGGCGATCTTCATCGCGGGCCAGGTGAGCCCCCAGGCGAAGCTCAGCGCGACGAGCATGAGTCTTGCCTTGAGATGCGATCCGCCTTGCACCCGTCACCTGTTTGGATTGCTGCGCTCGACGTTGCAAATGCGGCCGATTACGAGCGCCGCAAAACCGCAAAGCCGAAATCGCGTCCCATTTTCTGCGCTAGCGCGAGCTTGATCCAAACCATTGCCATTGGCTCGAGATACCGGCTCATGACCAACGGCCCGGCGTCGACAGCATCGAACCCGAGATCGGCAGCCAACCCCGAGACAATCCTTTTGGCTTCACCGTCGTCGCCCGCCACCAACATAACGAGGTTACCGCCCGGATAGCGGCTGTCCGCCATGTTGTTGAAGCCAGTTGTATTGAATGCCTTGACGACGCGCGCACCGCGCGCGAGCCGCGCCACGGTTTCACCCGCAGAATCTGTGTGACCGATCGCGAGCGAAAAGTCCGGCGTTAATGGATTGGTCGCATCGATCAAAACCTTGCCCGACAACGGGCCAAGTGCTGCGATGCTGGGACCCACTGCACCCCACGGTACCGTAAGGGCGATAACATCGCCCTTGTCTGCTGCACCAGTGTTCGAGACGATCGAACTGCCTTGTTGCCGCAGCTCCCGCAATTCCGGCTTGCCCGGATCGCGGACCGCATATGAAACGCTGTGTCCCGCCCGGACCCAACCGCCCCCCAATGCACGGCCCACGTTGCCCGCGCCGACGATCACGATATTCATTGCCTGTCCTCGATCGTTGGGAGCGGGTTATCACAGCGACATCTGAAGGTGTGAGGGCGGGCCCGGATGACGGGTTTGCGCCCCACGCGCGCCTCCCCGAAAATCGACCGATGCGACTGATTCTCCGATAAGTTTGCTTTTGTTGCACCGCCGTTGATCGTGTGTTAGCAAACCGCGCGATTTTGCGGGGCTCGGGGGCCAGAGCTGCGCCCTTGGCATCGCACAATTCCCTTGCCCTTCAAGGGTTTGACGCTGGTCGCCACAACCAGGCCGCACCTGGGAACTTGGCCCTGAGAGACGACGCGCGATGGCAGGCGAAGGATCGATTGTTTCCGGAATGGCTGGCCGTTACGCGACCGCGCTTTTCGAGCTTGCCGTTGAGGCCGGATCGATCGACCAAATCAAAAGCGACCTCGACGCGTTTGACCAGTTGGCGGCCGCGAATCCCGACCTGATGCGGTTGATCCGCAGCCCGGTATTCGGCGCCGACGAGCAGGCCAAAGCGCTCGCCGCTGTGCTCGAGCGTGCCGGCATCACCGGGCTCGCGGCGCGGTTCCTCAAGGTCGTGGCCGCCAACCGGCGGCTGTTCGCCGTGCGTCAGATGATCCGAGACTTTCGGGCGCTGGTTGCCAACCACAAGGGTGAGGTGACGGCCGACGTTACGGTTGCGGAGCGGCTCAATGACACGCGCTTCACCGAGATCAAGAGCACTTTGGCCGCGGTGACCGGTAAGGACGTGCAGGTCAACGTTCACGTCGACCCCGCGATCATCGGCGGGCTGATTGTCAAGATCGGCAGCCGCATGGTCGATAGTTCGCTGCGTACCAAGCTGAGTGCGATCAAGCACGCGATGAAAGAGGCAGGCTGATGGACATCCGCGCCGCGGAAATCTCCGCAATCCTCAAAGAGCAGATCAAGAATTTCGGTCAGGAAGCCGAGGTATCGGAAGTCGGCCAGGTGCTCTCCGTCGGCGACGGCATCGCCCGCGTGTATGGCCTCGACAACGTGCAGGCCGGCGAGATGGTGGAGTTCGAGAATGGCGTGCGCGGCATGGCCCTCAACCTCGAAAGCGACAACGTCGGCATCGTGATCTTCGGCAACGACCGGGAGATCAAGGAGGGCCAGACCGTCAAGCGGACGCGTGCAATCGTTGATGCGCCGGTCGGCAAGGGCTTGCTCGGCCGTGTGGTCGACGCGCTCGGCAATCCGATCGACGGCAAAGGACCGATCACGGCGCAGGAGCGACGGCGCGTCGACGTGAAGGCGCCGGGCATCATTCCGCGCAAATCGGTGCATGAACCGATGGCGACCGGCCTCAAGGCCATCGATGCGCTGATCCCGATCGGCCGCGGTCAGCGCGAGCTGATCATCGGCGATCGCCAGACCGGCAAGACCGCAATCGCCCTCGACACTATCCTCAATCAGAAGCCCCTCAACGCGACCGGCGACGAGAAAATCAAGCTCTATTGCGTCTACGTAGCGGTCGGGCAGAAGCGTTCGACCGTGGCCCAGTTCGTCAAGGTGCTGGAGGAACAGGGCGCGCTCGATTATTCGATCATCGTTGCCGCCACCGCCTCAGACCCGGCGCCGATGCAATTCCTCGCGCCGTTTACCGGCTGCACCATGGGCGAATACTTCCGGGACAACGGCATGCATGCCGTGATCATTTACGACGATCTCTCGAAGCAGGCCGTCGCCTATCGCCAGATGTCGCTGCTGCTGCGCCGCCCGCCGGGCCGCGAGGCCTATCCGGGCGACGTGTTCTATCTGCACTCGCGCCTGCTCGAGCGCGCCGCCAAGATGAACGACGCCCACGGCAACGGCTCACTGACCGCGCTCCCGGTGATCGAGACGCAGGCCAACGACGTGTCGGCGTACATCCCGACCAACGTGATTTCGATTACCGACGGCCAGATCTTCCTGGAAACCGACCTGTTCTATCAGGGCATCCGGCCGGCCGTGAACGTTGGCCTGTCGGTGTCGCGCGTGGGCTCCTCGGCGCAGACCAAGGCGATGAAGAAGGTTGCCGGCAAGATCAAGGGGGAGCTTGCCCAGTACCGCGAGATGGCGGCGTTCGCCCAGTTCGGTTCCGATCTCGACGCCACGACCCAGCGCCTGCTCAGCCGCGGCTCGCGATTGACCGAGCTGCTCAAGCAGCCGCAATTCTCGCCGCTCAAGATGGAGGAGCAGGTCGTCGTCATCTATGCGGGCGTCAACGGATACCTCGACACCTTTCCGGTCGACCGCGTGCGCGCCTTCGAGTCCGGGCTGCTGCACCTCATTCACTCCAAGCACGCGGACATCCTCAACGCCATTCGCGACAGCCGCGATCTCGACGATGCGGTCGCCGCCAAGCTCAAGGCGGCAGTCGACGATTACGCGAAGGCGTTTGCGTGATCTGGCCGGCAGCCGGCAGGACCTGACCGCCCATGGCCAGCCTCAAGGACATGCGGGTGCGTATCGCCGCCACCAAGGCGACGCAGAAGATCACCAAGGCCATGCAAATGGTCGCCGCATCGAAGCTCCGGCGCGCCCAGAGCGCGGCCGAGGCGGCGCGACCGTACGCCGAAAGCATGGGACGGGTTCTCGGCAAGATCGCGGGATCGGTGCCCGATATCTCGGCTGCGCCCAAGCTGCTGGCGGGAACCGGCCAGGACCAGGTCCATCTTCTGCTCGTCTGCAGCGGCGAGCGCGGCCTGTGCGGCCCGTTCAACTCGGCGATCGTGCGGCTTGCGCGCGAACGGGCAACGGCGCTGATCGCGCAGGGCAAAGAGGTGAAGTTCTTCTGCGTCGGCCGCAAAGGCTACGACCAGATCAAACGGACGTTCGAAAAACAGATCATCGAGACCGTCGAGCTGCGTGCGGTTCGGCAACTCGCCTTTGCGAACGCGGAAGACGTCGCGAAGCGGGTGATCGCGCTCTACGACCAAGGCGCATTCGACGTCTGCACGCTGTTTTTCTCCCGCTTCAAATCGGTTATTGCGCAAATCCCGACCGCCCAGCAAATCATTCCGGCGGTAGTTCCCGAACAGGAAACGAATGGCGCCGGAGCGGCTTACGAATACGAGCCGGACGAGGACGACATCCTCGATGAACTGCTGCCGCGCAACATCGCAGTGCAGATCTTCCGCGCCCTACTCGAGAACAATGCCTCGTTCTATGGCGCGCAGATGACCGCGATGGACAACGCCACCCGCAACGCAGGCGAGATGATCCGCAAGCAGACGCTCGCCTACAACCGCACGCGGCAAGCCATGATCACCAAGGAGCTGATCGAGATCATTTCCGGCGCCGAAGCGCTGTGAGCAGACTTTCCGAACGAGGAACACAATGGCCAATCTGACTGGACGGATTTCACAGGTGATCGGCGCAGTGGTCGACGTACAGTTCGACGATCATCTGCCGGCGATTCTGAACGCGCTCGAGACCAAGAACCAAGGCCTCCGGCTGGTGCTGGAAGTGGCGCAGCATCTCGGCGAGTCCACCGTGCGGACGGTCGCGATGGATACGACCGAAGGCCTGGTACGTGGTCAGGAGGTCGTCGATACCGGGCAGCCGATCACCGTGCCGGTCGGGGACGGAACGCTTGGCCGCATCATCAACGTGATCGGCGAGCCGGTCGACGAGGCCGGTCCGGTGCAGGCGACCGAGCGGCGCGCCATCCATCAGCCGACGCCGGCCTACACCGATCAGTCGACGGAGGCGCAGGTTCTCGTCACCGGGATCAAAGTCGTGGACCTTTTGGCGCCATACGCCCGCGGCGGCAAGGTCGGCCTGTTCGGCGGCGCCGGCGTGGGCAAGACGGTGATCATCCAGGAACTCATCAACAACATCGCCAAGGCGCATGGCGGCTATTCGGTGTTCGCCGGCGTCGGCGAGCGCACGCGCGAAGGCAACGATCTCTATCACGAAATGATCGAGTCGAACGTCAACAAGGACCCGAAGAAGAACAACGGCTCGGCCGCCGGCTCGAAATGCGCACTGGTGTACGGCCAGATGAACGAACCGCCGGGCGCCCGCGCGCGCGTCGGTCTGTCGGGCCTGACCGTCGCCGAGTATTTCCGTGATCAAGGCCAGGACGTGCTGTTCTTCGTCGACAACATCTTTCGCTTCACCCAAGCCGGTTCCGAAGTGTCGGCGTTGCTGGGGCGCATTCCGTCGGCGGTCGGATATCAACCGACGCTCGCGACCGACATGGGCGCGCTGCAGGAACGCATCACCACGACGCAGAAAGGTTCGGTCACGTCGGTGCAGGCGATCTATGTTCCGGCCGACGACCTTACCGACCCGGCACCCGCGACCTCGTTCGCGCACCTCGATGCCACGACGGTGTTGTCGCGCTCGATCGCCGAGAAGGGTATCTATCCGGCGGTAGATCCGCTCGACTCGACGTCACGCATGCTCGATCCGCGCATTGTCGGGGAAGAGCACTACAACGTTGCACGCCAGGTGCAGTCGATCCTGCAACGCTACAAAGCCCTGCAGGACATCATTGCGATCCTTGGCATGGACGAGCTGTCGGAAGAGGACAAGCTGACCGTGGCGCGGGCCCGCAAGATCGAGCGCTTTCTCAGCCAGCCGTTCCACGTTGCCGAGGTTTTCACCGGCACCAAGGGTGTGTTCGTCGACGTCGCCGACACCATCCGCGGCTTCCAGGGCCTGTGCGAAGGCAAATACGATCATCTTCCCGAAGCTGCCTTCTACATGGTGGGCACCATCGAGGGGGCGGTCGAGAAGGGCAAGCGGCTGGCGGCGGAAGCTGCGTAACAGTTGTTGGTCCGCATCCGGCGACGATTGCGAGCTCATTGATGGCTACGTTTCACTTCAACTTGGTTGCGCCGGACAAGCTCTTGTTTTCGGGCGAAGTCGATCAGGTGGATGTTCCGGGCATGGACGGCGACTTCGGCGTCCTCGCCGAACACGCGCCACTGGTTGCGCTCCTGCGCCCGGGCGTGCTCACCGTCAAGGTCGGAAACGATGCGCAGCGCATCGTGCTTTTCGGGGGCTTTGCCGAAGTTTCGCCGCAGGGCCTGACCGTGCTCGCCGACTACGCAACCTCGCTCGAGGATCTCGATCCGGCCATGCTGGCTGCGCGCATCGCCGAGATCGAAGAGAAGATCAAGCGCATCGAGGTCGGATCACTGCTCGATCGTGAGCTCGAACGGCTCGATCACTTCAAGGCCGTCGGTACCCATCTGCAATCGACCGGGATGCATTGAAGACGCATCCAAGCGCCCAGGCGTTTAGTTCGCGAGTGCGCTGAATTCGCGGACGACCCGCTCGTAGATGGTTCGTTTAAACGGCACCACCAGGTTCGGCAGGTTCGCCATCGGCTCCCAGCGATATTCGACGAATTCAGGCTCGTGCCCGCCCGCTGGATGCTTGATATCGATTTCGCTCTCGGGACCGACGAACCGAAACGCGTACCATTTCTGCTTTTGCCCGCGGTAGCGGCCCTTCCAGGCACGCCCAACAAGATCGCGCGGCAAATCGTAATGGAGCCACTCCGCGATCTCGCCGAGTTTCTCGACCGAACGGATGTTGGTTTCCTCATGGAGCTCGCGCAGCGCGGCTGGATAGGGATCTTCGCCGTCGTCGATGCCGCCCTGGGGCATCTGCCAGGCGTGGGCCTCGTCGACGTGCTCAGGCCCCTCGATGCGGCGGCCGATGAACACGCGACCGCGCCGGTCAAGGACCGCCATCCCGGCGCAGGGTCGATAGGGCAGATTTTCGATGCGAGGCATGCTGGCTCCCTTGCGGGATATCGCCGACCCAAAACCAGGAGGGGCAGCCGTGGCCGCCCCCCATTGCTTAGCGCGTGCCTTCGAACGTCACGTCAATTCGGGACCACGGCCGCCTTTGCGTTTGGCGGGAAGGCTGAGTTGGCCATGGTCCCACGCAGGAGATCGAGCGCGGCATTGAGCGCCTTGTCGTCCTTGGTGTCGGTCGGAACATAGGACTGCGAACCCGCCTTCTCGT
>JBPYFJ010000088.1:0-90447 GCA_051985675.1 Xanthobacteraceae bacterium | reverse complement strand
TGGAACTCCTCGAAGATGCGTTCGCGATCCTCGACCGCGATGCCGGGGCCGCTGTCGGTGACGGAGACTCTCATCTCACCGTCCACCCGCTCCGCGCAGACGTCGACCTGGCCGCCTTCCGGCGTGAATTTCACTGCGTTCGAGAGCAGGTTGAAGATGACCTGTCTGATCCGGCGCTCGTCTCCCGAGAAGACGTCGAGGCTGCCGTTCCGGTGCAGCGTGACCTGAACGCCTTCGGCCGTCGCCTGTTCCCGGACCATCGAGACGCCGCGCTCGAGTGCGTCTTGGAGCGAGAACGGCGCGACCTGGAGCTCGGCCTGCCCGGCCTCGATCTTGGAGAGGTCGAGCACGTCGTTGATCAACCCAAGCAGGTGGCGTCCGTTGCTCTGGATGCGCTCCATCGTAGCCTGCGCCTTGTCGGGGACCTGACCGTAGATTCCGTCGACGATGAGCTCGGTGTAGCCGAGGATCGCGTTGAGCGGGGTCCGCAGCTCATGGCTCATGTTGGCGAGGAACTGCGACTTGTGCTGGCTCGCGACCTCGAGCTGCCGGCTTTTCTCGCCGATCTCGCTGAACAGGCGCGCGTTCTGAATCGCGAGCACCGATTGGGCCGCGAACGTCTGCATCAAATCGATGGTGGCCTTGGGAAATTCACCTGGCTCGCGGCGGCGAACCACCAACGCACCGATCACACCATCCGGCGCCACCAGGGGCACCAGCAGCCGCGCCCGATACCCGGCGCGCACGATCATTTCGTTGAGGGGCGTAGACGATTCCTGGCGCAGGTCGGCTATTTGCTGCGGTTCGCCAGCTTCCGCCGCGGCAGCGACCGCGGTCGACAAGCTCGCATGCTGATCCCGCAGCGTTGCGATCAGCTCCTCGCTCATGTTGTAGGTCGCACTCAACTGAAATTCCCGCGTGGTTTCGTCGTAAACGTAGATCGCGCCAGCCTCGGTGCCGGCGAGCTGGGTTGCCTTGCTGACAATGGTATCGAGCACGGTCTGCAGATTGAGCGTCGAGTTGACTGCCTGGCTGACCTCGCCGAGCGCGCGCAGCTCCTGGACCGATTGCGCCAGTTCGCGCGTCCGCGCCTGTACCTCATCGAACAGGCGGACGTTCTCGATCGCTATCACCGCCTGGTCGGCGAACGTGGAGACGAGCCCTAGCTGCTTTTCACTGAACGGCTCGACCGTCTTGCGGCCCATGGTGAGCACGCCGATCGGCTTGCCCTCTCGCATGAGCGGTACGCCGACGAAGGTTCGGTAGCCTGCCTTCTTAGCCGGCTCGTGGTAAGTGTATTCCGGGTCGCTGAGGACGTCAGGAACTTGAACGGTTCTGCCTTCCTGTAAAGCCCGCCCGACCACGCTCTCGCGGCCAGGAAGCATGCGAATTCCGCGATTGAAATCGACCCAGTCCGATGGAAAGCCATAGTTCGTCACGTGCCGAAAGCCGGAGCCATCGTCGCGGGTGATTGCGGCCATGTCCGCGTCGCACAGTTTGGCCGCAGATTCGGTTAGAGTATCGAGAACGGTCTGCAAATCGAACGTCGAGCGACTGATCACCTTCAGCACGTCGGCAGTCGCCGTCTGTTGTTGAAGCGATTCACTGAGCTCCCGCGTGCGCGTCTCGACTTTCTTTTCCAAGTCCGCATAGGATTCCTGCAGTTTGCCGGCCATGTCGTTGAACTGGTCGGCGAGGCTTTCGATTTCGTCGCCGGTCTTGACCGCAATACGCTGCCCGAGATCGCCTGCGCCGATGCTGGCGGCACCCAAGCGCAGCGCCTGGATCGGCACCACCATTTTGCGCGCGAGCACGAGCCCCGCGATCAGGGCGAGCAACAGGCCGACGAGCAGCAGCAATCCCGAGCGCTCGATCGTAGCGTAGAGCGGCGCATAGGCCTCCTCCACCGGCAGTTCGACGAACATGATCCATCCCAGCGGCGCCACCGGTGCGTAAGCGGTGAGCACGCGCCTGGTGCGAACGTCATCGGCCTCCTGCACCTGGTCGTTCGGGTTGCCCGCAAGGTGCGCGCGCGCGGCCTCGACCTGCGCGAGGTGCGAGAGGTCGGTATTGCGCAGCACCAGGCTGATGTCCGGATGCGCGATCAATCGGCCCTTTTGGTCGATCACATAGGCCTGCCCGCGCGCGCCGACCTTGATCTGCGAGACCACGTCCCAGATCAGCTTGAGGTTGACTTCGGCGACCGAGACGCCGGCGTCACGCCGCGCACCGGCCAGCGACAGTGTCATGTAGGGCTCCGACTCGCGCCGGAAGTAGACTGGGCCGTAATAGACCTTGTGCGCGACCGCCTCGGTGAATTTCGGATCGTTCGAGTAATCGATCTGGCTGCCGACCACATCCATGGCCAGACGAGACACCCGCAGCTGCTCGTGGCCGGTGGCATCGAGTTGGGAGAGCTCGGTAATGGCGGGCACCTGGCGCAGCAGCCGCGATCCGTCGAAGCGGCGCTGCTCGAACGTGCTGGCTGACCAGGGCAGTTGCGTGGTCCAGCCGACCTGCGCCTCGATTTCGTGAACGAATTGGCCGATCTTGGCGGCAGCCGCTTCCGCTTGTTCGCGCTGGATGCGGATGAGGGATGATTTGTATTCCTGGTATGAGAAGTAGACCTCAAACAGACCGTTGGTGATCAGGGCAACCAGGACGACCGCAAGCACCAATGCAACGTACTTGAAGAACAATCCGACGCGCAGTCGGCGGCCGCGCCGTGCGGACGCTGGCCCGTCGCGCGTCGCAGCGCTCGGTTCCCTTACGCCCTCGTGGCTGATCGCCGTCATTCGGTCAGGTCAAGTCCTTGGCGGATCGAGTCTTTAATCTACCACAGTCGGAGCGCCGACGCCCTCAGCCTATTCAATCACCGTTGCGGCACCGGCGGCCAAGGTCGCCGGCACCGTGATCCCGAGCGCCCTCGCGGTCTTGAGATTGATCACGAGCTCGAATTGCGTCGGGAGTTGGACCGGTAGATCGCCGGGCTTTTCGCCCCTGAGGATGCGATCGACGTAGCTCGCCGCCTGCCGGTTCTGCTCGGCCAGGCCGACCCCATAGGACATCAGGCCCCCGCTGGTCGCAAAGAAGCGATACGGATAGATTGCGGGAACCTTGGTGCGCGCCGCCTGCGCGACGATGATGTCACGATTGCTCAGTACAAAGGCATCGGGCATCAGAATCACGCCCCCTTGCTGCGCCAATCCGGCGAACGCGGCGACGATGTCGGCGGGATCACGTACTGGAGCTTCCACCGGCTCAATCCCGGATGCGCGCGCAGCAGCTTCGAACGGAGGCAGATAGTAGGCGCCGGCACCCGGCGCCGTTTTGGGGTTGAACATGAACCCGACCCGTTTCATTGCCGGCGAGATCTCCTTGAGGAGCTCCACCCATTTGCCGCCGAGCGAGGCCTCGATATCAACAAATCCGGTCGCGTTGCCGCCGGGCCGCGCAAGCGTTTGCACAAAGCCGCTGCCGACTGGATCGGACACCTCGGTGAACACCACCGGGATGGTGCGGGTCGCGCGCAGCAGCGCAGTGACGGCCGGGGTTGCGACGCCGACGAGCAGATCGGGTTGGTGGTCGACCAGCTGCGTGGCGTAGGAATCGATACGTTCCGATTCGCCGAACACGCGCCGGTACTCGATCCTGATGTTGACGCCTTCGGTCCAGCCCAACTTGGCGAGCCCCTGCGCGAGCGCGACCGCCTGACTTTGACCCTCGGGGTCATACTCCGACCACCAGGTCAGCACAGCGACCCGGCGCATCCGCTGCCGCGCCTGCGCGTATGCCGAGCGCGGCTGCGCCATCGTCGCCATCGCGGCGCCGCCGAGCGCCGCCAGGAGAGCCCGGCGGTCGAAGAGCGCCATCGGACGTTTGAACGGAGATTCTGTCGCCGTCAGCGTTGCCTGGGAGTCAGTCATCGCGAGTCGCACCATGCCCGCGCACAATGGGGCGGGCGCATCATATAAGCAATCATTTCCAGCACTCGCGACTAGTGCCCCGTTTGCGAAGTTCGTGATACATCGCAGCTCCTCCTGACACGAACTTCGGAAACAAAAGGGGCACTAGCAAGTATTTGATAGCGCATGATCCGGCGAAGTGGCCCCCGGTTCGCCGAAAAGATCATGCGCCCTCTATAGTTAGCGCGCGACCGGACGCAAAACCGGTAGCCACTTTTGCTGGTCGCGCGCGTGCCGCTTATCGATTTGAAGTTCCTGAACGAGCTTGCGGCAGGTGATGAGGAACTTCAAATCGGCGGCACTGCCGCGGAACCGTCGGTCTGGACATCTGTTGTGCCGGATGGTCAAAATCGCACGTGGCGAAAGACCAATCATTGCGACAGGCGTCAATCGCGGTCTCGACGCTGATTGGCGTCGCGGTGGCTGCGGCCGCCATGATGGCGTCGCCGCGCGCGGCGAGCGCACAATCCTGCGAATCGATGTCGGGGCCGGAGCGCACCGAGTGTTTTATTGCCCGCGCGCGCCTTGCAGGTGCCAAAGCCAACACCGCGGTCACCGCCTCGCGGCAGTTGGGTGACGCCGCCATCCTGGCAAGAACGACCGGCACCAGCACGATACCCAAGACACGTCGCGTCAAGTCCGGATCGCGGTGATCGCTTGAAGCGGCGCGAGGATCACTCAAAATCCAGAACGCCGCTAGGGATGAATTTCGACAGCACGAACATCAATACGACGACGACCAGAATCGTCGTGACGATGTGGAACTGGATCTCGGCCAGCCTTTCGCCAAATGACGCGCTCGGATATCCGATGAAATATTGGCTGGTCATGAAAATGATCGCGCCCGTGATGGCGACGATGACCCCGAGCCCGATCAAATAGATCAGCCAGTACTCGAAGAACTGCTCGACGGATTCCAAAGACGTCCAATGCGTCCGCACGCCGTGTCGGACGAACGTCACTACCAGACCGGTGACGAAATACAGAGAATAAAGCTTGAATTCGCGAGACACGCGCACTTCCCAATCCTTTTCTCGTGAGGTAGTCGCGCGGGACGCGCGCAGATTGACGGCTTACGTCAACTCGACGTCGCCAGCCACCTCGAACTTGAGGTTGACGCCCTCGATATTGAACGTCGCCTTGGCCGGCAGCGCTTCGTTGCCCTTGAGCTTGCCACTGGCAATGCCGTCACGCACGGCCTTTTCGATTTCGCGCTGCGCAGTGATGCCGACTTTCTTCAGGAACCGGCGCAGGCTGGTATTGAGGACCTCCTCATCCATACTGGTCTCTCCTCTTAATCCGCCGTTGCGCCACTGGCGCGGATCGGGCCGGCCCAGCGCGCAATCTCGCTCGGAATGAATTTGGCGAGATACTCGGGCGTGCGGCGCTCGGCCGCCGGCACCGTCACGCCAACCTCGTTGAGCCGCTGACGCACCGCGGGCTTCTCGACGGTGTCGTTTGCGGCCTTGGCGAGCTTGCGCACGATCGGCTCGGGCGTGCCCTTGGGAAGCACGAACGCGCCCCAAGACCCGCAGTCGAGCCCTTTGAAGCCGAGTTCATCGGCGGTCGGGAGCTGTTCGAGCCCGGGAACGCGATCGAGGCCGAGCGTTGCCATCGCCTTCACGGATTTCGCCTGGATCTGCGGGAGCGCGGTCGAAATCTGCTCACAGATGTAATCGATGCGGCCGCCGATCATGTCCTGCATCGCCGGCGCCGTGCCGCGATAGGGCACGTGGGTGATCTTGGTGCCCATGGCCTGGTCGAGCAGGAGCGCGCACACCTGCGCTCCGGAACCTGCGCCGGCACTGCCATACTGCATTTTCGCCGCATTGGCCTTCGCATAGGCGACGAACTCCAGGAAGTTGTCGGCAGGGAAATCCTTGCGCGTGATCAGCACCCGCGCCGAATCGGTGACGATAGCGACCGGCGCGAAATCGATCGTCGCGTCGTAGAGCGGGTGCTTGTAGAGCGTCTGGTTGATCGCCAGCACCGCACTGCTGCCCATCAGGAAGGTGTAGCCGTCGGGCTCGGCCTTGGCGACGCGGCTCGCGCCGGTCATGCCGCCGGCGCCGCCGACGTTCTCGATGGTGATCTGCTGGCCGAGCACGTCGCCAAGGCCGGCCCCCAGAATGCGTCCAAGCGTGTCGACCGGGCCGCCGGCCGCATAGGGCACGACCATGGTCACGGGGCGCGTGGGCCATTCCTGCGCGCCGGCCGGCGCTGCGATCAACAACAAAAAGGCAAGCGTTGCGGGCGCGTGTCTCATCAATCCCTCACCACCACCAGCCGGTCGGTGCCGGATTCCCCGCCCCACACTTCGCCCGGGCGGCCGAGCAGCTGGCGCACGCTGGCACCGTGCTTGTTGCTTGGAAAGCTCTCGAACGTTTCGCTCGCAGGATCAAAGCGTACGATCGCGTTGGCGGTGAAATCGGTGAGCCAGACCCGGTCCTTGTCGTCGACATAGACCGCGTAGGCGCCGCTCCCGCCCTTGGGCAGCGACCAGGTCTTCCAGGTCTTGCCGGCCGGATCGTAGCGTCCCACTTGTCCGGCATTCCAGAAACTCACCCATAGAAAACCTTTGGAATCCGACCAGATCCGGCGCGGACCGACGCCGCGGCGCGGCGGATCGACGACTGCGACGGCGCCGGTTGTGGTGTCGACGTGTCCGATGTAATCGCCAGCAAGCGAGGCGTACCAGACGTCGCCGGAGGGCGTCGTAGTGATGCCATAAGGACCCGTGCCCCTCGGGGCCGCCCAGGCGTCGACCCGTCCGGTCTTCGGATCGACGCGCCCGTAGACACCGCTCTGGCCGGTGAACCACACAACGCCATTCTTGTCGAAGGTCGGCGTGTTAAGATTGGCGCGTGGGAATTGCTTGGGCAGCGGGAACAGCCGGACCTGTTGGGTCAGCGGATCGACGCGCGCGATCGCATTCTGGCCCCCTTCGGTGACCCAGGCGGCGCCATCCGGGCCGACGATGACGCCGTGCGGGGCCGCGCCTTGTCCAAGCGGGATCTTCACATTCTTCCCGCTCTTGGGGTCGAAGCGGCCGAGGAACCCCTTGGCCTGCCCGGTGTACCAGACAGATCCGTCGGGCGCCGGCGCGACGTCATGCGGATAGGCGCCCTCCGGCAGATCGTAGTAGGTCACCTGCGCGGCCATGGCCGAAGGAAGGCTCAAGGTCAGCGCAGCCAGAAGTGTCAGCGCACGCATCGCAACGTGCCTCGGTTATTCCGCTGCATCCGCGCGACGCTTCCAGCGCGCGGCCGCAGCATCGTCGACCCCTTTCGCCTCCACCCAGGACGCCTCGCGGCCGCGCTCCTCGCGTTTCCAGAACGGCGCCTGTGTCTTGAGGTAGTCCATCAGGAACTCGGCGGCCGCGAACGCATCGCCACGATGCGCCGAGGCGGTTGCGACGAGCACGATGTTGTCGCCGGGGACAAGCCGGCCGAAGCGGTGAATGACGGTGACGCCAAGGAGCGGCCAGCGCCGCTCCGCCTCCTCAACATGCCGCGCAATCTCGGCTTCCGCCATTCCCGGGTAGTGCTCGAGCGTCATCGCCGAAATGCCGTCGCCGCGGCAGATGCCGGTGAAACACACAACCGCGCCAACATCGGGACGGCCGCGCGCGAGACCAGTCTGCTCCGCGCCGGCGTCGAAGTCTTCGCGCTGCAGGCGGATCGTGCGCATCAGCCCCCCGTCATCGGGGGGAAGAAGGCGATTTCGCGCGCGCCCACAAGCGCCGTGTCCGGCCGCACGTGCGAGCGGTCGATCGCCGCGCGGATCACTTTGGGATTTTCAAATGCGTAGGCATATTCATCGCCGCGCTGCGCAAGCCAGGTCACCAAATCGGCGACGGTGCGCACGCTGGCCGGGGGGTCGACCACCTCATCCGGCTTGCCGATGCGCTCGCGCACCCAGGCGAAATAGAGAAGCTTTACGCTCATGTTCAAGGCAACCACGGTAAGGCGCGGCGTTAACCGGCCAGGACCTAATCAACCAAATGCCGGACACCGGCTTTGAAATAGTCATAGCCGGTGTAAAGCGTCACTAACGCCGAAATCCAGAGCAGCCCGAGGCCGACGCCGGTCACATAAAGGCCCGGAACCCCGACGACTGACGTCACCACCATGTCGCCGGCCTCGCCAGCGAGCAGGAACCCGATCGCCACCAGTTGCGCGGTTGTCTTCCATTTCGCGAGTGTCGTCACCGGCACACCGACTCGCAGCTCGGCCAAGTACTCGCGCAAGCCGGACACCAGGATCTCGCGGCAAAGGATCACGATTGCGGCCCATAGCGACCATCCCCGGATGGTGCCGTCGGCGGCCAGCATCAACAGACAGGACGATACCAAAAGCTTGTCGGCGATCGGATCGAGCATGCGCCCGAAGCTCGATTGCTGGTCCCAGACGCGGGCGAAATATCCGTCGAGAATGTCCGTCACCCCCGCCGCGATGAAGATCGCGAGCGCAGCCCACCGCAGCCACAGCCCGCCCTGCAGAACGTCCTGCCAATACATGCAGGCTACGACCGCGGGCACAGCCGCGATGCGCGCGTAGGTCAGGGCATTCGGCAGCGTCAATGAACGCGCCGGAATCCGCCGTGTGGTGGTGCCGTCCATGGCGGCAGCATAGTCGCCCGCTGCGACCGAAGACACCCCCTCCTCGGCTCCGGTCATGACTGATATCTGCTCGCGCGCACTCACCGTCCCGCCTCGTGGAAGTAATCGTAGATGCGACGCGCCATATCGGCACTGATGCCGGTGACCTGCATCAGGTCCCCGGCGGACGCGCGCTCGATCGCCTTCAGGGTTCCAAAATGTCGCAGCAGCGCCCGCTTGCGATGCGGGCCGACACCGGGAATTTCCTGCAAGCCGGCCTCCCTGATATCGATTCTGCGGCGCGCCCGGTGTGATCCTACGGCGAAACGGTGCGCCTCATCGCGCAGGCGCTGAATGAAATAGAGCACCGGGTCGCGCGGCGGCAATCGAAACGGCGTGCGGCCCGGCTGATGGAACGTCTCGCGCCCAGCGTCGCGATCCGGGCCCTTGGCGATTGCGACCAGCGCGACCTTGTCGACGCCGAGTGCTGCGAGCGCCTCGCGCGCGGCCGTCAGCTGCCCCTCGCCCCCGTCGACGATCACCAGGTCCGGCCACGGCGGCAACGCGTCGTCGTCCGGCGCCGCCGGGGCGTTCGGGTCTGGGGTTTCGTTGACCAGGCGCTTGAACCGGCGGCCGAGCACTTCCCGCATCATGGCGAAATCATCGCCGGGCGATTGATCGGCCGAGCGGATGTTGAACTTGCGATACTGGTTTTTGCGAAATCCTTCGGGGCCCGCGACAATCATGGCTCCCACCGCGTTGCTGCCCTGAATGTGGCTGTTGTCATAAACCTCGATGCGTTGCGGGGGTTTGGGGAGGCCGAACGCGGCCGCGAGCCCAGCCAGCAGGCGCTGCTGAGAGGCGGTGTCGGCAAGCTTGCGCCCGAGCGCCTCGCGTGCGTTGGCGACCGCTTGATCCACCACGAGCTTGCGCTCGCCGCGACGCGGGACGCCAATCTCGACCCTATGGCCCTCCTTGATTGCCAGCGCCTCGGCCAAAAGCTCGCGCTCCGCGATGTCGTGGGAGAGCAAGATGCAGCGCGGACAAGGCTTGTCGTCATAGAACTGCGCCAGAAATTCACCCAGCACTTCGGCCGGTCCGAGCGAGCGATCGGCCCTCGGAAAATACGCGCGGTTGCCCCAGTTCTGCCCGGCTCGAAAGAAGAACACTTCGATGCAGGTGAAGCCGCCGTCCTGATGGGCGGCGAACACGTCGGCCTCGTCGACCCCGCGCAGGTTGATGCCCTGCTGCGATTGGATTGCCGACAGCGCGGCGAGGCGATCACGCAGCACCGCCGCTCGTTCGAAGTCGAGCGCGTTGGCGGCCTCATCCATCTCGGCCCCGAGCTGCTCGCGCACCGCCTGACTGCGGCCTGACAGAAATGCGCGGGCTTCGCCCACCAATGCGACATAATCGGCGTGCGAGACCTCGCCGGTACACGGCGCGGAGCAGCGTTTGATCTGATGCAGCAGGCACGGCCGGGTTCGGCTCTCGTAGACCGCATCGCCGCATGAGCGGATCAGAAACGCCCGCTCCAATGCTGTGATGGTGCGGTTCACGGCCCACACCGAAGCAAACGGGCCGTAGTAATCGCCCTTGCGGGTGCGCGCGCCGCGGTGCTTGGAAATTTGCGGCGAGACATGATCGCCGGTCAGCAGGATGTAGGGGAACGACTTGTCGTCGCGCAGCAGCACATTGAAGCGTGGCCGCAGGCGCTTGATCAGGTTCGCCTCGAGCAACAGCGCCTCGGTTTCGGTCGCGGTCGACACAAACTCGATCGTCGCGGTCGCCGCGATCATGCGCTCGATGCGCGAGACATGCCCGGTCGGCCGCGCATACGCGATGATGCGTTTCTTGATGTTCTTCGCCTTGCCGACATAGAGCACATCGCCGGTGGTGGCGATCATCCGGTAAACCCCGGGCGTCTCGGGCGCGAGCTTGGCGAACCTGGTGATCGCATCGCGGCCGGCCGCGAGGCTGCGATCATCGGCGGCCTCGACGACAAACTCCGCGTCCGGCAGCGCCTGTTCCGCATCGTCCTCGTCGACGTCGGGCTCGATGGCCGGCTCGATGTTTTTCTTCGGGTCGCTCATGCGGCAAATGTAATGCTTCGCGGCCTTGCGTCGTAGGGTCGGAGACGTGGCCCTGAAAGGCCCTATTCGTCCACCCCGGCGGCATCCGGGGTCTGCCATGCAATGTGCTGGCCGCCATCGACCGCGATCGTAACGCCTGTCACGCTCGCAGCCTGCGCGAGGTAGAGCACCGCCGCGGCGATGTCTTCGGGGCTTGGACCACGCCCCAGGGGCACCAGTTGTCCCTGTCGGGCGAAGGCTTGCGCATCCTGTCGCGGGCTCGGCAAGGTGGGCCCCGGCGCCACGGCGTTGACCCGAATGTGCGGCGCAAGCGCTTGCGCGAGCGTCGTGGTGGCGGTGTGGAGCGCGCTTTTGCTGAGCGTGTAGGAGAAGAAGCGCGGTGTCGGCCGAAACACTCGCTGGTCGAGAACATTGATGATCGACGCATCGCCATGACGGTGCGCCTGCGCCGCGAAGGCCTGCGCCAGAAACAGCGGCGCCCATAGATTGACGGCGAACTGGCGTTCGACGCGCTTGCGGTCAAGTGTCCCGAACACGTCGGTCTCAAACTCGCCCGCGTTGTTGACGAGCAGCGTGAGCGGACCTATTGCGGCGGCCGCCGCGCCGACCACGCGCGCAACGGCATCCCGATCGGTGAGATCGGCGATGATCACGGCGGCGCGCCCCCCCGCCGCGTCGATCTCGTTGCGGAGCGCCTCAGCTTCAGCGCCCGAACGGTTTGCGTGGATTGCAACCGCGTAACCCGACTGTGCCAAGCCGCGCACGATCGCCGCGCCGATGCGGCGCGCACCGCCGGTCACCAGCGCGACGCGATCCGTGGATGGCAAGGCGGCCTGCATATGACGCTTCTAACACAGTATTTGGAAACCGCTGCCTGTCGCAACGCACGCGATCAGCTGCGAAATAAACGCTTCGTCAACCATCAATACTAAGCTTAATGCGCAACATCTTTGTCTTAACCAGAGTCACCACAATTCCCGATTAGGCTGTGCGCACGAGTTAAGGAGGATGCGAGCAATGAAGCGCATTTTGTTGACGAGCGTTGGCCTCGCCGTGCTGGCGGGCTTCAACGGTGTGGCGGCCGGCGCCGACTTGCGTCCGACCCCCTATGCACCGGCGCCCTACGTGCTGCCCTACTACAACTGGACCGGCTTCTACGTCGGCGCCAACGGCGGCGGCGGCTGGGGCAGCTCAACCTGGAGCGGGTTCTCGAGCTTCAACACGTCGGGCGGCCTGATCGGCGGCACGGTCGGCTACAACCGGCAATTCGGTCAGTTCGTGGCCGGCGTCGAGGGTGATCTCGACTGGGCCAACATCCAGGGCGGCGGGATCTGCACGTTTGCCTGCCAGACCACCGACAAGTGGCTTGGTACCGTGCGCGGCCGGGTGGGCTACGCGATCGACCGTTGGTTGCCCTATGTCACCGGCGGTTTGGCGTTTGGGAATTTCCAAGCGCAGAGCAATCTCGGCACGTCGAGCACGACCAATGCGGGCTGGACCCTTGGCGCGGGCGTCGAATACGGGATCGTGCCGAACGTCAGCGTGAAGGCGGAGTACCTCTACGTCAATCTCGGCGATTTCAACTGCAACACCTGCAATCTTCCGGTGACGAACGTGAGCTCAAACGCGAGCATCCTGCGCGGAGGCGTGAACGTTCACTTCTGATGCCGGTGCGGCGGCGTGCTGCAGCAGCAGCACCACGACATCAAGCCCCGGACCTGCGGTCCGGGGCTTTTGCTTTACGAGTGCCCCGCTTCCGAAGTTCGTGATACGCCGCGGCACCCTCTGTCACAAACTTCGGACGCAAAGGGGCACTAGCAAAATATGTGACTCTCGTGCCGCCTTTCGATTTGAAGTTCCTAAATGAGTTCGCCGCGAGCGCTGCCGGAACTTCACATCGGCGGCACTAGGCACGGTCACGATTCACGCGCGCGGCAAACGCGCCGCACGACTTTCACCCCGGACTTGCCCGCGGTCAGCCCGTGACCACGAGATTGACGGCCTTGGGCCCCTTGCCCTTCTTGTCGGGTTCGACATCGAAGGTGATGCGCTGGCCCTCGTTCAACGACTTCAGACCGGCACGTTCGACCGCCGTGATATGCACAAACACATCGCGTCCGCCGTCGTCTGGTTTGATGAAGCCGTAGCCTCGTTCGCCGTTGAAGAACTTGACCGTACCACCCATTGCCATCGGGAAACTCCTATCCCCGCGGTTGCTTCGCTGCGAGCCCTCACGGCCCAGCGGCTCGGCTGGACATTCACGATCGGGGAAAGCGTCGGCCCACGGCCTCAGTCACTCCGCCGACCTCCAACTGGAGGCAGGAACGTCAAAGCCCCTGGTACAAGAGTAACATAGCTGGCGCGGCTGGAAAGAGGTTCCGGTGGGGTTCGAAGGCCCTCGCGCGCGGGCCCCGCAGTCGGGGTCAGCGCCTGCCCACCCCGGCGAAGCCCCCTCGATGCCACCGGCAAACGCGCCGAAATGACTGACGCGCCCGCCCATCGGCGGTGCCGCCATGTCATTCGCTCGTCACGGGCCTCGCCGACCGTTGCCGGGACTTTCGCCATATTTTTCAAGGTCTCGAAACATGAATGACACGTCGGCGCGCTGCGTTGAGCGGCCCGTCACGCAGGTCGAGCGTCTGTTCCACGGATGGCGGCCGGAAGGCTGCGACCGCATCGCGTTGGTGCTCCAGGCGGCGCGCTCGGGGCCTATCAGGCCGGCGTCTATCAGGCGCTGCACGAAGCCGGCATCGAACCCGATTGGGTCTCGGGTGTTTCGACGCGATCAACGCAGCAATCCTCGCCGGCAATGTGCCCGATCAGCAATTGCGTACGTTCTAGGAGCTGATCACCAACCGAAAAATCTGACCGTTCACGCCGGACGGCGACATCTTTCGCAAGGCCTGCAACGCGACCAGTTCGTGGATGACGATGTTGGGTGGGCAGCCCGGTTTCTTCGAGCCGCGCGATCCGCTTCGTTTGGTCTTCGGCGTCTACGCGCTGTTGCGCTGGGTGAGTGTTGTCAAGACTTGAAATCAGGCCGTGCTAGCGGGCGCGCTCCGGGTGCAGCCGCTTGAGCACGGCTTCGGGGCTCGCATAGGCTTCCTGCCGCTCCACGCTCCAGTACTTGAGTTCCTCGAGCGGAATTGGAACTCCGGTCACGGCGCAGCGCACGAATGCCCCGGGGCGCAACACCCTGAAATCTCCGTCAAGATATTTGACCTCGGCTTCGGCAGGCGAGCGAGGATCGAAACGATTGAGCACGTGAGGTCTCCGTGGGGCGTATCATGCTGGTCCCGCGGCCGCGCCGGCGGCAAAACCAGGAGTGCAAAGATAGTCGCTCCGACCCGCCAGGCCAACCCCGGTCGTCGATCCCCGACAACCCGTCATGCGGGCGTTCGAAACGCGGCCCGTTCGGCCCTGTTTGGCCGGGCGCGACCCACACACCACATCGTGAACAGGATCCGAGCCGTCAATCGTGTTGACGATGTGGTAGGGTGCGCTGATGCGGGAGACCTCATGATCCGCTTCATCACCGGTGCGGTTGCCATCGCGGCGACCCTGGTTGCCGTGGGTCAAGCGGCTGCGAGTTCCGGTCCCCAACAGGTCGACCTGCGCGAGGGCAACAGCCCGCTCAAGGGCTATGTCTACGTGCCGGATGGCCAGGGGCCGTTCCCGGTCGTGGTCGCCATGCACGGCTGCGAGGGGCTGCGAAATCCGAGCGGCGTCATCGCGTCGCGCTATCGCGACTGGGCCGAGCGGCTTGGCAAGGCCGGTTTTGCGGTGGTCTATCCCGATAGCTACGGCTCGCGCGATCTTGGTCCACAATGTCGCAACCGCGCCGCCCTTCTGCGCACCAATCGCGAGCGCGTTGCCGACGCGACGACGGCACTCGCGTGGCTGCAGCGTCAGGCGTTCGCCAAACCGGATCGCGTCTCGCTGCTCGGCTGGTCGAGCGGTGCCATCAGCGTGCTCTGGACGGTGCGCCCGCAGGCTGCCGTGCACGACGAACGGCCGGACTTCCGTTCGGCGCTCGCGCTCTATCCGGGCTGCAACCGTCTTGAAACCTCCGCCTGGAGCACGCGCATTCCAACGCTGATCATGATCGGCAGCGCGGATGACGGAGCATCGGCGAAAGCATGCGAGCGGATGGTTGCCGGCGCCCGCGGCCGCAGCGCCCACGCCACCATCGTGATCTATCCCGGCGCCTATCACGATTTCGATCATCCAAACCGGCCCGTGCAGGTGCGCAACGGGTACGCGTTTTCGGCCGACAATTCCGGCAGGGTGCATTCCGGCACCAATCCGGCGGCCCGCGCGGACGCGATCCGGCGCGTGATGCTGTTTCTGTCGCGCAGTCAGGGTCCGGACGTGAGCGCGCAGCATTCCGAGCGGTAATCAGAACAAGCTGCCCTGACCTTCGCCGCCGCGCTTGCGGCGCCGGGGTGATGCGGCTGCGGCCGACGATACCGGCTTGCTGGCCGGTCCTCCGGTCGCGATTGCGGGCACGCGACCGTCGTTGAACTCGATGTCGAGCTTGAGGCCGGGGCTCACTCCCGCGGCCGCGTGCAGCGGCTTGCCGGCGCCGTCGCGCACCAGCGCAAAACCGCGCGCCAGCACGCCGTGATAGGAGAGCGCGGCCAAGAGCTGGCCGGCCCGCTCGACGCGCGCGTCGCATCGATCGATGCGCGTCAGCGTCGCCCGCGTGGCGCGTTCGGCAAAACTGCGGAGGCGGTCGCGCTCGCGCGCGATGCGGACGGCGTGCGCCTGCGCATTGGCGCGCAGCCCGGCTGACAGACGGGCGCCGACCGCGAGATAGCGTTCGCGGCGTCGTTCGCGGCCGACCTCCATGCCGCGCCGGAGCCGGCGCGCGAGCGCGAGCATGCGCTCGTCGTCGCGCGCAATGCGCGCCCGCAAGGCCTGCGGCGTGAGCCGCGCGCCGATGCGCGAGAGCGCGGTGTGATGCAGCTGTGCGTTGGCGCGCAACGCCCGCGGCAGCCGATCGGCCGCCGCGTCTAGCCGCTGACGCGGAAGGCCCAGCAACATGTCGGCGCTGGGCAGTGCGCGCGCGGCCGAGCGCAGCTCGGTGCGGCGCGCCTCCTGCCCGCGATGCCAGCAGGCGAGCACCCGGCGGGCCGTGTCGGCGACGCGGCTGAGCAGCTCAGCCCGCACCGGCACCGCCATCTCGGCGGCCGCTGTCGGAGTCGGAGCGCGCTGGTCGGCCGCATAGTCGATCAGGGTGTTATCGGTCTCGTGGCCGACCGCCGAGATCAACGGGATCATGCTGTCGGCTGCGGCGCGCACGACAATCTCTTCGTTGAACGCCCATAGATCCTCGATCGAGCCGCCGCCCCGCGCCACGATCAGAAGATCGGGCTGCGGCAAGGGTCCGTCCGCGGGAAGCGCGTTGAACCCACGGATCGCGGCCGCGACCTCCTCGGCAGCACCATCGCCCTGAACGCGCACCGGCCACACCAGCACGCGGCGCGGAAAGCGGTCGGCCAGCCGATGCAGGATATCGCGGATGACGGCGCCGGTCGGCGACGTGATGACGCCGATCACCCTCGGCAGATACGGCAGCAGCTGCTTGCGCGCAGGATCAAACAGGCCCTCGGCGGCAAGCCGCTTCTTGCGCTCCTCCAGCAGCGCCATGAGCGCGCCGAGACCGGCCGGCGCGAGACTCTCGATCACGATCTGATAGGTCGACCGGCCCGGATAAGTGGTCAGGCGGCCGGTGGCGACGACCTCCATGCCTTCTTCCGGCTTGAACCGCATGCGCGCAAAGTTGCCTTTCCAAACCACCGCCTCGATGCGCGCGTTCTCGTCCTTGAGGGCGAAATAGCAATGGCCGGAGGAGTGCGCTCCCTTGAAGCCGGAAATCTCCCCGCGCACGCGCACATAGCCGAAATTGTCTTCGATGCTGCGCTTGAGCGCCGAAGACAGTTCGGACACGGTCCATTCTGGAATGTTGACGCGGGAGTCATTCATGCGCGTTCAGGCCGCCACAACTCCGAGGGCCCGATGGTAGCCGATTCCAGGGGCAAGCAAAAAGGGCGGCCTCGCGGCCGCCCTTTTGCCCGTTCGGTAAGGCTCAACGATGCCGCGCCACCGCGGAAACTCACACTCCGGCGTAGCACCGACCGTCGGGCCTGCGCAGGTTAATAGGTGTTGCGCCACTGGTTCTGGAAGTGCTCCGCCGTCGCCGTGTTGGCGGCCGACTGATTGTAGTAGTAGCGGTGATAAGAGGCAGCGTTTGCAAGTGTCGCCACGCCCAGGACAACGGCGGCCGCGAGCGTGAGGGATTTGACGAACGACATGTGATCTCTCCTGTTGTTGGTCACCGCGCCGCAAAGCGAGCGTCGCTAAGTCGGGCGTGGGGTAGATCTAAGATTTGAATCTGGTCGGCCAAGTGACCGTTTGATCACGATGATTCACACTGCGATCACGAAAAATCGTGCTCAAAATGCCGTGTGTGACGCAATTTCTTAACTTACCGCCGGGAGGCAAAGGCTGCGCAGAGGTATTTGATTGATTCCGTAACTGGCCAGCGCCGCTATTTGACCGATTGCGCAACTGCAGCGGTAGATTCGCGCCCCGCGTCCAGATTGACGTGGAGCGCAAACGCCGCAAATGCAAACACGACGAGCGCGCCGATCAAAACCAGATGATTTGCAAACGAGCTGTTCATGAATGCCCCGCCGACAAACAACGGAGCGTCGTTAGCAAGCCGGTTTTGATCGCACTGTGACGGGGGACACAATTTCACGCTTTTGCGGAATTGCGTGCCAGTGCCGCGAACAGCCGCAGAATATTGGTCCAGCCGTTCTCGGAATCGAAGATCCCGCGCATCTGCTCGGCCGCCGCACCGTAGCGGTCGAGCCGCCGATGCTCGAGCTCGACGCGCGTACGCGCCGGGCCGAGCGACACGAACCTGACCTCGACCTCGGTATCGATGCCCTCGTCGTGCTTCCAATCAGCCGAAATCTCCCACGCCAACACCAGACGCCCGGGCGGATCCCAGACCAGCACCCGCCCCCAGTCACACTCGCTGCCATCGGCCGCCCGCTCGAACCATCGCCCGCCGGCATGCGGCTCGATGATCGCGGTCTCTGCCGCCGCGCTGCCGATGTGGTGCGTCGCCAGTGGCCACCAAGCGCCATGTTCGCGCGTGAACACGTCGAACGCGCGCGCCTGGCTCGCCTCGACGGTGATCTCCTTGCGTACAAACACTCCGGGCTGGGCCATCGTGGACATCTCAGTGATGCGGCTTTTCGATGCGACTTTTCAAGTTGCCGAGCGCCTTCTGCCAGAGACGATCGAGATAGTCGCGTACTTCGGCGACGCGCTCGGGCTCGATGCGGTAGAGGTTGCGGGTGCCGGCGGATTCGTAGGTGACAAGCCCGACGTCGCTGAGCACGCGCAGATGCTGGGAGACCGCCGAACGCGTCACCGGCAAGCGTTCGGCGATATCACCCACCGAGCGCGGCCCTTCGGCCAGCATCTCGAAGATCGCGCGGCGCACCGGATCGCCGAGCGCCGCGATGCGATCCGCCGCCTCAGGCATTGACGGCTCGCGCGACCTTGGCAGGCTCGGAGCCGGCGGTTCCGGGCTGGCTTTGCGGCATCGAGTCCTGCACGCTTTTACGGCCGATGTGACGTTCGAAATAAGCCTTGAGCTTCGGGCTTGCCGTGAGCAGCGCGCTGCTCTCCGGGAATTTGTTCATGTAGTAGAGGATCGGCATCAGGTTCATATCGGCAAGCGTAAACCTGTCGCCGACGAGGTGCCCGGACGCGACCGCCTTGTCCATCATGGGGAATTGCCGCTGCATCTTGGGCAGCGCGGCATCGATCGCGGCGCGATTCGGCGACTTGTCGGGCGTGCCCGGGAAGATGTAACCGGCGCCGACATACTGACGGATCCAGACCGGGTCGATGGTCGTGTTGACGATCGACACCCATTGCTCCACCCGCGCGGCTTCGACCGGATCGGCGGGAACAAGCGGGGGACCGTCAAACACCCGATCGATATAGGCGCAGATCGCGCGCGACTCGCCGAGCGCGACCTCGCCATGGCGCATCACCGGGATCTTGCCGACCGGATGGATCGCGTCGACCTCGGGCGTATGCGGCAGGACCGACGTGAGTGAATACGGCACGCCTTTTTCGGCGCAGGCGATGCGCACCATCCAGACGTAGTTGCTGGCCGGTCCGCCGATGATCTGAAGCTCACGCATGACGGTGGTTCTCCTGGTTGATTCGACGCCACGGACGGTACGGACACGATGCGCTATCCGTTAGTCCAGGCTAATGGTTAGCAACATCTAACCGTTAGATACAACTAACGGAGAGGCCTGTCAACGGGAAATCAACGGGGTTGGGGAGAAATCCCGCACCGGCCCGTTGCGGGGCGCAAATGCCCGCATTTCCCCATAGAAGCCCTTTTGGCGCGAACGCGACATCACACCCCGATCGCCGCCTTCACCCGCTGGCGCGTCAAGGGAAGCTCGCGGATACGCGCACCGGTCGCATTGGCGACCGCGTTCGCGATCGCCGCTGCGGTCGGCCCCGCCGCCGCCTCGCCGGTGCCGAGGAAGGGCTGGCCGGGACGGTCGATGACGTGCACCTCGACCTGTTCGGGCACCGCCTGAAAGCGCAGGATCGGATAGAGCGACCAATCGCGGCTGGTGATCTGGCGGCGATCGAAGGTCACTTGTTCGAACAGCGTCCAGCTCGCGGCCTGGATCACCCCGCCCTCGATCTGATTTTTGAGTCCGTCCGGGTTCACGGCCTGGCCGCTGTCGACCGCGGCGACTGCGCGCACGAGCTGCACCGCGCCGGTCTCATGTTCGACCTCGACCTCGACGGCAATCGCGCACAAGGCCGCAAAATTCTTGTAGCGCGCGAAGGCAAAGCCGCGGCCGCGCCCGCGCGGTGACGCAGCGCGCGCACGCCAGTCGAACTTCTCGGCCGCCATCCGGACCACCGCCCGCGCCCGTGCGTCGTCGAGATGATTGAGCCGGTATTCGACCGGGTCGATGCCGGCGGCCTTCGCCAGCTCGTCCATGAAGCTCTCAATGGAGAAGACATTCATGTAGGCGCCGAGCGCGCGCATCGCCGATACGCGCAACGGCATGTCGGGGATGAAGTGGTGCACCACCTGGGCGTTCGGAATGGCATAGATCGGGATGCCGTTGCGGTCACCGCCGCCCTCGGGTTGCGGAATCACCTGCGGCGGCGGCACCGGAAACGGCGAGGCGATCGCGCGTCCCGCGAGCAAACTGCCGGCCGGTCCCGGTCGTGTGGAGTGCGTGTTGCTCCACACGTCGTATTGCCAGGAGATGATGTTGCCGCCGCGGTCGAGCGCCGCGGTGACGCCCGTGGTCATCGCGGGACCGTATGGCTCCCAAGTGTGTTCCTGCTCGCGCATCCACTGCACGCGCACCGGCCGGCCCGGGAGCGCACGCGCCAGCAGGGCCGCATCTCCGCCGGCGTCGTCAGCGCCGTTGTGGCCGTAGCAGCCCGAACCTTCCATGTGAATGCACCGAACCTTGTCGGGCGGAAGACCGACGAGCTCGGCAAGCGCGCGGCGCAACGGAAACATGCCCTGGCCGTGCGACCACACCGTCAAGCTGTCGTCCGCATAAAGCGCGACCGCGCAGGCCGGTCCGATCGCGCCGTGCATCTGAAAGGGCCGATGATAGCTGGCTGAATGGACGGAGCTGCTGCTCGCGATCATGCCGCGATTGAGGATGGTGGTGTCGCGCGACGGAAGCGTCTTGAGATAGTCGTAGATCGCCGCTTGATCGGGCAGTTCCTGCTTGGCGTCGATCCAGCGCGCGGCATGCGCCAGCGCCCACATCGCCTGTACGGCCTGATATTCGCGTCCGGCAATGACGGCCAGAAAACTGCCGTCGCGCACGACTTTGAGCACCCCCGGCATTGTTTCGACGCTGCCGGCATCGACCTCAGCGAGCCGTGCCCCATAGCTCGGCGGCCGTACCACCCGCGCATGCACCATCCCGGGAAGCCGGAGGTCATGCACATAGGCGACGCCGCCCGTGACCTTGGCGGGGATGTCGACGCGGGCAATTGGCTTGCCCACGACCGTATAGGTCGACGGCTCCTTGAACCTCGACGTCGGCTGGGCGGCGACATGCAGCAGGTCATTGCCAATGAGTTCGCCGAAGCCAACGCTGCCGCCGTCGTCCGTAATCATGATGCCATCGCGGATCTTGATACGCTCGACATTGACGCTCAGACGCTCGGCTGCGCGCGCCAGCAGGATGTCGCGCGCCTGCGCGGCGGCATTGCGGATCGCGGTCGCACTGTTGGGCATCGACTGACTGCCCGACGTGTAGCCCTCGTCGGGCGTCGTGGCCGTGTCGGCGGTGACGAGCCTGATGCGCCCGATCGCAACGCCGAGTTCCTCGGATGCCACCTGCAACAGCGCAATCTTGATGCCCTGGCCGAGCTCAGCCTTTCCGGTGAACACCGTGACGGCTCCGTCCGCATCGATGCGGATCCACGAATCGAGCATCGGCGCGCCCTTGAGGCTGCCGGGAAGCGGAGGCGTTGGGGACGCGGCCTGGGGGGCTTGTGCCAGGGCCCGCGATGCATCGAGCGCGATGCTGACGACGAGGGCGCCACCGCCGGCAACCACCTGGCGGCGCGAAGGGGCTAGCGTCGTCATCGCGCGGCCTCCTTGCGTGGCGGCGCGGCTTCGGCGGCCCGCATGGTGGCAGCAGCCCGGCGAACCGCGCGCAGGATGCGCATGTGGGTGCCGCACCGGCACAGGTTTGGCTGCATGTGCTCGCGCAACTCCTGCTCCGAAAACGTGCGCGTGCGCGCGAGCAGCGCCTGCGCCCGCATGATCATGCCGGCAATGCAATATCCGCACTGCGCCGCCTGTTCCTCGACGAACGCGCGCTGCAGCGGCCCCGGTTCCTGGGGCGCGCCGAGACCTTCCACCGTGGTGACGGCGCGGCCGTCGAGCGCCGCCAGCGGCAGCAGGCAGGAGAACACCGCCTCGCCGTCGACCAGCACCGTGCAGGCACCGCATTGGCCAAGCCCGCAGCCGAACTTGGCGCCGTTAAGTTCGAGATCATTGCGCAGTACGTAGAGAAGCGGTGTGGCGGGGTCCGCGTCCACCTCACGCGTGCGCCCATTGACAGTGATCTGGGTCATCGGTCCGGCCGCTGCTATCTGAGACCGCGAGGTGCGGCTTGCTCGTTGTCCCCTCGCCCGCAACCTCAGGATAGCATCGAACCGCGCGATCGCCAGATCGGATGCGCCTCCGCGCAAGGCTATTTCCTTGACAACACGCAAGCGTGAATGACCAACTTGTCGGGATGTTCAGCAGGGCCGCGCATCGCTGCCACCACCAACGAGCCAGTCTGTGAGCGCGCCGGCGACCGCCAGCCGCACGATTGCCCTGCGCGGCGCGTTGATTTCCTGTCACGACGATCCGTTCCTGACTGATCCGGCGCGCGCCTTTCGCCATGAACCTGACGGCTTGGTGGTGTGCCGCGACGGCATGATCGTCGCGGCGGGCGCGTTTGCCGAGGTCAAGCCGCGGCTGCCGCCCGATTCCCTCATCGAGGACTACCGCGGCTGCCTGATCGCGCCCGGGTTCATCGACACCCACATTCACTACGTCCAGACCGGCATCATCGGCTCGCAGGGCAAGCAGCTGCTCGACTGGCTCGAGCGCTACACGTTCGCCGCCGAGGAGGCGTTCGCCGATCCGAACGTCGCGGCGACGACCGCAAAAGTGTTCTGCGACGAGCTCTTGCGCAACGGCACCACCACCGCGCTGGTGTTCTGCTCGGTGCATCCGGTGTCGGTCGATGCGTTGTTTGCCGAGGCCGCACGCCACAATCTGCGGCTGATCGCCGGCAAGGTGCTGATGGACCGCAACGCACCGCGCGCGCTGCTCGACACCGCTCAATCCGGCTACGACCAATCGAAGGCGCTGATCGCACGCTGGCACGGCCGCGGCCGCGCGCTCTACGCCATCACGCCGCGCTTTGCCGGCAGCAGCACGCCGGCGCAGATGGAGCTGGCAAGCGCGTTGTGGCGCGAGCATCCCAATGTTTTCATGCAGAGCCACATTGCGGAAAACCACAAGGAGATTGCCTGGGTGCGAGAGCTCTATCCGGAGCGCCGCGACTATCTGGACGTCTACGAGCACTACGGGCTCACCGGGCGACGCTCGCTCTATGCGCACGGCATCTATCTGGACGAATCCGAACTCTGCCGCTGTCACGAGAGCGGCACGGCGCTTGCCCATTGCCCGACCTCGAATAGCTTTCTGGGCAGCGGATTGTTTCGCATGCGCACCGTGCGCGACCCGCGCCGCCCGGTCGAAGTCGGGCTTGGCACCGACATCGGCGCTGGGACGAGCTTTTCGCTCATCGCCACCATGGGCGAGGCCTACAAGGTTTCGCAGCTTGTTGGGCAGGCGATCGACGCGCTCGAAGCGTTCTACCTCGCGACCCTCGGCGGCGCCCGCGCGCTCGCCCTCGATGATCGGGTCGGCAGCCTCGTCGCCGGACGCGAGGCGGATCTCGTGGTGCTCGATCCCAACGCCACGCCGCTGATGGCGTTTCGAAACGAGCGCGCTCAATCGATCGCAGAGCAGCTGGCGGTGCTCATGACGCTGGGCGACGACCGCGCCGTGCGGGCAACCTACGTGACGGGCAATTGCGCGCACAAGCGGCGCGCGGGCGAGGCCTAAGCCGGCGCCGGAACGCCCACGGAGTGGCCGACATGCGGCGCGTGGGCTGCGGCGACCGCTTCGCCCAGCTCCGGAAGGCTGAAGAACTCTCCGAGCAGGCGGCGGCTTTCCCGCAAAGTGGATTGCGCGCGACGGGCGTCGAGCCCAAGCCGCATCAGCCCCACGAACTGGCGCGGCTCCCGCGCCAACGAACGCATGACGGCCCGAACGTTGGTGTGCCCATCATGCGAGACCGCGCCGAGCGCCGCCTGCGGCAAGGTGCGATGGACCGGGTCGGCAACCGCGCGAATGGCGACAAACGGCAGGTCGTGTGCCGCCGCGACCCGGGCCGCGACGTGCGATTCCATGTCGACGGCGACCGCGTCGGTGTTGACGCCGAGTTCGAATTTGGCGGACGACAACGTCACGAGCGCGTCGCTGCCGGCGATCGGTGCGTGGATCGCCTCAGGATGCGAGCGCAGGATTGCCTGCGACCAGCGCGGGGTCGTGGCAATGCGCTGTCCATTGGCAATCACCTCGGATGCCACGACCAGCGCACCCGGCCGCAACGCCGAAGACAGGCCGCCCGCAATCCCGAAACTGACAATGCCGCGACAGCCGGCCGTGACGGCGCGAACCAACTCGTCGGCAAAATGGTGACGGTTGCCGCCGCAGACGACAATGATGCCCGGGCCTGATGCGATTCGAGTTTCGAACGCGAGGCCCGTGACCGCAACAATGCGCGATTTAGCCAACAACCGAAAAACCCCCATCGGCCGGCCGTCGCAAAGCCTCACAGCCTGCAACCCACGGGCGAGCCAACATCCAGACTCAGAATAGCACAGGAAAATCCAGAGTGAATAGCGCAGGAAAATCCAGAGTGGAGGGGCCAAATGCGACCAGCCGAAAGGCCGTGGCTCGCGCAGCAGGCGCTCGGCCGCGCAGCCCCACACCCAGAAACGTACATTCCGTCCCCTTTAGCACACAAAAACCGGGGCTTTGGCGCCATCGGCTTGGCCGGCAAGCCCCTGGCGCACATGCCTCAAATGAGGGCGACGCGCTGCCACGGTCGGACGGCCCATGTTACACGGGCCACCACCCTGGTTGCTCTGTTGTCGTAATCGCCCATGGACGCCGACGCCCGCTCCGGCATGGGCCGATCTCAGACCCAGCCGCTCCCCCACCGCGATGCACGGATCATCATCCTCGGGATGATGCTGCCGGTGTTCATGGGGTCGCTCGATTCGACGATCCTTGCGACGGCGCTACCCGCGATCGGTCGCGAGCTCGGCCACGTGAACGACCTGCCCTGGCTGATCACCACCTACCTGATCGCGGCCACCGCCTCGACGCCGCTCTACGGCAAGATCAGCGATATCCGGGGCCGGCGTTTCGTAACCCTGATCGCGGTCAGCACCTACATGGCCGGATCGTTGATCTGCGCGCTCGCCCCCAACATGGCGGTCCTAATCCTCGGGCGCGTAGTGCACGGGCTCGGCGGCGGCGGGCTGACCTCGACCGGCATGGTCGTCCTCGGCGACGTCGCGGCGCCCAAGGAGCGGGCGCGCTACTACGCGTATTTCTCGATCGTCTACACGACCGCCGGCGCCTGCGGTCCGGCATTGGGCGGCTTCCTGTCCGACCATCTGCACTGGACCGCGATCTTCTGGCTCAACATCCCGCTCGGATTGCTGGCGCTCGCGTTCACCGCATCCGTGCTGCGGCGGCTGCCGCGTCACGAGCGGCCGCACCGGCTCGACGTGCTCGGGGCGATGCTGATCGTGATCGCGACGGTGGCATTCATGCTCGCGATCACCTCCGGTGGCGTGCGCTATCCCTGGGACTCAGGTCCAATCCTCGGACTGCTGGCGTTCGCGCTTGCAACCGGCGCGCTGTTCGTCGTGCGCCTGATGACCGCGCCCGAGCCGCTGATCCCGATCACGATCCTGCGCGACCCGATCGTGCGCTGCGCTATCGCGGCCAACGCGTTCGGCTGGGGCGGCATCATCGGCTTGAACATTTTTCTGCCGATGTACCTGCAGCGCGTGATCGGCATGTCGGCAACCGTCGCCGGCCTGAGCCTGATGGTGTTGATGGCGACGCTGAACGCGAGCGCCGGGTTTTCGAGCCAGCTGATCGCCCGGCACACCCGCTACAAGGTGGTTCCCCTGATCGGGCTCGCGGTTGCGATCGCGTCGGTGGCCTGGCTCGCGTGGCAGGTGCGCGACGTCAATCCGCTCGGGTTCGAGTTGCTGCTCGCGATCCTCGGCGTCGGTTTTGGGCCGATCGCGCCGCTGTCAACGACCGCGCTGCAGAACACCGTTGCAATCCATCAGTTCGGCACTGCGATCGGCACCCTGAACTTCACCCGTACGCTCTACGCGACCATTCTAGTGGCGGTCTGCGGCGCTCTGCTCAACGACAGCGACGCGGTCGGCGGCGCGGTCGTGGCGACCGGGCCGCTCGCGGCATCGGGATTCCAGATGGTGTTCGTCGCGGCCGCGGCGAGCCTCGGCATTGCGTTCGTCGCCACCGTGCTGTTGGAGGAAAAGCCGCTGCGCACCGGCGTGTAGGATGGGTGGAGCGACGCGCCACCCATCAATAGTTGCGGCCCGTATCGTCGACGGGTTTCGGCGCGATGCGCCTCACCCGATCCGGCTAATCCGCCGCGAAGCAGTAGAACAGGCCGTTGCCGCCGGTCGCGCGCAGGTCGTCCTGGCTGCACGAGCGCGACGGGTGCGACGAGTTCCACGAATGCGACGCATCGTCATCGCGCAGGCCCAGCCGGTCGGCATGCCCCAGCATGGCGCTGCCCTGGCTGCTGCTGGTCCAGTTGCCGCACGTCATGTCCTTGTCGCCCGCGATGGCGCGTCCGTCCGGCTGCGAGCCGGTCAGCATGTCGTGCATATTGGGGTTGTCGCCGCGACCGTTGACCACGGCACCCTTCTCGTTGAGCGCCGTCTCCTTGGTAAGATTGTTCTTGCCATGGAGTTCGTCCACGTCCTTGGCGATCACCGCACCCTTGGCGTTCCGCCAGGGTCCCTTGCCGATCCGATCGCGCGCATTGACCGCCGGTGCGCCGCCGGCCGCCGCGGTGCTCAGATAGGCGCGCCACGTGCGACTTCCCGCGCCAGCCCCTTGCGCCAGCGACTGACAGAGCCGGTCGGCGCCGGCAAGACCGCCGAGATCGGCCCCCTTGCCGGGCCCGGCGCTGGTCACGTAGAACGTCATGGTATTTTGATGCGCCAGCACACTGCCGCCAACGCAGAGCAGCGCCGCCGACACGGCGACGGACAAGCCCTTGAACATCGTTTTCCTCCGATTCATCATGAAACAACGCGCGGCCGCTGCATGCGGCTCACATCAACAACGCAATCCCCGTCCGATTATTCCCCGCGCATCGCGCCGATCAGCCCAGCCAAAACGCCGATAGGGCGTGCCTATCGACATCGGAGCAACATGAGATGAACGATAAGCTTCTTCTGGTCGGCAGCATTCCGCTCGACACCGTGCAGGAGGTGTTTGAAACCTTCGGCGCCCCGCTTGGCGGCGCCATGGCAACCATTCCCGACGGCGAAGTCGGACCGCGCCGGCACTGGATCAGCCGGGTCCACTATCAGGTGCTCGCCGGCCACCCTGAGCTTGAGATCGTCCGGCGGCCCAAGCCCGACAATGGCGTCGAGCGGCTCGCCCCGCGCGACGCGAGCGACAGCTGGCTGTTCCGCGTGAAGGATGGCGTCGACCGGGTGCGGTTCGGCGATCCGGGCTGGCGGCTCGGATATGCGCGCGACGCCATCAACTCCTATTTCGTGTTTTCAACCCTGCGCCAGAAAGGCGTGCTCGCGCGCCACCTGCGCTTCCAAGTCTCGCTGCCGTCGGTCAACAGCGTGCTTCCGCCGCGCATTTTTCCAAACACGGCCGACCTCGACAAAATCAAGCCCGGCTACGAGGATGCGCTGGCGGCCGAAGTCGCCAAGATCGTCGAAAAAATCCCGGCCCAGGATCTCGCGATCCAATGGGACTGCGCCAGCGAGGTCGGCGACGTCTACGGCAACATTCCCCAGTTCCCGCGCGAGGGCGCAATCGAACGCAACGTCGCGCAGTTCAAGCGCCTGTCGGCGCAAATCCCCGCCGGTGTCGCGCTCGGTTACCATCTGTGTTTCGGCACGTTGGGCGGCTGGCCGCGCTTTTCTCCGCCCGACCTCGGCGAAGCCGTCAACCTCGCCAACGCGCTCATTGCAACGGCGCCCCGCCGCGTCGACTGGGTGCACATTCCGGTTCTTGACCGCAGCGATGACGCCTTCTTCGCGCCGCTCGCCAAACTGCGGCCGGGCGACACCCGCATCTACCTCGGCGTCATTCACAACATGGCTCGTTTTGCGGAGCGCCTTGCGACCGCGCGCAAATATCTGCCCGAGTTCGGGCTCGCGGCCTATTGCGGGCTTGGCCGCACGCCGCCCGCCCAGGTGCCTGACGTTCTGGCGGACCACCGCCAGGCGCTCGCAGCAGCTTGAGGGTTGGCTTCATTGGGCACGCGCCCTGATATAGGACTGCGGCCATGAATATTCTCATCCTCGGCTCCGGGGGCCGCGAACACGCCCTGGCCTGGAAGATCGCCGCAAGCCCGCTGGTGGATCAGCTCTATTGCGCGCCCGGCAACGCCGGGATCGCCCAGGAGGCGCAGTGCGTGGAGCTCGATCTCTCCGACCACGCCAAGGTGATCGCCTTCTGCAAGGCGCGCGCGATCGATCTCGTCGTGGTCGGCCCCGAGGGGCCGCTCGCGGACGGGATTGTCGATGATCTCGAGCACGCCGGCATCAAGGCGTTCGGACCCAGCAAAGCGGCGGCGCGGCTCGAAGGCTCCAAGGGCTTCACCAAGGATCTCTGCAAGGCGCACGGCATTCCGACCGCCGCCTATCAACGCTTCACCGCGACCGCGGCGGCCAAGGCCTACGTGCGTGCGCGCGGCGTTCCGATCGTGATCAAGGCGGACGGGCTCGCGGCCGGCAAGGGCGTGGTGGTGGCGCAAACTCTGGCTGAAGCCGAGACCGCCATCGACATGATCCTCGGCGGCGGATTGGGCGATGCTGGCGCCGAACTGGTGATCGAGGAATTTCTAACCGGGGAAGAGGCAAGCTTCTTCGTCCTGTGCGACGGCGATGACGCGCTGCCGCTCGCCACCGCGCAGGACCACAAGCGCGCGTTCGACGGCGACACCGGCCCGAACACCGGCGGCATGGGCGCCTATTCGCCGGCGCCGGTGATGACGCCGGAGATGACCCGGCGCGCGCTCGACGAGATCGTCCTGCCGACCATCCGCGCCATGCGCGCGATGGGTTGCCCCTATCGCGGCGTGCTCTACGCGGGCCTGATGATTACGTCGGACGGCCCGAAGCTGATCGAGTACAACGTGCGCTTCGGCGACCCCGAATGCCAGGTGTTGATGCTGCGGCTGATGTCCGATCTCGTGCCCGCGCTCGGCGCGGCGCATGAGGGCATGCTCAAGACCTTCGATCTGCGCTGGTATCCGGACGCAGCGCTCACCGTCGTCATGGCGGCGCGCGGTTACCCGGGCGCCTATCAAAAAGGCTCGGTCATTTCCGGGCTTGGCGAGGCCGAGAAAGTCGACGGCGTCGAAATCTTCCACGCCGGAACCAGGGACGAACGCGGGCACATTGTCGCCAATGGCGGGCGCGTGCTCAACGTCTCGGCGCTAGGCAAAACCGTGAGCGAAGCGCGCGCGCGTGCCTACGCGGCGATCGATCGCATCCGCTGGCCGGACGGTTTTTGCCGGCGCGACATCGGTCACCGGGCGGTCGCGCGGGAAGCCAAGGAGCACTGACATGTCGGACCTCGCCGATCTGTTTCCCGGCTTTGCGTCGCATTGGATCGAAACCTCCGTCGGCAAGATGTTCGCTCGCACGGGCGGCAACGGGCCGCCGCTCCTTTGTCTGCACGGCTATCCGCAAACCCATGTGATGTGGCACCGCGTGGCGCCGGCGCTGGCGCGCCATTTCACGCTCGTGCTGCCCGATCTGCCGGGTTACGGCTGGTCCGCCGTGCCCGACGCGAAACGCGATCACGCGCCCTACACCAAGCGCGCCATGGCCAACGTCATGATCGAGCTCATGGAAGCGCTCGGCCATGCGCGCTTTGGCCTTGCCGGGCACGATCGCGGCGGGCGGGTGGCCTATCGGCTGGCGCTCGATCATCCGGGCCGGCTGAGCAAGCTCGCCACGCTCGACATCGTGCCGACCTGGTCGATGTGGCACACGCTTAACGCCAAGCTCGCCATGCGCGCGTGGCACTGGACGTTCCTGGCGCAACCCGCGCCCTTGCCGGAACTCCTCATCGGCAAGGCCGCGAACGAATACTTCGATCTGCTGACCGAGAAGTGGCTCGCGGGCAACAATCACGCGTTCGACGTGCGCGCACTCGCGCACTACCGCGCCTCGTTTACCGATCCGCTGCGCATCCACGCGAGCTGCGAGGATTATCGCGCCGGCCAATCGACCGACGTCGCCTATGACGAGGCGGACCGCAAGGCCGGCAACAAGATCGCGTGCCCCATGCTGGCGCTGTGGGGCGCCAACGGGCTGCCGCGCGATCTCGATCCGCTCGCGGTGTGGCGCGAGTGGGCCGCGAACGTGCAAGGCGCGGCGATCGACTGCGGGCACTTCCTGTGCGAGGAAGCGCCCGACGCAACCGCGAATGCATTGATTGAGTTTTTTACGCAATGAGGAGCGACCGCGCGGTCGTCATTCCGTGCCCGAGCGCACCCGGGCCCGGAATGACGGACCAAGCTCCGAATGTTAGAACGACAACTCGACAAATCTGGAGGCGCCCATGGCCAACCAACTCCCTAAACGAAAGCTTGGCGCGAGCGGCATCGAGGTCTCGGCGCTCGGGTTCGGCTGCATGTCGCTCTCCGGCGTGTACGGGCCGAGCGACGACGAGGCCGGCGTCGCGCTGATCCGCGCCGTGATCGATCGCGGCGTGACTCTGATCGACACCGCCGATATGTACGGCTGGGGCCACAACGAGCAGGTGGTCGGCCGCGCCATCGCGGGCCGGCGCGATCGGATCGTGCTCGCGACCAAGTTCGGCAACATGGGCGGCAAGGACGGCAAATATGCCGACGGCCGGCCCGAATATGTGGCGGTCGCCTGCGAGGCGAGCCTCAAGCGGCTCGGGGTCGAGGTGATCGATCTCTACTATCAGCACCGCATCGATCCCAACGTCCCGATCGAGGACACGGTCGGGGCCATGGCGAAGCTCGTGGCGCAGGGCAAGGTGCGCGCGCTCGGCCTGAGCGAGGCCAAGCCCGACACCATCCGCCGCGCCCACAAGGTGCATCCGATCGCGGCGGTGCAGAACGAATATTCGCTGCTCTACCGCACCGAGGCCGAAGAAGCGCGGGCGGCGACACGCACGCTCGGGATTTCGCTCGTCGCCTATTCGCCGCTCGGACGCGGGCTGCTCACCGCCACCAGCGCGGAGCCCAAGCAACTCGCCAAGGATGATCCGCGCGCGCGCCACCCGCGTTTCTCCGGTGACAACCTCATCCGGAACCGCGATCTGGTCGCCCACATCGAAGCAATCGCACTCGAGATCGGCTGCACGCAAGCGCAGCTCGTGTTGGCCTGGCTGTTGGCGCAGGGCCCCGATGTGATTCCAATTCCCGGTACGAAGCGGCTGGCGCGCGTCGAGGAAAATATCGGCGCGCTCAAGGTGCAATTGAGCGTCGACCAGATCGCCCGCATCGCCGAAGCGATCCCCGCGGGCGCCGCCGCCGGCACGCGCTACCCCGAAGCGCAGATGAAGAGCGTCTATTTGTAGGACCTCATCCTGAGGAGCACGGCCGCAGGCCGTGCGTCTCGAAGGATGGCCAAGAGGAACGCCCTCACCCGTGGCCGTCCTTCGAGACGCCCTCGCTTCGCTCAGGCTCCTCAGGACGAGGCCGCAGAAAAAACCGCGCGCCCGATGCCCAAGATCGAACGGCAAGTCGCGTTCAGCGGAACCAAGGAGGTCGCCGATCCGCTGCGCTTCGATGCGGCGCGGCTTGCGGCCTATCTGACGGCGCACGTGCGCGGCTTTGCCGGCCCGCTGACGGTCAGCCAGTTCAAGGGCGGCCAGTCGAACCCGACCTATCTGCTGACGACGCCGGCGCGGCGCTATGTGCTCCGCCGCAAACCGCCCGGCAAGTTGTTGCCGTCCGCGCACGCGGTCGACCGCGAGTTCCGCGCGATCTCGGCGCTCCACCCACAGGGCTTTCCGGTTGCCGAACCGGTGATCTATTGCGCCGATGACAGCATCGTCGGCACTCCGTTCTACGTCATGGGCTACGCCGACGGCCGCGTGATCTGGGAGCCGCACATGCCGGGCGCGAGCCCGATCGAGCGCGCGGCCGTCTATGACGCGATGAACGCGACGCTGGCGCGGCTGCATACGTTCGATCCGGCGGCGATCGGTCTAGCGGATTTCGGGCGCGGCGAGAACTACGTCGCCCGCCAGGTCGACCGTTGGTCGAAGCAATACCGTGCCTCGATGACGCAAGAGGTCGACGAGATGGAGGCGCTGATGCGCTGGCTGCCGGAGCACCTGCCGCCCCCGGCGCCCGTGCGCATCGTTCACGGCGACTACCGACTCGACAACATGGTGCTGGCGCGGCATGACGCAAAAATCCTTGCGGTGCTCGATTGGGAGCTCGCAACGCTCGGCGATCCGCTGGCGGATTTTTCCTATCATCTGATGCAATGGGAGATGCCGCGCTCGGAGACCGGCGCCGACACCGGCTCGCTGGTCGGGTTCGATTTTGCGGCGCTCGGCCTTCCCACGCTCGAGGAGTACGTCGACGCCTACGCGGCCCGCACCGGGCTCGATCCGCGGCCGCATCTTCCGGTCTACCTCGCCTACAACTTCTTCCGGCTGGCCGCGATCGTGCAGGGGATCGTCGGGCGCGTGCGCGACGGCACCGCCACCAGCGAGCACGCCGCCGCCCGTGCCATCATGGTGCGCCCGCTGGCGGAAAAAGCCTGGGCGTTTGCGCGGGACGCCGGCGCATGAGCGCCGTTAGCGCCGTGCCCGAAAGAACTTCGTGAGCAGCGCCGCCGCCTCCGCCTCGCCGATGCCGGCATAGACGTCCGGCCGGTGATGGCAGGTCGGCGAGGCGAAGAAACGCACGCCGTTCTCGACCGCACCGCCCTTCGGATCGGGCGCGCCGTAATAGAGCCGCCGGATGCGCGCAAACGCAATCGCGGCCGCGCACATCGCGCACGGCTCAAGCGTGACGTAGAGATCGCAATCGGTAAGCCGTTCGCTGCCGAGGGCGCGCGCCGCGGCGCGGATCGCCAGCATCTCGGCGTGCGCGGTCGGATCGCGATCGGCGATCGTGCGGTTGCGCGCCGTCGCGATGATGGTCCCGCCCCGCGCAATCACGCAGCCGACCGGCACCTCGCCGCCGGCCGCCGCGGTGGCTGCCTCGGCGAGTGCGACCTGCATGGGCGACGGCTCGGACGACCGATCGGACATGCCCTTGCCTCCGGTATTCGCGGCTCGATAGAACCGGTCGTATGAACGAGCGGCAGCGCACAGGCAACGGCGGCGAGCGCATCGCCAAGACGATCGCGCGTGCCGGTCTGTGCTCGCGCCGCCAAGCCGAAGCGTGGATTGCGGCGGGCCGCGTCGCCGTCAACGGCCAGGTGATCTCATCGCCCGCGCTCGACGTCAGCGCCGAGGACCGCATCACCGTCGACGGCGAGCCGCTGCCGCAGCGCGAGCGCACGCGGCTTTTCCTGTATCACAAGCCGCGCGGCCTCGTGACCACCAACGCCGATCCGGAGGGCCGGCCGACCATCTTCGCGGCGCTGCCCAAGCATCTTCCCCGGCTGATCAGCGTGGGGCGGCTCGATATCAACAGCGAGGGCCTGCTGCTGCTGACCAACGACGGCGGTCTCGCCCGCACCCTCGAGCTGCCGGAGACCGGTTGGCTGCGGCGCTATCGGGTGCGTGCCCACGGCACCGTCACACCCGACCAGCTCGCCCAATTGCGCGACGGCATCACGGTTGAGGGCGTGCACTATGGATCGATCGAGGCGACGCTCGACCGGCCGCAGGGCAGCAACGTTTGGATCACCTTTGCGATGCGCGAGGGCAAGAACCGCGAGGTGCGCAACGTGCTGGGTGCGCTCGGCTTAGCGGTCAACCGCCTGATCCGCGTGTCCTACGGGCCGTTCCAGCTGGGCGAGCTGCCCGAGGGCGCGATCGAGGAAATCGCGACCCGGCATCTGCGCGAGCAGCTCGGCGCGCGGATCGCGGCTGCGGCCGGCGCCGAGTTTTCCGGGCCGATTGCTTCGCGGCCGGCCGCCGATGACGTACCTGCGCCGCACCGGCGAGACGACCGGCGCACGAGACCGAGTCGCGACAAAGGCGAGCGCGATGCCCGGCCACGGTTTCGTTCCGACCAGCCGAGCTCCGGCGAACGCAAGCAGGACAAACCCCGAAAGCGCCACCGTGGCCGCGACCACGTTTGGCGCGACGAAGGCAAACCGGTGCGCGGCAAGTTTCGCGGCACGCGCGCGGAGCGCCAAGCGCGCGCGCACCATGACAAGGGCGAGACCGGTGTTTTTTCCGACCGCAAGGGCCGCAAGGTCACCGTGGTTCGCGTCGGCAACAAACCAAAAGCCGACACGCGCGCGCATGGGAAATCACGCCAGCGAGACGCGCAGTCTCCGCGCGCCCGCACGCGCACGCGACGCGGATTTGACCGGCGATCCGGCCCGCGCCCGTCGCGCCCGCGCGAGCACTGATGCGCATCGTCGGCGGGACCCTGCGCGGCCGGACGCTGGTCTCGCCCCGTTCCGACGCGATCCGTCCGACCGCCGATCGTCTGCGCGAGACGTTGTTCAACATCCTGGCGCACAGCTACAGCGATCCCGTCACCGGCGCGCGCGTGCTCGATCTCTTCGCCGGAACCGGCGCCCTCGGGCTCGAGGCCTCCTCGCGCGGCGCCGCATTCGTTCTGTTTATTGACGATGGCGCCGAGGCGCGCGCGCTGTTGCGCGCCAACGTCGAGGCGCTGGGCCGCGGCGGCGTCACCCGCATCTTCCGTCGCGATGCGACCAAGCTCGGGCCCGTACATCCGCTCGAGCCCTTCACGCTCGCATTCCTCGACCCGCCTTATGGCAGGCGCCTGGCGGAAGCTGCGCTGACCGCGGCGCGCGCCGGCGGGTGGCTCGCGCCCGATGCGCTCGCTGTGGTCGAGGAAGCGGCGGACGCGGCCTTCGCCGCGCCCGAGGGATACGAAGAGCTGGAGCGGCGCGACTATGGCGATACCGAACTGGTGTTTTTGCGACGAGCAGGGAATTCCTGAAGAGCCGCGCGCCGCGCGGCGTCTCGAAGGGCCTGCCCGGACTTGATCAGGGTATGGCCGCAGCGGAAGTGCATTGACAATCCATAAGCAAAACGTATGTCGGTTTGATAGCGTGCAGCATTGCGCCTGAAGCTTCCCGCCGCGGATCGCGCGAACCCCTCCCCGTGCGGCCTACAGAGCATTTCCAGCGGGACTCCACCGACGTTCAGCCAGGAACAGCCGTTTGAGGCGCATCAGCCCTTACCGGCCACGGCTGCGGCAGCGCTCGGTCTGCGCCTGGCGCAATCGCCCAACGCGGCGTATGGGGCCGCGATGTTGGGCATAGTGGCGATGTGCACGTTCATTGCATCGCTGCTGATTTTGGCCTTGGCTAAAGCCTAGTGCCGCCCTAGCGCTATAGTCATGAGGGCTCTTTCGGGAAAGGGATACCCGCGGTGACGCACCACCATCTCAAAGCCGGCCCGGCGACCTGCCACTGGGGGTTCTTCGATGCGAAGCTTAAGCCCGTTCTCACGGCGAAGAGCGGCGACGAGGTCACGGTGGAGTGCGTGTCGGGCAACCCCGAGTTCCTGCCCGATCCCGACAAGTTTCAGATTCCGCCGGAGCTCGCGGAGATCCACGCCAAGAGCGCGCGCGGCCCCGGGCCGCACATCCTGACCGGCCCGATCTACGTCGAAGGCGCGACGCCCGGGCACGTGCTCGAGGTGCGCATTCTCGACGTGCAGCTGCGTCAGGAGTGGGGCTACAACGTGATCCGTCCGCTCGCCGGCGCGCTGCCCGACGACTTCGACGAGCCGCGCAACATCATCATTCCGCTCGACCGGGCGCGCATGACCGGCGCGTTGCCGTGGGGCCTCGAGCTCAAGCTCGCACCGTTCTTCGGCGTCATGGGGGTTGCACCGCCGCTGCCGTGGGGACGCATCACCTCGATCGTGCCGCGCGCGATGGGCGGCAATCTCGACAACAAGGAGCTGGTGGCCGGCGCCACGCTCTACCTGCCGGTATTTCGCGAAGGCGCGCTGTTCTCCTGCGGCGATGGCCACGGCGTGCAAGGCGACGGCGAAGTCTGTGTCACCGCGATCGAGACCGCGCTGCAGGGCAAATTTCAGTTCATCGCGCGCAACGACCTGCGCTTCACCTATCCGCGCGCCGAAACGCCGACGCACTACATCACCATGGGGATGGATCCGGACCTCGACCAGTGCAGCGTGCTGGCGCTGCGCGACATGATCGTGCTCTTGGGCGAAAAGGCGAACCTCTCGCGCGAGGATGCTTACACGCTGTGCAGCCTCGCCGCCGACCTGCGCGTCACCCAGGCGGTCAACGGCTCGAAGGGAATCCACGTCATGATCGAGAAGAAGCTCGTGCACCCCACCAAGGCAACGTCATAGGGTCGTCATCGCAACCGCGGAGTTATTGCGGCGCAGCGTGGATATCAACGAGCTACGGTTGGGGCGCTAAGTGTGGCGTGAAGGCGGCCAATTGCTTCGACCTCCGTGGCGAACTCTCGTTCGCTCAAGAACCTCCGCTGATGCGCTAATGAAATCCAGAACTCGCGGATGTTGGTCAGATTTTCGCGGTGTAACGGATCGAGCGTGAGCCTCCGTGCCCTTTCGCACTCCGCTGCCTTCTCCCATGGATCCACTTGAAACATGGCGTCCTCCAAAGGTGAAGTTGTTTGACTTAAAGTAGAAATCCGGTCACGCCCGGCAAGGGCGCGGTCCAAAGTCGTGCTTATCATCACCGCTATCCACAGCATTTGCCCGTGAACACGCCTGGTTCAGAGCCACGCGGCGCGGCGCGTGCCCGGCGTGATCACGCTCGCGCCGGTTGAGGCCGTGGGCGCCGGCGCTCGGTGTTCAGTATGTCGCCTTCCCCCGCTGCGGGCATCAGGGCGCGACGCGAGTCATGTCAGACAGGCGCGGTGGCCGAGCGTTGGGCAGCGGGACCCATGACTTGCTCAAGACCTCGCTCAGCAGCTTTTCATCGAGGAACGGGTAGATCAGGCGCTGGAATGCAAAATTGAGCTCGCCGAACTCGACCTGGCAATTCGGCGCCCGCTCCTTGGGCAGAAAACCGCTGCCAACCAGATCAGCAAACATGTCGTGATCGGCCCCGTAGGCGATACAGATGAGATTGTACAAGCGCTGCATGGGCGCGCCGTGTACGTCTGCAAACGCGGTCACCGGCACGGTCACGGTCGGTTTCTTCACATAGTCGGTGTACGCATAGGCGGCGCCCTCGACGAGCTTGCGGGCGTCCTCCTTGCCAATCCGCAGCAGCACGTGAGCGGCGAATTCATCGGCAGCGTCCTCGGGCCGACCAAACAGCGGTATGTCCAACAGGTCAAAGACGGCGTGACCCATTTCATGCGCCGCCGTATAGAGAAACTGTCCGACCACGGCGTCTTCCGGCGTGATCCCATCGGGCGACGTCTCGCGCGGCGCCATTTTGAGGATGTCTCTCGCGTATTCGTAGCAAATGGTCACGACCGGGCGTTGGTACCAGGCGTTGGATACTCCGCATTCAACGTTCCTGACCGTCACATCGACGGGCAGGCGGAGCGGACTGAAAATCTCCTTGACCTTCGCGAGAGCGTGCCGGCGGATCAGCATATGATGGAGCGGCTGTAGCTCCGCGCTCTTGGGTTCCTCGTAGTCGATCCCGATCCGGTCAGGCTGCAGGTTGGCGTCGCTGCCGTTGAGGAACGTCGACCAGGCTGCCGAGGGCGACTGGTTATCCGGCGAGGCCTGCGCATGGGGGTGCGAGGCCGAGAACAACTCGATGCAAGCCGCGGCAAAAACGAGTGATCGAGTAGCTGCAGTCTTGCTCATGTGCGCCTCCTGCACATTCCGGGCGGGATCGAGAGCCACCCGGTGATACCGCGCAATGCGCGAGGCTGATGGTGCCAGTCCGAGTGCCTTCCATACCACATCCATCCGCCGTCGTTGGCGGCACGTCGGAGTGGACGTTGCTGTCTGTCCGTCAGGTGCAATGAGGCGAGATTCGCGATCTTACCGCGCCGTCCAGGCCCTGAAGTCGTCATCACTGACGCTCGGCAGCTTTTTGACGAAAGCTACGATGCTCCAGATTTCCTGGTCGGGAACATCAATCGCGCCGAAACTCGGCATGCCGGTCATGTTGATTCCGTTCTTGATGACCCAGAACAACTGCTGCGGTGCGCGCTCGTTGGCGATCTCTTTAAGGTCGGGAGGGTCAGGATGCAGCCCCTCGGAAAATTTGGCCCACTTGACGCCAGGACCGCCGTGACAATTGACGCATCCCCGCGCGGAAAAAGCTTGCGCCCCCGCTTGCACGATCGCCGGATCGTTGAGCGACGCCGGTGGACGATCGGCAGCGTGGCGGTCAATCGAAGCGGTACGGACGTGGACCAGCGCCCAGGTAACGAGGTCCGATTCGGCCGCGGTGCCGGCGACGCTGTAAAATCCGCCAAAAAAATAGATCCCCGCTGCTATCGCACCGAGAATCGCGAGCACACCAATGAATGCAAGAAACTTGAGCGTTCTCATCAGCTTCCCTCCCGGATACCGCGTCTCTCGGCGCCAGTGGCCAAACCCGGAGATCTCAGGGAGACAACGCTTGTGTCGATACCTTGGTTGCTATTCACAACCACGCTTGCGATCGCCATGCTCATCGGTCGCAGCGCCGTGTCCGGAGAGGGAGCTCGATTCGAGGTCGCTCCGTTCTGGTCAAAACCACGCCTCAACAACTGGATCCCCGGCCCAATGGCTGGCGTCGCGGTCGATGCTCAGGACCACTTTGGATCATCGAGCGTCCGCGCACGCGGTCCAGGGCGCACCACCTCCTTTGACTGGTGAGCCGCCGGCAAACTGATTATCATTCGTACCGGCTGCGGGATCGGCATGGGGAATCCGGTTTCAAGGGAGGAAAAGATGGCGCCGTCTGCAAGCCTGAGGGCTGGTGCAGCGATCGTCGCGGCTGCAATCGCCGTCGGTGGACTGCTCTTTGCGTCCGCTGCGCGGACCGAGGATCTCAAGTCGTACGATTCCACCAAGAAGGATTTCTGGCTGCATCCGCCGGACGACTGGTACATGGGCGACGAGACGGCGGCGCAGAAGGGAACTCACGTCCTCAATACGCTGCCGCCGCCGACCGGCTTTAGCGACGACGAGATCAAGACCACCCTGCAGAACATCAAGCTGCCGCCGGGGTTCAAGATCGAGCTGTGGGCGAGCGGCATGCCGCAGGCCCGGCAGATGGCGTGGGGCAAGGACGGCACGCTCTATGTGGGCTCGTTCCTGGCCACCAACGTCTACGCGGTCACCGATCAGGGCGGCAAACGGACGGTCAAGACCATCCTCAAGGGCATGAAGATGCCGACCGGCATCGCCTACCGCGATGGCGCGCTTTATGTCATCGATATCGACAAGCTCTATAAGTTCGACAATCCCGAAGCCAACCTCGACAAGATGCCGGAGCCGCAGGTCGTCTATGACGACATGCCGCCCTACCCGGCGCATGGCTGGAAATATCTGGCGTTCGACAAGGACGGCTGGCTCTACGTGCCGTTTGGTCCGCCCTGCAACATCTGCCTGCCGCCAACCTCGGTGTCGCAGATCAGGCGCGTCAATCCTACCAACGGTCTTGCGGAGGTCGTCGCGCTTGGCGTGCGCAACAGCGTCGGCGGCGACATCGATCCGCGCACCGGCGACTACTGGTTCACCGAGAACGCGCGCGACTGGCTCGGCGACGACGTGCCGAGCGACAAGCTCAACCATGTCACCAAACTGGGCGAGCATTTCGGTTATCCGTACTGCCACCAGGGCGACATTCCGGATCCGAAGTTTGCGATGGGCCACAAGTGCTCGGAGTTCTCGCCTCCGGCGCTCAAGCTTGGCGCGCACGTCGCGCCGCTCGGCATGAAGTTCTATACCGGGGATCAGTTTCCGGCCGACTATAAGAACAACATGATCGTGACCGAGCACGGCTCCTGGAACCGTCACCAGTTCCAGGGCGGACGGCTGATGCGCGTCATCGCCGACCCGACCGGCAAGGACGTCAAGCAAGAGGAGTTCGCGAGCGGCTGGATCGGCCCTGACGGCAAGTATCGCGGCCGGCCGAACGACGTGCTGCAGGCCAAGGACGGCTCGCTTCTGGTCGCCGATGATTTTACCGGCGCGATCTATCGGATAAGCTACGCCAAGTAATCCGGGACGCACATAGCACTGCGCCTGCCTCTCTCCGCCAGCGGGGAGAGGCAACCGTGCGGCTCCGCTGTGCGTTCTCTCCAGGCTTATGATGCACACTCATCGTCTCGCAATCGCGCTCTGCGCCGCGGCCGCGCTCACCGGCTTAAGCGCGGGCGCAGGTGCTGCGGATGTTGAGGCCGGCAAGGCGCTGGCCGAGGCGTGCGCGCCCTGCCACGGCGCGGACGGCGTTTCGCAAACGCCGCTCACGCCCTCGCTCGCCGGCCAGCCTGACGAATTCGTGCAATGGCAGCTCGTGTATTACCGTTCCGGCGCCAGAAAGAACGAGGTGATGCAGCCGATCAGCGAGGCGCTCGGCAACGAGGAGATCCGCAATCTCGGCGCCTATTACGCGTCGCTGCCGCCGCCCAAACCGGCCGCCCCGCCGGACGCGCTCGCGCAACGCGGTGAGGAGCTGGCTGCCAAGCACCGCTGCCGCTCATGTCATTCCGAGGACTACAACGGCTTCCGTGCCGCGGCGCGCCTCTCCAGCCAACGCGAAGATGTCTTGCTGAAAGCGCTACGCGACTACAAATCGGGTCAGCGCGTCGGCTCCGGCGTCGCGTCGATGGCGGACGTCATGTTTGAGCTCAACGACGCCGACATCGAGGCGCTCTCGCACTATCTGGCGGCGAAGCCCTGAAGACAGGTCGGTCCGGCAGCAATGATGGACAACGACGCGCGTGCCGCTCAGTATAGCGGCATGGGAAACGGGGTAGATCGGTCGTGACTGGCGAACCCTTGCTTCGGAGCTTGGCCCAAGGCGACGGCCTGTGGTTGACGGCGGTCGGTTCCTGGACGGCGCAGCGCGCCGCCGACCTCGAGCACGAGGTCGACGGTGCCGTGGCGCAAGGCACATCGGTCGCGCGCGTCGAACTCAACATGGCGGGTGTCGAGACCATCGACACATTCGGGGCCTGGTTGCTGGAGCGGCTGCTGCGCGGCTTCGCTGCGGCGGACTGCAGGATCACGGTCGTCGGCGTGCCCGACCGCTTCCGCGGGTTGATCAACGAAGCGCATCAGTCGAACCGCAAGGTGCCGGAGCCACAACATGAGAACGTGCTGGCCACCGCGGTTGCGCTGGTGTGGCGCGCGTTCGGGCTCGCGACGCGCGATCTTCTGCTCTATGTCGAGATGTTCGGCGCGCTCGTGCTGGCGACCTGGCGCGTGCTGATCCGGCCCCGCAGTTTCCGTTTGACCTCCATGGTGAATCAATTCGACCGCGTGTGCTGGCGCGCCGTTCCGATCATCCTGCTGATCACGTTCCTGATCGGCGCGATCATCGCGCAGCAGGGTCTCATCCGTTTCCGCCGCTTCGGCGCCGACCTCTACGTGGTCGATATGCTCGGCGTTCTGGTCATGCGCGAGATCGGCGTGCTGATCGTGGCGATCATGATCGCGGGCCGCTCCGGGTCGTCCTATACGGCCGAGCTTGGCTCCATGAAAATGCGCGAAGAGATCGATGCCCTGCAAACCATGGGGCGCGACCCGATCGACATTCTGGTTCTGCCGCGGATCATCGCGCTGGTCATCGGGCTGCCGATCCTCACGTTTCTGGGAATAATGTCGGCACTCTATGGCGGCGGCGTGGTGTGCTGGCTCTACGGCGGAATCAATCCGGACATATTCATGGCCGAGCTGCGCGACCTTTCATTCAATCATTTCGAGGTCGGGATGACCAAAGCGCCGTTCATGGGGCTGGCGATCGGTATCGTGGCCTGCGTGGAAGGCTTCCAGGTCAAGGGCAGCGCCGAGTCGCTCGGCCTGCAGACGACCATGTCCGTGGTCAAATCGATCTTCCTGGTGATCGTCATGGACGGCCTGTTCGCGATGTTCTTTGCGTCAATTGGGAAGTAGCGCACGCCCGCGCCATCCGGCGAGAACGACAAGGCCGTGGTCGCGAGCGCCGACTCCGCGACACGTCGGTCGGCCTAAGACCACCGGTCGCCTACTCGAACGCGAAAATGCGTTTCCAGTCGTTCTTCATGCTGATGACCGGCCAATTCTTGCTCTTGGCCTCGTCGTAGAGCGCCTGCGTGAATGCGCCGACCCTGGTGTCGGGCAGCCCCAGCGCGGGACCATACGCGTACTCACGCTGCGCATCGTCATGCAGCACGAGCATCCCGAGCCGGACGCCCTCGCCCGCCTTGGTATATTCGAGCATCTGCCGATCGCCGGTCGAGTTGCCGAACGCGGCATACGGGACCCGCCCGATCATCAGATGGATGCCCTCGGGCTTCCCCGCATCGTTGTCGTTCAAGAGCAGCGCGGGCTCCTTGGTGAGAAGCGGCTTGCCGGCCTTGTCGTAGCCGTACTTCGTCGCCCCCGCGGTCCCGACAATCTGTTCGGGCGGAATTCCGTAGACCTCCTGCGCGTAGACCCGCACAAAATCCTGTCCGCCGCCGGTGACGATGTAGGTCTTGTAGCTATTGCCGCGCAGATACTTGAGCAACTCGATCATCGGAAGATACGTCAGCTCGGTGTACGGGCGCTTCCAGCGCGGCGCCTGGGCGGTGGCGAGCCATTGCTTGGCTTGGGCTTTGAACTGGTCGACGCTCATGCCGCTGAGCGTAGCGGCCAGAATTTTCAGGAGGTCGCCAATCGAAAGCCTGGCAATCGCCTCACGATTGCGGGTGAGAACGGTTTTGAACGGCTCGACGTTTTTGAGCTCGGGCTTGGCGGCAACCAGCGCAGGTACACGTTCCAGGGCATAGACCACTTGCGTGTACATCGGGTGCTCGACCCAGAGCGTGCCATCCTGATCGAAGGTGGCGATGCGGTCCTCGGGAAGCACGTAGGTCGTGCTCGCGGCATCGGTCGTCTTGCGCACGAAGTCGAGGATCGCCTGCTTGGCCGCGCCATCGTTCCATGACGGCAAGGCATCGACCTGGGCGGCTGCCGACACCCATGAGGTCAGGACCACCGAGGCGGCGAGCACGCCAACCCGGATCGTGCGCAGGACCATGTCGCGTTCCCTCAAACATGTTGATTGAGTCCCCCGTAAAACCCATGCCCGATCCACACCAGACGGGCAAGCGACGCCCGGAATGGCCACCATGCGGGCTTCGCGTGCGTTCCGATCAGCGCGCCGCGGCGGCGGCCAGGGCCTGGCCGTATTGGCCCGCCGCGAGGCTGCGCTTAAGCCACGCATCGACGGCCTCTTTGAGCGCGTGGTCACGCGTCATCCAGTAGGCCTTGTCGAAGTGATCGAACGGGCCGGCGACGGTCGCGGGCACAGGATGCCGGGATGCAGACGCGCCTGGTAATCCACCTCGGCGCCGTCGGTGACCATCACGTCGGCGTGGCCGGCGGCGATCTCATCGAAGATCGTGCGGTTGTCGGGATGTTCGCTCAGCGTTGCGTGGGCGAGATTGGTTTTGGCGAAACGCTCGTTGGTCCCACCCGGATTGACCACGACCCGCACGCCGGGCCGGTCGATCGCATCGATTGACGTATAGCGATCCTTGTCGGCACAGCGCGCAATCGGACGCTTGCCGTCGTGCAGGACGGCAAGCGAGAAGTCGCCGGCGGCGGCGCGATCGGGCGTCACGCTCACCCCGCCCATGGCGATGTCAAAACGGTCGGCGGCGAGATCGGCCTGCAGCGTCTTCCAGGTCGTGGGCACGATCACGAGCGCAACGCCGAGCGAGCGCGCAAGTTCGCGCGCCATGATCACATCGGCGCCGGAGAACTGACCGTCCGGGCCGCGCAGAGAATACGGTGCGTAGTCGCCGGTCATGCCGACTTTGATGGTGCCGTCCATTTTGATTGCGGAGAGACCGCGCGCGGCCGACGGGAGCGGACCGGCCAGCCCAATCAACAATGTGCCTGTGACGGCGACCGCAATGCGACGCAAGCTCATGTCATACGATTTGTTGTTGAAACCCGCACTTATCGGCAGCTTCGAAGAAACCCGCGCCGATCAACACTACCCTCACTTCCTTCCAAACAACCGTTCGATATCGCTTAGCTTCAATTCCACGTAGGTCGGCCGGCCGTGGTTGCACTGGCCGGAGTTCGGCGTCGCCTCCATTTCGCGCAACAGCGCGTTCATCTCCTCGGGCTTGAGGCGGCGCCCCGCCCGCACCGAGCCGTGGCACGCCATCGTGGCGGCGACGTGCATCAGGCGGCGCTCGAGCGGCAGCGCCTCGTCCCATTCCGCCATGTGCTCGGCAAGATCGCGCACCAGCGCCCCCGCGTCGATCTCGCCCAGCATGCCGGGCGTCTCGCGCACCGCGACCGCGCCCGGGCCGAAGCTCTCCAGCACCAGCCCGTAACGCGTGAGCTCGTGCGCGCGCGCCGCGAGGCGTTCGACATCGGCTTCGTCAAGCTCGACGACCTCCGGAATCAGCAGAATCTGGCGCGCGACGCCGGTCTTCTCCAACGCCGCCTTGAGGCGCTCGTAGACCAGGCGCTCGTGGGCGGCGTGCTGATCGACAATGACGATGCCGTCGCGCGTCTGCGCCACCACGTAGGTCTCATGCACCTGCGCGCGCGCGGCGCCGAGCGGGCGGTCGAGCAGGTCGGGCGCGGGCGGCGCCTGCTCGACGCGCGCGTCCGCCGACGGGGCACCGACGTCAAAGCCGGCCTGCGCCGCGTCGGCAAAGCCCTTGAGCGCGGTCGCGCCCGCGACCGGAAATGCCGGCCGCGCCGGCGATGCCCGCCAGTCCCAGCCAGTCCGCGGCGCCGCCACGGGGCGCAGCGCCGCGAGCGTCGCGGCGCCGCCGGTCGAGGCGGCGCGTTGGCCTTCGCGCGCCAGCGCGTCCTGCAGCGAGCGCACGATCAGCGCGCGCACGAGGCCGCCGTCGCGAAAGCGCACCTCGGTCTTGGCCGGGTGCACGTTGACGTCGACCTCGCGCGGATCGAGCGTGATGAAGAGCGCGAGGATCGGCTGGCGATCGCGCGGCAAATAGTCCGCGTAGGCGCCGCGCACCGCGCCGAGCAGGAGCTTGTCGCGCACCGGGCGGCCGTTGACGAAGAGATACTGCCCGAACGCGTTGGCGCGGCTGAGTGTTGGCAGCGCCGCATAGCCCTCGATCGCGAGGCCGTCGCGGCCGCCGCGCACCTCGATCGCGTTGGCGCGGAAGTCGGCGCCGAGAATGTCGCCGAGGCGCGCGAGCCGCCCGGGGGCGCCCGACAACGCCGCGGCCCAGCTCACGAGCGCGCGCTCCTCGCCGGCGAGCGTGAACGCGACGTCGGGCCGGCTCATCGCGAGCCGGCGCACCGCCTCGCGGATCGCCGCGCCCTCGCTGCGGTCGGTCTTGAGGAACTTCAGGCGGGCGGGGGTCGCGTAGAAGAGGTCGCTCACCTCGATGCGGGTGCCGGCGTCGAGCGCCGCCGGCCGCACCGGAGATTTTCGCCCGGCATCGACGCCGATCGCCCAGCCGTGCGGCTCCACGGCGTGGCGGGTCGTGATTGCGAGCCGCGCGACCGCGCCAATCGAGGGCAATGCCTCGCCGCGAAATCCGAGGGTGCGGATCGCGAGCAGATCATCGTCCGGCAATTTCGAGGTGGCGTGGCGCTCGACCGCGAGCGCGAGATCGCCGGCGGTCATGCCGGTGCCGTCGTCGGTGACGCGGATCAGCCGCCGGCCGCCGCCGTCGGTGATGACGTCGATCCGGCGCGCGCCGGCGTCGAGCGCGTTCTCGACGAGTTCCTTGACGACACTCGCCGGCCGCTCGACGACCTCGCCGGCGGCGATGCGGTTGATGACGGCAGGCTCGAGCTGGCGGATCGACATGCGGCGACTCGGGGTGGCCGGCGCAGTGTAGCAATAATCCTGAGCGTACTCGCAGGGGGTTCGGAGCTTACCCACACGGCACAGCACTTGCCTCTCCCCGCTTGCGGGAAGAGGTGTCCGCACGCCGTCACTCCAGCATCAGCTTGTCGAGCGTGATCGGCAGATCGCGCACGCGCTTGCCGGTCGCGTGATAGACCGCGTTGGCGATCGCCGCCGCGGTGCCGACGATGCCGATCTCGCCGACGCCCTTGATGCCGAACGGATTGATCTTGTCGTCGGTCTCCTCGACGAAGATCACGTCGATCGCGTGTACGTCGGCGTTCACCGGCACATGATAGTCGGCGAGGTTGTGGGTCATGAACCGCCCGAAGCGCTGATCGGTCAGCGTTTCCTCGTGCAGCGCCATGCCGATGCCGCCGACGATGGCGCCCAGAATCTGGCTGCCGGCGAGCTTGGGATTGATGATGCGCCCGGCCGCGACCGCGCTGACCACGCGCGTGACCCGGATGACCCCGAGCTCCTCGTCGATCTTGACCTCGGCGAACACCGCCGAGTGCGCGAGGTTCGCGTACCGAGCATCCATCTTGGGCGTCGCGCTCGCCTCCTTCTCGATCCGCTCGGCCTTGCCGGCACGCATGGCGTCGGCGAGCGAGACGGCGCGGCCGGCGTCCTGCCTGTGCCGGATCTTGCCGTCGGCGAACACGACATCGTCGAGCTTGGCGCCGGCCAGCGGCGACCCTTTGACCTTGCGCGCGAACCCGAGCAGGTCCTTCTGCACCGCCCGGCAGGCGTCGTGAATGGCGGCGCCGACCGAGGAGGCGGTGAACGATCCGCCTTCCACGGGCGCGTCCGGCAGCGCGCTATCGCCGAGCTTCGCCGTCACGTCCTCAAGCGGCACGCCCAGCATCTCGGCGCCGAGCTGGGCCATCATCGTATAGGTGCCCGGCCCGATATCGGCGGTCGCGCTCGCGATCTCGACGGCGCCGTTGGCGGTCAGGCTGGCTCTCGCGCTCGCGGGCAGTTGCCAGGCTTCCCACACCCCGCTCGCCATGCCCCATCCGACGAGCTCACGGCCCTCGCGCATCGAGCGCGGCTCACGCCTGCGCTTCGACCAGCCGAACTTCTCCGCCGCTTGGCGATAGCATTCGCGCAGCTCCTTGCTGCTGTACGGCTTGTCGGCGATCTGATCGCGGTCCGAGTAGTTTGTCAGCCGCAGCTCGAGCGGATCGACGTTCGCCGCGTAGGCGAGCTCATCCATGGCGCATTCGATCGCCCAGATACCCTCGGTTCCGCCCGGGCCGCGCATGTCGCAGGGCGTGTTCACGTCTAGCTTGACCAAACGCTGGCCAAGCTCGCTGTTGGCGCAGCGATAAAGCTGGCTCGACCAGGCCACGAACGACCGCTGGAAATCCTCGAACTGGGAGGTCATCGAAGCGGCGTCATGCCGGAACGAGGCAAGGCTGCCGCTGCGATCGGCGCCGAGCTTGAGCTCCTGCACGTTCGCGGCCCGATAGCCGATCGTGAACATCTGCTGGCGCGTGAGGGTGACCCGCACCGAACGCTTGAGCGCGCGCGCCGCCAGCACGGCGAGCGGCAGCTCGTAATTCGGGCGCAAGCCCGACCCGAAGCCGCCGCCGACAAACGGCGAGAGCACGCGCACCTTGTCGGGCTTCATCCCGAACACGTTGGCGACGTAGTTGCGGCAGTTCAGCGGCCCCTGGGTCTTGTCGTAGACCGTGATCCGGTCGTCTGCTTCCCACACCGCGGTCGCCGCATAGGGCTCCATCGGATTGTGGTGCTCGACCGGCATGCTATAGGCGGCCTCGACGCGCACTGCGGCCTCCTCGAACGCGCGCGCGGCCTTGCCGCGCGTGTGGGTGGGCTTGGGGCGCTTCCCGCCCGCCGTGCGCTGCCGTTGCGTCTCGAAATCGGTGACGTGCGTTTTCTGCTCGTAGTCGACACGGATCAGCGACGCCGCAAAGCGCGCAATCTCGAACTCCTCGGCGACGATAAGCGCAATCGGCTGGCCGTTGAAGCGAACCTCATCGTCGTAGAGCGGACGGAATGGCGAGCCATCGGGTGCAACCTCGTCCTTGTATTTGTCGTCGGATGACGCGAGCTTTCCGCGATTCTCGTGCGTCAACACCGCAAGTACGCCCGCAACCGCGAGCGCCTCTTCGGCATTGATGTGCTTGATCCGCCCCTTGGCGATCGAAGCGGTGACAACGACGCCGTGCGCGAGATTCGGCACGTTGAATTCGCCGGCATACTTGGCGGCGCCGGTGACCTTGAGGCGGCCGTCGACGCGGGTGGCCGGCTTGCCGATCTGGTTGCTGGTCGTGATCATGGCGGCCTCCGTCAAACAACACGCTTGTCGGACTGCGACTGCGGCGTGCCGCTCGCGGCCTGCGTCAGCGTGCGCACGATGCTGCGCCGCGCCAGCTCGATCTTGAAGTCGTTGTGACCGGCGCCACGCGCGTCCTGCAACAGCGCGTCGGCGGCGCGGCCGAAACTTTCGCGCGTGGGCGGAGCGCCGATGAGCAGCGCTTCCGCGTCGCGGTCGCGCCACGGCTTGTGCGCGACGCCGCCGAGCGCGAGACGCGCCTCGCGGATCACCCCGCGATCGATGTCGAGCGCGGCCGCGATCGAGACCAGCGCGAACGCATACGACAGGCGATCGCGGATCTTCAGATAGCTGTAGTGGCCGGCAAAGCCCTTCGCCGGCAGCTCGATCGCCGTGATGATCTCGTCGGCGCGCAGGTTGGTGTCGATCTGCGGCGTATCGCCAGGCAGGCGGTGGAAATCCGCAAACCCGATGCTGCGTTCGCCGGTGGTTCCGGTCGCAAGCACGCGTGCCTCGAGCGCGGCGAGCGCCACGCACATGTCGGAGGGGTGCACCGCGATGCAATGCGGGCTGGTGCCGAGGATCGCGTGTCCGCGGTTGAGGCCTTCGATCGCTGAACAGCCGCTGCCCGGCTCGCGCTTATTACAGGGCGTGGTCGTGTCGTAGAAGTAGAAGCAGCGCGTGCGCTGCAGGAGATTGCCCCCGGTCGAGGCCATGTTGCGCAGCTGCTGCGAGGCGCCGGCCAGGATCGCGCTCGCGAGCAGCGGATAGCGCGCGGCAATCTGCGGGTGATAGGCGAGATCGCTGTTGGGGACGAGCGCCCCGATGCGCAGGCCGCCGTACTGGGTTTCCTCCACCTGTTTGAGCGGCAGTCGGGTGATGTCGATCAGTCGCGAGGGGCGCGCGACGTTTTCCTTCATCAGGTCGACCAGGTTGGTGCCGCCCGCGATGAACTTTGCGCCCGGATCCGCCGCGATCATGCGCACGGCGTCGGCGACGCTCGTGACGCGCGCAAAGTCGAAATTGTTCATCGTCCCGCCTCCCCGTTCTTGGCGCCGCCGCGCATCACCTGTTCGATCGCCGCCACGATGTTGGGATAGGCCCCGCACCGGCAGATATTGCCGCTCATCAGCTCGCGGATCTCATCGGCCGTGCGCGCGTGGCCCTCGGCGATCAGCCCGACCGCCGCGCAGATCTGGCCCGGGGTGCAATAGCCGCACTGGAAGGCGTCGTGATCGACGAAGGCCTGCTGCAGCGGATGCAGCGCATCGCCTTGCGCCAGCCCCTCGATCGTCGTGACCTGCGCGCCGTCCTTCATGACCGCCAAGGTGAGACACGAATAGACGCGGCGGCCGTCGAGGAGCACCGTGCAGGCGCCGCACTGGCCGTGATCGCAGCCCTTCTTGGTCCCGGTCAGGTCGAGATTGAGTCGCAGCGCATCGAGCAGCGTCGTCCACGGCGCAATCGTCAGCTTGCGCTCGACGCCGTTGACCTTAAGCGAAACCGTCATCCTGGCCGGCGCCGGAAATCTCTCACGCGCCTTGGGCGCCACCGCGGATTGTTGAGCCATGGGTGCTTTAATCCTTTTGTTTGAGCGGCATTTGCCTCGCCTGGGGCGCGGTATCGATGTGTGGAAGTCGCCCTTTCCTGACGGCAATTCGCACGACAACGCACTCGAGGCGCCGACAGTTCGCCGCCGCCTCGATTGAGTCAATCACGTGGGTGCGACAGGCCTGTTGCGCAATTGCGCGCCGGCGTTGCGCGATCATCGGCACCCGTCATTCCCGACCCGGATTGCTCAGAAAGCAATCAGCTTGAACGCGGGCGTCTCAATCCAACGCCGGCTTGATGCCACGCAGCCGCTTCACGCCGCTTCTGCGCTTTTTCCGCTCGATCCGCCGCTCATGCGAGGCGGCCGTCGGTCTGGTCGGGCGGCGCCGCTTGGGCACGACCGCCGCCTGGCGAATGAGCTCGATCAGGCGCGCACGCGCGTCTTCGCGGTTGCGCTCCTGGGTGCGATGCCGCTGGGCGATGATCACGAGCACGCCGTCCTGCGTGAGCCGGCGGCCGGCCAGCGTCGCAAGCCGCGCGCGCACATCCGCGGGAAGCGCCGGGGAGTTGCGCACATCGAAGCGCAACTGCACGGCGGTCGCGAGCTTGTTGACGTTCTGGCCGCCCGGGCCGGAGGCGCGCACGAACGTCTCGCTGAGCTCCGACTCGTCGATCGCAATATGCTCGGTGATGCGGATCATCTTGATTGAACACGAAGTCGCGGCAGCGCTGCTTCGGGTTCAACAATAGCAGTATCAGCGCGCGGTCACATACCGCTTCGCCGTTTAGGGAAAACGCGCGAGAGAAAACCTGATCAACCGCCCTTGGCGGCGGTGTTCGCCGTGGTCACGGCGGGCCGCCCCACGACGGTGACAAGCAGCCCGCCGTCGAGCAGGCGCTTGGCAACCCGCTTGACGTCGGCGAGCGTCACCGCTTCGACCAGGCTGTTACGCCGCTTGATGTAGTCGATGCCAAGGTCGTCCATCTGAATCTGCACCAGCTGGCTCGCGATCTTGGACGAGGTGTCGAAGCGCAGCGCGTAGGCGCCCTTGAGGTACGACTTGGCGCGCGCGAGCTCCTCCACGGTCGGGCCGGTCTCCGCCAGACGATGAATTTCGTGCTCGACGACCTCGAGGGTTTGGCCGGCGCGATCGCCGCGGGTCGCGGTTCCGCTCATGAACAGCGCGGCGTGATCGAGCGGAATCAGGGTCGAATAGACCGAATAGGCGAGCCCGCGGACTTCCCGCACCTCACGATAGAGCCGCGACGCGAACGAGCCGCCGCCCAGGATCTCGTTGACGACGTAGGCGGGCATGAAATCCGGGTCTTTCAGGGCAATGCCTTCGCCGCCGATCATCACCACGGACTGAGGAACGTCGAGGTCGACCATGATCTTGCGGCCGAGTCCCTGCGGGTTGGCGGATGCAACCGGCACAAGATCCGCCTTTGCCGGCAGTGATCCGAAGATGCGGTCGACGATCGCGCCCGCGGTCGCGGCATCGACGTTGCCGACGATCCCGATCTTGAGGTTGTTGCGCGCGAACACGCGCCGCACGTAGTTGTTGAGATCAGCAGCGGTGACGGTCGTAACCGATTCGACCGTCCCGTTCACCGGCCATTGGTAAGGGTGGCCGTGGAACGCCGTGGCCCACCAGTTGCGGCTCGCGATCTGGCTCGGATTGGTGGTGGCGCGGCGCAAATCCGACAACAGGTTGGCGCGGATGCGCTCGACCGCTTCGGGGTCGAAGCGGGGCGCGGTGAGCGACAGATTGGTCAGCTCGAATGCCTTGTCCTGCTGGTCGAGCAGCGTGCGCAGCGAACCGTTGAACTGGTCGCGGGTCGCCGTGAAACTCAGACTGATCGCGTTCGATTCGAGCTGCTCGTGAAAAGCGCGCGCGTCGAGATTGCCGGCGCCCTCGTCGATCAGCCCCGCCACCAGCGCCGCGACGCCCGGCTTGTCGGCCGGGTCCTGGCTCGAGCCGCCACGGAACGCAAAATCGATGGCGATCAGCGGCGCCGTCGGCGAATGAACCAGCCATGCCTCGATGCCGAGCGGACTGACCACGCGCTCGACATCCGTCGCCGCGCTCGCCGGCGCCACCAGCGCGACAGCGAGGGCCGATAGGGTTGCGATCCGCAAGCTGCACGTACGCCAAGCGATCAAGATTTCTTCTCCTCGGGCTTGGGCCACTCCTTGATCAGATAACCGGTCACCGAGTGGTGCTTGTCGAGCCAGGTCTTGGCGGCCGCGCGCACGCTATCGGCCGTAACGGCGCGGACCTGCTCGGTCCAGGACTTCACGTCCTCGACGGTCGAACCGGTCGCAAGCGCCCCGCCATACCAGCGCGCCAGCGTTGCTTGATTATCCTTGGCATAGACCGCGTCGGCGATCATCCGGGTCTTAGCGCGCGTCAATTCTTCCGGGGTGATTCCGTTGATGGCGACTTCATCGATCACAGCGTCCATCGCGGTCTCCAGCTCGGCCAGGCTCACGTGCGGGCGCGGGGTCGCGTACACGCTGAATACGGTCTGGTCGACCGAGGTGCCCGAATAAGTCGCGCCGGCGCTGTTGGCGAGGCCGCGATCCTCGACCAGTGCGCGCTGGAGCCGGCTGTTCGAGCCGCCGCCCAGAATATGGGCGAGCACTTCCAGCGCTTCGGCCTCGCCCGGCTTGGCGGTGGAGTCGGACGGCGCCAGATAGGCGCGCTGCAGGCTCGGGGTCGCGCGCGGATCGGCGACCGTCACCTGGCGGGCTGCGGTGTGTTCAGGCTCCTGCGGGCGCTTGCGCGGCCCGATCTCCGACCGGCGGGCGACCTTGCCGTAGGTCTTCTCGGCCAGCGCCTTCACCTCGGCCGCAGTCACGTCGCCGGCGATCACGACGATCGCGTTGTTCGGCGTGTAGTAGTGCCGATAGAACGCAAGCGCGTCTTCGCGATTGAGCTTCTTGATTTCGTGATGCCAGCCGATCACCGGCCGGCCGTAAGGGTGATTGAGGAACAGCGCCGCTTCGACCTGCTCGCGCAGTCGCGCGTCCGGGCTGTTGGCGACGCGCATGTTGTACTCCTCGAGCACAACGTCGAGCTCGGGCAGGACGTTGGCGTCGGTGAGCACCAGACCGGTCATGCGGTCGGCCTCGAACTCCATCACCAACGGCAGATATTCGCGCGCCACGCGCTGGTAGTAACCGGTGTAGTCCGCCGTGGTGAACGCGTTTTCCTGTCCACCGATGGTGGCAAGCACCTGAGAAAACTTGCCGGCGGGATTCTTTTCGGTGCCCTTGAACATCAGGTGCTCGAGAAAGTGGGCGATTCCGGATTTGCCCGCCGGCTCGTCGGCGGAGCCGACCCGGTACCAGACCATTTGGGTCACGACCGGAACGCGGTGATCGGGGATGACAACAACCTCGAGCCCATTGCCGAGCACGAAATGGGTGACGTCGACGTCCTCTTGCGAAGCCGCTCGCAGGGATGTGCCGGCGAGCACGAGCGCGAGCCCGATGGCGAAAACGAGCGTGACGACATGGCGCAGGGTCGCAAGGGAGCGTAGCGTTGCAGTCAGCGGCCGCCGAAGCTCAGGCTTCATCATGGATGTCCCCGCGCCGGAACATCGGCGCTTCCTCGCTCAACCCGTCAGGTGTGTCGCCCCCTGTTAGGGGTTGCCGGCAACCGGCGCAAGTTACCGATCGGAAAACTACTGGTTCGAGCCCATCGCGCCGCGGTCCAATGGGCCATTCTTTTCCGGGTCCATCCGGTTTTTGGTCCCATACGAGTATTTTGGCGACGGCGTGCGCAGTCCCGTCGGCGGATCGGTCAGCGCGCTGCGCTCCGGCTCCTCCTTGAACGGCACTTCTTCGGGCGTCCGGTCAAACAGCTTGCCGAGGTTATTAATGCCCTGGAAGCCCAATTGGCCCGGGGTGAGCTGCTGGCCGGTCGTATCGGGCGCCGGGCCGCCGTCGGCCGTAGCCGTGCGCTTGCCGGTCGGTTTGCGACCGCCGAGCTCGTCCGGACGCAGCGCGCGCATGTCCTCTTCCTCAGCCTCGGTTCCCTGCTTGACCGCCTTCTTGGCGACCTTGCGCTGCGGGGCCATGTCCTTGTCCTGCGGCCAAGCCGGGTCGGGCGCAGCGCGCGTGACTTTCTGCGGCGGCGGCAGATCACGGGTGGGCGGCACCACCAACGGCGAGCGCTCGTGATAATTGATGGCCGGCGGGGCCGTTCGCTTGAGGCCGATCCCCTCCAAAACCCCGCGGAAGGCGTGATCGATGAAATCACCGTCCTCTTCTTCGGCGTTTTGGGTCTGATCATCCCCCGCGCGCGCCGGTGGCGTGCCGATGATCGCGATCAATGCCGTGGCAAACATGCACGCCAAGAGCGCGCGCCATCCCAACCGTTTCACTATCGTCGCAGGCATCCCCATACCCCCACGCCCAGCCGGATTCGCAAATCCTTACAGGCCCTTGGTCGTCAGCTTGTGCAAACTAGACAGAACCCCCTGACCCCACATCACAATCTCGAAAAATCAGGGCGCTTTTGCGGCATCCCGAGTGCCGGCCAACGAGTCGCACAGGAGCCCGATGACGCCGGCCACGATCGCCGCGTCGGCCAGATTGAAGACATACCAGTCGAACCGCCAGGTCGGGGTGGTGATGTGCACGAGCACAAAATCCGCCACCGCGCCGAAGGTCACCCGGTCGATCGCATTGCCGATGGCGCCGCCGATGATCAGCCCGAGCGACACCGCGGAGAGGCGCGAGCTCGCGCGCGCCAGCCAAACCCACAGCAGCGCGACCGCGACGACCTTGACGGCGAGCAGGATATTCTGCGCGAGCATCCCCTGCTCGCGAAACAGGCCATAGCTGATGCCGGTGTTGAAGCTCAGCACCAGGTCGACAAAGGGGCCAAGCGCAACCCGGCCGCGCCGACCGAGCTCGAACACGAACACCAGCCAGAGTTTCAAGGCCTGATCGGCAAGCGCGACCAGAACCGCGACGAAGAGGCCGAGCCGCGTGAGCGGTCCATAGAGATAGGACGAGACCATCTATTCGGCCGCCTTGCGCAACGCCTTCCACTCCCGCAACGCCTGGGCGTCGCGCGGGGTCACGTCCGGGTACTGCGGATCACTGCCGACCGCCGCGGAGATCTTCCACGAGCGGGCACATTTGCGCCCTTCGGCCAGCGCCGGCACGACCGCGACCCCGGGCACGTCGGGCAGCCGAAATGCCGTCGGTGGACCGTCGCCCTGGACCAGCGTTGCACCCGATGTGATCGAGACCTCGGCGAGGTCCATGTCGGCGAGCGCGCCGAACAGATCCGGATCGGAGACATAGACGAGCGGCGCGGATTCAAGCGACGAGCCGATCCGCTTGGCGGCGCGCTCGAGCTCAAGCGCCCCGGTCACCACCCGGCGCACGCTGCGAACCTTGCGCCATTTCTCCGACAGCGCATCGTCGCGCCAAACCGCCGGCACGTCCGGAAAGAGCTCGAGGTGCACCGAGGTTGCATGCGGGTCGCGCGCAAGCCAGGCTTCCTCCGCGGTGAAGCACAGCATCGGTGCGAGCCAGGTCACGGTCGCACGGAACAAATGATCGAGCACGGTCAGGCACGCCTTGCGGGTCACCGAGGAGAGCGGATCGCAGTAGAGCGCATCCTTGCGGATGTCGAAGTAGAAGGCCGACAGGTCGGAGGTCATGAACGCGTTGAGCGCCGCGAAGATGCGCTTGTAGTCGAAATCCGCGTAGGCCTGCCGTACCAGGACGTCGAGCTCCGCCAGCCGGTGCAGCATCAGCCGTTCGAGCTCGGGCATCTCGTTCTCGGCGATGCGATCCTCCGGCCGGAAATGCGCGAGGTTGCCGAGCATCCAGCGAATCGTATTGCGCAGCTTGCGATAGGTGTCGACGGTGGTTTTCAGGATTTCCGGCCCGATGCGCTGATCGTCCCAATAATCCGTTGCGCACACCCAGAGCCGCAGAATGTCGGCACCCGATTGCTTGATCACATCCTGGGGCGCGATGACGTTGCCGAGCGACTTCGACATCTTGCGGCCCGCCTCGTCGAGAGTGAAGCCGTGGGTCACGACAATATCGAACGGCGCACGCCCGCGCGCGCCGCAGCTCTCGAGCAGCGAGGAGTGAAACCAGCCGCGATGCTGGTCGGAGCCTTCGAGATACATCACGCTGTCCGGCCCGCCGTCGAGCCGGCGACGGACCTTGAGGTCGTCGCGCACCTCAAGGGTGTAGGCATAGGTCGAGCCTGAGTCGAACCAGACGTCGAGGATGTCATCGACTTTTTTCCAATCCTCATTCGCCCGCCCACCTAGAAAGCGTTCGCGCGCGCCCTCGGCGTACCAAGCGTCAGCGCCTTCGCGCTCGAATGCGTCGGCGATGCGGGCGTTGACACGTTCATCCTTGAGAATTTCGACGGAGCCGTCGGGACGCTCGCGCATGAACACCGCGATCGGTACGCCCCACGCACGCTGGCGCGACACCACCCAGTCGGGTCGGTTCGTGATCATGCCGGTGATGCGGTTCTCGCCCTGCGGCGGCACCCAGCGCGTCGCCTTGATGGCGCTGAGCGCGCGGTGACGCAGCGTGTCACCCTGGCGCGCGTGACCGCCGTCCGCGATCGGCTCGTCCATGGCGATGAACCATTGCGGCGTGTTGCGGAAAATCACCGGCTTCTTCGAGCGCCACGAGTGCGGGTATTGGTGCTTGAGCCGGCCACGCGCGATCAGCATCCCGGCGCCGATCAGCGCCTTGATCACCGCATCGTTGGCGTCGCCCTTGTCGCCCGTGTCGGTGAGCACGCGCTTGCCGGTAAAGCCCGGTGCCTGGTCGGTGAAGGCGCCGTTCTCATCGACCGTATAGGGGATCGCCGTGTTGATACCGCGCTCCGCGAGGGCACGCGCGTTCGCGCTCCACACCTCGAAGTCCTCGCGGCCGTGACTGGGCGCAGTGTGCACAAAGCCAGTGCCGGTCTCGTGCGTGACGTGATCGCCCGGCAGCAGCGGCACCGGAAAGGCGTAGTCGCCGGCGAACCCCTTGAGCGGGTGCACGCAGACGAGTCCCTCGAGCGTTTCAGTCCCGACCACCGCGCGCTTCTCGTAGGCCGTCACACGCGACTGCGCCATCACATCGGCGGCGAGCGCGTCGACCAGGATGAAGGTGTCGCCGGCCTTGGCCCAGTTGCCCGGCGGGGCTTCAATCACTTCGTAGAGCCCGTACGCGATCCGCGGCGAGAACGAGATCGCGCGATTGCCGGGCAAGGTCCACGGCGTGGTGGTCCAGATCACGACCGACGCGCCCGCCAGCGCGCGGTCGTGCGAGCGTGCCCAACTGGATGACTGCTGCACCGGAAACTTCACCCACACCATATCGCTGGTGTAGTCCTCGTACTCGACCTCGGCTTCCGCCAGCGCGGTCTTCTCCACCACCGACCACATCACCGGCTTGGATCCGCGATAGAGCGTGCCGTTGGCCGCGAACTTCATGATCTCGCGCGCGATCTGCGCCTCGGCGGCGAACGACATGGTGGTGTAGTAGTTGTCCCAGTCGCCTTCGATGCCGAGCCGCATGAACTCGTCGCGCTGCAGCGCGATCCAGCGATCCGCGAACGCGCGGCACTCGCGCCTGAATTCGACGATCGGGACGGCGTCCTTGTTCTTGCCGGCGGCCCGATAGTCCTCCTCGATCTTCCATTCGATCGGCAGGCCGTGGCAGTCCCAGCCGGGCACGTAATTCGAATCAAATCCGAGCATCTGCTGGCTGCGCGACACCACGTCCTTGAGGATCTTGTTGAGCGCATGCCCGATATGGATCGGTCCGTTGGCGTAGGGCGGACCGTCATGCAGGATGAACTTCGGCCGGCCCCCGGCGGCCGCGCGCAGGCGCGCATAGAGGCCGAGCTCGCGCCAGCGCGCCAACAGCTGCGGCTCCCGCTCCGGCAGCCCGGCCCGCATCGGGAAAGCGGTCTGCGGCAGGAACAGCGTCTTGCTGTAGTCGGTCTCGCTCATGCCGGGCTGTGTAGCAGGGGCGCACTGGTCATGTAACCCATTCCGGACCGTGTGTGGCGCGCTTTCGATCTCCCGGATCGCGCTCCGATCCTCCAGCTCCGAACCGTCGCGAATCACGCGCGCCGAGTGCCGAACCTGCAAAAGAGTTCCCGTCAATCGCGCTCGCGTGACTCATGCCTCTTATGCGCCCTTGCGATAGCGCCTCACTTCATGAGGCGCATCGCGCGATCGACGCAACTCTGTTGCGCGCGATGCGCGGAATTTGAGCAATAAGTTCAGGCTCGAAACTCGGGTACCAAAGTAATGCTGCGGCGCACATAAAAGCCGCATTCGGCCACGCATACGGCCCCCGCGATCGCGCTTCGCGGATCGCACTCCCCTCAACAATCCGAAGGATAAATGATGGCTTTGAAGAGCCGATGCGTTTTATTCGCTTTCTCGTTCCTTGCCTTTTCCACCAGCCTCGCGACCTCTGGTTTTTGTCAATCAGGCATTGCCTCGGTCTACTCGGGCGAGCGCACCGCCAACGGCGAATACGCCCACGCGCACCACATGACGGCGGCGCACCGGAGTTTGCCATTCGGTACGCTGGTCAAAGTCACCAACAATGACACCGGCCGATCGGTCGTGGTCCGCATCAACGATCGCGGACCGTTCGTGCGCGGGCGCGTCATCGATCTCACGCCGGCGGCGGCCTATGCGATCGGATGCTCGGGCCTCGCACCGGTAGAGATCGACGTGATCGGTCACAGCTGATTTTTCGATCATGTCGGCCGGCACGGCGCCACTCGGGGGGGAGGCGCCGTGCCGATGTTTTTTTGGCTACGGCTCGGCCAGCGGCGGAAACACGTCGCCGGCGGCGGCGAGAATGGCCCGCGCTTCGCGCGCATCCTCGTTCATTCGTTTGATCAGATCGGCGGCACTGTCGAACTTCAACTCCGGCCGGATCCATCCGATGAAGGCGATATCGATCGACTGGCCGTAGAGGTCGCCCGCGAAATCGAACAGAAACACCTCGAGCAGCACCGCGCCGTTGTCGAAGGTGGGACGGCGACCGAAGCTCGCAACCCCGCCGTAGCGGCGGCCTCCGACGGCCACGCGCACCGCATAGATGCCGTGACGCAATTGGCAACCGGCGTCGAGCGCCAGATTGGCGGTCGGAAACCCAAGCTCGCGCCCGCGCGCCTCGCCGCGCCGCACGATTCCAGAGACGAACCACGGATAGCCGAGCAACTCAGCCGCATCGGCAACGTCGCCGGCCGCGAGCGCCGCGCGCGCCGCGCCCGACGAGAAGCGGCGCGCCGCCCCCTCTCCGATCTCCTCCCTCACCTCCGGAACGACTTCAACCGCAAAGCCGTCACGCGCGCCTTGCGCGCGGAGAAATTCGGGCGTGCCCTGACGCCCCCTGCCGAAGTGAAAATCAAACCCGATCACGGCGCCTGAGATCGCCAGCTGCCGGCGCAACACGCGCTCGACAAAATCTTCCGCCGCGAGCTCCGCGAGTTCCTGGTCGAACCGCAGGATGATCGCGCCGTCGAGCGCGGTCGCCGCCAGCAGCCGGATCTTGGCGCGTTCGTCGCTGAGCCGGAATACCGGCTCGTCGGGCCGAAAGAATGCGCGCGGATGCGGCTCGAACGTCAACACCGCGGCCGGCCGCCCGAGCGCGCGCGCGAGCCCAACGGCCTTATCGATCACGATCCGATGCCCGCGATGCACGCCTTCGAAATTGCCGATCGCAACCACCGCGCCGCGTAGCGGGCCTGGATCGTGGTGCAGACCGTCGCGTACAACCGCGAACCGCTTTGGGCCGCCTTGCATCGATCACCATGCCAGCCGGTGGGTGACGGCCATGGGCGCAACGCCCGCCTTCTTGAAAATGCCGGCGAGCGCGGCGGCATCCGGATTTTCGCTGTTGCCGAGTTCCTCGGAGTGAATACCGCGCGTCACGAACAGGCAGTCGATGCCGAACGCACGCGCCCCCTTGAGATCGGTCCGGATCGAGTCGCCGATCGCCAGCACGCGATCAGGCGTGACCGCGCGTGCGAGCGCGGTCTGCGCCTTGGCGAGCGCCTCTTCATAGATTGGCGGGTGGGGTTTGCCGGCATAGAGGACCTCTCCGCCAAGCAAGTGATAGATGTCGGCGAGCGCGCCGGCGCAGTAGAGCAGCTTGTGGCCGCGCTCGACCACCAGGTCTGGATTGGCGCACAGCATGAACAAGTTGCGCGCGCGCATCGCGCTCAAGAGATCGCGGTAGTCGTCGGGCGTCTCGCCCTCATCGTTGAACAGGCCGGTACAGACCGTGAAATCGGCGCGCTCGAGCGGCGCAAACTCGACTTCGAGCCCCTCGAAGATCGGCAGGTCCCGCTCCGGGCCGAGGTGATGGATCGCGCCGCGGCGCTTGGCGATGATACCGCGGGTTACGTCGCCCGACGCAACGATGCCATCGTAGCTCGCGCGCGGCATCCCGAGCCGATCGAGCTGGCGCAACACCACCTCGCCCGGCCGCGGGGCATTGGTGATGAGAATGACCGCCCCACCCTTGCGGCGGAAGCGTCCGAGCGCATCCGCGGCCTCGGGAAAGGCGATGACGCTATTGTGCACGACCCCCCAGACGTCACAGAAAACGACGTCGTAGCGGTCGGCGAGCTGCTCGAAGCGATCGGTAAAGTAGTGTGTGGGACTCATGACCGGGTCAGGAACGCGAGCGCGGCGCCGCCGTCAAGCGACATCTCACGCAGTCCCCCCGCAAGGACGTGAACGCCTGCGACGATCGCTGAGATCGTAGCCGTGCGGCTAATGCGATACCCGGCTCGCGGCCGCGGGCAAGATGGCCGCCTCGGCGCCGTCGACCGCGACCTCGGAGCGGACCGGGCGGGCGGGCGAGAACAGCCCGCCTTGCGCATAGCGGACGTCGAGATCGAGCAAGTCCATCACCGTCGCCTCGGCCTCGACCTTTTCGGCGATCATCTTGATGCCGACGCGCGCAAGCTCGCTCGGAAGCTCCGTCGGCCGGCCCGACCCGACGGTGGAATCCAGCAACAGCGCAGCCGGCGCCTTAACATAGGCGCAGCTCCGTTCGGCGAGCTCGAGCGGATCGAACCGCAGGTCGGTCACGCGATCGAGGCAGAAGCGAAACCCGAAGCTCGCCAGAGTCGACAGCGCCTCCTGCTCGCGCGCGCGCAGCGCGCGCCACGAGGCGAGCGCGAACTCGAACACCAGCAGTGGCGCAAGCGCGCGGTTTGCCTCCATGAAGTCGGCGATCCGCGCAAAGGTCTCGCGTTCACTCAATGTCGGCCGCGCGAGATTGCAGAAGACCGCGATGTTCTCGTGGCCGGAGTTCAGGCGGCGCGCAACACGCACGCTCCGAAACGCCATCAACAAATCGACCTCGCCGGCCAGTCCGGCGCCTTCCGCCGCCTCCAGAAAGTCCGCCGCCACCGACGGCACATTGCCCGCGCCCCGCAAGCGCGGAGTTGCCTCGTAACAAGCCACCTTGCGCTGCGGCAACGTCACGATTGGCTGCACATAGGTGTCGACGCCGCCCGACTGGATGGCTTGCCGGATGTGGGCAGCCAGCGCGGCATTTGCTTCCGAAGTGATTGGACGGTCGGGTGCGCCGACACCGGCTGCCCCGGCGACGCCTCGACCGGCCGCCGCGAACGCGGACGCCGGCGCGAAGGCAACGATCTCTTCCGCTCCGCCAATCGCGCCGGTGAGTTGACCGACCACCGTGCGGAGCTCGGCGACCTCGGCCGCCAACGGCTGATGCAGGGCTGACAAATTCTGGATCGCCGCCTCGCTGCCGCTCGCAAGCGCGGCAAGCCGCTGTTCCTGCTGGCCGACCTGCCGGGCGAGATCGGCGATGCCACGCGACAGGTCGACAATCTGGCGCGCCGCATCGCGGCGCTCGCGCGCCCGGTTTGCCGCCAGATAGTAGAGGACGAGAACCACAAAGGCCGCCAACGCCATCACCGCGCCTTCCGTGCGGGGCAATCCGAGCGCGAGGACGGACGCGCTGCCGAGCGCACCGGCGATCAACAACATGCCGACCGCAACGAACAGCTCGGTTAAACGAAGCATGGCCATCCTCACGGGTGCCGGCCGCGGTCAATGCGATGCGCGTCGGCTTGATCCGCGTTCATCATCAGTTTGACCGACTGTCGGGTCAATCCCCATGCGACGGCGCACGCAACCGCACCAGGCGGAAGGGGTCAAGCGCGACAAGATCGCTTGATTTCGACGCCCGCATCGGTCAGGGACATCGCGTGCCCGGCACTGGTGGATTTGCCCGTTTCATGCGCGCCCTCGACAACGTTGGCAGAACGTTCGAAGCCGTCCCGCCACTGGCGTGGATCGGCGCGAATCCGCGCGCCGCATTCGCGGTATTTTGCCTGGTGCACATCGCGATCTGGACGCTGGTACCGACCATCCTCTATCCCAATCTGCCGCTCGACCTGATCGAAGCCCGGACTTACGGCCCGGAATGGCAACTCGGTTACGACAAGCTGCCGCCGATGCCGTGGTGGATGGTCGAGGTGATGCATCGATTGGTCGGCGCCGACTGGAGCTACTATCTGCTCTCCCAGATCGTCGTTATCGCCGCCTTTGCGATCGTGTGGCTCGCGGCACTGCCGCTCGTCGGCACCGCCGGCGCGTTGGCGAGCGTCTTGATCGTCGACGGTTTGCACTATTTCAACTTCACGGCCGCGAAATTCAACCATGACGTCGTTCAGTTGCCGTTCTGGGCGTTGGCCGGCTTTGCATTCCATCGCGCATTGCGCGAGGGCCGCCTCGCGTTCTGGGCCTTGCTCGGCGCCGCGCTCGGGCTCGCGTTTTGGGCCAAGTATTTTATCGTGATGCTGGCGATGCCGATGGCCGCGTTCGTGTTGATCGATCCCGTCGCACGCCGCGCGCTGCGCACGCCCGGGCCCTACGTCGCGATCGCGGTCGGCGTGCTAGTCGCGCTGCCGCATTTGATCTGGCTGATCGCGAACGACTTCCTGCCCCTCACCTATGCGCAGGCGCGGCTCGCGCCGGCGCGCGGCGCGCTCGACCACCTCGAGCGCCCCCTGATTTTTGTTGTTGGCCAGTTGTTTTGGCTCATCCCCTCGGCGTTGATCGCCCTGCCGTTGGTCTATCCGCGCAACGATTCCCCGGCGCCGCCCGCGGATCCGCGCGATCGCAAAATCATCGCACTGATCGTGTTCGGACCGGCGCTCCTGCTGATCGCCGGCGGCGTGGTGAGCGGGGATCGCCTGATCACCATGTGGGGCTATCCGTTCTGGCTGTTCCTCGGTCTTTGGCTGGTGATGCGCGCGCGCACACCGCTCGACCGCCCGCGGCTCGCGCGCATCAGCGCCACCTGGGCGATCGTGACGCTCGCCTACGTGCTCGCGTTCGTCGTGGATTACGCCGTGCTTCCGTTTGTCGGGTCGCGCTATTACCGCGCGTCGCTGTTTCCCGGCGATCGCCTCGCCGCGGAGATTTCCGATCGCTTCCGGGCCGCGACCGGAACCCCGCTTCGCTACGTCATTTCGGACATGTGGCTGGGTGGCAATATTCATCACTATGGCTCAACCCACCCGCTCACCGTTATCGACGGCAAGTTCGCGCGCGCCCCGTGGATCGACCCGGGAGACGTGCGAACGCGCGGAGCGGCCGTAGTGTGGACCGGGGACGACCGGACCAACCTGCCCGAACCCTACGCGGCGATTGCGGACGGCGCACAGGTGCAGGCGCCCTTAGACCTGCCGATGCGGTGGGGCCGCGGAACCGTCAAGGTCGGGTGGGCAATCCTGCCGCCCGGGCGCTCACGACCACCGCCATAGGCGAAGGCTATCGCGGATGTTAGCCGATGTTAGGAAGCTACCAATTTTATGCGGGTTTCACTACTATAATACTAGGAAGGGTTGTGGAATCCAAGAAATGCGGTAGAATCCGGTTGGATCTAATTCTTTGGTTCAAGCAGCGCGGGGGTTACGGCGCAACAGACAATTAGCTAGATATGCACCCGTCTAACCGCCGGGCGTTAGCCGCATTGCAAACCTCTCCGGGGGTAAATCTGAGCGTGAATACGCAGCCTCATTTCCAAAGACCGCGAAAACGGCTAATTTCGCCGACCACTGGAATGGTTCACGCGCAAAAGGAGCGGTCTCTTTTTTGCGACGTGTTTGCGACGTGTCGGCAGGCGCGGGACGCGCTCGTGGGGTTACCGTCGTGACTTTTGGACGGAACAAGCTCGGTCAACCGAGCAGCAGCGAAGTGCGCGGGGCTTTGGAGCGGGTCGTTGGCAGTCCCACATTCCGAAGCTCGCCGCAGCTTGCCGCTTTTCTGAAATTCATCGTTGAGTCGGCGCTGGCCGGCCACCCTGAGGACATCAAGGGCTACACCATCGCCATCAAGGCGCTTGGTCGCAGCGAAGACTTCAACCCGAAGACCGATGCAATCGTCCGCGTCGAAGCCGGACGATTGCGGCGCGCGCTCGCAACCTATTACGGCGACACCGGCGCCAACGATCCGATTGCAATCGAGATTCCCGCCCGCGGTTATGTCCCGACGTTCCACCGCCGCATTGTCGCGGAACCGCCGCGCGCGCAGCTCGACATGTCCGCTCGCATGCGCGGCCTTGCGAACAAAGTCGCGGTCGCGGGTCGGCCGTATGCGGCGGCGGTCGCGCTGTTGACCCTTGGGGCCGCCGCCTACTGGGGCTTCGAGACCTGGTATCTCGGTAGCCCCTTCGTGGCAAAGTCGACCTACGTTACCGCTGGCGTGCTGGATCCGCCGTTATCCGCAACGCGCTGGCGCGGTCGACCGGTCGGCCCGGTCATCCAGATCGTTCCGACCAAAGCGACAGGCACGCCGAGCCCGCCGACCATCTCGGCAATGTCGCTCAACGATCGCCTGCGAGATACGTTCGCGCGCTTCGAGGACGTCACGATCGTTGCGGAGTCCCCGGAACCGGCGCCTGCGGCTGCCACGCCGGACTATCGGTTCTATTCCGAGGTCGAATACAATCCGGATACCACCGTCACATTGGCGTTCCATGTCGTCGACGCGAGCGACGGCGCAACCGTCTGGTCACGTGACTTCGATCATCTGACGATCGGAAACGACCCCCGCAAGGTCAAATATCCGATCGTTCGCGAGGTCGCAGCGATGTTGTTCAATCCGTTCGGGGTCATCCAGGCGCGCGATCGCAACAAAGTCATGAGCGCCCGCGTCGCGGATCCGCGATATCGCTGCGTGCTCGAATCCGGCGACTACTGGCGCGGTTCCGACGTCGCGCTGCAACACGGCGTGCGCGACTGCCTCGAACAGGGTGTCGCCCAGGATCCGACATTCGCCGGCGGCTACGCGTTGCTGGCGCGCGTTTATCTGCGCGATTACCAATCCGGCGGCGATCAAGCTGACCCCGCGGTTCTCGACCGAGCACTCGATATGGTCAAGCGCGCGATCGAACTGGGCCCGAACAGTGCGCGCGCCTACTATGTCCTGCTCGAGGTGCAGATGACGCGCGGAGCGGTCGATGATGCAATCGCGGCCGGCGAGACCGCGATCAAGCTCAATCCCGATGATCCCGTGGTTGCCTCCCATTACGCCCTGCAACTCATCGGGCTCGGCGAAGTCGACAAGGGCCGGGCGCTGCTCGAACAACTTCCGAATATCGGCACGGTGCCTCAGACGCATCGCGAGTTCGCGCTGTTCCTGGCGTCCTACCTGAAGGGCGATCTGGCGGAAGCCGCGGCCCACGCCAATCGCATGTCGACCAACACCTATTCGCTCGGCCATCTTGCCCGGGTGCTGGTCGCCCATAAGCGCGGCGAGAAGACTACGGCGCGGCAAGCCTACGCCCGGCTGGTCGAACTCGCGCCCGCCTGGCGGGCCAATGCGCGCGCCGAGCTCAAGAAGCTGTTCGCGTCGCCCAAGGTCGTGGATCGCCTCGCCGAGGATCTCAATGAAGCCTCGGGCGTGGAGGTAAATTGAGCAGGGATTGAACCGCGGCCGTCGGGACATTGCCGCCTTGACGCAAGCTCCGCACCCTGACTACGTGACCGCCTAAAAGCCCCGGCACTGACGATTTGACTCCCGATGCCTGAACCCAAGCTCAAAGCGCGTCTGCCGCGCGGGCTCGCCGATCGCGGACCAGCCGAGATCGCCGCGACCCGGCGCATGATCGCGACGATTCGCACCGTGTTCGAACATTACGGTTTCGAGCCGGTCGAAACGCCGGCGATCGAATACACCGACGCGCTCGGCAAATTTCTGCCCGATCAGGATCGGCCGAACGAAGGCGTGTTCTCGTTTTTGGACGACGACGAGCAATGGCTCTCGCTGCGCTACGACCTCACCGCGCCGCTGGCGCGCTACGTGGCGGAGAATTTCGACGCGCTGCCCAAGCCGTACCGCAGCTACCGCGAAGGCTACGTCTATCGCAACGAGAAGCCGGGCCCAGGGCGTTTCCGCCAGTTCATGCAGTTCGACGCCGACACCGTCGGCACCGCTTCCATGGCGGCTGATGCCGAGATCTGCATGATGGCGGCCGACACGATCGAGGCGCTCGGTGTCCCGCGCGGCAGCTACGTGGTCAAGGTGAACAATCGGAAGTTGCTGGACGGTGTTCTTGAAACAATCGAGCTCGCAGGACCGGCGAACGAGATGAGGCGCCTTGCCGTGCTGCGAGCGATGGACAAGTTTGATCGCCTCGGGTTGGAGGGTGTCCGGGAGTTGCTGGGTGCGGGACGCAAAGACGAATCCGGCGACTTCACTAAGGGAGCTGGGCTGGACCCAGTTTCGATCCAAAAGATACTGAGCGTGTTTGCGCCTGCGGCGGATAGCAAAGACCGGATAGCCCAGATTGATGCTCACGTGCGCGACAGCAAGGTCGGTCAGCAGGGCCGACAGGAGCTCGAACAGATTTGGTCTTTGGTCGCGACCTCCGGTTACGGCGACGGACGAATTCTGATTGACCCATCCGTCGTGCGCGGCCTCGAGTACTACACGGGCCCCGTCTACGAGATCGAGCTGACCTTTCCGATTCAAGACAGCGTGGACGGCACGCCGCGCTTCGGCTCGGTCGGCGGCGGCGGACGCTACGACGGGCTGATCGCGCGCTTTCGCGGCGAGAGCGTGCCGGCGACGGGTTTTTCGATCGGCGTGTCGCGGCTGCTGGTGGCGCTCACCTACCTCGGCAAGGTCAACGTCAAGCCAGAACCGGGCCCGGTGGTGGTGACGATTTTCGACCGCGAGCGCATCGCCGATTATCAGCGCATGGTTGCGACCCTGCGCAACGCCGGCATCCGGGCCGAACTCTATCTCGGCAGCGGCAAGATGGGGCCGCAGCTCAAATATGCGGACAAGCGCAACTCACCCTGCGTGATCATTCAAGGCGGCGACGAGCACGCGCGCGGCGAGGTCCAGATCAAGGACCTGATCGAAGGCGCGCGCGCCGCCGCCGCCATTGCCTCCAACCAGGAATGGCGCGAGAGCCGCCCGGCGCAGTTCGCCGTTGCGGAAACAAAGCTCGTCGAAGCGGTGGGCGAATTGCTGGCACGCCACGGGGTCAAATGGGGCTGAGGGGTCGCGCCCGAACCCGTTAACCTTTCGCCCGATCGCGGTCGAACCCCGCCCCTGGGCGTGCTAAACAGCGCCGCGACCAGACCAGCAACAAATTAACCATGCCGGCACCACGACAACCTGACGCACGCGCCAACGCGTTGATCGCGGCCTACGAGCACGCCGGCTATGTGCGCGTCGAGCCCGCCATCCTGCAGCCGGCGGAACCGTTCCTCGACCTATCGGGCGAGGACATTCGCCGGCGCATGTTTCTGGTTTCCGATGCCGCCAGCGCCGAGCTTTGCCTGCGGCCCGATCTCACCATCCCGGTCGCCTGCGACTATCTCGCGTCCGCGGAGGCCGGCAAGCCGGCGAAATATTGCTACCTGGGCCCGGTGTTTCGCGATCTCGGCGCGCGTTCGGCGGAGCTTATGCAGGCGGGGATCGAATCGTTCGGACGCACCGATACGGCGGCCGCCGACGCCGAGACCATCGCGCTCGCCCTCGAAGCGACCGCCCGCTATGGGCTCGGTGCGCCCGACATTCGCATGGGCGACGTCGGCCTGTTTGCTGGACTGATCGAAAGCCTTGATCTCGCTCCCGCCTGGCAGCGCCGGCTGATCAAGGATTTCAATCGCAAGACCACGCTTGCCCACGACCTCGAGCGGCTCGCGCTCGGCAGCGGCGCGCGCCCCGAATACCACGGCGTGCTGGCCGCGCTCGCCAACTCCGATCCGGCGGCAGCGCACGCGTTTGTCACCGACTTGCTCTCGATTGCCGGCATCACCACGGTCGGCGGGCGCTCGGTCGGCGAAATCGCGGACCGTTTCCTCGAGCAGGCCACGCTCGGCGCCGCCGCGCTGCCGCACGAGACGCGCATGCTGATCGAGCGGTTCTTGTCGGTTGCGGGCGATCCCCCCGCGGCAGCCTCGAGCCTGCGTGCGCTCGCCCGCGACGCCGGCATCGGCCTCGACCCGATGCTCGATGCCTTCGAAGAGCGCAACGCGCTGCTTGCCAAGCGCGGCCTCGCGCTGCAATCCGTGAAATTTGCAACCGCGTTCGGGCGCGGCTTCGATTACTACACCGGCGTCGTGTTCGAACTGCACGATCCGGCTGGGCGCGCCGACGGCCAGCTGGTGGCGGGGGGCCGCTACGACGGTCTGCTGGCGCGGCTTGGCAATGTCGCGCTTCCTGCCGTGGGCTTCGCCATCTGGATCGAACGTCTGGCCGCGCTGGGGAGCCGCGCATGAGCGCGCTGGTGATCGCAGTTCCGGCCAAGGGGCGCCTGCAAGAGAACGCCGATGCATTCTTCGCGCGCGCCGGGCTCAAGCTGGTGCAGCCGCGCGGCGCGCGCGAGTACCGTGGCTCGATCGAGGGCTACGACGGCATCGAAGTCGCCTACCTCTCCGCCGCCGAGATCACCCAACAGCTCGGACAGGGCGCCGTCCACTTAGGCATCACCGGCGAAGATCTCGTGCGTGAGATGATTCCTGACGCCGACGTCAAAGTCGTGTTGATTGAGGGTCTCGGCTTCGGACATGCCAACGTCGTGGTCGCGGTGCCGCAAGCCTGGATCGACGTGCGCAACATGGCCGATCTCGACGACGTGGCGACGGCGTTTCGGCACAAGCGGGACCGCCGCATGCGGGTGGCCACCAAATATGTCAATCTGACCCGCGACTTCTTTGCCGGCCACGGCGTTGCCGACTATCGGATCGTCGAAAGCTCGGGCGCGACCGAGGGCGCGCCCGCTGCCGGCACGGCCGAACTGATCGTCGACATCACGTCGACCGGGGCGACGCTTGCCGCCAACGGTCTCAAAGTCATTGAGGACGGCACCATCCTGCGCTCGCAGGCAAACCTCGTCGCCGCGCGCGGCGCCACCTGGAGCGCAAAGGTGCGCGCGACCGCGCGAATCGTGCTTGATCGCATCGCGGCGCATCTGCGCGCGCGCGAGTTTCGCGAAGTGCGCACGCGCTTTGCGGGTTGCGATGACAAGCTCATGGCCGCGGCCCGGCAACGCTTCGGCGTCGCAACCCCGTTCGGCGGGCCGACTTCGTCGGGCATGCTGACCTTGCATTGTCCGCCGCGCGAGATTCACGCGCTGGCGAGCTTCCTGCGCGATCACGGCGCGCAGGCGGTCGTGATCGCCGACATCGATTATGTGTTCACCGCCGAGAACGCGCTGTTTGCGCGGCTGGAAACCGCGCTCAATAGATGATGAGTGACGAACGGCCCAGAACCGAATGCGGAGTTAAACGGTCTGTCGTCCGTTGTCCGCCCGCCGTCCATCGTCTTCCGCCGGCCGCGGCCTGAACACCACGAAATGCGACAGCGAAAAATTGAGCAGGAAACTGACGCCGATCGCCAGCACCTTGGCGGCCAGCACCGGGACGAAATAGGACGCAATCCAAAGCATTGTTGTATTGCCGATGAGGCCGGCGATGCCCGACGCCACAAACGTAGCGTATGCACGCAGCGTCAATTTCCGCCCGGACTCTGCCGCGAAAGTAATCGAGGAGTTGAGCACATAGGACCCCGACACCGCGATCATCCAGGACAGGATGTTCGCCGGCACCAAAGGCAGCCCGAACACCGTGTAGGCCGTCGCGAACACCCCGAAATCCACCGCCGTGTTGACGACACCGATGACTGCGAACGTGCCGGCCTTGCGTATGATCGCGAGACGCGCGAGCACCGCTTCGATCAGCGCGCGGATATGGTCCGAGGGGCGAAACGGCATCGTCATTCCTTTTGGCATAACACGCCTCGCTGATACCGCCGAGGGCTTCTACCGGGCGACAGATATCGGCAATTGCGCTATGAATATCAACAAGATCGAAAGGCCGGGTGATGGTTGCGCCCAGTTCTGAGCGAAGCAACACGCCGATTCCGGCGGCCGATGCCGCCGCCGGGCTGTCGATCGTGGTTCCGCTGTTCAACGAGGCCGCCGGGCTGGTCGGGTTTCACGCGCGGCTCGCCGAGTGCGCCCGCGCCCTGAGGGAAAAACGCGGCCTCACATGCGAGATCGTCTACGTCGACGATGGCAGCACCGATTCAACACGCGTAATTGCAAGCCAGCTGCCGCTTGCCGGCGCGGACGTGCAGGTCGTTTCGCTGTCACGCAACTTCGGCAAGGAGGCGGCGCTGCTGGCGGGCCTCGACTACGCGCGCTTTGGCGCTGTGCTGTTCATCGACGGCGACGGACAGCATCCGCCCGCGCTGATCGACACCCTGGTCGGACATTGGCTCGACGACGGCTATGACGTTGTGTTCACGGCCAAGGAGCACCGCGCCGACGAGCCGATTGGCCGGCGAATTGGAAGCAGGGCGTTCTATGCGCTCATCAACTGGGGAGCGCGGCAAAAAATCCCGGAGGACGCCAGCGATTTTCGCCTGCTGTCGCCGCGGGCGGCGGCCGCGCTACGGCAATTGCCCGAGCGCAACCGATTTTTCAAAGGGCTGGCGACCTGGATCGGCTTTCGTCAAAAGCGCGTCGACTACCGTCCGGACGAGCGCATGCATGGCAGTACGAGTTGGAGCCTGCGTGCGCTGATCGCGCTGTCCGTTGAAGCGCTGACATCGTTCACGATCGCGCCGCTGCGGCTGGCGAGCCTGCTTGGATCGCTCCTGGCCGCGGGTTCGCTCGTGTTCGGCGGCTGGATGCTGGTTGAGGCGTTTGTGCGCGAGCGCACTGTGCCCGGCTATTACTCGTTGATCGTCGGGGTGATGGTGATCGGCGGTGTGCAGTTGCTGATGATCGGCATCATGGGTGAATACCTCGGCAAGATACTCTCGGAGATCAAAGCGCGGCCGGCCTATTTCGTGGCCGAGCACAGCGTGCGCGCGGCCACGGGCGCCGAGCAGTCACGCACCGCCGCGGAATAGCGCATGATGGGTGAGTCGGCCGCGCGCATGCAGGCTTCCGGTAGTCGCGACGATGGGCCTGCGGTGGATCGGCACATTTGGCTCGTCGCAGACGATTACGGCATCTCGCGCGCGGTCAACGCTGCAATTCGCGACCTGATGACTCGCGGGTCGATCAACGCGACCTCGGTCATGGTCGCCGCGTCGGGATTCGACGATGAGGAAGCAACAAAGCTCAACGCATCGTGCGGCGACGGCGCCATCGGGCTTCATCTGACGCTCACCGCCCCGTTCCGGCCGCTCAGCGCCGGTTACGGTCCGACGCGCGACGGCCTTCTGCTTTCATTGGGTGAGACCTTCGTTGCTTCCATACTGCGGCGTCTGAACGCTCGGGCATTGACGGCGGAAATCAGCGCTCAGGTCGCGCGGTTTATCGCCGCGTTCGGCCGTCCGCCTGATTTCATTGACGGCCATCAGCACGTGCACCTGTTTCCACAGATCGGCACGTGCGTGCTTTCGGTGGCACGGCAGTCCGTCCCCGGTGCGTGGGTGCGCCAATGCGGGCGTGCAACCTTGTCATTATCTGATCGCAAAGCGCTTGTGCTCGACGCCTTGAGTTGGCGCTTCCGCAAGCGCGCGCAGGCGTCCGGTGTGCGCACTAACCCGGCCTTCGCCGGCACCTACGATTTTCGTCCGAGCGCGAATCCCGCCGATTTGTTTGCCACGTTTCTCGATGGTCTGCCGGACGGGGGCGTAATCATGTGCCATCCCGGCATGGTCGACGCGGAGCTCGTCCGCAACGACACGCTCACGACTTTGCGCGAACGCGAATATGCGTTTCTCAAGGGCGAAGCGTTTCGCGATCTGCTGACGCGGCGCGGATTTGGCCTGGTCGGACAACGCGCGACCCCGCGGCACTAGGATATTTTCCAGGTCCACGTCGGCCAGACCGGGAATTTTTATCCTGCGTTTTTTGGTCCACTGGTCACGCCCGGTGGTTCTCCCCATATCCCGGCGGGAGCGCAGCAGACTTGCCGAGGAGATGACGATGACCCCGCAGGAACGTGAGCTTGTCACCGCGCTGTTCGACCGCCTGGCGGCGCTCGAGCAGAACCCGCGCGACCCCGAGGCGGAGCGCCTGATTGCCCAGGGGGTGGCGCGTGCCCCGCACGCCTTATACCCGCTGGTCCAGACTGTTCTGTTGCAGGATGAGGCACTCAAGCGGGCCAACACGCGCATCGAGGAACTGGAAGGCAACGCAAGCGAACCGCGCGGCGGGAGCTTCCTGGACGCGGTACGCAACACCGTGTTGGGACCGGCGGCTGGGAGCGGCCGTGGTTCCGTTCCTTCGGTACGCCCGAGCGGTGTCTGGAACACCGGCCAAGCCAACGTTGCCGCGGCGCCGCCGCCCATGCCGAGCGCCATGATGCCCGGCCCAATGGCCGGCGCGGGCGGATCCTTTCTGGGTACCGCGGCCGCCGCCGCGGTCGGGATGATAGGCGGCAGCCTTTTATTCAACGGGATTCGGGGGCTGATGGCCGGCGGCCATCCGGCCGCGTTCGGAGGCGATGCCTTGACCGCGCAAGCGAACTCACCCTGGGGAAACGATGCGTCGGGGAGTGATCTTGCGCGCGGCGCCGGCGTCGACGATGTCGGTGCCAACCAACCTTCCCCCGACGACGGTGCGCGCGGCGCCGGACTGTTCGACACCGGATCCGACAACGACACCGACTTTGCCAACAACGATCCGGCGGGCGGCGATTTTAGCGATGACGGAACGAGTGACGCCTGAGCGGCGCGCCTGATCAGGCCGGCGTGCGGCCCGTGGCGGGCCGCACCCACGTGCGCAGATCCGCCCTTCGGCCTAGTAACTCACGTCGAACTGATCCTGGAACTGCTCGGCCGCGTTGGTGCCGGCCGCGGCGCCACCATGCACGTACGTCCGGCCGCCCTGCCGATACATCACCGCCGGGCCGCTCAGTTCGACGGCGCCGCGCCTGAGCGCTGCTTCATGTTTGGCGGCACTCACTTTCGTATTCGATTTATGCACGGCGCCATTTTTGCCAACATAGATCGCCTCGCCTTCCTCGAGACTGGTCACTGGGCTCGATTTGGATTGCGCCTGCGCGAATGCGATCATCGATAGGGTGGCTGTCAAGACAACGACGCCGCCGAACGTGGTTTTCAAAATCGACATGGACGTCTCCAAGGGGGTTAGAGCGAGCTTCAGTCAAAAAAGCGAGCGGCCGGTTGCCCGCTGCCGCTCGCGTTGAGGAGAGAACCCGACCAAGCGGTCGAGCTTGCTCAATGCTCAGTAGTCGACGTCGAATTGATCTTCGAAGTGCTGGGACGACTTCTCGTTGGCTTTATCTTGCAGCATGTAAAGCTTGCCACCCTGCTTGTAGATCACGGTGCCGCCCGGAACTTCCTTGGCGCCTTTCCCCATGGCGGCGGTGTGCTTGGCAGCCGACACCTTGGAATTCGACTTATGGACGGTGCCGGTCTTCGGGCTGACCATGATCGCCTCGCCCTCGCCGATGGTCGTGGCCGGGGTGGACTTCTTGCCCTGCGCCATGGCGGCCGTCGACAGGCCGATTAGAACGGCTGTTCCTGCTGCCAACAACGCCTTGGTGGAAACTGACATCAGACTTCTCCTCGTATTTTGGTTGCGCCCCCCCGGCGGCGGACAGCATCCGACCCGGTACGGCTGCGGCAGACTAGCCTAACTGGGGAGGGACAAAAATACCCCTGCCCTGAAAAAACGTAGATTTGACCGCTTGTGCGGCGCGGGCGTTGGCCGGTCAATCAAGCGAGGATGCGCACGCCGGAGGCCTCAAATTTTGGCGGTAGATGCGGTAGATGATGCCGGTTCGGCCTGCCTGACGGCCACGTCAAAGATCATGCCTGCCGGCCCGGGGCGCTGCGAGACGACGATCTGGTCCTGTGGATCGACCCGACCCATGTCGACCTCGCGGTCGGGCAACACCGCGATCATTCGTGGCCCGATGCGAACGAACACCAGCTGTCCGCGCTCGGCGCCGTCGACAGCCCATTGCTTGATGCGGGCAAAGTAGGGCGGCTTGGTCCACGCATTTGGAAAGCTTGGATCGACGCCGATTTGGAGGTGAACTCCGTTTTGCTGCAGGTAAACGACGAACTTGGCTTTTTCCGGCTTCCATTCCGGACCGAAGCTCGCGTCCTGCATCCACGAGCAGTAAAACGCGCGGCATGAGGAAGGCCGGTCCGCGTAGATGTTGCACCCCTTTCCCGGAACGGCATGCCGACACCAAACACCGGCGGGCTTCTCGAACTCTTTGATATACGGCACCTTGCAGCACATCATGCAGGATCCGCAGGCCCGACCCGGCACCAGTTGAGGCGCCGCTGGCGGCTGCGCACCCGCAGGCTCCGGTGAATGTCCCGACTGATCCAAAGCTGATGACCTCACCCGTTGCTGTGCCGCACCGGCACAATAGCAAGAGCCTCGCTAGGAAGGAACCTCATGTCCCGAAGCCGCATCCTTACGACGCACGTCGGCAGCCTCATCCGCCCGACCGAACTGACCGCCTTTCTGCTCAAGCAGCAGAACGGCGAAGCAATCGATACCGCCGCCTATGAGGCGTGTTTGCGCGCATCGGTCGCCGAGGTGGTGCGCAAGCAGGCCGAGATCGGCATCGACATCATCAGCGACGGGGAGTTCGGCAAGAACATCAGCTGGTCACGCTACGCGCTCGAGCGGCTAAGCGGGTTCACGGAGCGGCAAGGTGGCGGCGTCGGCTCGATCCGCGCGACCGCCGGAAAGGACCGGCGCGATTTTGCGGAATTCTATGCCGAATATGAAGCCGCTTACGGCTTTGTCGGCATTGGCCGCTCATTTGCGCGCACCGGGTTATGGTCGGTGACCGGTCCGATCAGCTATACGGGTCATGCAGCGATCGCGCGCGACATCGACGATTTCAAGACCGCGCTCGCCGGCAGCAAAGTCGAGGGTGCGTTTTTGCCGGTTGTGGCGCCGTCGAGCGTCGCGCCCGAGCGCAGCGAGGAATATTACAAGACTTCCGAGGAATCCCTGATCGCCATCGCACGCGCGCTGCGGGACGAATACAAGGCAATTCTCGATGCCGGGCTGACGCTGCAAATCGATGATGCGTTCCTGGCAAGCTACTATGACGTGATGGTCCCCCCTCATACGCTCGCTGACTACAAGGCGTGGGCGAATTTGCGCGTCGACGCGACCAACGAAGCTATTCAAGGCCTCCCGCCCGAGCGCATTCGCTATCACGTTTGCTGGGGCAGCTGGAACGGACCGCACACCAACGACGTCGCACTCAAGGATATCGTCGACCCGATCCTGCGGATCAATGCCGGTGCCTATTCATTGGAGATGGCCAACCCCAGGCACGAACACGAATGGCGGGTGTGGGAACACGTCAAGCTGCCGGACGGAAAGCTGCTGCTGCCCGGCGTCGTCACCCATTCAACAAATATCGTCGAGCATCCGGAGCTGGTCGCGGAACGCATTGTGCGACTCGCGACCCTGGTCGGCCGCGAGCGCGTGATTGCTTCAACCGACTGCGGCTTTGCGCAAGGACCGTTCACCCGCAGGGTACATCCTTCGATCCAATGGGCGAAGCTCACGTCGCTGGTGGAAGGCGCTCGGATTGCGAGCAAAGCGCTGTGGTGACGGCGTTCACGCCTTCGGGGCGCAGCGCACCAGGATTTGGGTGCCGTAGCGGCCGGCGACCTCGGGATCGACCCATTTGAGGATCAGGACCCGTCCGTCATAGGAAACAACCTCGCGATCGTCCGATCCGCCCGGTTGTGCCCCCGGTCCAATGAAGGTCCTGCCGTCCTGGTTCGCCTTGATTTGGACCTCGACAATGTTCGGGCTGTCATGGGTCAGCATCATCAATCCGCCGTTGTTGCCGGCGCTGATCACGTACGGCTGTTTGCACTGACCTTTGGTGATGGCCTCGGTGCGGGCACGGTCCTCTTCGCGGTGATAGGCGCCAAGTCCCCAGCGACCAATCACGTCGGACGGCGAAATGCTGGGTTTGGGGGGCGGGCCCGTCAGCGCCGAAGAGGGCGCGTTCTGGGTGCCGGCGCATCCCGCAAGCGCGACCGCCACGGCCACCACAAGAAGGGCCAGCGACGGCTCGGACGAACGGACCATTCGCATCTCTCCTGCAACCACGGTAGTTTGCTGAGGGCCGCATCCGAGTGCAAGCCGCATCGCACGGGGTTTCTCCGCTCCCGGCATCATGGCGCCGAACCGATAAAATTCTGCCAACGCGCCTCCATGGCCAGCTTCGGCTTGACAGGCCGGTGGGCAGGCCATATTCCGGCGCGGACGGTTGGCACTCGCGTGCCGAGACTGCCAGCGCCGCTCGAACCCTTCATTTCAAACCCAAAGCCCGTTCACAAGCAGGCAAGAGGAAGCCATGGCCAAACTCAAGTTCCGCCCGCTGCACGACCGCGTGGTCGTCAAGCGCATAGAAGCCGAGGACAAAACCGCCGGCGGCATTATCATTCCCGATACTGCCAAAGAGAAGCCGATGCAGGGCGAGATCGTCGCCGTTGGGCCCGGCGGACGCGACGAGAACGGCAAGCTGATCCCGATCGACGTCAAGGCCGGCGACAAGGTTCTGTTCGGCAAGTGGTCGGGCACCGAGGTGAAGCTCGACGGCGACGAGCTCCTGATCATGAAGGAGTCCGACATCATGGGCGTGATCGCCTAACAGGTTTTTGCGGAGAAAAATTCCAATGGCTGCCAAAGACGTCAAATTCTCGACCGATGCCCGCGACCGGATGCTGCGCGGCGTCGATACTCTCGCCAACGCTGTGCGCGTGACGCTCGGACCGAAGGGGCGCAACGTCGTACTCGACAAATCGTACGGCGCGCCGCGCATCACCAAGGACGGCGTGACCGTCGCCAAGGAAATCGAGCTTGAAGACAAGTTCGAGAACATGGGCGCCCAAATGGTGCGCGAGGTTGCCCAGAAGACCAACGACAACGCCGGCGACGGTACGACGACCGCGACCGTGCTCGCTCATGCGATTGTTCGTGAGGGTGCCAAGGCGGTGGCCGCCGGCATGAACCCCATGGATCTCAAGCGCGGCATCGACACCGCGGTCCAGGCGGTGATCAAGGACATCGAGAAGCGCAGCAAGAAGGTCGGTTCCTCCGCCGAGGTCGCCCAGGTCGGCACGATTTCAGCGAACGGCGACGCCAATATCGGCAAGATGATTGCCCAGGCCATGCAGAAGGTCGGCAACGAAGGCGTCATCACGGTCGAGGAAGCCAAGGCGCTCGAGACCGACGTCGAGATCGTCGAGGGCATGCAGTTCGATCGCGGCTATCTGTCGCCCTATTTCATCACCAACGCCGAAAAAATGGTGGCCGAGCTCGAGGACCCCTACGTCCTTCTGCACGAGAAGAAGCTTTCGGCGCTGCAGGCCATGCTGCCGGTGCTGGAAGCCGTCGTGCAGACCGGCAAGCCGTTGCTGATTGTCGCCGAGGATATCGAGGGTGAGGCGCTCGCCACGCTCGTCGTCAACAAGTTGCGCGGAGGCCTCAAAGTTGCGGCGGTGAAAGCCCCGGGCTTCGGCGATCGCCGCAAGGCCATGCTGGAGGACATTGCGATCCTCACCGGGGGTCAATTGATCTCTGACGATCTCGGCATCAAGCTCGAGAGCGTGACCTTGCAGATGCTCGGTCGCGCCAAGAAGGTCATCATCGAAAAAGAAAAGACCACGATTGTCGACGGCGCTGGAAAGAAGAAGGATATCGAAGCCCGTGTCGCGCAAATCAAGCAGCAGATCGAGGAGACCACCTCGGACTACGATCGCGAGAAGCTGCAGGAGCGGCTGGCGAAGCTAGCCGGCGGCGTTGCGGTGATCCGGGTCGGTGGTGCGACCGAAGTCGAGGTGAAGGAGAAGAAGGATCGCGTCGATGACGCGCTCAATGCCACGCGCGCCGCGGTCGAAGAAGGCATCGTGCCGGGGGGCGGAGTCGCGCTGCTGCGCGCCAAAAAGGCCGTGGGACGACTGACCAACGACAATCCCGACGTGCAGGCCGGCATCAATATCGTGCTCAAGGCAATTGAAGCGCCGCTGCGCCAGATCGCGGAAAACTCGGGCGTCGAGGGCTCGATCGTGGTCGGCAAGATCATGGAATCGAAGTCGGAGACGTTCGGCTTCGACGCCCAGAGCGAGACCTATGTGGACCTGGTCGAAAAAGGCATCATCGATCCGGCCAAAGTCGTGCGCCGCGCGCTCCAGGACGCGGCCTCGGTCGCGGGCCTGCTCGTGACCACCGAAGCCATGGTGGCCGAGGTGCCGAAGGAGAAGCCGGCGATGCCGCCAATGCCGGGCGGCGGCATGGGCGGGATGGACTTCTGACGAAATCCAAGATCACCGGACGACTTCGGGGCGCGGCGCAAGCCGCGCCCTTTTGCTGGTAGACCCTTACTTCGGCACGACATAGGCTAGGAGTGCCGGAGCCGGCGTAGGAGGACGACTGATGCTCACCAGATATCACGGGGCCTGCAATCGGATTTTTGCCGCTAGCGCTGCTCTCGCCTTTACGACCGCACTCGCCCACGCACAGCAACCGGCGACGCCCGCACCTGCGCCCGCCGCACCGGCCCCGATACCGTTTGTCCCCGCCTCCACGCCCCAGCAGGAAGAGCTGCGCCTGCTGCTCGCCAAACGTTACCCGGGCAAGACGCATGTGCTGCCGGCAACGTTGGAAACCACCCAGTGGGGCTGGTTCAACAATGCGCAGCCGCCCGTGCTGCACGTGAACTCCGGCGACACCATCATCTTTGAAACGATGATGCATTCGCACAACCAAGTCGTGCCCGGCGCCACTATTGAACAGATCAAGAAGCTGCGGACCGATTTTCCTGGACGCGGGCCGCACACGCTGACGGGGCCGGTCTACATCGAAGGCGCCGAGCCCGGCGACGTGCTCAAGGTCTCGATCAACCGCATCGTGCCGCGGGCGTACGCGACCAACTTCAACGTCCCCGGAATGTTTGGCGAGTTCCCCGATAAATTCCCCGATGGGCAGGTCAAGTATTTCTATCTCGACCTGGAGCGTAAAGTGGCGGAATTCGCGCCCGGAATCGAAATTCCGTTGGCGCCGTTTCCCGGCACGCTCGGCGTCGCGCGCGCCGAGCCCGGGCAGTACAGTTCCGTGCCGCCGGGTCCCTATGCCGGCAACATCGACGTTCGCGACCTCACCGAAGGTGCCAGCCTCTACGTTCCGGTGTTCGTGAAAGGGGCGCTTTTGTGGACCGGCGATTCGCATGCGGCGCAAGGCAACGGCGAAATCAATCTGACGGCGCTCGAAACCGCCTACAAGGAAATGAGCGTCAGGATCGACGTCATCAAGACCATGAAGCTCGACTGGCCGCGCATCGAGACCAAGGATGCGTGGATCACCCTCGGGATCGACCGCGACCTCAACAAGGCCCTCGATCTGCTCAAGGGGCAGACCACCAAGTTGTTAATGGAGCAGCGCAACGTCGGCCCCGACGCCGCTAACAAGCTGATGATGGATGGCTGGGATTGCCGGGTGAGCCAGGTCGTCGACGTCAACAAGGGCCTGCACTGCTTCACGTCAAAATCTGCGCAGCCGGCGAAAATCGAGCCACTGCCTGAACGTGAGACAGACTCCTATTTGGTCACAATCGGAAAGAACGCAGATCTCAACAAGGCGATGGATAGCGCCTCCTGGGACATGATCGGCCTTCTGGAAAAGGACAAGAAGCTCAGCCGGCTCGACGCCTATTCCCTAGCAAGCATGGTGATGGACTGCCGGCTGGCCGCTCCGATCAGCGACGAGAAGGCGGTCTACTGCCTCGTTCCAAAGAGCGTCTGGGTGTCGTCCAGATAGAGGAATGAAGATCGCTTTCGCGCTGGCAACACTGCTCGCCGCCGCTCCGGCGGCGGCCGATACCCGGATTGTCGCAACCACGTCCGACCTCGCGCAACTGGCGGTCGCCGTCGGCGAGAATTTGGTCAGTGTCGAAACGCTTGTGCCGCCCGCAAGCGATGCCGAAGCGTTCGAGCCAAGGCCCGCCGATCTCGGCAAGCTCCGGCGCGCCGACATCGTGGTGCGGGTCGGCCTCGGCTACGATGGATGGCTCGACAAGCTGCTGTTCGAAACCGGCAACGCGCAAGTGATGCGCGGCGCGGCTGGCTACGTCGACGGCTCGGTCGGGATTCCGCTCCTCGATGTGCGCAGCCAAAGCATTGCGAACGACAGCGGCCATGCCCATGCGGCGGCCAATCCGCACTATTGGCTCGATCCACAAAACGCAGTCATTGTCAGTGGCGGGATTGCCGAGGCGCTGATCGCCCGCCTGCCGGACGAACGCGACCGCATCGTCGCCAACCGCGACAAGTTCGTGCAGGAGCTCAAGCGGCGGCTGACCGCCTGGACCGAGACCGCGGCTGCCTTTGCAGGTTCCAAATTCATCGCCTATCACAACTCGTGGCCCTACTTTGCACGTCGCTTTCGCCTCAATGTGGTTGACTTCATCGAGATCAAACCCGGTGTTGCGCCCAGCGCATCGCACCTTGCGAGACTGGTCGCGGACGGGCGGAAGTTACGGGTCGGCGCAATCCTCCACGAGCCCCATGAGCCCGGGGAATCGCCGCAGTTCCTGGCCGAACGACTGGGCGTTCCGGTCGTAACGCTGGCGCCCTCGGTCGGAAGCATGCCGGGCGCCGACAGCTATTTTGCGGTGTTCGACCTCAACCTCGCGGCCATCGCAACGGCGCTCGCGAAACCGCGATGACGGCGGCAGACGCGCTGGCGTTTTTGCTGATGCCGTTCGCGGCCTGCGTCGCGTTCGTGCTGATCCATGCTTATTTCGGCGTGCAGGTTCTGCGGCGCAACATCATCTTCGCGGACCTCGCGCTTGCCCAGCTCTCGGCGCTGGGCGCGACAATTGCGTTCGCACTCGGTTATCCGCCGACGGGTGCTGCCGGTTTTGGCTATGCGTTCTTGTTCACGGTGATCGGAGCCGCGTTGCTCGCGCTGACCCGCAGGCTCGAGGCGTTTGTCAGCAAGGAGGCGTTGATCGGGATCCTCTACGTGGTGGCGGCCGCTGTCACTGTGTTGGTGATCGACCGCTCGCCCCAGGGCGCCGAGCACGTCAAGAAGATGCTGAGTGGAAATATTTTGACCGTCAGTCCAGCGGACCTCGCGAAATTCGCGGGGCTTTACGCGGCGATCGGCGCGTTCCACTGGCTGGCGCGCGGCCCGCTCATCGCCCTCGCCGGCGAGCGCGATCCCGCATCGCGCGGCTTGCTCACGGTCATGATGTGGGATTTCGTGTTCTTCGTTTCATTCGGCCTGGTCGTTGCGAGCTCCGTTACCACCGCGGGCGTGCTGCTTGTGTTCAGCTTCCTGATCGTGCCAGCTGTCATCGGTTCGATCTTCGCGATCAACATCGCTCAAACCCTCGCCATCGCCTGGCTCGTCGGCATCGCGACGAGTGCCGCCGGGCTCGCCGCGTCGTTTTGGCTCGACCTGCCCACCGGAGCCACCCTGGTCGCGACCTTTGCCCTTGCTCTTGTGTTGGCGGGCCTCGTCAAGGCTTCGTTGTTCGTCGCGCGCGAGCAGCGGCGCAGGACCAGGGCCGCAGCGATGCAAACAGGCGCGGCCTTGTTGCTCGCGATCACCCTCGGATCAAGCCTATGGCTCATCATCAACCCGCACGCCGATCAGCCGCTGCTCGCGGCGTTCGAGCGCGTGACCGGATGGGGACCCGCGCACTTTCTCGATGCCCACAATCGAACGCTATATGACAGCGCCGCGCGCGATGCGGTCCGCTTCGAAATGCAGATCGAGGCGCTCAACGCAACCGAACGCGCCGCGCGATATCAAGGTGCGCCACTCCCCGACGAGGAAGTCCGGCGCGTGGGCTCCTACCAGCAGACCTTCAATGAGATGGCACAGGGAGAGCGCTTCGTTCAGCAGGTGCTGCGTGGCAAAGCGCGCGAGCGAGAGCGCTGGTTGATCGGCGTACCGGCCGGTCTGCTGGCGCTGGCCGGACTCGTTCTTCTGGTCGTCAATTGGCGGCGCGGCTATTGCAGTAATTCGCGCACGGCACGGTCGGCCTGATCGATCGCGACGTGCGCGTAGGCGTCCCAGCCGGCATCCGAATTGGCAATCGCGACCCGCGCGGTATTCCGGCGCGCAAGCCGCATGGTGTCCCGCCAGTCATCGCCGTCGAACAGCGAGCTTGCCGTGTAGGCGTAGCCGTGCGCCCAGCGATTGACAGTAATGGCTGCAATGTCGCGATCGCTCGCAAATCCGCCAGGGCCGAGCATCCGGTCGAGGTCATCGCGAATGCGATCCTCGAAGTCGGCGAACGTCATTGACAGCAGGCTTTGGCGGCCGATGCGGAACTGCTCGCGCGCGTCGAGGCCCTGGTTGGGCGCGCAAGGCACGTGCACGAGGTGCAGGCAGATCGCCTGGGTTGGATCGCTGGCGCAGCGATAACCGCCAAGCGACACCGGAAAGTCGAGTTTGGCGTTGCAGTGAAACGACATCGGCGCCGAAATCGCGTGCACCCCGAGCGCAACCCACGGACGCCAGTCACGTACCAGCACATTGGTGTAGACGAGCGGCGTGCGCACGTTACGAGCCAAGGCCACGCGTTGCGCGGCCGGCAATTGCGGCATCAGGTAGGGGATCATGGCGTGGAAGCACGCCAGCACCGTCTGCCGCGCCGCGACCTTGCGCACACGCCCGTCGCGTATATAGCCGATCAGCACCCGATCAGGCATCTCGCGCACGCTGACGCAAGTTGCCTCGAGCCGTATGCGGACGTTCCCTTCCCCATCGAGGCGGCCGTAGTCGACTGGCGCCTCGACGATGTCTTCCATCGTGTCGCCGGGGGCGGCTCCGGGAACAAGCGCACGCACGAGAAGGCGGGCGAGGGCCGCATTGCCATCGGGGAAGTGATAGATGTAGGGCTCATCCCAAGCCGGATTGCGATCGTCCGGTAAGCCCAGGCCCCCAAAACCCGGATAGCCGAAGTCGCGCACGTCAGCCGCCGCCACCGCGTCGCTGCCAACGCCGAAGAACCCCAGGGTGCGCCCTTGAAAGCAGTTGGCGGCTTCGTCGCTCAGGCCGCAAATCTTGATCAGATAGTCGCGATAGCTTGTCGATTTGAGAATCTGCTGCTTCTCCTCGATGCTTCGATCGGGCAGCGGATCGCGCTTGTCGTCATATAGCGCTACGAGCTGGGTACGGCTCGTTTCGGAGACCGGGTATTGGGCGATCAATTCACTGATCGGTTTTACGTTCGCGCGTTTTGCAGGAACCCCGCCGAACCCCGTGGCATCGCCAACGACGAGTGCGTCGCGGCCGAATGCTTCGCGCGCAAAAAATAGGCCGCGCGCGAGACCGAGCGATCCGTAAAGGTTGCGATCGAACGCGGTCTCAAAGCGCGCAAGGTCGACGCCGAGTGCGCGTATGAGGTCCTTCGCCACCGGGCTGTACAAAGTCTTCGGCGACTGCATCGACTCACTGCCGCCGTAGCCAATAATCCGGCGGCCGCCGATCGTGAACTCGTTGCGCTTGGCGTGGCCGCCGAAATCGTCATGATTGTCGAGGATCAGAATACGGGCCTGTGGGCCGACCGCACTTCGGTAGAACCACGCCGCGGCTAGACCGCTGATGCCGCCGCCGACAATGACCAGATCGTAGCTCTCGTCCGCCGCCAGATTGTCAACCGGAAAGGCTGCGCCCTCGCGCGCGAAGGCGTGCGCGGTTTCAAACGAACCCGGATGATCACCGCGCAGCCCGGTCAGGGACGGCGGATAGCGGGTGGGCTGTGCGAAAATCTGCGCCGCCGGCGTCAAGCCGGACGCAATGGCGAGGGCAACACCGTCGAGGAAGTCGCGCCGCGTAAGCATAGCAAGACCAGATAACAGGAATTAGGCGTCAGGAAACAGCCAATTCCCGACACCTGACGCCCGTTTCTTGATTCCCGATTACGGCACGTAGCCGATCGCCTCGACCTCGAGGCCGCAATCCATCGGCGTCCGCCCGGCCTGCATGCGGGTGCGCGCCGGCAATGCGTCCTGGCTGGAAAAATAGCTGCGGTAGATTCGGTCGAACTCTTCCTGCTGGCGCTGGTCCTTCAACCACACAATGACCTTGAGCAGGCAGTCCATGTTGGAGCCGGCGGCCTCGACCAACTTCTTCATGTGATCCATGACGATGCGCACCTGCCGTTCGAACGGCACGTCCGGGAACGGCGGAATCGGTTGCCCGGCCGCACGCGCCGCACGCAGTTTGGCGGCGTATTCCGCGTCGAACGGTGGTAGCCCGGAAATGTAGATCATGTTGCCGTGGCGGACGCACAGGTTGAACGGCCCGGCCGTTTCCGGAACATCGGCTTTGATCACTTGCTTATGCATTCTCGCCTCCGCTCCGATCCAATTGGTCGGCTTTAGTTCGTGTGCAGCCGAAACCGCAGCTCCTTCGGACCATTCATGACCAGGCTGTCTCCCTCCCAGCGCCAGTGCGTCACCTGAATCAGCGCCGCGGCCAGATCATCGTCCGCCTGTACCCGCTCCGCCGCGCAAGGCCGATCGGTCTTCTCGCCGGTCGAGATGGTGATGGCATCAGCGCTGACAACAGCGCGGCCTTGCATGGTGTTGCACCACAGGTCGATCGCGGCCATGCCGTCATGGTCGATTTCGATACCGGGGATGCGCTTCGAACCCTTCATCGGCCGGGTATCGAGCAGTAGTTCGCGGCCGAATGGAAACTCTTCGTTCGCCGACGGCCGGCTCACCCACACAGCGCTGAGCAGGGCGCCGAGCGCAAGCGCGCGGCCGACTCGGTTTTTGAGCATTGGAAGATCCTCGACGATATGCCGCTCTCGAATGCCAGCATAATTCCCGCCGCGCAAGCGTCATCGCGGCGGTCGCGCTTCCGGTCCTTTGGCGCCGCCCTCGCCCACTCACAATTGCGTGCATGTAGCTGCAAAGTCGCAGCGCCGGGCTTATGGTGGCGCGTCTCTTCAAGGCAGGGGTCGCCACATGGATCAGCGCGTCATCAATCTCTACGATCGGTTCACCCACGGCGGCATCAGCCGGCGTGAGTTTCTCGACCGGCTGGCCGATCTCACCGGGTCGGCAGCCGCGGCCGCCGCTCTGTTGCCGTTGTTGCAGAGCGACCACGCCAAAGCCGCGATCGTCGCGCCCGACGATGCTCGGCTGGCGACCGACACCGTCGACTACGACGCCGCCGGGATCAAAATGAGCGGCTATCTCGCGCGCGGCAGGGATAAGACAAAGCGGCCCGCGATCGCCGTCATTCATGAAAACCGGGGCCTTACCCCGCATATCAAGGACGTGGCCCGCCGGCTGGCGGTGGAAGGCTTTCTGGTGCTCGCCGTCGATGTGCTGTCGCCGTACGGCGGCACCCCGGCCGACGAAGATCAAGCCCGTGATCGCTTTGCCGAGTTGATCAAACCCGACGAAGCGGCGCCACGCATCGCGGCCGCGGTGCCGTTTCTCCAGAAGCACCCCGAGTCGAACGGTAACGTCGGGGCCGTTGGCTTCTGCTGGGGAGGCGGAATGGTCAACCGCATCGCCGTGGTCAGCCCGACACTGAAGGCGGGTGTGGCCTATTACGGCCAGCAGGTGCGCGCAGATCAGGTGCCGGCGATCCAGGCCGCGTTGCTGTTGCACTACGCCGGAAACGACGAGCGCATCGACGCCGGTATCCCGGCCTATGAAGCAGCGCTCAAGGCCAATGGCAAGCGCTACACGATCTACATCTACGAAGGCGCCCAGCACGCGTTCAACAACGACACGGGGGCGGCACGCTACAACAAGGCGGCCGCCGACCTCGCCTGGGGCCGCACGATCGGGTTCTTCAAACGGGAGCTCGGCACGCCGCAGCCGGCGTGAACCTTATGTTGGAGCATGATCTTTTCCGAAAACCGGTATCCACTTTTCGGGATCAGCTCTACCCGCCATAGAGATAGCCGGGCAGCCAAAGCGTCATCCCCGGCCACAGATACATGATCACCATGCACAGGATCACCACCAGCATGTACGGCATCATGCCGGCGAAAATCTGGTTGAGGGTGACGTGCGACGGCGAAACGCCTTTGAGATAGAACGCCGACATTGCGACCGGCGGCGACAGAAATGCCGCCTGCAGGTTCACGAACACCAGTGTTCCCCACAGCACCGGGTCGATATTGAAGTGCTTGAGCAGCGGCAGGAAGATCGGCACGAAAATGATGATGATCTCGGTCCACTCAAGCGGCCAACCCAGCAGAAAGATGATGGCTTGCGACAGGATCATGAACTGCACGGGCGACATGTCGAGCGACAGCACCCATTTCTCGAGCAGCGCCTGACCCCCCAGGATCGCAAACACGGCAGAGAACAACGCCGATCCGACGAACAACCAGCACACCATGGCGGTCGTCTTGGCGGTCAGAAAGACCGCCTCCTTGGTGCGCTTCCAATCGAGCGTGCGGGCCTGAAACGCCAGCACAAATGCGCCGGCTGCGCCAACGGCGGCGGATTCGGTCGCGGTCGTGATGCCGAACAAGATCACCGCCAGCACGATCACGGTGAGAATGCCGAGGGGCATCACCGACGAGGTCAACAGCTTCAGAACCTCGAAGCGCGAACCGTCCATCCGCGAGTAGTAGCGCACAAGCACCGCTGCCCCCGCAGCCGCGCACAACCAGAACCACAAATAGAACTCCGTGCCCGGCCCAAGCTCGGCCGGCGTCGCCGGTCCTTTGGCGGAGAGGTCGGGGCTGCCGAGCTGCTGCACGGCAGGCACCGCGGCAGCCTCGGCGACGGCCTGCTGGTGGATCACGACGTACCACCAGATGCCCCACAGAGTGAGCGCGATCAGCAGAAACGGCACCAGCGCCAGCGCAAAGTTCTTGACCAGCGTCCAGTAGTTGATCGGGCGGCCATCGATCTCGATCTTGCCGGCGCGTGAGGGCGATAGCAGCGCCTGGCCGAGCGCGAGCAGCATGTTGCCGCCGTAGGCGTGCTGGAACTTCGGCACCCACGCCGGCACCGGCACGCGCGTCTGTTCGTCCGGCAGCTTCGGGGCGATCTTCGGGTTAATCACCGCCCAGCCGACAATGTAGACGAGATAAAGGAACGACAGGAAGAAGCCGGGGAACATCGCGGCCGCGTAGAGCTTGACGACCGATTGCCCGGCGACGGCCGCGTACACAATGATCATAACCGATGGTGGAATCAGAATCCCGAGCGTGCCGCCGGCGGTAATCACACCGGACGCGAGCTTGACGTCGTACCCCGCGCGCAGCATCGGGTTGAACGCGATGACGCCCATCAGCACGACGACCGCGCCGACAAGGCCGCTGGCGATGCCCCAGAACGTGCACACGATCAGCGTCGCCACGGCGAGCGATGCCGGCACGCGCCGGAACGCGAGCTGGATCGAATAGAACATCTTGTCGACCAGCGCGCCGCGTTCCATGACGTAACCCATGAGCACGAACAGCGGGATGGAGATCAGCACGTCGTTGGTCATGGCGCCGTAGGTGCGCTCGACCATTAGGTCGAACACCCGGTTGTGCCACCAGGCTTCCGTCGGATTGTAGAAAGCGATGAAGCCGAAGAAGATGCCGAGCCCCATCAGCGTGAACGCGGTCGCGAACCCCATCATGATCACGACCACGATGAGGGCCAGCATCAAAAGCCCGAGGGCGGGATCGCTCATGTGTTGAGCTCTCCGCCCATGCCGCGCTGGCGCGCGGTCTCGTCGATGTCGTGGGCGCGTTCGATCGCGATCTTGCGCGACTCCTCGTCGACATATTCGCTGTGCGCCAATTGTTCCTCGACGACGTCGATCTCGGCGACGTCGTGCAGCCGTGCAGGCCACTCGCCGGTGCGCAGACACATTACACAGCGCACGATCTCGGCGATGCCCTGCAGCATCACCAGCGCGCCGGCGATAGGGATCACCGACTTGAAATGGTAGACTGGCGGCCCGTCGGCGGTGACGTTGGAATGCTCGGCGATCCGCCAGGAATCGGCGGCGTAGTCGTAGCCCGCGTAGATCAGCGCCGCGATCCCGGGGAAGAAGAATACGATATAGAGCGCCAGATCGAGCCCGGCCTGCAGGCGCGGCTGCATCGAGCTGTACAGAAAATCGCCGCGCACGTGCGCGTTTTGCGCCAGCGTGTAGGCGCCGCACAGCATGAACAGCGTCCCGTACAGCATGTTATCGAGATCGAAGATCCACGCCGTTGGCGCGTTCATGATGTAGCGCTTGAACACCTCGACGCAGACGACCGCCATCAGCGCAACGATCAACCAAGCAACGGCTTTACCTACCCAGGTGCTGATCGCGTCGATCGCGAACAAGAACCGCTGTGCGTTCATCGGTCAGTGCTGCCCAGTGTGATATTGCGAACAGAAAAGCACCATCCGGTTCCCCGAATGGTGCTGCGTCAGTTGTAACGACGTCAAATCGGCTTTTTGGCGTTCGGCCCCCAGTAATGATCAAACGCCATTTTTCGGCTTACGACGTAGTCCTGCTCCCACTGCGTTGCCCGCTTGGCGAACGCAAGTTGCGATTCGACGATTTCCTTGAAGAGCGGATTGACCGCCGCGTACTTCTTCACGATCTGATCGTAGAGATCGAGCTGCTTGGCGAGGATGGAGTCGGGCGTCTTGTAGAACTTGACCTTATCCTTGCTCTGGAGCTCGATGTAGTCCTGCGAATTGCGGTCGATCGCCTTCCACTGCATGTCCTGGGAGGCTGCCTCGACCGCGTTGGCGATTATCGCCTTGAACTTGTCGGGCAGTGCGTCGTACTTCGTCTTGTTAAACGTGATTTCGAGCTGCTCGGCATTCTGATGATAGCTCTGCAGCATGCACACCTTGGATACGTCGGCGAAACCAAGTACGCGATCGGAGGTCGCGTTGTTGAACTCGGCGGCGTCGAGCAGCCCGCGATCCATTGCCGACACGATTTCTCCGCCCGGCAAAGCATTCACCGCCGCGCCCATCGCCGTGAACAGATCGATCGAGATGCCGACGGTGCGGTATTTCATGCCCTTGAAATCGTCCGCACTCGTAACCGGTTTCTTGAACCAGCCAAGCGGCTGGGTATAGAGCGGCGCATACGGAAACGACACGACGTTGGCGCCGATCGACGAATAAAGCTTGGCCAGCAATTCCTTGCCGCCGCCGTACTTGTGCCAAGCTAGCAGCATGTTGGCGTCCATCGCGTAACCGGGACCGGATCCCCAGAGCGCTAGCGCGGTCTGCTTGCCGTAGTGATAGACGAGGACGCCGTGGCCGCCGTCGAGCGTGCCTTTCGACACGGCGTCGAGCAACCCGAAGGCCGGCACCACGGCGCCGGCCGGCAGCACGTCGATCTTCAGGTCGCCGCCGGTCATGTCGTTGACCTTCTTGGCGTAGTCGAGGGCATATTCGTGGAAAATGTCCTTCGACGGCCAGGTGCTCTGAAACCGCATGTTGATGGCGCCCTGGGCTTTGACGACGCTCGGGGCAGCAACCGCCGCAGTGGCGACGCCCGCGCTCCCGAGAAACTTGCGGCGCGTGGTGACCGCAGACTTGATCTTATTCCACATCGACTTCCTCCCTAGACGGCACGCGACGTTCCTCGCCGCTTTGCCGCGATTGATGTCTCGGGCAGGTTATCCGCCCGAGCACTGGTTATGCGTTTTGATGGAACGAGGCTGTTCCTCTCTGGCCCGGTCCATCCCCTGGCACGCGCGTTCTAGTGAACCGCTGTGATCATAACCGCCGCCATGGTTTCGCTATTCCGGCAGCGTTGGGACGATTTTGGACGCCTTAGGGGCGTTCGACAAGCCTGCCCGGGTGATCCTGGTGCCCCTATCCCCCGTACCTTAAGTGTGCGATGCGAGCAGCCGGCTCGCCGGACGCCGTTGTGACGCTCGAATGCTCAACTCAGGAGCCTGCCCGTGAAGCGCTTCATTGCAACCCTGGTCACGATCTGGCGGCTGGCCCTGCCGTACTTCCGTTCCGAGGATCGCTGGCCGGGGCGCGCACTGCTCGCGGCGGTCATCGCCATGGAGCTCGGCATCGTCGCCCTCAACGTCATGTTCAATCAGTGGACCAACCGCTTCTACAATGCCCTGCAGGAGTATCAGTGGGATACCTTCGTCAGCGAGTTGTTGTGGTTCTGCATGCTGGCGACGATCTTCATCGTTCTCGCCGTCTATCAGCTGTACCTCAATCAGTGGCTGCAGATCCGCTGGCGACGCTGGATGACCGTCAGATATCTCGCGGGCTGGCTCGACGCCGGCAACCACTATCGGATGCAGCTCGTCGGCGACGCCGCCGACAATCCGGATCAACGCATCGCCGACGATATCCA
>JBPYFJ010000087.1:0-5367 GCA_051985675.1 Xanthobacteraceae bacterium | reverse complement strand
GGACCGACTTGTGCCCGCACGCTCGCCGAACATGGCGCTGACGTCTTGAGGATCACTGGCGCACATCTGCCCAGCCTTGGGTACCAGGAATTGGATACCGGGCACGGCAAGCTGTCGGCTGAACTCGACCTGCGCGTTCGGGGCGATGCCGATATCCTACGCGGGCTGGTGCGCAAGGCAGATGTCTTCTCGCAAGGATATCGTCCGGGCACCTTGGCCAACCGCGGCTTGTCGCCAGAGGAGCTGGGTGCGATCCGACCTGGGCTCGTCTACGTTTCGCTCTGTGCCTTCAGTCACGCCGGCCCGTGGGCGTCACGGCGAGGCTTCGACACGGTGGTGCAGACCGTCAGCGGCATGACGACACGTCAGGCGGAGAGCGTCCCGGGCAAGACTGCGGAGCCACAATTCTACCCGGTCTCGGCGATCGATTATTGCACGGGTTACTTGATGGCGTTTGGCGCGATGGTGGCGTTGGCACGCCGGACGCAGGAAGGTGGCAGCTGGTTGGTGCGGATCTCTCTCGCCCAGGTCGGCAAATGGATTGTCGATCTCGGCGAAGTGCCGGCAGCGGCGCTGAGGGATATACCTGCTGAGTTCACCGCCAGCGAACTGCAACATTGGTCGACGGTCAGTGAGACACCATCTGGCCGGCTCGGCCACCTCAGGCCAGCCGTGCAATTGTCGGAAACGCCGCCGTACTGGGCGCGGCCCTCGGTCCCGCTTGGCTATCACCGCCCGGTGTGGCCCTGACAGTGTGTCAGGAGATGGAAAGATGCGCGCATGAGAATGATCGTCATCAGAGCCACAGGCCTCTCGCCATGAACCTTCTCCGCCGCCAATTTCTGCATCTGGCAGCGGGTGCTGCGGCGCTGCCTGCTTTATCGCGCATGTCGTGGGCACAAACCTATCCGTCGCGTCCGGTGCGCTTGCTCATAGGCTTTTCCGCCGGCGGAGGGGCCGATATCGTCGGGCGCCTGATCGGTCAATGGCTGCAAGAACGGCTGGGCCAACCCGTCGTCATTGAGAACCGGCCTGGCGCCGGGACCAACGTTGCCACCGAGGCGCTCGTACGCGCGCCGGCCGACGGCTATACGCTAGGCCTTATCGGCCTGCCGAACGCGATCAACGCGACCTTGTACGACAGGCTCAGCTTCAATTTCATCCGCGACGTGACGCCAGTCGCAGGCATCCTGCGCACGCCCGAAATCATGGTCGTCAATCTGTCAGTTCCGGCCAAAACCCTTTCCGAGTTCATCGCCCACGCCAAGGCCAATCCGGGCAAGATCAATATGGGGTCGGCCGGCAATGGGAGCGTGTCACATGTCGCCGGCGAGCTGTTCATGTTCAAGGCCGGCCTCAGAATGGTGCATGTGCCTTATCGCGGCGCGGCCCCCGCGCTTACCGACCTGCTAGGCGGCCAAGTGCAGGTCGTGTTCGGGGCCGTGACCGCGACAATGCCCTACATCAGTACAGGAAAGGTGCGTGCGCTGGCGGTCACCGGCACCGCGCGCTCAGAACTGTTGCCAGACATCCCAACCGTGGGCGAATTGGTCCCGGGCTACGAGGCGAGCGCCTGGTACGGCATCGGGGCGCCCAAAGGCACGCCCGTCGAGATTGTCGATCGGCTCAACACCGCGATGAATGGGTTGCTCGCCGATCCCAAATTGAAAGCGCGGCTCGCGGACCTTGGAGCCACCGTGCTGACTGGCTCGTCCGCCGACCTCGGAAAGCTCATCGCTGACGAAACCGAGAAATGGGCGAAGGTGATCGAGTTTGCGAAAATAAAAGCGGAGTGAGCAGCGCAGACGTTCTATAAATACCGTTCGGCAAACCCGTCCGCAGGACCAGCGCTGATCGAACGTTTGAAGCGCCGTTTTGTGATCCTCACATCTCGGGAGGAAGCATGACATCTGCCGAACTGCGGGGCGTGGCGCCGGACGTGCTGGTGGTCGGGGCAGGCAATGCGGCCTTGTGCGCCGCGATCTCGGCGCACCAGAATGGAGCGCGCGTGCTGATGCTCGAGGCCGCGCCGTTCGAGGAGCGCGGCGGCAACTCACATTTTACCGGCGGCGCCTTCCGGTTCGCGTTCGCAGGCGTCGACGATCTCTTCGCTGTGCTGCCATCGCTGGCGCAGGAGCGTCTCGAGAACGTCGACTTTGGAACCTACACGCAAGACCAGTTTTTTGACGACCTTTTCGCGTTGACCCAATACCAGTCCGACCCGGATCTCTTGGAAATTCTCGTGCGCGGCAGTCTGGATACTGCCAAATGGATCGCCCAGCAGGGGGTGAAGCTGCAGCCGGGGTTGGGACGGCAGGCCTACCAGGTCGACGGAAAATTCAAATTCTGGGGCGGTCTCGCACTGCACATCTGGGGCGGCGGGCCGGAGCTCCTCAACGCGCTCTATGCCAATGTGCAGCGGCGCGGCATCCCGATTCTCTATGAGACGCCCGCCACCAGTCTCATCCGTGAAAACGGGCGGCTCGCGGGCGTCATCGCGGAACACCAAGGCGCGCCGGTCGCGATCCGGGCCGGCGCTGTGGTGCTCGCCTGCGGCAGCTTCGAGTCCAATCCGGAAATGCGGGCAAAGTACCTTGGCCCCGGTTGGGAAATGGCGCGGGTGCGCGGTACGCGATTCAATATGGGCGCCGGGCTCAACATGGCGATGGCGATCGGCGCACGGCCCTACGGCCATTGGTCCGGTGCCCATTCGGTGGCGTGGGACATCAACGCTCCGCCGTATGGCGATCTCACGGTCGGCGACCAGTTCCAGAAGCACAACTACCCGTTCGGCATTCTGATCAACGCCAAGGGCGAGCGCTACGTCGATGAGGGCGCCAACTTTCACAGCCATACCTATGCGAAATATGGCGGCGAGATCATCAAGCTTCCGGGCATGTTTGCCTGGCAGGTGTTCGACGCCAAGGTGAGCCATCTGCTGCGCAGCGAGTATCGCATCCGCCGGGTGACCAAGGCGGAAGCCAACACGCTCGAAGAACTGGCCGGCAAGCTCGACGGCGTGGATCCCGAGGGTTTCCTTCGCACCGTGCGGGAATTCAACGCCGCCTGCCGCGTCGACACTCCGTTCAATCCCAATGTCCTGGATGGCCGCAGGACCCAAGGCCTCGCCATCAACAAGACCAATTGGGCCAATCCGCTCGATACTCCGCCGTTCCACGCCTATCATGTGACGACCGGCGTGACCTTTACGTTCGGCGGCCTCAAGATTTCCCAGAAGGGCGAGGTCGAGGATCTTTACGGCCGGATCATTCCAGGCCTCTATGCGGCGGGCGAAATGGTCGGCGGGCTGTTCTTCCACAACTATGCCAGCGGGACGGGCCTGATGTCCGGCGCGACCTTTGGACGGCTGGCGGGACGCAGCGCCGCGGCGTTCGCGCGGCCGCCGGCCTCGCGCGCATCGCAGGTCCACCACGATGCTGAAGGAGCTGCCCCATGACCATTGCCACCGAGCTCGCGCGGCGCATTCGCGCCTTCACGTATGACGGCCTGCCGGATGCCGCGTTGGAATGGGCGAAGACCGGCATTCTCGATACCGTGGGGGTCACACTCGCCGGATCTGCCGAGCCGTGCGCCCAGATCATGCTGCGCGTGTGCACCGCCACGGGCCCGGCCCTGATGTTCGGCTCCGCGCAGCGCCTGTCGGTTACGGACGCGACGCTGGTGAATGGCACCGCCTCACATGCGCTCGACTTCGACGATTGCAGCAACACACTCGGCGGCCATCCTTCGGTGCCGATCCTGCCGGGCCTGTTCGCCTTGGCCGACGCGATGCCAGTCAGCGGGCGCGATTTCCTGGCCGCCTATGTGGCGGGCTTCGAGACCGAAACGCGCATCGCCCGCGCCGTCAACTTCCACCATTACGACAAGGGCTGGCACCCGACCGCAACGCTGGGCATATTCGGCGCCACCGCAGCGGCCTCGCGGCTCCTCGAGCTGACGCAGGATCAGACCGCAACCGCGCTCGCCATCGCGGCTTCGTTTTCGTCCGGCCTCAAGGCCAACTTCGGCACCATGACCAAGCCGCTGCATGTGGGTCACTGCGCCCGCAACGGCGTGATGGCCGCGATGCTCGCGCGCGCGGGTATGACGGCGAGCCACGATGTGTTCGAGCACCGGCAAGGCTTTTTCAATGTCTTCAACGGCGCCGGCAACTACGATGCCGACGCCGTGCTGCGCGACTGGGCGGAACCGCTCGACATCATCACGCCGGGCATCGCCATCAAGAGCTATCCGTGTTGCGGCAGCACCCATCCGGCCATCGACGCCATGCTCGATCTGGTGCGCGCGCATCGCCTGACGCCCGAGAATGTCGCTCATGTGGTGTCCTGGACGCATCCGCGACGTCTCGCGCACACCAACCGTCCGAGCCTGCGCAGCGCGCTCGATGCGAAGTTCAGTGTGCAATACTGCCTCGCCCGCGCGCTGGTGGACGGCCAAGTGGTGCTGTCGCACTTCAACGACGACGCTTATCTCGACGCGCGGGTGGCGGATGTGATGGCCCGCATCGAAGCGGCGCCGCATCCGCAGATGTCATCCGCCGGCACCGCGCATTTCGGTGCCGAGGTGACCGTCACGACCACCGACGGACGACGCTTGGTGAAGGTGGTGGACAGCGCGCTCGGACGCACGTCGGAACAGCCGCTGTCCCGGTTTGCCCTCGAGGCAAAGTATCGCGATTGCGCCGGCCGTGTGCTGACCCCTGACGCGGTGGACCGGTCGCTCGATCTGGTGGCGGACATGGAAACGCTCGACCGCGCGTCCGTGCTTGCCGACACACTGGCCGCGGGATGCGCCTGCGATCAGGCGGGCGGACCTGGCGCCCTGGCGCGGGCAAGCTGACGGTTTCTGACTTCGGTTTGCGCACCATGAAAAATCTACGGAGCACAAGGTCACTCATCGCGAGCCTCGCGGCAGCGCCGATCATGATGCGCGCGGCCTGGCCGGCGATGGCTGAAGCGGCCATGCCATCGCGCCGCCGAGAAGCGTGATGAACTCGCGCCGCCTCATTCGATCACCTCGTCGGCGATGGCGAGCAGCGCAGGCGGAATGGTGAGGCCAATCGTCCTCGCTGTGTTGAGATTGAGCGCCAGCTCGAATTTTGTCGGCTCCTCCACTGGCAGATCGGCCGGCTTTGCTCCCTTGAGGATGCGATCGACAAAATACGCTTGACGCCGGATGGTTGCCACAAGATCGGGGCCATACGACATCAGAATGCCGACCTTCACTGCTTCTTTGCTGAAATAGAGCGTCGGCAATCGCTTCTGTATCGCCAGACGGCCGATCTGCTCTGCGCGGCCGTCAAAAAGCGGAGTCGGACATCGCACGCTCACCTAGCAATGTCCGCTC
>JBPYFJ010000086.1:0-7648 GCA_051985675.1 Xanthobacteraceae bacterium | reverse complement strand
TAAAGCTCCCCGAACCGCTTGGCGATGCCGTAATTGGAGACCGGCGCGACGACAAGCGTCTCATCGAGCGCGCGGGCCTCGGCCTGGCCGTAGACGGCGGACGACGACGCATAGATGACCCGCGTGGACTGCTGTGTGATCGCGGCGGCGCAGACGTTGCGCAGGCCGACCTCCTCGACCTCCATGGTGCGGGCGGGCTGGCCCGTATAGGCATCGACTCCGACCATGGCTGCGCAGTGAAAGATCGCTGCGCACCCCTGCGCGGCGTGCGCAACCGCTGCGCCATCGAAAATGTCGGCTTCGATCGCCGCGGTGCGCGCCAAAACCGCGTCGCTCAGGCACTTTCCGCGCAGGCGATGATCGAATGCAACCACGGTGTCGCCGCGCCCTAGGAGCGCGTCGACCAAGTGGCTGCCGACAAAGCCGGCCGCGCCGGTCACGAGTGCTTTCACGGGAGTAGCTTAGTTCGGGACAGGCGCGTTGCGCGAGCCCGGCAAACCTGATCTAGGAGACGCCGCACTTCTGCAGGATGAGCGTCGCCATCTTGTTGAGTGAGCCCATCTTCTCGCGGGTAATCTCTTCGTTGAGTATCGAAATGTTCCAATTCTTTTCCAGGAATTCCACGAGCTCGACCACCGCATAGGAATCGAGGTACCCGAGCTCCACCAGCGACTCGTCGCGCGGCAACGCCGACGCTGGTTGGCCGATGCCGAAATTCGCCACTGTCCACTCGGCAATGGCATCGGCAACGCTTTTCTGATCCACAGTCATCATCATTGATACACCGCACCCTCATGTAATCGCGCGGATTGGCTGGTCGCGTCGGTCACCGATCTCCGCCTCTTTACGAAACGATCATGCAGCAGCAGCGTCGACATGATCACCACAAAGCACATGTTGTCCCGGAAGCCCAGGCGGTCGAACTGGCGGCTGCGCGCCTTGGTCGAGAGATAGCTCACGAACGCCGGATCGAACAGCCCGACCTCGTTGAGGCGCTCGGCTGAGACGATGTCCGCGGTGGACCTCGCGGTCGCGTCGTCGGCGAAGAATGCCTTCATCTCGGGCGCCTGATAGGCGACCTTGGGCCGCGTGCGCACCGTGTCGGGAATGTCGGCGCGGAACGCATTGCGCAGGATGTATTTGTCGCGCAGACTGCGCAGCTTGATGCTTTGCGGAAGGCTGGCGGCAAACTTGACGAACTCCAGATCGAGATAGGGATAGCGGCCCTCGACCGAGTGGCTCATGCTCATGCGGTCGCCCTGGCTGGAGAGCAGATAGTTTCCGAGCAGCAACGCGACCTCGATCTGCTGCGCCTTCTCGATATCAGGCGCGTCCCAATATCCGGGCGGGAGCCAGCGCTCCAGATCCTCGACCGGGTCGTAGTCGCGATAGCGGTGGCGAACGTCTTTCGACAGGCAGCTTTCCATCGCTTTGCCGTTAGCCCAGCGGATCCGCATCGCGTAGTGCGCGTCTTGCGGCGCAACTAGATGCCCCTTGTACATGTCGATAACCATGCCGGCGTAACGCGCGTTGCGGAACTGCGGCAGGTAGTGATAGAGGCGCCGCAATAATTGTGGGCGGCACCGCGACTCGGGCTGTCGCTCCCAGAACCGCCTGATCTTGACCTCGCGGAACAGGTCGTAGCCGAGCAGAATTTCGTCGGCGCCCTCGCCTGTCATCACCACTTTGATGCCGTCCTGGCGCACGCACTCCGAGAGCCGATAGAGCGGCGCCGGCGCGGTCCTGAACAGCGGAGCTTCGGCATGGTAGACGACGTCAGGAAATGCCGCCGCGATGTCGGCATCGGTCACGCGGATCGCGGAGTGGCGAAATTTGTAGTGATCGACGATTTCGGATTGCGCCGGGCTTTCATCGTAGCCCTCATCGGCGAATGTCACTGAATAGGTCTTCAGCCGCCCGGTCATCTGCTGCGCGGCCCGGACCGCGAGGACGGTGGAATCGATGCCGCCCGACAGGTAGCTTCCGACCTCGACATCCGACATCGACTGCCGCCGGATGCATGCATCCAGCTGATTGCGAAACACGTCGAAGTAGTCTTCGTCGCTCCGCAAACGCAACTCGTCCTGCTGCTGCGGGAACGGCCAGGTCCAGTAGCGCTCGAGTCTCTCCGCGCCGTCGGCCGCGAGCGTGAGGCAGTGGCCAGCCGGCACCTGGCGAACGCCGGCGAATGCCGAGTGATCGCCGGCCACGGTCCAGAAGCGGAGCGTCTGCAGGACAGCGACGGGGTCGAGTGCAATCCGAACATCCGGATGCGCGGCCAGCGCCTTGATCTCGGACGCAAACACCACCCCTTGGTCGGTGCGCGTCCAGAACAACGGACGAATTCCAAACGGATCGCGCATCAATGCGACCTCCCGCCGATTGAGGTCGACGATTGCGATCGCAAACTGGCCGTTGAGGCGCGACGCCATGGCGAGGCCCTCGCGCTGGTAGAGCTTGAGCAGGACCTCGATTTCCGAGTTGGTCGCGAAGGTTTCGCCGCGAGCGGCGAGGTCGCGTCGCAAATCGCGATAGTTGAAGATCTCGCCGTTGAAGACGAGCGCGACCGAGCGATCCCGCGTGAGCGCGGGTTGCAGTCCACCCGCTAGATCGACGATCGCCAGGCGCACCATACCGATGCCGTAGCCGCCGCGGCAGAACCCCGCGATGTCGTCCGGGCCGCGATAGCGGATGGTCGACAGCATGCGAGCGAGCACGGCCTCGCCGCGCTCAGCGCCGGCCGGATCGTAGAAGCCCGCTATTCCACACATAACGAATGACGCAAGGCTAAATCGGGGACCGGTATTTGCCGACCTGGATCAGATCGAGGACATCCCGCAGATCGGCAGCGGGTGCCACCGCGTCCTTCCACGACGCCTGCAGCTGCGCGGGTGTTACGCCCATGCGATGGCAGACACCGAGGACCCCCATGTCGCGGCCGCCGACCTGGGCGCGCGTTTTCTGCCGGCTAATCAGGTCGGGAAGGCCCTCGGGCAGCAGCGGGTCGTTGAGCCAGTGCTTGAAGTTGGTGCGCTCGAGCTCGCTCGCGGGTATCGCCATGTAGAGATCGGCCAGCAGCGCAAACACCTGGTACAGGGTCAGCCGATAGGCGCCGAACACGCCGATCTCGCGGTCGCCCGCATCAAGGCCCATGACGAAGAAGTTGCGCCGGCGACCGATATCGACGCGGGGCTGCCGATAGTAGACTTGTCCGTCGACGATTTCCTCGCGATAGTCGCACAAATATTCGTTCATCAGGTCCCCGGTAAGCACGACCACATCCTCGTCAGGGAACCGCGCGCGGATATCCTGAGCCAGAAACAGATTGACCACCGCGCAGTGAACGTTGAAATCGCGCCAGTCCTGGCAAAGCCCGACCGCGAGCGGGAGTGCATCGCGCACGGCCTCGGACGGCCGAAACACCGGTAGGAGCTGCAGACCGATATACTGGGCGACCCGGGAAGCCGCGCGAAAGTCGTCGGATGCCGCGTCAAGCGGGTCAAGATTGTGCGCGACGTCGGATCCGGCATTGGCAGGGTGGAACGAAAAGCTGCAACAGACCACGCCCGGCAAATATTTCGCAGCGAAGCCCGCGATGATCGAACTGTCGCTCCCGCCCGACAGGCAGACAACAAAGCGCGCGCCGCGATGCCGCTCGGCGAGCATGGAGAACGCCGCGGCGAGGCGCTCACGGGCGCGGGACCGCAGCCTGTCCGGATCGAACGTGGACGTTTGCGCCGAGGCTGGCGGCTGCGTTCCGACCATTCGCGGGCGCGCGGGCGAACCAAGCGCGACCACGCGGCCAGGCGGGCACGAGGCAATCTCGCTTAACGGCACACCGCGTCGAACCAGAGCCGCGATGCGATTGCCGACGATCAGCGCGCCGTCGCGGCTGCTGCCGTAAAAGACTTTGGCACACCCGAGCGGGTCGCGCGCGATGAGGATGTCGTCGCCGACGCGTTCTGCCCGCGCGTATTGCCCAAGCGGCAGGCTTTCCCCCGCTTCGGCGCGACGCGCCAGATCTGCTGTCGCGTGCGGCTCCAAACACAGACTTGGAGTATCGAGCAGATCGACGAAATTCACCGTGTCCCGCTCAGCGCTTGGCCGCCATCATCCTCCGGCGGCGCGCGCTCGCCTGGTCAAGCGTGATCCGCAACAGCGGCGCCAACCAATGCCACCGACGATATTTTCCATCGACCAGAATGAGCCCGTCACTCACGCAAAGCGTGTGCACACCGTCGCGATAGGGCGAGCGCGGGTCGGGCTCGATTCGCCCGATCGGTTCTTCGGCAAAACGCGTCGGCGTGAGCTCGCTGACGCGGTTGAGGACGACGGCGCCTCCGTAGGTGCGCGAGCAGTCCTGCGCCGGTCTGACCAGGGAGCCATTGAAGACGAACGGCGTCCCGGCCGAGCGGGCGCCGGCGATGTCCACCTTGATCGGATTGCAGGCGTGCGCCGTCCAGGAACCGAACGGGGTTTCGGCGTACCAGGCATAAAGCCGGGCGTTGTAGTTATTGTCGGCGCGCGTCCCGAACAGCCAATACAAGCCACCAAAGGGAAACACGGTGCCGTCAACCAATGGCACGTCCGGCAACTGCGGTCGACCCTCGACCAGGTCGAGCGATACCTCGTCGACTGCATACACCGCGATTCCGCCACTCTCAGATTGCTCTGGCATGCAATATCGCCGGCCGTCGTGCTCGAAGAGATAAGGATAGGCCCGGTGCATGGGAAACTCTTGGGCAGTCGAAAACAAATCTCCGACCATTCGCGCAATGACGCCTTTGCCAGTGCGATAATCGTAGGCCTCGTGAAACACGACGGTCTCGCCATTTGGCCGGCGAAACCCAAAGGGGTCGGCGCGATAGCGCCAGCCGTCTTCGTGCGGCAACCAGCGGATATTGTTCATGAAGGACGGGTCGAACACGTCGCGCGGCGAACCGCCCTCGTAGACGCCGATGTTCCACATGTCCAATGTGAACGACGTGCTGGCGAGATCGAGGACATTGCGCGCGTTGACCATGAGCAGGCGCAGCCACGACACGGGCTGGCTTCCGATGCTGGGCTTGAAGCTGTGCTCGGTTGCAAGCGCGCCGGCGTCGACGCGCTTGAGCGCGGCGGCGAAACATTGCGCCATGCTGGCAAGCGACGCATCGACGTGGCGTCCACTGGTCCGGCGGGAACGCATATTCCAGCGCACCAGCGTTTCGGCCCCCGCGTCGTCCACCTTCCACCGCGCCACGGTGGCCGGCACGCTGAATTTCTGGTCGGCAAAATTTTCCAACAGCGCGGCCTTGAGGTCGACGCGAGAATCCTCACCGACGCTCGCGAACCACACGCCATGCAGCGCCTGCCCAGCCCAGCGCTGGCCGGCGGCGCGCTCCGACAAATCAATGATGAAATCCGCGGGTTCCGGTGGTGCCGCGGCCGTCGCCGTGCGCCACGCCAGCTTGCAGCGATTGTCCGCCTGCAAAGCTTGCACGACGCGGCGTTCGAACGCGTCTGCTTGCTCGCCCCTGCCGAGCACTCCGAAGCGACCGATTTTGACGATCAAGCGGCCCGCCTCTCGCTCGACATCAGGCAAACGTAACAAGTTCGGAATAGAGACCGTCTATCGCGCCAGCCACGACGTCGGTACCGCGAAACAAGGCCAATTGTTTCGCGGTCTGCGCAACCGCGAACGCCGGCCGACCGGCAAGCCGACGCTGCTCAACCATCGTAAGCGGCAGGCCAAAACGCAGCAAGGCTACCCCGCGAAAGGACTTTAGAACGCGCCCAAAGAGCGCCCAATCGGTGGCGTAGATGACGCGAGCGGCCGGAATCAGATGAAATCTGGCACGCACGAATGACACGTGGCAGAAATCCCCGTTCTTGGCCCACAGACCCACATGATGCAGCCGCGGGTACGCGGCGTGCGCGGACAGATCGTCGCAGGCGGGTCCGGTCAAGTGCGCCGCAATCGCCCTGCGATCGCTCAGCCCACCTGCCAGCGGCAGCGGAACGTTGACGATCACCCACTCGGTCGTATCGATGTGTTGAAACCCGAGCCGCTCGAAAATGCGGACCGTCCGCGGGGCCGGGGTGAAGTTGACATAGACAAGGTCCTTGTCGCGCGTGGCGTGCACCAGGAGCTGGATGGCGTCATCGCGAAACTCGGGCAAAACTAGCCAGCTCGACAGCCCGCAGGTGCGCCGCCATGCGCCGGCAATTCGGCGCCGCGATCGGAACAGCACGATCACGCCGCCGATCCGGCCATCACCGGCGCGCAGGAGGTAGCCGTGATCCGCCTCGGGGCACCAGGTCGGCGTGATCGCACGCTGCCATTGCTCAAGCGAACGCTGGCCGCCGAAATGCCGCGCCAGGAACGCCGCGACCACCGGGAGATCGGCGGCCTCGATCGGCGCGATGCGCGGCGAAGCGTCGGCGCGCCCCGGCATCACCTCGCTACAAGTGGGCGGCTCGGCCATCGGGAAACGCGGTCCGCCACCGGCCCGCTAGTGCGCGGCGAACGCAAAACACGGGTGCAAGTCGAACTCCGTGGGCCAGCTCCAGGCCCGCTGCGGCGGCATCGCCGGATCGCAGCAGCGCACCGGCCAGCAGGCAATGGAGCCGGGCGAGGTTCATGCGGCCGAGCCGGCGCGCCGCGTGCGACAGGCGCGGCAGGCACTGCGCCGATTCGAAGATCCTGATCGATTCGCGGTGTCGCAGCAGTGCCATCGCAGCCGACAACGTGGTTCGCCGGCTGTGCTCGCGGTTGTCACCGAGCAGTGCATCGATCATCCCGAACCGGACGTGCTGCTGCGCCAGCATGACCCACAGCGCCAGGTCCTGGGCAAACACGTAGTTCGCCGGATACCCACCGAGCGCCAACACCGGAGCGCGCCGAAACATCGCGGCCGAATGACCGATCGGGTTGCGATAGGCGAGGTCGTCATAGAGGCCCGAATGCCCGGTCGGGCTTGTGAAGTGCCCGATCACGCGGTCGTTCTCGTCGATGATGCGCAAATGACTTGCCACTAGCATGACGTCCGGATGTGCGTCGAGGAATGCCACCTGGCGGGCGAGCCGTTCGGGAGCGGCGAGATCGTCCGCGTCCAGCCGCGCGATGTACTCGCCGCGCGCGCTCTCGAGGCCGCGGTTGAGCGACTGTGTGAGCGAGCGGACCTCGTCGTTGCACAGCTGCACAATCCGCTCGTCGCGATAGCTGTCGAGAATCGCTGCAGTGCCGTCGGTCGACGCATTGTCGATGACGATGAATTCGAAATCGCGAAAAGTCTGACCGAGAACACTGTTGATGGCGGGGCGCAGAAAGGCCTCGCCGTTGAGCACCGACATAAGCACACTGACCCGTGGCATCGCGCTCACTTGCCCGGTCCGAGCAGATCGTGTTCGATGGCGGCGCTCAACGGCGTTGGAATCCATCCAAGCACGCGACGCGCCTTACCCATGTCGGCATAGGATGCGGGCGGTTCACCCGGGCGCATGGGGATGGCGCCAAAATGCAGCAGGTCGCGTTTGGCACCGATCCGATCCGCAATCGCATGCAGGAAATCACGCAATCTCACGGGATTGCCGCCGGCGATATTGAAGATGTCGAACCCCGGTCGCGCGAGATCGTCGGCGAGCCGAACATAGGCTTTGCAGACGT
>JBPYFJ010000085.1:0-95989 GCA_051985675.1 Xanthobacteraceae bacterium | reverse complement strand
TATTTTTGAATTACGGACGTCCGCCGCTCGACGATGTACGCGTGCGCCAGGCACTCAACTACGCAATCAACCGCGAAGAGATCAACAAGGTGATCGTACTGGGGCTTGGCGAACCAACCAGCGCAATTCTGCCGAAGCAGCACTGGGCATGTGACGAGGCAACCGTCAACTACTACAGCCACGACCCCGATAAAGCCAAGCGGCTGCTTGCCGAAGCCGGATACGCGAGCGGACTCGACCTGGATGCGTTTGGCTGGCCGGATCAGACCGCGATGCAGCGCCAGGAGCTGATTGTATCGCAGCTCGCAAAGGCCGGGTTCCGCGTGAAGCTCACACCGGTCCCGCCCGGACAAGCGATGCAGAACTTCCTGCTGGAGAAGAAGGGGGCCATGCTGATCAGCCCGACCGGCGGCTACCCGGATCCAAGCCAGTTCTATGACGCGATGTTCGGCAAGGATGCCCTGCGCAACGCCGCCAAAATCGAGGTTCCGGGCTATCGCGAACTCGTCGATGCCACCATGGCCGCTCAGGATCAACCGGCCCGCAAGGCTGCCTTCGCCAAGCTCCAGCGCTTTGTAATCGAGCAGGCGCTGCAGGTCCCGCAGTTCATCTCCCCAAATATCATGGTTGCGAGCCCCAAGGTCCGCGACCTAGTCGACAACCTGCCGGGCACCCCGAAGTTTACGCAGGTGTGGCTTGATGCCTCTGCTTGACGGCGATGCACCAACCATGTGAGCGCGCTATGGTTACGCTACACGCGGGTCTGACGGCGGATTTGACGCCGGGATCAAGTTGACGCCATGGGAGGATGGAGATGACGAGGGACATCGATCAGGTCATGTTGGACCGCCGCGACGTCATGCGAGGGACCGCGGCGGCAGCCGGCGCCTTGCTGCTGCCGGGTGCCGCGGTGGCGCAGGGAACGCCGCGCAAGGGTGGCATCCTGCGGGTGGCAATGCCCTACAATCCCGGCTCAGTCGACCCGATGACCGGCCGCAACCTCACCGACTTCAACGTGCTTTACGGGGTGTTCGACGCTCTTGTCGATTTCGAACCGCTCACGCTCGAGCTCAAGCCCGGCCTCGCCAAGACCTGGAAATTTACCGACCTGAAGACACTCGTATTGGAGCTGGCCGAGGGCGTGAAATTCCACGACGGCACGCCGTTCAACGCCGAGGCCGTCAAGTTCAACCTCGAGCGCTACAAGAACGATCCGCGCTCAAATGTGAAATCCGATCTTGGCACCGTCGACAAGGTTGAGGTCACCGGGCCCAATCAGGTCACCATCAGGCTCAACAAACCCAACGTCGGCCTCCCGACCATTCTGACCAACCGCGTTGGGCTCATGGTCTCCCCCACCTCTATTCAGGAAAAAGGCCCTAACGTCGACCGCAATCCCATCGGAACGGGCCCGTTCAAATTTGTGAGCTGGCAGGACAACGACAGCTTTGTGCTCACACGCAACGAGAACTACTGGAGGCCCGGCCTGCCATACCTCGACGGCATCAACATGCGCATCATCAGCGAGCTCAATACCGTTGTGCGCACGGTGATCGCCGGCGAGACCGACGTTGCCCTTAATCTGCAGCCACAGCAGAAGGTGGTCGCCGATCGGTCCTCCAACGTTGTAACGAAGGTGTTTCCGTCGCTGGTGCCGTACGGCGCCTTCATCAACTACTCGCGCCCACCGCTCGATGACGTGCGCATTCGGCAGGCGCTCAACTATGCCATCAACCGCGACGAGATCAACAAGGTGGCGGCGCTCGGCCTCGGGCAGGTGTCGAGTACGATCCTCTCGAAGGCGCTGTGGGCGTGCGACCCCGCGACCGCGAACTACTACACGCACGACGTCGACAAGGCGAAGAAACTCCTGGCCGAAGCCGGCCACCCCGATGGGATCGAGATCGAGTCGGTCGGATGGCCCGACCAGACCGCGATGCAGCGCCAGGAGCTCATCATCTCGCAGCTCGCCAAGGCCGGCATCCGCGTCAAACTGACGGCGCTGTCCCCGCAGCAGGCGGTGCAAGCGTTCATGATCGACAGGAAAGGCGCGATGTTCATCAGCCCGTCATCGCCGTTCGCGGATCCGAGCCAGTTCTATGAGAACCTGTTCGGCAAGGACGCCTTGCGTAACGCCGGCCGGGTCGAGCTGCCAGGCTTCCGCGAGCTCCTCGACGCCACCATGGACACGCCCGACCAGGGCGTGCGCAAAGCCGCGTTTGCCAAGCTTCAGCGATTCGTGGTCGAGAACGCCCTGCAGATGGTCCAGTTCATTGCGCCCGCTATCGGGGTGATGAGCCCCAAGGTCCAGAACTATACCGACGGGCTGCCGGCAACGCCGAAGTTCACCGAGGTGTGGCTAAATGCGTGATCACGCCGCCTAGGGGTTCACGATGGGGAAATTACCGCGATTGATCGGCCGTCGTCTGTGGCAGCTGCTGCCGATCATCGTGTTCGCGACGTTCGTCGTGTTCTCCCTGCTGCAGCTCGTCCCCGGCGATCCTGCAGTCGTGCTCGCCGGCGACTATGCATCGGAACAGCGTATCGCCGAGATCAGGCAGCTCTACGGGCTCGATCAGCCATTCGTGGTCCAATACGGGGTGTGGCTCCTGCACGCGCTCGAGGGCAACCTCGGGCGCTCCCTGCTGACCAGCCAGCCGGTGGCCGAGCTCATTCTCTATCGGCTCCCCAACACCATCTTGATCGCGACCTACGCCCTTGTGATCGCCGGTGTTGTGGGCGTGTCACTGGGCGTGCTCGCAGCCACCCGCGTCGGCACGCGGCTCGATTCGTTCATCACCGGGCTCGCATCGCTTGGTGTTGCGCTTCCGAGCTTCTGGCTCGCCATGCTCCTGGTCGCGACGCTGTCGCTCAAATATCACTGGTTTCCGACCACGGGTGCGGTCTCAATTACGACCGATCCGTGGGGCGCGTTGATGCACGCCACGCTGCCGGCTATCGCGCTCGCCGTGGGCGTCATCGCCGAATTGGCGCGCCAGGTTCGCAGCGCGCTGATTGAGGTGCTCAACTCGCAATATATCCGCACGCTGCGCGCTAAAGGCCTCGGCGCTGGCGCTGTGCTATGGAAGCATGGCCTGCGCAACATCAGCGTGACGCTGTTGACGCTGCTCGGCCTGCAGGTCAACCGGCTGTTCTCGGGCGCGGTCGTGATCGAGGCGGTGTTCGCGATCCCGGGGGTGGGCAGCCTCGTTGCCACCTCGGCACTGAACAAGGATTTCCCCGTGGTACAGGGGGTGGTGCTGGTGCTGGTCGTGATCGTGATCCTGATCAATCTGGTGGTCGACGTGCTCAACGCGCTGCTCGATCCCCGGACGGCCGAAGCATGACCGCCGTCGTCGACCTTCCGGCCCCTCCGCGGCGTTCGCGCGCGGTCAGGGTCCTGCGTTGGATGCGCCGCGATCCGCGTGCGGTGCTCAGCATCACGTTTCTGGCGGCGCTCGTCTTGGTTTCGATCTTTGCCCCGGTGCTCGCGCCGTATTCGCCGATCGATCAGGACGTAACCCAATTGCTGCTGCCGCCGAGCGCTGCGCACTGGCTCGGCACCGATGATCTCGGCCGCGATGTGCTCAGCCGGCTGATCTGGGGCGCGCCCAATTCGCTCTACGCCTCGTTTCTGGCGGTCGGCGTCGGCATCGCTCTCGGCGTTCCGGTCGGCCTCGTGATCGGATTTCTTGGCGGCTGGATCGACGAGGTGGTCAGCCGCTTCATCGATGCGCTACTGTCGTTCCCCCCGATCGTTCTCGCGATCGCGGTCACCGGCGCACTAGGCATTGGCCTGACCAACGCGATGCTTTCGGTCGGTTTTGTGTTCGCGCCGGTGCTGGCGCGCTTGGTGCGCGCCCAGACTCTGGTTGTGAAAAGCGCGCTCTATGTCGACGCCGCGCGCGGATTCGGTGCGAGCACCAGCCACATCATCATCAGGCATATCGTCCCCAACGCCATCCAGCCGGTCATTGTCCAGGTCACGCTCATGCTGGCCATCGCGTTGCTCGCCGAAGCGAGCCTAAGCTTTCTATCGCTCGGTGTGCAGCCGCCGGCGGCGAGCTGGGGCGGGATGCTGGCCCGCGCTTACAACTATATCGAGATCGCGCCCGAACAGATGTACGCGCCTGGCCTCGCCATTCTGTTCACGGCGCTTGCCTTTAACGCGCTCGGCGAATCGATGCGCGTCGCGCTTGACCCGACCATGAAGCGACGGTGAGTTCTTCGTGAGCCCGCCGCGAGTATCCGCGCATGGCTGAAACGCCAAGGGTAGACGCTCCCCGCAGCGAATTTTCCTTCACCCGTCTCGAGAAGGTGATGCACGGGCCGGTCAGCTCCCTCGCTGCGGAACTCGAGCGGCGTAACGTCGCGCGTGCGGTCGTCGTCACCGGCAAATCACTCGGCGCGTCCAAACTGCTCGAACAGGTGACGACCGCCATGGGGGCGCGCTGTGCGGGCGTGTTCAAGGGAATTTCGCAACATGTTCCGATGTCGTCGGTGCGCGCGCTCACGCAGGAGTTGCGCCGGCACGATGCCGACGCGGTGGTCAGTTTCGGCGGCGGCAGTCCGATCGATGCCGCCAAGGTCGCGATCGCTTCGATCCTCAATGGGCGCGATATGACGCTGGCCGGCGGCGAGCTCGATTGGTCGCTCGCCAGCGCGCCACGCGACGCCAAGCGGGCGCTTCCGCACATTGCGATCCCGACCACACTTTCGGCGGCTGAATACACTCCTGCAGGCGGGACCACGGATGAAGCGACGCGGGTCAAGCGTGGGGTCATCGACGCCCGGCTGCAACCGGTCGTCGTCATCAACGATCCGTCGCTCACGTTGGAAACCCCCGACTGGCTCTGGGTCGCGACCGGCATGCGGGCGCTCGATCACGCGGTCGAGGCGATCTACTCGACTCGGCACCAAGCCTTTACCGACACGCTTGCCGCCCAGGCGATCCGGTTGCTATTTGCGCACCTGCCCGGCTCAATCGGGGCGCCGGCATACGAGCGGATCGCGCATCGGGGCCACTGCCAAACGTCGGCGTGGTTCTCCCTCTACGGCGCGATCAATGTGCGGCTCGGCATCTCCCATGCGCTCGGCCACAAGATAGGCCCCACCTGGGATGTCCCGCACGGCGTCACGTCGTGCATTACGCTTCCCCATGCCATGCGCTTCATGGCCGACATCGCGCCGCAGCGGTTCGAGCCGATCGCCGAGGCGCTCGGCGTTGCGTTCGATCCGCTCGATCCCCGGCCGGCGGCGCGCGTGTGCGCGGATCGCGTGGCCGCATTCATTGCTCAGTTCGACGTGCCGCATTCGCTGCGCGAAGCCGGGGTGAAGCGCGACGAAGTGGCACGGATCGTTGGGCCGGTTCACGAGGAGATCAATTTCGCCAAAGTGGTTGACCGTCCCGTCACCAGCGGCGAGGTTGCGGCCCTGTTGGACGCCGCTTATGGCTGATCGTCCATAAGCCAATACCGGTCTCGCGCCGCCACACTGTGCCATAGTTCTTGCACTTACTTGGGTACGTTTGGGGAAATACGGGCACCTGCACGGGGATACTGATAGTGCGAAAGATTGTGATGGCGGCGCTCGCCGTCCTGGCGGCAACGTGTTCGGCCGTGGCCGAAGTACGGATAAAATCGAGCCCGGGCGGACAGATCGGCGAATTCCTCGATCTGTTCGAAGAGGTGCGGGCAACCGGCGAGCGCGTTGTTATCGACGGCCCGTGCTTGTCGGCCTGCACGCTCGTACTCGGGGTCGTGCCGCGCAACCGTATCTGTGTCACCTCGCGCGCGGTACTCGGTTTCCATGCCGCCTGGGTTCCGACCGAGCGCGGCCACACGGTGGCGCAGCCGGTGGCTACGCGGCTGATGATGGATATCTACCCGTCCGACGTGCGTGCCTGGATCTTGCGACGCGGCGGTCTCAACTCGCACTTGATCGTGTTGCGTGGTCACGAACTGACCGCGCTCTATCCGCGCTGCACGTGATCCGTGGTTTACTGACGGTTAGCTGACCTGCCGCAGCGCGCTTGCTTGCGCGCCCGCCGACCAGCGGTTGAGCGGGTGCGGAAGGCCGAGGTTTTCCCGCAGCGTGGCGCCTTCGTACTCGGTGCGGAACAGCCCGCGTCGCTGCAGTTCCGGAATCACGAAATCGACGAACTCTTCGAGCCCACGCGGGAACGTGAGCGGCAAGATGTTGAACCCGTCGGCCGCGCCGGCCGTGAACCATTGCTCTAGCGCATCCGCGATGTCGCTCGGCGTCCCGATCACCACGCGGTGGGCGCGTTGGCCGACGACGCGCTTGTAAAGTTGCCGGATCGTCAGGTTCTCGCGCCGGGCAAGATCGACCATGATCTTGACGCGGCCGACCTCCTGGTTGGTGTACGTCGGTTCCGGAACCGGCCCATCGAGCGGATAGCGCGACATGTCGACCCCGAAGTAGGTCGACAACATCTTGATGCCGATCTCGGGCGCGATCAGATCCTGCAACCGACCATATTTGTCCTCGGCCTCTGCGCGCGTCGTCCCGATCACCGTCATCACGCCCGGCATGACCTTGATGGCCTCGGGCGGACGGCCGTAAGTGGCGGCGCGGCGCTTGACGTCGTTGTAGAACTCGCGCCCCGCGGCAAGGTCCTGCTGCACCGTGAAGATCACCTCCGCGGTTTCGGCCGCAAGCTCGCGGCCGTCCTCGGACTGTCCGGCTTGCACGATCACCGGGTGTCCTTGCGGTGACCGATGCACGGTCAGCGGGCCGCGTACCGCAAAGTGCTGACCCTTGTGGTTGAGAAAATGGAGCTTGGCCTGGTCGAGATAGAGACCGTTTGTCTTGTCGGCGATGACCGCATGGTCTTCCCAGCTGTCCCAGAGCCCGAGCACGACTTTGGCAAACTCATGTGCCCGCGCGTAGCGGTCGGCGTGTGCGGCGTGCGACTCGCGGCCAAAATTGTAGGCCTCGGCGGCCGCCGCCGAGGTCACGAGATTCCAGCCGGCGCGCCCGCTGCTGATCTGATCGAGGGAAGCGAAGAAGCGCGCGACGTGAAACGGCTCGAAATAGGTCGTGGTCGCGGTGGCGACGAGGCCGATGCGCTGGGTGACCGCCGCGAGCGCGCCCAGCAGCGTGATCGGCTCGAGCCGCGAGGCGGCGGTGGTGCGGGTCCAGGCGTCGACGTCGTCCGGTCCGAACGTCGCATTGGTATCGGCGGTGAACAGAAGATCGAACTTGCCGCGTTCGGCAATGCGCGCAATCTCAACGTAGTGGGCAAGCGACTGTTTGGCATGCGCATCGACGTTGGGGTCGCGCCAGGCGGCGATGTGATGCCCGCATCCTTCAAAGAACAGTCCGAGCCTCATCATGGGGTGGCCTCACCGAGAAACGCGATCGCAATTGCTATCGTTCTGTGGCCGCACCCACCGGTCAAGTCGCGCGATTGTGGGACCCGGCATGCCTGAATGTCATTCGAACGCCGGATCGATCGGCACCCGATAGCCGTTCGCCAGCCGGTTGGTCTCATTCGCCATGCCGACGACCGACATCAGTTCACCGAACATCGCTTCGGTCATCCCGGCTTTGCGCGCGGCCGCGCCATGGCTCGCGATGCAATAACCGCAGCCGTTGGTGACGCTGACGGCGAGGTAGACCATCTCCTTGGTGACCGCATCGAGTGCGCCCGGCGCCATTACCTCCTTGACGCTGTCCCAGGTGCGCTTGAGGCCTACCGGATCATGCGCCAGGTACTTCCAGAAATTGTTCACGTCCGGGACGTTGCGCGTCTTCTTGATGTCATCGAAGACGGCACGCACGTCGCGCGAAGCATCGGCATATTCGATCGGCTTAATCATGGTTGTATCCCGTCCGGCGAGTGTCCCGATTTCGAAGTTCGCCGTACTCACGGCACCGTCCAGCGCGAACTTCGGAACCGAAGTGACACTAGCAAACCTCTATGATTCCAGTGCCGGTCCCGAGCCGGACGTTTGGTGTCCTTGGCAGGCCCGCGCCGGCCGCGGATTGGCGCTTTTTGCTCGCGCAAAGGTGACCATGGATGCCTCCATGGATGCCCAAAATCGGCGAATCCGGGCATCCATGACAACATATTGGATAGACACAGCTTTTATCGCTGTTTTGACCATGGATGCCCGATTTGGAGAGAGAGGCATCCATGAGGGCACGCGGGGGACATCGATCGGCGGCCGGAGGCGTCCCCTCCCGGCCTCGGGGTGCGCCACGCGCGAAGCCTATTCGGGGCTGATGCCTGCCGCCTTGACGACGGCAGCCCATTTGACGATGTCGGCGGCGACCACGTCGCGAAATGCAGCCGGGCTCGCATCGGTCACGATGGTGAGGCCATCGCGGTCAAACTCGGCCTTGACCTTGTCGGTGGCCAGCACGCGCAACGCCGCCGCGTGCAGCCGGTTGATCACATCGGGCGGCGTCCCGGCCGGTGCAAACAATCCGAGCCAGATCTGCGCCTCGACGTTGTCGATGCCGGCCTCCCGCATGGTCGCGACGCCGGGCAGGTAGGGCGAACGTTCCGGCGCGTCGATGGCGATGGCTTTCAACGTCTTGCCGGTCACCTGCGGGATCGCGATCGACGGCGCCGCAATGAAGAAATCCACGTGCCCGCCCATGACGTCGGCGACGATCAGCGACGACCCCTTGTACGGCACGTGCAAGGCCTTGATGCCGGTCGCCTGCTTGAGAAGCTCCACCAGGAGGTGGCCGACTGAGCCTACTCCCGCGGACCCGAACGTCAGGGGCGTGCCGGCGGCATCGCGTGCTTTCGCAAGCGCGATGAATTCACGGAGATTGTTGGCGGGGAGCTCCGGATTCACCAACAGCGTGTTGAAGCCGCCGTACACGAGACGGGTCACGGGTGCAAAATCCCGCAGCGGATCATAGGACAGCGCCTTGTAGAGACTGACGTTGAACGCATGGGTACCGATGCTGCCGAGGACGAGCGTGTAGCCGTCCGGCGGAGACTTTGCGACGAGGTCGGTGCCGATCGTTCCACCGGCGCCGCCCCTGGCCTCGACCACAAACGGTTGGCCCAGCAGCGACGCCATGCCGTCGCCGACACGGTGCGCCGTGACGTCGGTGGACGTGCCGGCCGCGAACGGCACGATGATCTTGATTGGGCGAGTAGGGTAGGTGTCGGCATGGGCGCTGTCGAAGCCCGCCGCCGCGACGATGAGCGTGGCAGCAGTCACGCCTATCAAGCCGATGTTCCGTTTGTGCATGCGACGCCTCGCGGATTACGCCCGCGCGGCGGGCTTGCACGGCAGCATAGCTTAGGCGCAGTTGGGAAAGACAGTCGCGCGGCGCATCCGAGCTAAGCGCTTGGGCGCCTCACCGCCAGGTGTCGACCGAGACCGTGGCCTTGCCCCGATAGGCGCCGCCGATCATCTTCCAGGCGCCCTGGGTTTCGCCGCCGGCCACCACGATGTTGATGTCGTGCGGCTCAAACAACTTCACCATCTCGTCGGGCTTGGCCTTCAACTTGTTGGCGAACGGCTCAACCCCCGCGACCGCGAGCGGATGCGTCAGGGTCTGCACCCATTGGTCGTCCCAGTAGTCGCGGGCCGGCATCTGCGCGTTGTCGGCGCACCACTCGATCAGCTTCTCCTTGGTGTCGAAGCCGAGGTCGACGAACAGCCGGGCGACGATCGGATCCATCACCAGCAACGGCCCCTGGTTGTGATCGATTGAGGTCAGGCAGCGGATCATCTTCTCCTTCCAGGTCGCACGCGGTCCGAAGCCCGAGGCGGTGTAACGGCCGCCAAAGAAGATGCTGACCGTGCTGTCGGTCGGCTTGAAGCCTTTCTGCACGTGCAAGGGCTGCCACGGGCTGCGTTCCTCGGCTTCCGCGAAAGTGGCGCTGTAGTTCAACGCGTTGCCGAGCGTGCCCATATAAGTATCGCCCGGCACCGAACCGCCCTGGCCGTTGATCGACAGCAGGTTGTAGGCGCGCCCGATGGTGACGTTGGCGTGATTGTAGGGACCCATCGCGCCGATCCCCGAGCTCATGCCGATCTCGTTGCGGATCGGGCCGTTGACCACCGTGATCATGGCGAGCGAGGTCGTGCTCGACGAGCGCGCGGTGACGCCGCTCGCCGCGTGGGCGAGGATCACCGGCAGATATTCCGGCTTGGCGCCCGCCATCACGGCATTGACCGCGACCTTCTCGACCGCGAGCTCCCAGAACTCGCGGAACGACGTCGGTCGCAGACGACTCACCACCTTGTCGGGCGGATGGCTCGTGCCCTTGAGCATGGCGGCGACCCGCTCCTCGGTCGGCAGGATAACCGGCATGAAATCGGTCCAGTTGTTCTCGATGAACAACCTCTGGAGATTGTCTTCGGTGTCGGGCCCAAACAGTCGCGGGGTTGAGCGCTCGAACGTGAGACCCTTGAGGTCGTCCTCGTCGAGCGGTCTCGTCAGTGCCTCGATCACCTCCTGCATGAAGGGTCGGCGCGAAACCGGGTCTGCGCCCTCGATATAACCGCGCAGCTGCTCGGGCGAGAGGTCGACGATTGGTTGTGGCACGAAGGCTTGGCGCGTGCGCGGCATGCCGTTGGCGCGCGCCACCGATTGCGCGAGCCGCGCAAACACATGGGTATGGAGCGCAACCGACGGCACGCCGGCCTGCTCCAGCGCCATGGCCAGCCCCACGACCGTGGGGCTACAGGTGCTTCAAAGTCCGACACCCAGGATGGCGGCGTCGCCATCGGCCGCGACCTTGGCGCGCATACCCGGGTCGTCGACCCAGCTTTCGCGCGGCTTGATCATGCGGGTGTTGACGGTGGGCAAGTGCTCGGCAAACCAGCGTCGCAGCTGATCCATGAACGCTTCGGAGTTGTCGAACAGGCAATCGACCAGATAGAGCGTCTTGCCGTCGAGGCTCTGCGGGCGCGTCGCCAGCGGCTTGGCCACAACTTTGGGCGGGTATCCGGTGGGATTGAGGACCGTCAGACGCTCCGCCATCTTTGTCGCCTCAAGGGCACCCTTATCGCCACGCGCCGTCGGTCAGGTAGCGATCTGCTGCAATCGCCGCCGCCGCACCATCGCCCGCCGAGCTGGCCGCCCGACAGGCCGATCCGGCACGGACCGTTCCGGCAGCGCAAACGCCAGCCAGCTCCGTGTGCATCCACTCGTCGGTCGGTATTCCGCCCCCAGCGCCGAGTTTGATCCGACCATCGAGGAATGCGGCATTTGGTTGAAGCCCAGTGTAGACAAACACCGCATCGGCCGCGAGATCTGTCACGGCACCCCCCGACATATCACGCATGCGCACGCCCGTGACCTTGGCATCGCCGAGGATCTCCTGCACCTCGACCTGCGGCCGCACCTTGATCTTCGGATTCTGCGTCACACGCTCGCGAAAGCTGGTCTGGCCGGCGAGCCCGGCACCGTGGGTAAGAATTGCGACCTCTTTGACATGTTGCGCCAAGGTCAGCGCCTCCTGCATGGCGGAATCGCCGCCCCCGACGACCACGGCGATCTTGTCGCGCAGCAACGGCGCATCGCAGCTCGCACAGTGGCTAACGCCTTGGCCGCGCAGGCGCGCCTCTCCGGGCACGTCGAGCTCGCGCAGCGACGAACCGGTCGCCACCACCACGGCGCGCGCCATCACGTCGCCTTCGGCGGTTGCGAGCCGCCAGCGCTGTCCATCCGGCGCAAGGCTCTTGAGTTCGGTCGCCGCAAATTCGGCGCCGGCGTTGGCGGCTTCCTCCTGGGTCATCGGGCCGAGATCGTAACCGGGAACGCCGTCGGGGAAGCCCGGAAAGCCCTCGATCTTTTCGATGCTGAGAAGTTGTCCGCCGATCACGTCGCCGGTCAGCACCAGCGTTTTGCGGCCGAGCCGCGCCGATGTGACCGCAGCCGTCAATCCGGCAAGCCCGCCTCCCGCGATGATGATGTCGTAGTCCTGATCCATGCGCTCAACCTTAGCCCGGATGAAATCCGGGATCAGATATTCATTACCCCGGATTACGCCGACGCTCCAAGCGGGCTACAATTAGAACGAGAACAATCCCAAGGGAGACCCGCATGACCACACGAGCCGAGGGCGAGTTGCTCACCCGGGTTGGGCCCGGGACGCCGATGGGCAAGTTCATGCGGGAGTACTGGATCCCCGCCGCGCTGTCCTCCGAACTCGCCCCGAATGGGCCGCCGATGCGGCTCATGTTGTTGGGCGAGCAACTCATCGCATTTCGTGATCGCGCGGGCCGGGTCGGTATCCTGGACCACCGTTGCCCACACCGCTGCGCCTCGCTGTTCTTCGGCCGCAACGACAAGGATGGGCTGCGCTGCGCGTATCACGGCTGGATGTTCGACGTTAGCGGCAACTGCCTCGATATGCCGAACGTACCCAAACACCAGGCATTTCCCAACAAGATCACCGCCAAAGCTTATCCCACCACCGAACGCTACGGTCTGATCTGGACCTACATGGGCGCCCGCAAGGAGCTGCCGCCGCTACCGATGTTCGAGGCGGTGATGATCGCCGACGACAGCGAGCGCAATCAGTTCATGGTGCAGCGCGAATGCAGCTATCTGCAGGCGCTCGAAGGCGACATCGATACCTCCCACCTCGGCTTCCTGCACATGGGCGGGGTCGAGGCGGAGGACACCGAGCCTGGGCACCTCGGCCAGTACGCCCTCTCCAATCGTGCACCCGAATATCACGTTGCCGACACCGACTGGGGCACCATGTATTCGGCTTACCGGCCGGGTGCGCCGGGCGAGATCTACTGGCGCTTCGCCCACTTCATGTTTCCATTCTGGACGATCCCGCCCGACGGCCATTTCCGCGACCATGTGATCGCGCGCGCTTGGGTGCCGATGGACGACTCGCACACGATGTTCGTGCACGTTGCCTGGAAGAAGAACGCGCTAGGACTGCGCAAGATGAAGGACGGGAGCCCGATTCCCGGCATGGGACCGGTGCTGCCGCACATGTATGCGCAAAACGACACGGGCTGGTTCGGCCGCTGGCGGCTCAACGCCAACAGGGAGAACGACTATCTGATGGATCGCGATAAGCAGATGCGCAACGTCAGCTACACCGGGATCGACGGCGTTCATCTGCAGGATCAGGCGATTACCGAAAGCATGGGCGGGATCGTCGATCACGATCACGAAAATCTCGCGATCAGCGATCTGATGATCACGCGCACCCGCCGGCGCATCCTGCGCGCCGTGCAGGCCCATATGGAGGGGATCGTACCGCCTGGCGTCGACAATCCCGAGACCTACCAGGGCGCGCGCGGCGGCGATTTCGCGAGTTCCTCGGCGCTCGACTGGCTGCGCGCCTATTCGGACGAAATGCGCGCGTCGAAGAATCCGACCGGCACGCTGCGGATCGCGGCAGAGTAGGGGGACCGCTGGCTTCTTGCTGGTCATGCCCGCGCATGTCGCGGGCATCCGCGCGAAGGCATTATTGCAATCAATAGAAAAAGCGTAGATGACCGGAACGACGCGCCCGCGAGCTTGCGCGTGGAGACCGGGCAAGCCCGGCCATGACGACCGACCGGTGGATTGAAGATGCCTAAAGCCATTCGCATTCACGCCAACGGAACGCCCGATGTCATGCGCTTCGAGGACGTCGATGTTCCGCCGCCTGGACCGGGACAGGCGCGCATCCGTCACACCGCCATCGGCATCAACTATTCCGACGTCAACGTGCGGCGCGGCGGCTTCTATTTGGCGCGGCAGCCGCGCTTTCCGCTCGTGCTCGGCAATGAGGCGGCCGGCGTGGTCGCGGCGGTCGGGCCCGATGTCACCGAGGTCAGGCCCGGCGACCGCGTGGTCTACGCGGGCATGCGCGGCGAGTTCTATGACGACACTGGCGCCTACGCGGAAGCACGCAACGTCTTCGCCGAGCGCCTGATCAAGCTGCCGCCCGGCGTCTCCGATCAGCAGGCCGCTGCCATGATGGTGAAAGGCTTTACCGCATCGCTGATCATCAATCGTATTTACCGGCCTCAGCCCGGCGACGCGATCCTGATCCACGCGGCGGCGAGCGGCGTCGGGTTGCTACTCACCCAATGGGCGAAGCACCTCGGCGCTACTGTCATCGGTACGGTCGGCTCGCGCGAGAAGGCCAAGATCGCCGAGCAGCATGGCTGCGCGCACACGATCCTCTATCGCGAGATCGACTTTGTCGATGTGGTCAGCAAGATTGCGCCGCAAGGCGTTGCGGCGGTCTTCGACGGGGTCGGCAAGGATACGTTCCTGAGATCGTTTGTTTGCATCGCCCCGTTCGGCAAGGCGGTCAACTACGGCAACGCGTCGGGCCACGTCCCGCCGATCGAATTGCTGCATCTCGCGCCGAAATCGCTTTCGGTCTGCCGGCCGGGGCTCTCGAGTTACATCCGTGATGTCGCGACGATGCGGATGGCTGCCGCGGAACTGTTCGATCTGGTGCAGAGGGGCGCGCTTTCGATTGCGATCAGCCGCACGTTTCCATTGCGCGAGGCCGCCGCCGCGCATCGCGAGATTGAGGCTAGGAGCAACACGGGTTCGACGGTGTTGATCCCGTGAGCGGCGCGGGGTCTGATCCGCAAAACCCTGCAACGAACGCCCGCGCGATGCTTTTGGCCTCGTCGGCGAGATCGCAAAGCGACACAATATGGGTTTGCAGACCAATTGGATTTGTAGAACTATTGGGGCAAAATTCGACCCTGAAATGAAGTAAAGACGGTGCTCGAGGCTGGCCCGCCAAAATGCAATATGGTGGGTGACGATGGTTCTGCGTTCAGGCCGTTGTTTCCAGATTTTTACGCGGCGATGGCTGTCGATCGCGGTCGTTGTCGCGTCGCCTGCGCTGGCGCTGGCTCAGGTCGACTACAGCGCCCGCAAAACCCCCGAGCAGCTGTTCGCCTCCGACTGCTCGGCCTGTCACCCTGCGCCGCAAGGCTTGGGACGCGGCCGCGACGCCCGCAGCCTCGCGGGCTTTCTGCACGAGCACTACACCACCAAGGCTCAATATGCCGCGGTGATTGCGAACTATCTCATTCGCGTGCGTGACCTTCCGCCGCGGCCTTCGACACCACAGGACGGAACCGTGGACGCGACGAAGAGCAACCAACAAGGCGCTAAGAGCGCCGCCGAGATCTTGAACGACAAGCTGCGGAGCTACGCAACGTCAGGCGAAACGGCTGTTCCAGCTAAATAGCGCGTTTGTGGAGTGCCGGCCCTTGTCGTAGCGCTGACAAGCGCCGCTGACGAAGTTCGGCTACTCATCCCTTTTTCTGAGCCTTGATCTCATTGAATTTGGCAGTGGCTCGTTCGAACTTTTCATTGAACAGCCACATCGCATTGAGGATTTCGCGAAAGGTAGCCGATGTTTTCGCTCGGTCAGCTTGACCATACGCGAACATGCTGTTGTTGCGCAGATATCCCATGATCTTCGGGTCGGAAACTCGGTAGTTGGCGAGATTGCCGGACGCGAGAGCGGACGTGGTCGGGGCGGGAATAATCTGGATGAGCTCGAACAGCTTCATTTGATCGATCGGATTGGGCAAGGCTTTCGCGATCGCCGGTATCTTCTGAAAAAGATTCGCATGCGCGTTCATCAGGCCGTCTCGCACGGCAATCCAATGATTGTAACGATGATCCGAATTGCCGACCCGCGCCTCTTCCTTGTCGTCGCGGGCGATCAGGGAGGGATCGAACGCTGCGATCGATTTTTTGATGGCCGCCCATTTGGCTTGACCACCTTGATCCTCGGACACGCCGGTCTGCAAACTCCCCTTGTATTTGTTCGAGCGCGCGTTTCCGATGTTTTGATTGCCGTTGGTCTCGGCAAAAAACAGCCCCAAGCTGATGCGGCCCGCCGCGTCGGCGGTTGCCGGATCGAGGCCCTTGGCTCGGGCGATGGCGGTTCCGAGGTCGACCACGTCCTTGAACGGCGTTTCCGAGTTCTGCGCATTGGCGGGCGGCGCCTGCATGATCTTGAAGATATTCGTGTACTCGTCGATCAGCGGCTCGTTATCGGCATCGAAGTAGGCCGGCGGCATCCCGAATTTATTCGGCCTTCCGATTTTGGACGGGAGCGCGTCGGTAAGATCCTTGTACGTGCTCATCATGTTGTTGCGGGCAAGATAGAGTGCCTGACCGGGCAGGTTCGGCAGCGGCTGCTTCGAATTGATCTGGGCGCGCCGCTCTTTCAGGATCGACTTAAATTGACTGAGCGCAGCGTTGTACGCATTGAGCGCGTCCGATTGTGTTTGCGTGAGCGCGGCCGGTTGCGCCAATGCTCCGGACAGGAAAACCTGCGGCATGAACAAAAGCCCGAGCGCAAGCGTCGCTGCGGGTACGCTGAGCCGACACGACGACGCGTTGATATGCGTAGCGGTTCCCATGCGGTTGCAACGCCTCAATTTTGCTAAATCCACTGGCTGCGGACGCAAACATCGCGCGTCGCCCCGATAAGATGACGCAATAAGCTTCTAGCGCAGCATTTTGCTCGCGGATAGCGGCGCTTTCGCGCAGGGCCGGTCACCCGCCAATCAGCGTGTTGACCATCGCGATGCCCTTGCTCTTGTCGTAGCGCTGATAGGCCCCGCTGATGATGACCTCGGGAGATCCCGAGTGCAGGCGTTCGTAGAGCTGTTGGCGCCCGCCGAACGAATCGGCGGTCAACTCCCAGGCCAGCCGGCAGAGCCGGTGCCGGTAGTCGGCGCTAACGTCCTTGCCGCGGCCGTAGATATCGAGCAGCGGGCGCAGTTGCGGCACGTCGAAATCCTCCGCGGTCGGCGCGAACACCGGTGCGCTGGTCGCCACGTGTTCGAAGATATTGATGATGCGCTCGGAGGTCATGGCGATCAGCGGCCGAATGTGCCCGGTGTCGCCGAGGATGTAGTGCCCGCCCGGCGTGCGCACGCAATCGACTTCCGCGGCGCGCAGCATGCCCTTGAACATGCCCGCGTAGGAGACGAGCTCGCCCATTTCGAGCGCGACATGCGGACGGTTCGCGATGCCGCCGGTCTCGGCGATCAGGTGCGCGGTGCCGATGATCAGTTCGAGCCGGGCCATGGTCTGCAATATGCTGGCGTAGCCCGCCCACGACATCACGCGCGAGCGGAACAGCGCATTTGCCGCCTTCGGCTGCCGCAGCAGAAAAATCCGCTCCCACGGGATCAACACGTCGTCGAAGATCATCAGCACGTCCTGCTCGTCGTACCTGGTCGACAGCGGATGATCGGCGGTCTGCGGCCGCAACGTGAACGGGTCGCGGCAGATCTGGCGGATGCCGGGCAGGTTGACCGGACAGGCAAACCAGATCGCGAACTCCTCCTCGTCGTCGGCCAGCACGTAGGTCGGCGCCACCACCACTTCGTTGCTGAGCGGCCCGAGCGTGACAAAGCGTGCGCCGCGCACGACGACGCCGTTGTCGCGTTCGGCGACGGCGCGCAGGCAGCGGTCGGGGTCCTGGCGTGGGCGCTGTGTCTTGTCCATGTGCGGATCGTGCAGGCCGTGCGACAGCGCGACGTCGTTCTGGCGGGCAAGCGCGAGGTAGCGGGTCGCGTTGTCGCCAAAGCCCGCGTGCAGGGCGTTGAGCTCGGCCCGCGTATCATGGAAGCCGACCAACATGGCGGCGCAGAAGTCAGGCAAACGGCCGAGCATGCCAAAGCTGCGCTCGGTCCAGATCTCGGTGTTGCGGCGCCGGCGCAGAAGCTCATCCGGCGACGTGGGCGGCAGATACGACACCGATCCGCGCACGCCATCCGGATCGAGATAGGTCATGACCTCCTGGGTGCCGGCTTGGTGCTGCAGGTCGTAGAGCTCGGCGAAAGTCGCAACGACGCCGCGAAACGCCGGATGCTGCGTGACATCGGCAACCTTCTCGCCGTGCAACCAGACCTCACGCCCGTCGCGCAGGCTCTCGATATAGCGCGCGCCATCCATGATGCCGGGCGCCGGCGCCCCGCCGGCGTTGCGTCGCGCGGCGGCCTCAACGCGTGGTGACATGACCGACGCTCCTCCTGACGGCACCCGACGATCTTCGCGGCTTGCCTTATCGAAAATCTGTATTACAGTTATACACCTGTCAAGCCAACTTCGCGGAAAACCGCCGGTGACGTCCAAGCCGCAATCGACAACGCAACGCTGGTCGCGCTGGCAGGAGGTGCGGCCGCAATCGGTTTCGAGCCGCATCGTCGATCAGGTGCGCGCGGCGCTGTTCCGCGGGGAACTCAAGCCGGGCGATTTGCTCGGCTCAGAGACCGAGCTCGCGAAGAAATTCGGGGTCAGCCGGGTACCGGTGCGCGATGCCTTCAAGACGCTGCAGGCGCTCGGCATCGTCGAGGTCAAGATGGGCGCAAATGGCGGCGCGCGGATCGCCGCCGGCGACTCAACTCGCTTTGCCGACGCGCTTGCGGTCCAGCTCAAGTTGGTCGGGATCAGCATCGAGGAAATGTTCGACGCGCAGATCGCGATCGAGGTGATGGCGACCGAGCTTGCCGCCAAGCGCGCGAGCGCGGATGATGTTGCGAAGCTGCGCGCGATCCTGCGCGATTTGCAGGCGATGGCGCAGAAGCCGTTGACCGCGTCTACGGCCGCGCGCTTCACCGGGACTGCCATGCATTTCCACGCCGGATTGGTGGACGCCGCCCATAACCGCGCGCTATCGGCGCAGTTCAAGGCGCTGCGGGTCGTGCTCGAGCCGATCTACGGACGCCGCACCAGCAACGCCGTCACCAAGCGCGTGATTGCGGCCGACAAGGCGGTGCTCGACGCCGTCGAGGCGGGCGACGCGGAGCGCGCCCGCACGCTGATTCGGCGGCGACTGGAGACGATCCGTGCGCACCAGTTATTCGAGACCGTGACCAGATAACTACGGCACCAAGCCGCCAATGAAGCGGCTCGCAAATGGGAGGACGTCGCGTGATTATCGATTGTCATGGTCACGTCAGCGCGCCCGCGCAGCTTTGGGCCTACAAGGCCGGCTTGCTGGCGTCGCGTGGCTCGCACGGCCGCGGCGGCGTCAAGGTGTCCGATGACGAGCTGCGGGCTGCGCTCAATCACGCGGAGATCGGCCCCAAAGGACACCTCGACGCCCTGCACGAGCATGGCACCGACGTGCAGCTTGTCTCTCCGCGTCCGTTTCAACTCATGCACAGCGAGAAGCCCGCCAAGCTGGTGCGCTGGTTCGCGGAGGAGTGCCACAACATCATCCACCGCCAGACTAAGCTTTATCCCAACCGGTTTTTCGGCGTCGCGAGCCTGCCGCAGGCGGCCGGGGCTCCGATCGAAGAAGCGCTCCCGGAGCTTGAACGCTGCGTCAACGAGCTCGGCTTCGTCGGCTGCCTGCTCAATCCCGATCCGTACGAGAATTCCGGGCAAGAGGCGCCGTCGCTCGGTGACCGCTACTGGTATCCGCTCTACGAGAAGCTCTGTGAGCTCGATATTCCGGCCCACATCCACACCACCAGTTCGCGTTCCGAGCGCGCGAGCTATTCGGTCCATCTGATCAACGAGGGCACGATCGCGATCCTTGGGCTTCTGTCCTCGGATGTGTTCAAGGACTTTCCAAATCTGAAGATCATCGTGTCGCATGGGGGCGGCGCGATCCCGTATCAGCTCGGGCGTTTCGATGCGCCCTCGCTGCGTGGACGCGGCGCGACGCGCTTTCGCGATCGGCTCAAGCTGCTCTATTTCGACACCGTGCTCTACACCGCGCCGGCGCTGGAATTGCTGATCAAGACGGTCGGTCCCGATCGGTGCCTGTTCGGTTCGGAATGCCCCGGGGTCGGATCCACGATCGATCCGGACACCGGGCACACGATGGATCACATCCGGCCCCACATCGAGGGCTTCGCGTGGCTCTCGCCGCAGGATCGCAACAAGATCTTCGCGGACAACGCGCGCAAGGTATTCAAGTTGACAGTGTGATGGCCGCAGCGAACAAACCGCTCAGAATAAGTAGGAGGTAGATCGTGGCAAAGATCGTACTCGGAATGGGCTCTTCACACGGGCCGATGCTATCGACGCCGCCGGAGGAATGGGGCCAGCGTGTGTTGGCCGACAAGAAGAACACCCAGCACTACTACAAGAGCAAGACTTGGACCTTTGATCAGCTGGTCAAGGCGCGCAGCGCTGAGAACCTTGGCAAGCAGATCGAGCTGCCGGTCTGGCGCGAGCGGCATGCCGCCTGCCGCAAGGCGCTCGGCACGCTCGCCGCGGTGTTCGCCGAAGTGAAGCCTGACGTCGCGGTCATTGTCGGCAACGACCAGAAGGAGATCTTTCGCGACGCCTACACGCCGGCGATCAGCGTGTTTTACGGCAAGACCATCGTCAACACGATGTTCTCCGATGAGCGCATCGCCTCGTTGCCGCCCGGGATCGCGATCGCAATCCCGGGACACATCCCGCCGGGAGGGGCCACCTATCCGGGCGCGCCCGAGCTCGGCGAGCACATCGTCAAGTGGCTGGTCGCGGACGAGTTCGACGTCTCGACCCTGACCGAGCTGCCGCACGATGAGACGCCACACGCTTTCGGCTTCGTCTACCGCCAGATCATGCTCGACAAGGTGGTGCCGAGCGTCCCGGTCATCCTCAATACATTCTATCCGCCCAACCAGCCGAGCGTGCGACGGTGCTACGAATTCGGCGAGTCGCTGGTGAGCGCGATCGAGTCATGGAAGAGCGATGCGCGCGTCGCGCTGATCGCGTCGGGTGGGCTCACCCATTTTGTGATCGACGAGGAGGTCGATCGCGCGATCTTCGATGCCATGCGCGAGGGCTCGATCGAAAAGGTCGCCGATCTCGGCGAAAGCGTCTTTCAGGCCGGCACATCGGAGGTGAAGAACTGGGTGCCGGTCGCAGGCGCGATGGCGCGGCTCGGCTTCAAGTTCCATCCGGTCGATTACGTGCCGTGCTATCGATCGGAGGCCGGCACCGGCAACGCCATGGCGTTCGTGTATTGGCGGCCGTGACTACAGCCCCAGCAACCGCGGCAACCACAGCGAGATGCTCGGCACGTAGGTGACCAGCATCAACACCGCGAACATGACGCCGTAGAACGGCCAGATCCGGCGCATGACCTCTTCGATCGAAACCTTGCCGACCGCGCAGCCGACAAACAGAATCGCGCCGACCGGCGGATGGCAGAGTCCGATCCCGAGATTGAGCAGCATGATCATGCCGAAGTGAACGGGGTCGACGCCGAAGTTCACCATCACGGGCAGCAGGATCGGTGTGCAGATCAGGATCGACGGCGCCATGTCGACCAGGCACCCGAGCACCAGGAGCAGAATGTTGATCAGGAACAGGATCACGTTCTTGTCGCTGGAGATCGTCAGGAAGAACGCGGTGATCTTGGCCGGCATCTGGGTGAGCGCCATGACGTAGCCGACGCTCGATGCGCAGGCGATCAGCGTCATGACCATCGCGACAGTGCGCAGTGTGCGATGGACCAGGCCGGGGAGGTCACGCCAGCGATAGTCGCGGTAGACGAACATGGTCACAAAGAACGCCCATACGCATGCAACCGCGCCGGCTTCGACCGCGGTGAAGACGCCGCCCAGTATTCCGCCCAGAATGATGACGAGCGTGATCAGGCCCCAGGCCGCATCGATCGTGATCTTGACCGCTTCGCCGAGCGGCACGGTCTGGCCGCGTGGGTGGCGGTCGCGATAGGCGATGGCGACGACGAGCACGACCAGCGACAGGCCAAGCAGCAGGCCGGGCACGACGCCGGCCATGAACAAGCTGATGATCGAAATGGTGCCGCCGGTTGCGAGCGAATAGATCACCGCGTTGTGGCTCGGCGGCACCAGCAACGCCTGCACCGAGGCGGTGATCGTCACGTTGGTCGCAAATACCCGCGGGAAGCCGTTCTTTTCCATCTGCGGGATCATCACCGACCCGATGGCCGAGGTGTCGGCCACCGCCGAGCCTGAAATGCCGCTGAGAAACGTGGTGGCGAGCACGTTGACTACGGAGAGCCCGCCGCGCACGCGCGTCACTCCGACCAACACGTCGGCAAACGCCACCAGCCGGCGCGCCATGCCGCCTTCCGCCATGATGGCGCCGGCGAGCACGAAAAACGGGATCGTCAGCATGGCGACCTTGCTGACGCCGTCGGAAATCTTCAGCATCACCGCTTCGAGTGGAATGCCGATCCAGAACGCGCCGGCGATCGCCGCTAGCGCCAGCGAATAAGCGATCGGCACGCCGATCACGAAGCAGAAGAACATCGTGACCAGCAGAACGGTAATGTCCATGCGGGTGCCTCGAGCCGCTGCCTAGTGCAGCGCACGGCGCAAGTCGGGCGCCCCGATCAGCAATCGTTCGACGACGAACAACAGCAGGCAGGCGCCGCCGATCGGAATCGGCAGGTAGGTGACCCCAACCGACAGCGAGGGGAAGTCCGCGATGGTGTTGTACCAGGTGGTCTCGACAAGTATTGCGCCGTACCAAAGCATGAACAGCGCCATTGCGCCGACCAGCAACTCGGCGACGAACTCGGCAACCCGCCGCGGCCCGGATGGCAATTGGCCGACAAAGAACGATACGTTCATGTGCGCGCGAACCCGATAGCATGCGGCGCCGCCGATGAAGGTCACCACGATGGTGAGCAGCACCGCGGTGGGCTCGGGCCACGACGCCGCGCGATTGATCACATAACGGGTATAGACCGCCCATGGGATGACGGCCGAGATCAGCACCAGCGCGGTTCCGGCAACGCTGGCGCAGATCACGTAGAGCGCGTCCATCAAACGACGGTAAGCGAACAACATTGGAGCGCCCCGCGAGCGATCAGAATCGGCCGGTCGTTGGCTGGCTCACTCCACGGCCCCGATGCGCTTGATCATGTCGGCGTATTTCGGGCCGTACTTGTCCCACACCGGTTTGACCGCGTCCTGGAACGGCGCCTTGTCGGGGATCTCGATGACCTGGATGCCGGCGCTCTTGGCCTTGTCGAGCGCTTCCTGCTCATACTTCGTCCACAGCACGCGCTCCTCGAGCTGCGCTTCGCGGCCGAACTTCATGATCAGCGCTTGATCGTCCTTGGAGAGGCCATCCCAAGTCTTGCGTGAGAACACCAGCATCTCCGGCACGATCAGGTGTTCGGTCAGCGTGTAGTACTTGGCCACCTGGTAGTGGTTGTCGAACACAAAGCTCGGCGGATTGTTCTCAGCGCCGTCGACGACGCCGGTCTGCAGCGCGGCGAACACCTGGTCATACCCCATGGCGACGCCGTTGCCGCCGAGCGCGTTCATCATGTCGACGAACATCGGGTTGCCCATGACCCGCACCTTCAGGCCCTTGAGGTCGCCGATCGCCTTGATCGGCCGCTTGGTGTCGTAGACGCTGCGCGCGCCCGCATCCATCCAGCAGATGCCGACGAGTCCGGCTTTCGGATTGCTGGTGACCTTGTCGAGCAGTTCCTGGCCGATCGGCCCGTCGATGACCTTCTGCATGTGCGCTGTGTTGCGGAACAGGAACGGCAGGTTGAACACGTTGAGATCGTCGATCACCGGCCCGAGCGCGCCGACGCTGACCCGCGCAAACTGGATGGCGCCGATCTGGGCCTGCTCGATCGCCTCTTTCTCGCCGCCGAGCTGCATCGCCGCGAACATCTGCACGATGATTCGTCCGTTGGTGGCAGCCGCCAGCTTCTTGCCGATGTTCTCGACCGCCACCACGGTCGGATATCCGGCTGGGTGAACATCGGACGCTTTAAGGACGAGCTTCTGCTGCGCGAAAGCCGGAGCCGCGGCAAAGCAGAGCGCTGCCGCGAGCGCTATCGTGCGCGTCTTCTTCATCTGATCCTCCCTGCGGTTGCTGCCGTGCGTTCCGCGTTGCGTGCCGTGGGCCGCCGGTTGATCCGGGTTTGGCCGCGTGCTAGTGATCATATCATATGATGACCCTACGACGAACCATGTCAAGGCCGGCAGAACCCACCGTGGTTGCCGGCGGTGGCGGCCTTGGCCGGCTCGTTGCGCCCCGCAGCCTCACACACGTTCTCATCGAGCGCCTGACCGCGCAAATCACGAGTGGCGAACTCGCGCCCGGCGCGCAGCTGCCAACCGAGCAGGAATTGATCGCAGCGACCGGGGTAAGCCGTACGGTGGTGCGCGAGGCAGTCGCGGCGTTGCGCGCCGAGGGACTCGTGATCACCCGGCAGGGCGTTGGCGCGTTCGTGGCCGAGACGCCGCGCCGCCCGTTCCGGATCGACGGCGGTGAGCTTGCGTCGCTTAAGCACGTGATCGAGGTCATGGAACTGCGAACTGGGATCGAGGTTGAGGCGGCAGGGCTCGCAGCGGAACGGGCAACGGCCGCGGACTTGCGTCGCATCGAGGACGCCTACCAGGCGATCCGCGCCGCGATCGGCCGCGGCGATGCTGCCGTCGACGAGGACTTCGCATTTCACTGTCGAATCGCGGAGGCAACCGGCAATCCGCAATTCGCGCGTTTCCTCGACTACCTCGGGCGTTTCATCATTCCGCGCCAGACCATCCGGGTCACGATTGGCACCGCCAAGGAGCGGCGGGCCTATCTCGATCGCATCCAAGACGAGCATCGCGAGATCGTGGCGGGGATTCGTGCCCATGCGGTATCGAAGGCGCGCGCCGCGATGCGGCGGCACCTTGCCAACAGCCGCGCCCGGTATCAGAAGCTCGCACACAAGCTCAGCGACTAGTGCCCGGCTTTGGAAGTTCGTGATAACTTTGCGGCACCCTCTGACACGAACTTCGGAAGCAAAGGGGCACTAGCAAGTATATGTTTCTGGTGCCGCTTTTCGATTTGAAGTTCCTTCACGAGCTTGCCGCGGCTGAGGTAGGAGCTTCAAATCGGCCGCACCAGTAGTCGCAATCAAGGTCCATCACATGCAAACTGTCCTGATTACGGGCGCGGCCGGCGGAATTGGCACGCGGCTGCGCGGCTTGCTCAAGGACGTCTATCAACTGCGTCTGAGCGACCTCAAGCGACCCGCCGATCTTCGCAACGACGAGCATTTTGTGACAGCCGATCTCGCCGATGCGAAAGCCGTCGAGGAGGCGGTAGCGGGCGTCGACGGCATTGTGCATCTCGGCGGCATATCGGGCGAGGCGCCGTGGGAGGCGATGCTGCAGTCCAACATTATCGGCACCTACAATCTGTTCGAAGCGGCGCGGCGGCACCATGTCGATCGCGTCGTATTCGCATCATCGAACCACGCGGTCGGCTTTTATCCGCGCAGCCGCCGCATCGGGGTCAATGACCCGGTGCGCCCGGATTCCCGCTACGGCATGAGCAAGGCATTCGGCGAAGCCGTCGCCGCGCTCTATGCGTTCAAGCACGGGCTGCGCGTGACCTGCATTCGGATCGGCAACCTGACCGATATTCCGGCCGACCGGCGCCGATTGTCGATCTGGCTCAAGCCCGAGGACCTGGTGCAACTCGTGCGCATCGGGCTCGAGCACCCGGATATCCGCTACGAGATTTTCTTCGGCGTATCCGACAACGCGCGCGGGTGGTGGGATAACGAGGCGGCGTTCCGCTACGGCTACCGTCCGCAAGGCAAGAGCGAGGAGTTTCGCGACGAGGCGCTCACCGCGCAGGCCAAGCTTAAGACCGATGCGATTGCCGAGTGGTTCCAGGGCGGCTCGTTCTGCAGCGACGAGTACGGTGGGCCGCAAAATCCCGGTCTGATCTAGTTCGCCAGTCATTGGAACGGCCCGCGTGCATGTTGCGCATGCCCGCGCGATGGTTGCTTTGCCATCCCGGAAAGCGCAAATTGCGCGAAAATCGCGTCGTGCGCGGTCGCTGGGCGCGGCTTCGTCAAGGGAGAACGAGAGGAATGGCGGAACGGGAGAAGCTCGTCGGCAAGGCATCCGAATTCAAGGACGGCGATCGCCGGATCGTGTTCCTCGGCAACACGGAAGTTGGGGTGTTCCGCGACAAGGGCGAGTACTACGCCTATAGCAACTATTGCCTCCACCAGGGCGGGCCGGCGTGCGAGGGTCTGACCATCGCCAAGGTCGAAGAGCGCATCATGCCCGATCAGACGTCGCGTGGGCTCTACTTCTCCGAAGACGAGCTGCACTTCGTCTGTCCATGGCATGGGTACGAGTACGACATGAAGACCGGCGAATGCGTGTCGGATCGCCGTCTGAAGCTGCGCAAGTACCAAGTCGTGCAGAGAGGAGATGACCTCTATGTCGTCGCGTAGCACGGCGGTGCGCGCGCGGGCCGCCAAAACGGCCTCACGCAAACGCTCGTCCAAGGCCATCAGTGACAAGGCGGTCGTCACACCGGCGGCAAGCGTTTCTGCCGCGGCGTTGCGGCTCGCCGCCGAGGTCGAACGCGGGCTCGCAGCGGGCGCGGTCGACGTGCTCTCGCCGCAGGCCGTGCAGGCGTTGATGGCAGCCGCCTGCAATGTCTATTCGGCGCAGATTGAGGCCGGCCAACAATACGTTCCACTCAAACCACAAAGCGTTCCGCCGACCGCGGTCATGGCGACCGCGAGCGGGATCCTGAAGTCCGCAAATCTCGCCGTGTTCGAGCTCGGCATGTGGCAGAGCTGGACCGGACGCTGAGCAAGGAGGCAACCCATGGACCTCGTTTCCGATCGCGGCCGGCGGGTAACGGTTGACGAGCTCAATACTACGCGCCTCCTGGCTCACGCACGCCAACAAGCTCATGCCCGTAAGCTCGACGACATTCTGATCGTCGATGTGGACGCGCACCATTATGAGACCGAGCACATGAGCGAGATTCTTCCGTTCATGGAGAATGACGTGCTGCGCCAGCTCTCGATCCAGGGTCGCTCGCGCAACAGCCTGATGCCGCAGGTGATCGGCTATCAGGACATGGGCGGCCGCGTCACGCGCTACCCGCTGCGCTCCTCGGAAAAGACCGAGCCCGGCAAGATCCGCGACGTGCAGCTCGGCGAACGCTGGATGGACGCCATGGGCGTCGACTACTCATGCCTGTTCCCGACCGGCATGCTGTCGCTCGGAACCCATCCGCAGAAGGAGATGGAGGTCGATCTGTGCTGGGCCTACGCCCGATGGCTCACCGAAAAGGCGCTGCCGGAGTCTGGGGGGCGCATGTATTCCATGCTCAACCTGCCGTTCTCCGACCCGGATGCCTCATTGCGCCACGTCGAGCATTTCGGCGACCGCAAGGGCGTGACCGGTTTCATGGTCACGACGGTGCGCACCCTGCCGGTGCACGACAACGCCTACATGAAGGTCTATCGCGCAATCGAGGAACGCGGCTTGGCGCTCGCGTTCCACTCAGGAGTGAACTGGGGCGAGCCGGTGTTCAGAGGCTGCAACCGATTCCTTTCGGTCCATGCGCTCGGCTTTGCGTTCTACAACATCCTGCATTGCACCAACTGGGTGATCAACGGGATGGGTCAGCGCTTTCCAAAGCTGCCGGTGATCTGGGTCGAGGCCGGCCTCGCCTGGATTCCATTTCTGATGCAGCGGCTCGATCACGAGTACATGTTGCGGCCCTCCGAGGCACCGGTGCTCAAGAAGAAGCCGAGCGACTACATGCGCGACATGTACTATTCCTCGCAGCCGATGGAGACCCAGGACCTGCAGGCGCTTGAATGCACGTTCCGCATGATCAACGCGGAGACCCAGCTGCTCTACTCCTCCGACTATCCGCACTGGGACTTCGACCTGCCGGCCTCGATCTACGATCTCAAGTTCGTCTCGGAGAAGGCCAAGCACAACATCCTGGGCGGGACCGCGGCGCGGCTGTTCAAGCTTCCGCCGCGCAACGAGAAGCAGCGCGAGAACCTCGCGAAGTTTGGCAACTTGGCGGCGTAGCTCGTACCCTCTAAACCCGCCTCGCACGGCGCGCGCCATTGCCCGCGTCGGCGAGGAGACGCCCCATGTGCCGGGTCGATGGTACGCGTAGCTCGCGCATGCCTGCTTCAGCCTCGTCGACGGCGAGGTTTTCGATCATCGCCAGCAGCGTCTGCCGCGTTACAGCGATGTCGGCCGAGCCGACGCCACGGACTGCGATCCAGTTCACCTCTTCGGCGAGCGGGACGAGTTTAGCCTTCAGCGCGCGGCCGGCCGGCGTGAGGAACACGTAGACGTTCTTGCGGCTTTGCGGCATCTGCTTGCGTGCGACGTAGCCGAGCTGCTCCATCGCCTTGATGGCGGAGAACGTCGTTGGCTCCATGACGCCGGCCTGCAGGCTGAGCTCGCGCTGGGTCAGGCCGTCGGCCTCCCACAGAATGCGCAGGAACGCCCAGTGGCCGAACGCCACCCGGTGCTCGGCGAGCCGCATGGTGAGCGCGCGGACGAGCCCGCGGGTCGCGTCCTTGACGAGATGCGCCAGCCGATCGTTGGGCACCGCTTCGCGCCAGTGCCGCAGGATCGTTTCGGTTTGCGAGCCCTTGCGGGCTTTCGCGGCGGCCATGGCCTCTGGACCGGGTTAGCGAAATTGGCTAAGATTTTAACTTAGAGACCTAAGTATAATCAAGCTGCTTGGTGTACTGGCGTTCGCACCGGCGGGAGGACGGCGATGACCCGGGAAGAAAACGAGCTCCTGTGCCGCGTGACCGGCGACGCCCCGATGGGCCAGTTGATGCGCCGGCATTGGATGCCGGCCTGCCTTGTCGAAGAGGTTGCCGAGCGCGATGGCGCGCCGGTGCGCGTTCGCCTCCTCGGCGAGGAGCTGGTGGCGTTTCGTGACAGCAACGGCCGGGTCGGCATGCTCGACGAACATTGCCCGCACCGCCGTGCTTCGCTCGCGCTCGGCCGCAACGAGGAATGCGGGCTGCGCTGCCTCTATCACGGCTGGAAGGTCGACGTGGACGGAACCATCGTCGATATGGCGTCGGAGCCGCCCGGCAGCCGGATCGGCGAGAAGGTCAAGCACAAGGCCTATCCGGTGCACGAGGCCGCGGGCTTCATCTGGACCTATCTCGGCCCAGCCGACACCATACCGGCGTTCGAAGCGCCGGCGTTCGCGCCGACCGCCAGGGCGCGCGTGTCGACGCTAAAGATTCATGTGCCATGCAACTGGGCGCAGATCCTCGAAGGCCAGATCGACTCGGCGCATTCCTCGAGCCTGCATTCCTCCGACATGGTGCCGGCCAATGTCGACGCCGCGAAAGCGACCGACACCACTTGGCTGCGGCCCTCGACCGACAAGGCGCCGCGCATGCAATGCGAGAACACGAGTTACGGGTTTCGCTACGCGGCGATCCGCAAGCCGATCCACAATGCCGAGACCCACGACTATATCCGTACGACCGTCTACGTGGCGCCATTCACGTGCCTGATCCCGCCCAACAATGCCTACAACGTCGCGACCGTGATCGTGCCCGAGGACGACCTCAACACCGCATTCTATTTCATCGCCTGGAGCGACGGCGAAAAGCCTGGCATCGATCAGGACGCCTGGCGCAGGTTCAACCACGCCCAGCCCGGCATCGATCTCACCGCCGATTTCCGCAATTTACGCACCGTCGAGAACAACTTCAGGCAGGACCGAGACGCGATGAAGGAGGGCAGCTTCACTGGCATTGTCGGCATTCCAAATCAGGATATCGCCATGTGGGAGACCATGGGTCGGATAGCTGATCGCACCAAGGACTGGCTTGGCACCAGCGACATTGCGGTCGCGCGCTTTCGGCGCCTGATGCTCGATGCCGCGAAAGCGATGCGCGACGGCGGGCCCGCACTCGGCACCACGCTGCCGCACATTCCGCATGCCGAAATCGCCTCGTTCGAGGGGGTGGTTCCAAAGACGACCGACTGGCGCACGCTCGGCAGCAAGCCGTCCGCGACCCCGCGCATGACCGCGGCCGAATAGGACGCCGTTTGTCTGCAGCGGTCGAAGAAGGATCCCCGGCGCTTCGGCCGGGAACAATAAAAAATCAGAGGGAGGACACGATGAACAAGTTGATGGGCCTGATCGGTGTGTTCGCGGTGTTGGGAGCCGGCGGGGTGTCGTCCGCAGCGGCGGACGACACGCTCAAACTCACGATCGGGCAGCGCGGCAATTGGGACACATCGGTATCCGAGATCGGCCAGCGCGCCGGCATCTTCAAGAAATACGGTCTCGTGCTCGACATGGTCTACACCCAGGGCTCGGGCGAAACCCAGCAGCCCGTGGTCGCCGGCAGCGTCGACATCGGGGTCGCGGTCGGCATCATGGGGGCGCTCAGTTTCTTTTCGAAGAATGCCCCGGTACGGATTATCGGTGCCGAAACGACCGGCGCGGCCGATCTGTTCTGGTACGTAAAGGCCGCCTCACCAATCAAATCGCTCAAGGATACCGACGGCAAGACGATCGCCTACTCGACGAATGGCTCGTCCACCCACGGCATCGTGACCGCGTTCATCAAGCAGTACGACCTCAAGGCCAAGCCGGTTGCGACCGGCAGCCCATCGTCGACGCTGACGCAGGTGATGTCGGACCAGATCGACGTCGGATGGTCGGCACCGCCGTTCGGCCTGGACCAGATCGACAAAGGCGACATCCGCGTGATCGCCAGCGGTAACGATGCCGCAGTGTTCAAGGGGCAGACCGTGCGCGTGCTGATTGCCAACGCGCAGGCGCTGCAGGCGAAAAAAGCAGTGTTGGATCGCTACATGAAGGCGTATCGCGAGACCGTCGACTACATGTACGCCGACCCGGCGGCGCTGAAGATCTATGCAGATTTCGTTGGCATCAGCGAAGAGAAGGCCAAGCGTACGCGCGATGGGTTCTTTCCCAGGCAGTCGATCGACCCGGATCGCATCGTTGGCCTAGACACCATTGTGAACGACGCCGTCACCCTGAAGTACACAGCCGTGCCGTTGACCAAGGAGCAGATCGCGGAGCTGATCCAGATTCCGCCGCGTTGATCAGGCGGTCGTGTCGGAGGGATCGAGGGCGGCGTAAACATCGCCCGAGTTGGCGTTAAGCGGAAGATCGAGCAGCCAGCGCTCCATCGTGGCGGCGTCAATCCAGCACGCGTGCACGAAGGCTTGGCTTTCCCCAAGCGCGGCCTTGAAGTGCCGATAGCCGAGCGCCGCGCACCGGCGCAAAGCCGCGACCGCCACCTCGCGCTGAATTGTGGTGAACTCGAACGACAGCGCCGCGACCGGATGCGACAGACCGGCAAGCGCGCGCGCCTCGAACCCTTCCACGTCGATCTTGATGAAGGCCGGTGCTCCGTGACGCGCAATGAGTGCATCGAGCGTCGTGATCGGGATCATGGCGGTCTTCGTCCAGTGCTCGTTTCCCCAGCCGGGCGCGCCTGCGGCGGCCTGCACAAACTCTGCCGATGCAGTCGAGACCGTGGGATTGTCGAGGTTGATGCTGAGCGCGATCGTGCCCATCCGGTCTCCGACGGCCAGCGCCTCGACCGCAACCTCACGATCGCGCCCGTGAATCAGCCGCAACGTCGCGACAAGCGCTGGCTGCGGCTCGACCGCCACCACGCGCGCGCCCAGCCGTCGGAATGAGCCGACCCGGTCGCCCACGTGGGCACCGATGTCAAACGCGAGATCGCCTGATTGCACGAACGCACCGTAGAGTCGGTCCATGCCGGCACGCCGGTCGCGGTCTCCGTAATAGATGCGCAGCGAGCGCAGCACTCCGGCAGCGCTGCGAACTCCGTCGTGCATCGCGAACGGACGCGCGGCGGGTACCAACGTTGTGAGGATCGCGGGCGGGTCGGTTTCTTCCGGCAGCCGGCCGATGCCGAGGCGCGCGAGCGCGCGTCCGATGCCCGGCACGGCGGTGACGACCGCCATGGGCACCGCCAACGCGAGGCCGCCCGCAATGAGCAACGCGACGGGCAGGGCGGCTGGGTTGGTCCAGGCCAATGCGGCGATCACGCCCCAGCCGATGACCGCGTGCGGCCAGAAGTAGGCGATCGCGTCGCAGAGAGACACCGTGTGATCGTCGCGAACTTGCGCAGTCCAGCCGACGGTTCGGCCAAGTGCCAGATTGGCCAGCACGCGCGTGTGGCTGCACCACTGAATCGGACACAGCAGGATGGTGAACAGGACTTCAATTGCGGCGCTCCCCAGCAGCCGGACGATGCCGCCGAAGGCGCGCCGCGCCGCCGGCCGGATCAGTACATCCAGGATGCTCGCGATCTTGGCCGCAAACCACATCACCACAACGGCTCCCAGCAGCGGCCAACCATAATGCGGGTCGAGGGGGGCGGGACTGAGCGCGGCGGCCACGGTGCCGAGCAGCAACAAAGAGATCCATGCCGGCGAACCGAGGAACATCAAGATGGCGAGGAGGAGCTGACAGCGGCTCACCGCTTTGAGACCCGGCATCAACAGGAATGGCCAGTACTGCAGATTGCCCGCGCACCAGCGCAGATCGCGGCGGATGAATTCGATCAACGTCGGTGGGTTCTCTTCCCAGCCCAGATCCTCCTCCGCCAGGACCCGCACCTCATATCCGGCGCGGCGCATCAACACCGCCTCGATCTGGTCGTGGGAGAGCACATGCCCGCCACCCTCGAGCTGAGGGAGCTTGCAGTAGGCCGCGAACGGGCGCAACCGCAGCACGGCGTTATGTCCCCAGTACGGGCCGCAATCGCCCTGCCACCAGGCGCTGCCGAGCGTATACGAGCGCATGCCGAGCCGCATGCCGAACTGAAAAATGCGCGCCATCGCGCTCATCGACGGCAGGCCGATGACCAGGCCCTGTAGGATGCCGAGTATCGGCTCGGCTTGCATCACCCGCACGAGCCGCAGCATGGCCGAGGCCGGCATGATGCTGTCGGCGTCGAATGTGATAGCCAGATCGTGGGCGGGGCCAAAGCGCTCGCAGAAATCCTGGATATTGCCGGCCTTGAAGCCGGCGTTGACGGGGCGCCGGCGATACGTGAAGGCGATGCGCTCCCGCCACGCGGCGGTCAGCCTCTCGAACGTCGCTTCCTCGGCCACGGCCGCGACCGGGTCGGTCGTGTCGCTCAGCACGTAGATGTGAAAGCGGCTCGCCCAACCCGATGTGGCGAGGTCGGACAACATCAGCTCGAGGTTGCGCACAACCCGTTCGGGCGGTTCGTTGCGAATGCAGAGCAGAACCGCCGTCGAAGCGGTGATCGGCTCCGATCCCGTCACCCGCCGGATGGCGGGGAAAACCGTCGCCGCCGGATCGGCCGCGCATCGCATGATGATGTAGCCGATAACCGCGTGCCAGAACCCGATCACGACCCAAGGCAGGGTGACGGCAAAGAGCGCGATCAAGGCGGTATCGAGTGCGTCGATGCCGCCTGGCAATAGGGCGAGCACCGCAAGCCAGACCATGCCGCAGATCGTGGTTGCGACGAGGATCGCAAACAGGGCCCGTCGCGCCGCTAGATTGGTCGCGTCGATCGTGGTGCACGCGACTGAGGAAACGGCGACGTCGGTCATGCCGGGGAGGGAGTGGTTTGCGAGGAATCACTACGCGAATAGTCCGGCCATGAGGCCGGACGCCGGGGTTTATACCTTACAAATAACCCCGTAGACATTCACCTATGCCCAAGGCGCTTTGGTACGTCGAACCCGGAATAGCAGTGCTGCGCGACGAACACGTTGCGCCCGGACCGGGCGACGTGTGCGTGCGTGCTCATTTCGGCGCCATCAGCCGCGGCACCGAAGCTCTCGTCTTTGCCGGCCGCGTGCCCCAGACCGAATATCAACGCATGCGGGGCCCGCACATGGGGGGCGTATTTCCGTTCCCGGTGAAATACGGCTACGCCATCGTCGGCACCGTCGATGCCGGCCCGCCGCACCTGCACGGCCGTATGGGGTTTGCACTTCATCCGCATCAGGACGTGTTCGCCCTGCCGCCCGACGGGTTCACGCCGCTGCCCGATGGCGTGCCGCCCCAGCGCGCGGTCCTTGCCGCCAATATGGAAACCGCGCTCAACGCCGTATGGGATGGCGCCCCTGGGCCGGCCGATCGCATCTCGGTGATCGGTGCCGGCGTCGTCGGAGCGCTCGTCGCGTTCCTGTGCGCGCAGGCGCCCGCCAGCGAGGTCACCCTTGTCGACATCGATCCGGCACGTGCGGCGCTGGCGCGTGCGCTTGGAGTCGCGTTCGCCGCGCCGCCGGACGCGCCCCGAGACTGTGACCTTGTGTTTCACGCGAGCGGCGCCGCCGCCGGCCTTGCCACCGCGCTCGAACTTGCGGGCGACGAGGCACGTATCATCGAGATGAGCTGGTATGGTTCCGGCGAGGCCGCGATCCCGCTCGGCGGGGCGTTCCACAGCCGGCGACTGACGATCGTGTCTAGCCAGGTCGGCAAGGTTGCCCCATCCCATCGCCCGCGTTGGACCCCGGCACGCCGGATGGCGGCGGCGCTCAGCTTGCTTCGCGATGCGCGGCTCGACGCGCTGATGGCGCCGCCGGTCCGGTTTGCCGACTTGCCCGCCGAGCTTCCGCGCATTCTGGCGCCGCGCAGCGGCGTGCTATGCCAGCGCATCGATTACCCCGCCGCAGCATCTTGAAGGGCACAAATGTTCACCGTCGAGGTTCGCGATCACATCATGATCGCGCATTCGTTTAAGGGTGCGGTGTTCGGTCCGGCGCAGGCTCTGCATGGCGCGACATTTGTGGTCGATGCCGCAATCATGGCGAAAGAACTCGACAACAACGGGATCGTGGTCGACATCGGCCGTGCCCACGCGGTGCTCAAGTCTGTGCTCGGCACGCTCAACTATCGCAACCTCGATGACGCGCCTCAGTTCGCCGGCCACAACACCACCACCGAGTTCCTGGCCAAACATGTCTACGACCGTCTGGCAGAAGCGGCACGCGCTGGCGCCTTTGGGCGCGAGCCATGTGAACTCGCCGCCATTCGGGTGACACTGTCCGAGTCGCATGTTGCTCGCGCGGCCTACGAGGCGCCTTTGTGGTAGCGGCTCGCGCACCAACATCAAGCGTCACCTTCGCGATCCCGGGCAATCTCGCCACGCCGACCGGAGGCTATGGTTACGCCCGTTGTGTCATCGCCGCGTTGCGGGCGCGCGCCTGTCGGGTCGATGTGGTTGATCTCGGGGATGGCTTTCCGCACGTTGGCCCCGATCAGCGAGCGCTGGCGCTCGCGCGGTTGCTGTCGGCACCCAGCGACGCGCCGGTCGTGGTCGACGGTCTCGCGCTTGGAGCTTTGCCGGCCGAAGCCCATCAGGCCGCGCGCAGCCATTGTTTGATCGCGCTCATTCATCACCCGCTCGCCCTGGAAACCGGGCTGTCGGCCGCCGAGGCTGATGCGCTTCGCGCTTCGGAAATCAGCGCGCTCGCGGCCGTGCGCTGCGTCATCACAACCGACCATTCGACCGCGGCGACGCTTTCAGAAAGCTATGACGTTGCCCGCCAGCGCATCACCGTCGCGCTGCCGGGCACGCCGCAGGTCGCGCGGGCCCATGGCAACAGCGACGGCGTGCCGCATGTTCTGGCGGTCGGCGCGGTCGTGCCGCGCAAGGGTCACGAGTTGTTGGTGGCGGCGTTGGCCGAGCTCCGCGACCTGCCGTGGCGATTGACGATCGTCGGCGACCGCAGTCGCAGCCCTGCGACGGCGGCCAAACTCGACGGATTGATCGAGCACGCAGGCCTTACCGACCGGATCAGCTGCACGGGCGCGGTGACAGCCGAGCGCCTCGACGCGCTCTATCGGGGGGCCGACATTTTTGCGCAGCCGTCGTGGTTTGAAGGTTACGGCATGGCGCTGGCGGATGCGCTCGCCTACGGCTTGCCGGTTGTCGCAACGCGGACCGGCGCGGCAGTGAGGAATGTCGGCCCTAAGGCCGGCAGGCTCGTCGCGCCGGGCGACACTGGCGCGCTTTCGCGCGCGCTGCGAGCGCTCCTCGCTGACGCGCACGCGCGTGCGGATTGTGCGGCCGCCGCGCGTGCGGCAGCGCGGGCCTTGCCAAGCTGGGATGATACCGCCGCGATATTCCAACGAGTGCTTGCGGGCGTTGCCCACCCCTAGTGCCCGGTTTCCGAAGTTCGCGATACATCGCGGCATGCACTGACACAAACTTCGGAAACAAATGGGCACTAGCAAGCATTTGCTTCTAGTGCCGCTTTTTCGATTTGAAGTTCCTGGACGAGATTGCGGTAGGTGGTGCAGGAACTTCAAATCGGCGGCACTAGACCGGCGGCGCGATCGGCTTTCGGCAACACGTCAGATCGACATCAAACAAAACTTCGTCATCAAGCAGGTGAGGGGCAACCGGCGGCCGCAGTGCATTATCGGCTCGCTCGATCGGCGACAGCGCCAAGCTCGACCGGCCGGCTCCCAGCAGCATGGGTGCCACTATCACGTGCAACCGGTCGAGACATCCGGCCTCAAGGAACTGCGAAACAGTGCGCGCGCCGCCTTCGATCAAGATACGCCGGAATCCTTTGGCGCGCAGGCCCGCCAGGATTGTAGCCGGCGCCGCAAACCCGCTCGCGAGCGAGACACGGAGGATCTCCACATCTCCCGCGAAGCACGACGCGGCCTCTTCGCCGAGCACGACGACGCGTCGGGCGCCGTCGGGCCGCAGCAAGCGCGCTGTCGCGGACAGCCGTCCGCGCGGATCAATCACGACGCGCGCAGGATTGGGCCCTGTCACACGCCGCACCGTGAGTTGCGGATCATCGCGGACTGCAGTCTCCACCCCAACCACGATCGCGTCGACCAGCGCGCGCAACCGATGCAAATGGTCGAGACCAGCCGCGCCGTTGATATATTCGGAATGCCCGGTCGTGGTTGCGATCCGGCCGTCGATCGATTGGCCGAGCTGTGCAACCACCATGAGGTCGTCGACACGGCCCGCGCGCAGCGGCCCGTACAGCGCCTCCCAGGCCGGCGGCAGCAGTCCGTTCGGCTGTCGGAATTGGCCCGGTATACTGGCCCAGGCGCCTTCGCCGCCGCTGCCGTGGTCGGAGGTCACAACGAACCCATTCGCCATGCGGTGACTCGCTGCTCTAGCCCATCGGGGCCGGGGGATAACGATCCGGCGGACGTTTTGATACACCTAGCTTTAACCCGCTTCGACCGGGAATATTCAGCCTGTTGCTCGAATCAATCTTGATCGAACGTCGAGCGGTAGTGCGGGAGGTTGTGATGGCTGACACGGCGCCCGGCGCAACGGCCTACAGTCTGACCGCGCGGATCTTGCATTGGTTGACCGCTGCTCTGGTGCTGACGATGATTCCGGCCGGAATCGTCATGGTGAATATCGGCTCCGGCGCGTTGCAGGACAGTCTCTTCAACCTGCACCGTTCGCTGGGAGTCGTGCTTATACCTCTCATCCTGCTCAGGCTCGCCTATCGGCTGATCAACCCGCCGCCACCGCTGCCCGCGGATATTCCGCTTGTTCAGCAACTTGCGGCGGCCTCGGTACATTGGGCGCTCTACGCACTGCTGATCGTACAGCCGATCCTCGGTTGGGTTGGGACCTCCGCGTTTCCAGCGCCAATCATCGTATTCCGTCTGTTCGAACTGCCGCCGGTCTGGCCGCCGGACCGTGCCTTCTCGGACCAGATATTCGTGGCGCACCGTGCGATCGGCTATCTGATCGCACTCCTGATTACCGTTCATGTCTGCGCCGCGCTGTTTCATCATCTGGTGCGGCGCGATGACGTGCTGCTGCGGATGTGGAGCGCAGGCCGAATGCCTGCCAGGTAATGGTGCTGGCGCGGATTCAGTGGCGTCGGGGTCGGCTGATACTGCCGACATTGGCCTCAAGGACAATAGTCGGGCCTGGCTTTCCTGCGCTATGATTGGGGATCGCAACGAATGTGCGCGCAACCGGATGAAGCAACCCAGGCAGGGCGAACCGCGGCCCGTGTCGGCTGTGCCCAAGACCGTCGCGATCATCGATGACAACGCGGCCGTTCTCAAAGGCATCGAGCGTTTGTTGAACGCCCACGGCTTCGCCACCCGGGGCTTTTCGTCGGCGGAATCCTTCCTGGCGTCGCAGCCGGCGACAGGCATCGACTGCGTGCTGCTCGATATTCATCTCGGGGGCATGTCCGGGATCGCGCTGCGCCGCGAGCTCTCTGCGTCCGGCTCGACGCTTCCGGTCATCTTCATGACTGCTTTCGACGATCAAGCGACGCGGCAACAAGCACAAGCGGCCGGCTGTGTGGCGTATCTGCGCAAGCCGTTCGCTGGAAGCCAGTTGATCGAAGCGATTGCACACGCTGGATCGGGTCGGTAGGGCGGGTGGGCGCGGAGGCCATGGCTGCTGCAATGAACAGACAAACTCAAGGTCCTCGGCGAGAACGCCACGGCGCGCGTTGCGCCGGGCGCGCGATGGTGACTGGCGTACTGATCGCGGGCGCCGCTGCGCTAGCATCCTCCGCGTGTCTTGGAGGGGAGCCGCCGACGCGGTCGGTCGTCATCATCGGCCAGGACGATGCGATCCTTCCTTGGAGTGTTGCGGTCAGCACGGTCGCGCGAACGACGCTCAACGCCGTCGCCGATCGGCGGGTGGTGATCTACGCCGAGGATCTCGATTTCGGCCGCTTCGGCGGAGACCGCTACAAACGGCAGCTGCAAAACCATCTGCGCGAAAAATACATGTACGTGCCGGTCGGCGCGCTGCTGGCGTTCGGGCCGATCGCGTTTGATTTCGCGATGAATGCGCGCGATTCGATCTGGCCGGGCGTCCCGGTCGTGTTTGGTGCCGTCGACGATGCCACGGTGGCCAAGGCCAAGCTGCCGCCCGGCTTTACCGGGCGCACCCTGCGGTTTCGTCTCGAGGACATGGTGCGAAGCGCGAACGCGATTGTTCCGGACCTCAAGCAGGTCGCCCTCGTCGGCGACCCATTCGATCGCAGCGCCTATTTCCGCAACTTTGCCGTGGAAGTTCCGGAACTCGCGAAGAACCTGCAATTCATTGACCTGACCGGTCTCCCGCTCAAGCAGGTGCGCCAGCGCACCGCCGAGCTCCCCGAGCAAAGCGCGATTGCCTACACCGCGATCTACCGCGATGGCGACGGCTACGACTACATGCCGCGCGAGGCACTTCGATCTGTCGCCGACGTTGCCAATCGCCCGATCGTAGTTCCGGCAGAGACTTACATTGGTTACGGAACAGTCGGCGGGATCGTCGCCAGGCCCGTGCCGATTGCCGAAGACGTGGCGCGCCTCGCGCTCCGCATCCTCGATGGCGCAGCGCCGTCGGATTTTCCGATCACCCGCGGTGACTACATGAAGCCGATCTTCGATTGGCGCGAGCTGCAACGCTGGAACGTCCGCGAGACGCGCCTGCCGCCCGGCAGCGAAGTTCTGTTCCGACAGTTGAGCTTCTGGGAACAATATCGCGGACTTGCGCTGGCCGGCGCCGGGATTATCGCGGTGCAGGCGACGCTGATCACTGGGCTGTTCCTGGAACGGCGCCGCCGTTCGGCTGCGGAACTCGAGGCGCGCCGGCGCCTGGCCGAGGTCGCGCACATAAACCGGCGCGCTGGTATTGCGGCGCTCTCAGCCTCGATTGCGCATGAGCTCAATCAGCCGCTGGGCGCAATCCTCAGCAATGCCGAGGCCGCCGAGCTTTTGCTCGACCGGCAGCCGCTCGATGTCGCGCTCGTAAAGGAAATGCTGACCGATATCAGGCGATCGGATCAGCGCGCCGCCGACGTCATTACCCACATGCGCGAGCTGCTGCGCCGTGATGACTCCGAGCCGGTCGAAATCGATATGAACGATGTGATCCGACACGTCATCGAGCTTCTCGCCCCAGAGGCGCGACAGCGCGGAATTGCCGTCAGCACGGCGCTCGATCCCCGTCGCCTGCTGGTGCGCGCCAACTCGGTGCACATGCAGCAGGTCGTCCTCAATCTTGCCCTGAATGGCATGGATGCGATGCGGGACGTCGCGGCCGGCAACCGCCGTCTGACAATCCAAACCTCATTGCTCGACAATACGGCTGTCGAAGTCGCGATTTCGGACTCCGGTCCGGGGGTTCCTGCCGATATCCTGGCGCGCGTATTCGAGCCATTCTTTACGACCAAGTCCGATGGTATTGGCCTTGGCTTGTCTATCGCGCACACCATCGTTGAAAGGGCAGGTGGCGCGATATCGGCCGAAAACCGACCCACAGGGGGCGCGGTCTTCCGCTTCAGCCTCCCGGCCGCGGGCGTGCGCCCGGGCAAGGGTGACGCTGGCCGGCAGGCCCCCGGGCAGGCAGCGGTCGAGCCCGGCCAGCCGCCCCGGCAGCGCGCCACCGGTTAACAAGAACACGCCAACGGCCAGGATATTGCACCTTCGGGTATTGCACCTAAGGACAATACGCGGGCCGTGAGAATTGCTCTAAGTCCCTGCCCCAGAAGCAGTTCACATCATGTCGGGCTGCAAACCATTCTCAACGAGAGAGGATGCTCAGATGTCGAAATATACCATGCTGTTGGCCGGGGTCGCGGTGGTCGCGCTGGCCGCCGTGGGCGCCGGCAAACTCGCGCTCGCCCAGCAGCCGACTGGGGACGTGATCGGCGAACTCACCAACAACGAAGGCATCTTCGTTGACGGCAAGACGTTCAAGATTGCCAAGGGCAAGGCCAAGGGCGACCCGGCCGCCCAGATCGCCAAGCTCGGCGCCAAGGAGGTCGGCCCCGGCGCGATCGTGTTCCGTTACAACGACAAGCTCTACATGGTGGAAGGCACGCCGACGCCGGCGCCGCAGGCGATGAAGAACTTCCAGGACAACTGGAACGTCTCCTACATGAAGGGGATGAAGGACTTCCAAGACAACTTTGCCGTGTCCTACATGAAGGATCACCCGGCGGACGCCGACCCGGCTTACGCAAAGGCGTTTCAGGATTTCCAGAACAACTGGAATGTGTCCTACATGAAGGCGGCGCAGGACTTCCAGAACAACTGGAACGTCTCCTACATGAAGAACTTCCAGGACAACTGGAATACGTCCTACATGAAGGCCACCAAGGACTTCCAGGACAACTGGTCGACCTCCTACATGAAGTGAGCCGCTCGTCGCTCGCAGACGCAATATTGGGCCGCTTCCGTTCGGAAGCGGCTCTTTTTTTGTCCGCGGCGCGGAGAGGAACCCGCGACGTCAGCTCGCCGACGGCCCGCGCATGAGCTTCAGCGCTGCCTCAATATGCCGCCAGGTTTCAGCCTGCTCGTTGTCGCCTTGTTGCTCGAACGTGCAGGCTTTTTGCGCGGCCTCAACAATCGCCTTGGCGCCGTGGGCCTCGAAGAGTTGCCGCGCGTAGTCATAAACCTCGATCTCGCTCATTTCGATCTCGGCCATGGCGTGCTCCTGTTCGCCTGAATGGAAGCACCCCCCGCGCGCTAGTGTCCCGATTCCGAAGTTCGCCACACCTTGCAGCACGCTCGACGCGAACTTCGGAATCGAAAGGACACTAGCAAATCTATGACTCAGTGCCCTTTGAACCCGAAGTTCGTAAACGGACTCGCCGCATAGCCATGTGAACGTTGGGTTCGGGGCACCAGCGACGGTCGACACCAACCGGCCAGCCGCATCCTAGCACTGCGGCAAGCCGTGGCGAACTTCCAAGTCGGGGCATCTGGGTGCGGCGGCGGCGATTGAAACGGTCAGGCACCCGACGTATGGTCCACGTCGGCAGCAAGCAGGCGCGCCCGACAGCGGCGGCCAGCGAGGGCAGCCCTCACGCGCGTTTGCGGCGCAGTGGAGGGTTTTGTCGTGTCGATCGCCCCGATCCTGCAGCGATACCTAGCCAGCCGGCATATCGATTATGACCTCATCGCCCACGAGCTGACGCTGTCGTCAGCAGCGACGGCCGGCGCTTGCCATATACCGGCGGATCGTCTCGCCAAAGGCGTCGTGCTTCGAACCGGCGACGGTTACGTGCTCGCCGTCCTGCCGGCCTGCCATCGCCTATGCCGCGGGCATCTGAGAGCGAGGTTCGGCAGAGATTGCGCGCTCGCCACCGAACACGAGCTTGGCCAGCTGTTCCCTGACTGCGTCCACGGGGCCGTCCCCCCGGTCGGCGACTGCTACGGCCTCGACGTCATCCTCGATGACAGCGTGCGCGAGCAACCCGAGATCTATTTCGAGGGTGGCGACCACGCGACCCTGGTGCACATGACACAACCGCAGTTTGCACGGCTCACCGGCAACGCGCCGCACGGATGCTTCACCACGCCATCGTGAGGAAACCCCCATGTCCTACGACTGCAAGAGTCCCGACGATGTTCTGAAAGCCATCAAGGACGACAAGGTCGAAATGATTGATCTCCGCTTCACCGATTTGCCGGGGCTTTGGCAGCATTTTTCACTGCCGCCGCGCGCGCTCGGTTCCGACAGTTTCAGCGACGGCGTTGGCTTCGACGGGTCCTCGATCCGCGGATTTCAGGAAATCCAGGAAAGCGACATGCTGGTCGTCCCTGACCCAACCACGGCGTTCCTGGATCCGTTCGCCGAGGCGCCGACGCTGGTGTTGATCTGCGGTATTTCCGATCCGATCACCGGCCGTCCCTACAGCCGGGACCCGCGCTACGTCGCACAAAAGGCGGAGACCTATCTACGCGGCACGCGCGTCGGCGACGCCGCCTATTTCGGCCCCGAGCTCGAGCACTTCGTGTTCAACGAGGTGCACTACGATCAAGGCACCAACTATGGCTACTATGAAATCGACGCCATGGAGGCGAACTGGAAGGCGCGCGGCGGCACCGGCCTCGGCCACAAGCTGCGGCCGAAGGAAGGCTACTTTCCGGTACCGCCGGCCGACGCTCTGCAGGATGCCCGCTCCAGCATGGTCATCGCCCTCGAGCGGATCGGCGTCGCGATCGAAGCCCACCACCACGAAGTCGCAACCGGCGGCCAGGGCGAGATCGACATGCGCTTTGCGGCGCTCACGCGCATGGCCGACAATGTCATGATCTACAAATACGTGGTGAAGAACGTCGCGCGCCAGCGCGGCATGACCGCGACCTTCATGCCGAAACCGCTTTATGGCGACAACGGGTCCGGCATGCACGTGCATCAGAGTATTTGGCAGGGAGATCGCCCGATTTTCGCCGGTGACGGCTATGCCGGCTCGAGCGAGACCATGCGCTACTACATCGGCGGGCTGTTGAAGCACGCGCCCGCGCTGCTGGCGATCTGTGCACCGACCGTGAACTCGTACCGGCGGCTGGTGCCCGGCTTCGAAGCACCCGTGAACCTCGGTTACTCGCAGCGCAATCGCTCCGCCGCGTGCCGCATTCCCATGTACTCGACGAGCCCGAAGGCAAAGCGCGTGGAGTTCCGCTGCCCGGACCCCGCGTGCAATCCCTACCTCGCATTCGCTGCGATGTTGATGGCGGGGCTCGATGGCGTCGCCAACCGCACCAATCCGGGCGATCCGATCGACAAGAATCTCTACGATCTTCCGCCGGAGGAGCGTGCCAAGGTTCCGTCGGCTCCCGGGTCGCTCGAAGAGGCCCTCGACGCGCTCGAGAACGATCACGCGTTTCTGCTCAAGGGTGATGTGTTTACCCAAGATGTGGTGGAAACATTCATCAACTACAAGCGCGCGCGCGAGGTCGACGAGATCCGCCTGCGCCCGCATCCTTACGAGTTCCTGCTCTACTACGACGTCTGACGCCGGCATTAGGCCGGGCGCGTGCTGTGACCCTCGACCACACGTTTCATCTGGTGGCTTGAACGTCCCACACTTTACCTCACGCGGCCGAGCCGATCTTCGCCTTGCCGCGGATCAGATCAGCCGCGCGCTCCGCCATCATCAAAACGCAGGCATTGATATGAGCGGTGACGAGATCTGGCATGGCCGAGGCGTCGACCACCCGTAGCCGATCGACCCCGCGCACGCGCAACTGCGGGTCAAGCACCGCCTCCGGGCCGAGACCCATTGGGCACGTCGATGCCGGATGATGTACCGTGATCATCGTCTTGCGGATAAAGGCGTCGATATCAGCGTCGGATTGGACGCTCGGCCCTGGTGAAACTTCGTCGCCGCGGAACCTGTCCATCGCCCTCTGAGCGGCGATCTCCCGCCCGCGCCGGAACCCTTCGCGCAAGGTCGGCAGGTCGTTGGGTGCGGAAAAGAAGTTGAATTTGATACGCGCACGCTCACGCGGGTCGGCCGAGCGCAGCAAGACCTCCCCGCGACTGTCGGGATGCATGATGGCGGGACGAATACCGAATGCGTCCGCATAGGCCTCCGTCACGCCAGGAAACCAAAGGTGCGCCCAGGGTGGCGAGCCGGGAAACATGTATTCGACGTCAGGCGTCGCCAGCTCCGGGCGCGTCTTGATGAACGCGAGGATACCGCTTGGGATGGTGGTGGCGGGACCGGATCCGAGCACGTATGCACGCAGCATGTTCACGGCCATTCGGTCAAACCGCATGAGATCGCGAAACGGTCCCGGTTCTTTGCGTTTGTAGTAGATCACCGCCGCCTGATGGTCCTGGAGGTTCCGGCCGACCGGCAAGTCGACCAGCGGATCGATGCCGACGCTGCGCAGATGATCGGCCGGTCCGATGCCCGATAGCATCAAGAGCTGCGGTGTGTTGAACGCGCCGCCTGCGAGAATGACCTCCCGTTCGGCGTGCGCCCGCTCGGTCGCACCGCGTCTGCTGAACTCGATCCCGACCGCGCGCTGGCCCTCGATCAGAACCTTGCCGGCGAGCACGCGCGTGATCAGCGTCAGATTGCTGCGGCGAAGGGCTGGCTTGAGATAGGCGGTCGAAGCCGATGAGCGTCGCCCGTTGCGTATGGTGTACTGGCTCCTCGCAAACCCTTCGGTATCGCCCGCGCTGTTGTCCGTGATGGTGCGATAGCCGGCGGCTTTTCCAGCTTCGAGCCAGGCGTCATAGATCGGATCAGCGACGCGCGCCCACTCAACGCCGATCGGCCCGTCGCCGCCGCGCGTTTCGGTCGCGCCGTCGATCCAGGTCTCGGTTCGCTTGAAGTAAGGCAACACGTCCGCATAGGACCAGCCGAGCGCGCCCTTCTGAGCCCAGCGATCGTAGTCGCGCTTATCGCCGCGTGTGTAGCCCGTGACGTTGATCGAGGACGACCCGCCCAGCACCTTTCCCCGCATTGCCTCGACCTTGCGGCCGCCGAGGTTCGCTTCCGACTCGGAGTGGTAGCCCCAGTCGTGCAACGTGTGCTTGTGCATCATCCCGATCCCCAGCGGGATGTGAATCAGCGGATCGATGTCCCACCCGCCGGCTTCCAGCAGCAATACGCGCACACCCGAATCCGAGCTCAGCCGGTTTGCGAGAACACAGCCGGCCGAGCCGGCGCCGACGATGATGTAGTCGTAACGGTGCGAGTTCATTCCTCACCCGGTGCCGTTGTCACCCTCACGCAGGGCATTTGGAAGATATCGGGCCGCGCAATCAAGCGCATCCTATGCACGGCCGCCATCTCGCTCGGCAAGCGGGGAGAGGTGGACGCGGTCGGGCATCCGGACTTAAATCGAGCTCAACGATCAAGCAGGAGCGTTCCCGATGGTCAACCGCATCATGACAACGCACGTGGGCAGCCTGATCCGGCCGCCGAAGTTCGTCGAGATTCTGCGCAGGATCGAGAACAAGGAACCGGTCGAGCCGGGGCTCTACGACAAGACGCTCACGCAATCGGTGGCCGAGGTTGTGCGTCAGCAGGCCGAGGTCGGCGTCGACGTCGTGAGCGACGGCGAGTTCGGCAAAGGCCGCAACTGGGCGTTCTACGTGCATGGCCGCCTTTCCGGAATCGGAGCCCGACCGCTGACGTCGGAGGAAACCAAGGATCCGCTGGCCTCGGTCGGCGGCGGGCGCGACCGCGAGGCCTTCCCGGAGTATTACGCGGAGGCCGACAAGGCGACCGGACTGGCGTCGCGTCTAGGCAATCGCTTTGTATGCAACGGCGAGATCAAATACGTCGGGCACAAGGAGTTGCAGCGCGACATCGACAACCTCAAAGCGGCGGTCGGGAAGGTGAAGGTCGAGGGCGCGTTCCTGCCGGTGGTGGCGCCGGCCAGCGCGCTGCCCAATGTCAAGGACGAGCACTATGGTGACGAAAAGAAGTTGTTGTTCGCGCTCGCCGATGCGCTGCGCGTCGAATACAAGACTATCGTCGACTCAGGGCTATTCGTGCAGATCGACGACGCGTTCTTCCCTTACATGCAGGAAAAACTCTGTCCGCCAATGTCGCTTGCACAATATCGTGCGTGGGCGCAGTTGCGTATCGATGCGCTCAACCGCGCGCTCGACGGAATCCCGCCGGAAAAGTCGCGCTACCACATCTGCTGGGGTAGCTGGAGTGGTCCGCACGCCTTCGACGTCCCGCTCAAGGACATCGTCGATATCATGCTGCAGGTCAGCGTCGGTGCCTACAGTTTCGAAGCCGCCAACGTCCGCCACGAGCACGAATGGAAGGTGTGGAAGACCGCGAAGCTTCCAGCCGGCAAGAAGATCCTACCCGGCGTCATCAGCCACGCCACCAACGTGCTGGAGCATCCCGAGTTGGTAGCCGAGCGGCTGGTGCGGTTCGCCAATCTGGTCGGACGCGAAAACGTAATGGCCTCGACTGACTGCGGGTTTGCGCAAAGCCCGTTCGCGCAGCGGGTGCATCCTTCGATCATGTGGGCGAAGCTCAAGTCGATGGCTGAAGGCGCACGGCTTGCAAGCGACGAGCTGTGGGGCCGCAAGGCCGCGGCTTAAGTCCAACGTCCAGCCTAGTGTCCCGGTTCCGAAGTTCGCCCACCTTGCAGCACGCGCGACGTGAACTTCGGAATCGAGAGACACGAGCAAATCTACGATTCTAGTGCCCCTTGAACCCGAAGTTCGCAATCGGACTTGCCGCATAGGCATGCGAGCTTCGGGTTCGGGGCACTAGGCGGCACCTACCTTTACGAAGAGGCCATCGACCGGGATTGGTTTCGCGATCAAGTGCTGCTCGGCGAGGTAGGTGACGAGCGCCTCCAGCGTCTTGCGATTGGCCTCGACCCCATACGGCCAGGGGTCGGGGCCGAAGACCTGATCCATCGCTTCGATGTGTGACAACATCCAGGGCATCATGGTCGCCAGCATGCCGTCGAAGCGCATGCGCGACAGCGCAATGTCTTTTGCCTGAGAGAGCGCCTTGTAGAGGCTGGTCGCGACAAACGGATGTCGCTCGTGGACATCCCGCTTGAGCACGACGAGATGCATGATGGGATAGATGCCGGTGCGCCTGTAGTAATCTGCCTCGACTTCCGGAAAATTGGGAAATAGCCGTGCGATCCGGGAATTGCGCCCGAGTGCCGTCGGCACATTGCTGCCGATGATCGCGTCGATCGCTCCGTCTTCGAGCAGATCGCTCAGCGACTTGTCGCCCGTATTGTTTTCGATTGCGACATGCTTGAGCATCGGCGGCACGCTCGGATTGCCGTGCCGCCCCGGCTTGTTGGTGGCGCCTTGCACCCAACGAACTCCGGATAGGTCGACACCGTATTCGTGCATGAGCAGTCCGCGGATCCACACCGCCGCGGTCATCGTGTAGAGCGGCACGCCGATCCGCTTGCCTTGCAGATCCTTCGGGGTGCGCACAGCGCCGGTATTCACGGTGATGAAACTGTGTCGGAACATGCGGGAGGGAAAAACCGGGAGCGCGACGAACGGCGATGCGCCGGCGCTCATACGGCTGATGAACTCCGATGAGGAGAACTCGGCCGCATCGAACTCCTGACCACCGGCCATCCGATCGAACGTTTCCCGTGGCATCGCAATCGGGATGACGTTGAGGTCGATGCCGAGCGGCATCACCTCGCCGGTCAGCAGCGGCACCATGCGATCGTATGCCGCACAGGCAAAGGAAATCGGAACCCGTGACATCAGCGGTTCACCCGGCAGTTGGTTGGCAGCGAAGCGTTCCAACCCACGTTCGCGCCGTCAAGGCGCGACCCGGTATGGAAGCCGTGCGCTGAACTCGTGGTGTACGCGAAGTCGCCTTTTGCAATAGTGCCTGCGCCATCCCCGAGGAAACCCGATGCCAAGCGACCGTATTCTCGTTTCCCATGCCGGTACCTTGCCGCGTCCCGACGGCCTCAAGGAGCGGCTCGCCGCCGACCCCTACTCGCCTGATGTCCGGAAGGAACTAGCCGCTGCGGTCGCCAACGTGGTGCGCAAGCAGGTCGACATGGGCATCGACATCGTCAATGACGGCGAATTCTCCAAGGTGCGCGGGTTTTCCGAATATGTGCGCGACCGGCTCGGCGGCCTCGCGGGTGCGGGCCAGCGGCGGTTGAGTGTGATGGCGCGCGATGCCCGCGATTTCCCGGGCTTCGTCGGCGCGAAATTCGCACGCCACGTGCAGTTCAGCGCGAGTTCGGGCGCGCTGTGCTCCGCGCCGATCACTTACGTGGGTGCTGCCATCACGCAGATCGATATCGACAACCTGAAGGCGGCAGCGCAAGGCCTCGCTGTTACACCCTACCTGCCGTCAATCGCGCCTGGCACGATCGAACACTGGCTGGTCGACCAATACTACGGCAAGGCCGATGCATTCGCCTATGCGATCGCCGACGCTATGGCGCACGAATACAAGGCGATTACCGACGCGGGTTTCTTGCTACAGATCGATGATCCGGACCTGGCGGATGGGTGGCAGATGTATCCGGACATGAGCGTTGCCGACTACCGCAAATATGCAACACTGCGGGTCGAGGCTCTCAACCACGCGCTGCGCGGCATTCCGCAAGACAAGGTTCGACTGCACATCTGCTGGGGCAGCAACCACGGCCCGCACAAGAACGATATTCCTTTTGCCGATATTATCGACATCTTCCTGGCCGGGCACGCCGGCTGCTACTCGTTCGAGTTCGCAAACGGACGCCATGAGCACGAGTGGCGGGTGTGGGAAGATGTGAAGCTGCCAGAAGGCAAGACGATCATGCCCGGCGTGGTTGGCCACGCCAGCGACATCATCGAACACCCGCGTCTGGTCGCCGATCGATTGATCCTGTTCGCCAGGCTGGTCGGCAAGGAAAACGTTATCGCTGGCACCGATTGCGGGCTCTCCGCGCGCCTGAGCCACCCCGAATTGACCTGGGCCAAGCTCGAGGCACTCGTCGAAGGCGCGCGGATCGCCACCCGGGAGCTTTGGGGGCGATGATGCCCACCCCTTGCGCTATTCCTTGGCGGGCAGTGCCTCGTCAAGCCATTGCGCGATTACGGCGGCACTCTCCTTGTTGTTCCTCTCCAGCATCAGAACGTGGCTGTTGCCGTGAATGCCACGCTCGGCGAGCCGGATGTAGCTCGGCTTAACGCCCGCCTGCTCGAGATATTTGACGGTGCAGTGGTCGTAGGGCGCGTGATAGGACGCCTCGCTGGTGAGCACCAGGATCGGCATCTTGAGATTGGGCAGCTGGCGTGCCGGTTCCTTCTGCAGCCAGCAGCGGACCAGATCGGGGCCGTCGGGCTTGTCCTGCTGCACTATCTGCAGCTCCGAGGCCACGCTGACTGCAGGCGCGTAGTTGAGCGGCAGGATTGAAATGCCATACGGCAATGCGAGCGCCCCCTGTTTGAACCAATCCGGCGCGCCGACGAACTCGACCTGGTAGAATGGCGGTCCGTTCGGCTCAATCGCCAGGATTGCCTTGACCAGATCGGGTCGTGCGTCGGCGACCGGCCAGGTAAATGCGCCAGCCTGCGAATGCGTGAGCAGGATCGCCGGGCCGATCTTTTCCAACAGCGCGATCAGCGCGTCGCGGTTGAGCGGCTGCTGCTGGTTGAAGTCTGCGATCGCCGGCAGCTGGCTCATGGCGAGCTGCAGGGTTGCCGGGTCCCCGGGGTCCCCGCTGCCCGGCCATTGGGTGTGCAGCACGGCCTGCGGCCACAGCTTGAACTTCTCTTGCGCAATGAAACGTGACGCCGAATTCGAGCGCTCGGAGCTACGCATCGGGCCGCTGACTGCGGTCAGGAATCCGGATCGTGCGCGTCCAGGCTGATCGACGACGTAGACCGCATAGCCTTGGCGCACGAAATATTGCGCCCAACCTTCGCGGCCGTCGGGCGTGCCGGTAAAGTTGGTCCCGGACATCGAGCCGCCATGCACCATGATGATCGGATACGGACGGGACTGCTTGGCAGGGATCCTGATCTCGACGTACATCTGGCCATAGAAATACTCGCGGCCGCCGACCGTCATGGTCTTGCCGCCGACATACATGAACCCGTCGCGCGCAAGCTGCAGCGGCGGATCCGCTGCCAGCGCGGCGACATCGGGCACGCACCCGAACGCAAGCCCGATTGCAGCCACATTGCGGATCAGTCGGCATACGATCTCACGACACATGCAGTCTCCTCCCGGTCGATGCCGCAGGATAATGCGTGCCGTCTGTCCCGACACGAGCACGGCGCGCAGCCCTGGCATTGCGCGCCGGCATGCAGTCGGATACGCCGATACGTGCAAGAAAGCCGGAGAGGTCCATGAGCGATAAGACCGTGATCGTCGAGACCAAAGGCAAAGTCGGCGTCATTCGCCTCAATCGCCCGCAGGCGCTCAATGCGCTCAATGCCGCGCTTATGACTGAGCTTGGCGCGGCGATTGCCACCTGCGACGCTGATCCGAACATTACGTGCATGGTCATTACCGGCTCCGAGAAGGCGTTTGCAGCCGGCGCCGATATCAAGGAGATGGCGAACAAAACGTATCTCGATGCCTTCATGAGCGACTTCCCGGGCGGCTGGCATCAGATTGCGCAGGCGCGCAAGCCAGTAATCGCTGCAGTAGCGGGCTTCGCGCTCGGCGGCGGCTGTGAACTCGCCATGCAATGCGATCTCATCATCGCGGCCGACACCGCCAAGTTCGGACAACCCGAAATCAAGCTTGGCGTCATCCCGGGTATCGGCGGGACCCAGCGCCTGACGCGCGCGGTCGGCAAGGCGAAGGCGATGGATCTTTGTCTGACCGGCCGCATGATGGACGCGACGGAGGCCGAGCGTTGCGGCCTCGTGGCGCGGGTCGTGCCGTCGGCAAGCCTCATGGACGAGACCATGCGGGTCGCCGAGACAATTGCCTCGATGTCATTGCCGGCTCTGATGGTCGCCAAGGAGGCGGTCAACGCCGCATTCGAGACCACGCTTACCGAAGGCATCCACTTCGAACGCCGTATCTTCCAGGCTCTGTTCGCGACCAATGATCAGAAAGAGGGAATGGCCGCGTTTGCAGAAAAGCGCCCGCCCAAGTTTCAGAACCGGTGAACTGCCGAGCTCCTGTCGGGGTGCTTGACCTCGGCCCACCCGGGCGCCAGATGTCTCCCATGGATGCGCGAGATGACGGGTCCGGGCTGAACAGCCACGAACTCGAGCGTTATGCCCGCCACATTGTCATGCGCGAGGTTGGCGGGCCCGGTCAGGTGGCACTGAAGCGGGCGCGCGTGCTCGTCGTGGGGGCCGGCGGCCTTGGCGCGCCTGCGTTGCTCTATTTGGCGGGCGCCGGCGTCGGCACGCTTGGTGTGATCGATGATGACGCGGTGTCGCTCTCCAACCTGCAGCGCCAGGTTATCCACGCCACCACTGATATCGGCAATCCGAAAGTCGAGAGCGCTGCGCGGGCAATCACCGGCCTCAACCCGCATGTAATCGTGGAAACGCACGCCGTGCGCCTGAGCGCGGCGAACGCGTTCGACCTCATTGCGCGCTACGACCTCGTGGCTGATGGTTCTGACAATTTCGAAACGCGCTATCTGGTGTCGGATGCGTGCTACTTCGCCCGCAGACCGCTGGTCACGGCCGCCGTCGGCGTGTTCGATGGTACGCTGACGACGATCCGAGCGCACGAGCGCGATGCGCAAGGCCGCCGCAACCCGAGCTATCGCTGCCTGTTTCCGGAGCCGCCACCGCCCGGCGCGGTTCCGGCATGCGCCGAGGCCGGCATTCTCGGGGCGCTCACCGGGGTCGTGGGCTCGCTCATGGCGCTTGAGGTTATCCGCGAGATCGTAGGGTTCGGCGACGGTCTGGTTGGCCGCCTGTTGATGATCGATGCGCGTTCGATGCGCTTCGAGACGCTGGCCTACGCGTGGGATCCGTCCAATCCATTAACCGGTGAAAAGCCGACAATCACGCTGCCCGGGACGTGAACGTTTATTTGCTCCAGGTCGCCTTGAGACTTGGGCCGGACATGACGGACCATTTATTGTCGCCGGCAGCGACGAGGGTATAGCAGTTCTGCTTGGCGCCTTTCCACGTTGTACAGAAGCCCTCCTTCGATACTTTCCACGTGCCCTCGCCCCTGGCTCCCGCGCCGGCGGCAGGTGTGCGGGTCACTTTTCCGTCCGGACTGAATGCCATCTTGAATTTGACGCCCGACGGCGTTGCGGCTGTGAATTCCTGACCGGTGAAGAACGCACTCTTGATTGCGTCGGGGGTCAGCTTGTCGGCGGCAAAGCCCGGCGTGAGTGGAAGTACGATCAGTGCACTTGCGATGAATAGCGTACGCATCGACGGTCCCCTGGATCGATTTGTCGCGAACGCGCGCAGTATGGCTTTCACAGCATTGACGGCAGCACACGATCTGGTGGTTTGTGTCCATCCATGAATGTCTGGATGTTGATGATGACTTTGTTACCCATGTCGATGCGGCCTTCGATCGTCGCCGAACCAGTGTGTGGCAGCAACACCACCTTGCCGGTGCGCGCGAGCCGTACGAGCTTGGGGTTGACCGCAGGCTCATGCTCGAACACGTCAAGACCCGCGCCTGCAAGCTCGCCCGCCTCGATCATGCGCGCCAGGGCGTTCTCGTCGATGATTTCGCCGCGCGCAGTATTGACCACGTAGGCCGTCGGCCGCATCAGCTTGAGACGCCGCGCCGAGAGCAGGTGATACGTCGCCGGAGTGTGCGGGCAATTGACCGAGATGATGTCCATGCGCGCCAGCATCTGGTCGAGGCTTTCCCAGTACGTCGCCTGCAGCGATTCCTCGGTCTTGGCCGGCAGGCGTCGGCGATTGTGATAGTGGATCTGCAGTCCGAACGCGCGGGCGCGTTGGGCGACCGCTTGGCCGATGCGGCCCATGCCAATGATGCCAAGGCGCTTGCCGCCAATACGATGGCCGAGCATCCAGGTCGGCGACCAGCCGGTCCAGTCCTTGTCGCTCGTCAGCACCGCGGCCCCTTCGGCGAGACGGCGCGGGACAGCCAGAATAAGCGCCATCGTCATGTCGGCGGTGTCCTCGGTTAGGACGCCCGGCGTGTTGGTCACGGTGATGCCGCGCTGCAACGCGGTCGCCACATCGATATTGTCGACGCCGTTCCCGAAATTAGCAATCAGACGCAGCTGCTCGCCTGATTGACCGAGCACTGCCGCATCGATGCGGTCGGTTACGGTCGGGACCAGAACATCGGCAAGCTTCACGGCTTCGACGAGCTGGGCTTGGGTCGCTGGCTTGTCGTCGAGATTGAGCCGTGCGTCGAATAGCTCGCGCATGCGGGTTTCGATCGTGTCCGGCAGCTTGCGGGTCACGATCACCAGAGGTTTCTTACGACCTGTCATGTCCCTCGGCCCCGGAACTTTCCAGCCGTGCCGCCGGTTCCATTCAGCCCTCTTTAACTGTCATCACCGACATTGGCAGCGTCGACATCGGCACGGGTGGGGGTTGCCCCTCTTAGCAGAAGGCCGGGCCGGCAGAAAGCGCCGAACACTCCCGCGACCGTTACCGGTGTCGCATCAGGTCAATGGGTTGCCATGAGACGGACGCGCCCGATTAGCTGGCTGGAAGGCCCGATCCGTTCGAACCGTGTACTTGGGCAGCGGACGGCTGCTCTGATGGCGGTTGCCGCCTTTCTGATGGGCCCCTCCGCGGGCCGCGCAGCAAACGACGCCGGAAGCGGTCTCGCGGTTCCGAGGTTCGTCAGCCTGAAATCCGACAAGGTCAATGTGCGGGCCGGTCCGACCAAGGACAACGATGTCGCCTGGATCTACACGAGGGCTGGTTTGCCGGTCGAAATCACCGCCGAATATGAGAATTGGCGGCGCATCCGCGACTGGGAGGGGGCGGAGGGCTGGGTTTATCACTCCCTGCTGTCGGGACGCCGTACCGGACTGATCCAGCCAAGCGCCAAAACCAATGACGAGTACATCTCGGTGTACGCGTCGGCCGATGCCAAGAGCGCGGTCACGGCGCGCTTGCAGCGCGGGGTGCTCGGTAAGGTCAAGCATTGCACCGGCATGTGGTGCCGGATCACGGGCGAGGGGTTTGACGGCTGGGTCGAACAGGAACGCCTGTGGGGCGTCTATCCAAACGAAAAGATCGAATGAAACGGCAGCAGTCGGCCCGCGGGTCCTTGCCCGCGCTCAGGCACCCTTGCGCTTGAGCCGGACGACGACGTCGACGCGCGCAACCTCGTACCCGTCGAGCACCTGCGGGAGATCGCCGATGGTCACGCTGGCCGACGGAATGTCGACGAGCGCATTCTGGCCTTCCACAAAGAAGTGGTGGTGGTCGGACGTGTTCGTGTCGAAATACGTCTTGGAGCCGTCGACCGCCACTTGGCGCAACAGCCCGACGTCGGTGAACTGGTTCAGGGTGTTGTAGACCGTCGCCAGCGAAACGGGCACCCGGGCGTTGCTGGCTTCCTCAAACAGCATTTCGGCGGTCAGGTGCCGGTCTCCCTTGGAGAACAGCAACCAACCCAACTCCATGCGCTGTCGTGTGGGCCTGAGGCCGACTTTGCGCAGCATAGCGCGCACGTCGTGCCACGGGCAGCCTGTATTGGCCTGCCGTAATTCGTCCGATTCAACGAAGGCGGTGCTCACTTTGTTCGAGGTGAGCGAAGTGCGCGGTTGCATAGGGTACGCTAGGTCCTGAGCGCTAAGTCTTTGATTATTCTATCCGAGAATACGATCATTAATCCTATATAACCGCCAGTTGGCTTTTGCAACCGCTTCGCAACAAGGACTGGCATGCATTAGAGATATTCTCGATTTTGACCTGATGCGTCGCCCCCAGAGCGGGGAAATGCCGCGGACTCGCAGGGAGAGGCTCAAGCCCGGCAGCCCATATATGAGGCCGTGTTGCGGTGCGCTCCGCCGCCGTTGTTCCGGGGAGGCCCGGTGTGTTAGGGAACGTGGCCCGGGCGCCGCGACTACGGCCCAAGGTTTTTAAGGATTGGACCGGAATGGAGTACCGGCGTTCAAGCTTCGAATACGAGGACCTTCTCTCTTGCGGACGGGGTGAACTGTTCGCCGAAGGTCCGCAGTTGCCGCTGCCGCCGATGCTGATGTTCGATCGCATCGCCGAGATCGCAGAGGGTGGTGGCGAGCACGGAAAAGGCTTGGTGCGGGCCGAACTCGACGTCAAGCCCGACCTTTGGTTCTTCCCCTGCCACTTCAAAGGCGATCCGGTGATGCCCGGATGCTTGGGCCTCGACGCGCTCTGGCAACTGGTCGGGTTTTTCCTCGGTTGGCTCGGCGGACACGGTAAGGGCCGCGCGCTCGGCCTGGGCGAACTCAAATTTTCGGGACAAGTGCTTCCGACCGTCAAGAAGGTCGTGTACGGAATCGACGTGAAGCGGGTGATGCGTTCAAAGCTCGTGCTTGGCGTCGCCGACGGCTGGTTATCCGCGGATGGCTCGGTGATTTATCGCGCCTTCGATCTTAAGGTCGGGTTGTTCCGCGAAGATGCACCGATGCAGGCGAACGCCTAGCAACCATGGTCCTGCGTGGAGCGTAGCTCGCTCCTCGGTCGGCGCGGAGAAATACGAAAGAGGCGGGCATGAGACGGGTCGTCGTCACCGGGATGGGCATTGTTTCGTCCATCGGCAACAACACCCAGGAAGTGCTGGCGAGCCTGCGCGAGGCCAAGTCCGGCATCTCGCGTGCCACGGATTACGCCGAGCGCGGCTTTCGCTGCCAGGTGCACGGCGCGCCGACGCTCGACCCGGAAGCTACTATCGACCGGCGCGCCATGCGGTTTCTCGGTGGCGGGGCGGCATGGAATCATGTTGCAATGGAGCAGGCGATTCGGGATGCCGGGCTCGAGCCCGGCGAGATCTCACACGAGCGCACCGGGATTATCATGGGCTCCGGCGGCCCTTCGACCCGCACCATCGTCGAAGCCGCAGATGTGACACGCGCCAAAGGCCCCAAGCGGGTCGGTCCGTTCGCGGTTCCCAAGGCGATGTCGTCGACCGCTTCGGCGACGCTCGCGACTTGGTTCAAGATCAAAGGCGTGAACTACTCGATATCGTCCGCGTGCGCGACGTCCAACCATTGCATCGGCAACGCCGCCGAGATGATCAAATACGGCAAGCAGGATTTGATGTTTGCCGGTGGCTGCGAGGAACTCGATTGGACGCTCTCGGTCCTGTTCGATGCCATGGGGGCGATGTCCACGAAATTCAACGACCGGCCCGGAACCGCGTCGCGCGCCTACGACGTCGATCGGGACGGCTTCGTGATCGCCGGCGGCGCCGGCGTGGTGGTGCTCGAAGAACTCGAGCACGCAAAAGCACGTGGCGCCAAGATCTATGCCGAGGTCGCCGGCTATGGGGCGACCTCCGACGGCTTCGACATGGTTGCCCCGTCGGGCGAAGGCGCGGTGCGCTGCATGAAGCTGACGCTCGACGGCGTGCAAGCGCCGGTCGACTACATCAACCCGCATGCGACCTCGACACCGGTCGGCGACGTGAAGGAGATCGAGGCGATCCGCGAGATCTTCGGCGACAAATGTCCGCCGATTTCGGCGACGAAATCGCTCACCGGTCACTCGCTCGGCGCCGCCGGCGTACAGGAAGCGATCTACTGCCTGCTGATGATGAAGAACGGTTTCATCTGCGAGAGCGCGAATATCGAGACCATGGATCCGGCCTTCGCCGACATGCCGATCGTGCGCGAGCGGCGCGATAACGTCGCTCTCGGCTGCGTGCTGTCGAACTCGTTCGGGTTCGGCGGCACCAATGCCTGCCTCGCGTTCAAGCGGCTGGAGGCATGATGCCTCCGATGCTGTTGCCGCACTCACCGGTCAATCTGTTGGCCACGCAATCACGATGGGTGCACGCGTTGCGTCTGCGTATAACGCTCTCGAACATTTGGGGTTGGGCATGCAGGGGCTGATGCATGGCAAGCGCGGGCTGATCATGGGGGTCGCCAACGACCACTCGATTGCCTGGGGGATCGCACGGGCACTGGCGGCGCATGGCGCTACGCTGGCGTTCACCTATCAGGGTGAAGCGCTCGGCAAGCGGGTTCGGCCGCTTGCCCAGTCGCTCGGCGCCGACCTCTTGATGACATGCGACGTAGAGGACATCGCATCGGTCGACAAGGTGTTCGAGACGATTGGCGAAAAATGGGGCGGCCTCGATTTCTTGGTTCATGCTGTGGCCTTCTCCGACAAGAACGAGCTCAAGGGCCGCTACGCCGATACGTCGCGGGCCAACTTTGTGCGCACGATGCTGATCTCCTGCTTTTCGTTCACCGAGGCCGCCAAGCGCGCGGCCGCGCTGATGACCAATGGCGGCGCGATGGTGACGCTCACCTATAACGGCGGCATGCGCGCGATGCCGAACTACAACGCCATGGGGCTTGCCAAAGCGGCGCTCGAGGCATCGGTGCGCTATCTGGCGGTCGATTTCGGCGGCCACGCCATCAGAGTCAACGCGATCTCAGCCGGGCCGATTCGGACGCTCGCCGGCGCCGGCATCTCGGATGCACGCTTCATGTTCGGCTACCAGCAGCGCCATTCGCCGTTGCGCCGGGGCGTGACGCTCGATGAGCTCGGCGGCGCCGCGCTCTATCTTTTGAGCGATCTTTCCACCGGCGTCACCGGCGAAATCCACTTCGTCGACTCAGGCTACAACGCAATCGCCATGCCGCAGCCCGACGTGTTGCGGACCGGTGTCGTTAATGGCAACGGCAATGGCAACGGCGAAGAAAGCGCGAAGGACGCCGCGCAGTAGCGTGTCTCGCCCGCACCGCGCGCGCCACGGCTCAACGCGTCATGACCGGGTCTGTCGGGTCCCCCGGCGCGCCGGCGCGCGGGGTGCATGCTTTTTGCCTATTGAGGCGCAAGCGCGCTCTTACAAGTCGATCTCGCGTTGCAGCTGCGACTTGCTCTCGAGGCAATAATAGCCCGAGATCCGGGTGATCAGCTTGCGGCGCTTCCAATCGGCAAGAATGCGGTTGACGTTCTCGCGTGCGATGCCGGCCATCGCGGCCAGATCGGATTGCCCAAACTTCTGGCGGATGACGATACGCCCGGAGCCGACGTTCTCGCCGAAATGCTCGGCAAGTTCGAGCAGCGTCAACGCCACGCGGCCGCGCAGCGGCAGAAAGCTCTCGGCCGCGATGACATCGTTGGTCTCCCGCAGCCGGGACGCCAACAGCGTCACTAGGTGCTGGTAGAGTTCCTGGTTCTTCCTGGCGAATTCTTCGAACTTGGCCTTGCTCACGAACAGGAGCTCGCTTTCGCGCAGGGCGAGAACCGACGCCGAGCGCGGCAGCCCGTCAAGCACCGCGAGCTCACCTACGATCGCGCCGGGCCCCAGAATAGACAGGATGCGCTCGGCGCCCGAGGTCGACACCATGCTGACCTTCAGCAGGCCCTTCTCGATTCGGTAGCAGCCGTCCCCCGCATCACCGGCGAGAAACAGCACCTGGTCGGCGGCGAGGTGAACCGGTTTCGCATTCGCGAACAGGTGCGCCGACAAATGCGCCGGCAGTGCCGAAAAAAGGTCCGTAACCGCGTTCGTTGCCGCCATGACTGGATAACCCGGGCCCTCGGTCCGAAGTAGCGCTACAAATGGTAGATTACGCAACAAAAAAATCCGCCCGAGCAAGCTCGCTGGGGCGGTTGGTCTGGGGTGGACCAAAAGTAGGGTCTCTGGGAGGAAGAAGGACCCGTGCACAAAACCCGTAAAAGGTGACACACCGGCCTTACAGTCACACCCTAGCGCGCGCCGCCTTTCCCCACAGTGACGCCCATCACAGGACGCGCCTAAATTGCAACGTGCTGATTTTACTTGTTTTTACGGCCGCAGCCGCGATCACCTAGGAATAACTACCGCTCCGGCCCTCGCCAATCCGAGGGCCGGCCGCGCGGGTAACGCCGGGATGCGCTGCCCTTCAGCGCGGCTATTCGCTGCCGACAGCCTCGCGCTGCTGCTCGCCCTCGGACGTCGGTTGCTTGGCTTCGAGGTCCTCGCCGGTCTGCTGGTCCACGACCTTCATGGAGAGGCGCACCTTGCCGCGCTCGTCGAAGCCCAGCAGCTTGACCTTGACCTTGTCGCCTTCCTTGACGACGTCGGTCACCTTCTGCACGCGCCGCGGCGCGAGCTGGCTGATGTGGACGAGACCGTCCTTGGCGCCGAAGAAGTTCACGAACGCGCCGAAGTCCATGACCTTCACGACGGTGCCGTCGTAAACGTGGCCGACCTCGGGCTCCGAGGCGATCGACTTGATCCAGTTGATAGCGGCCTTGATGGCATCGCCCTTGGCCGAAGTGACCTTGACGGTGCCGTCGTCCGAAATGTCGACCTTGGCGCCGGTCTTCTCCACTATCTCGCGGATGACCTTGCCACCCGAGCCGATGACTTCGCGGATCTTGTCGACCGGAATTGAAAACACCTCGATGCGCGGCGCGTGCTCGCCGAGTTGGGCACGGTGTTTGGTCAGCGCCTTGCTCATCTCGCCCAGGATGTGGATTCGTCCTTCCTTGGCCTGGTTGAGCGCGACACGCATGATCTCCTCGGTGATGCCGGAGATCTTGATGTCCATCTGCAGGGCGGTGACGCCGTTCTCGGTGCCGGCGACCTTGAAGTCCATGTCGCCCAGGTGATCTTCATCGCCGAGAATGTCGGAAAGCACCGCGTAGCGCTTGTCCTCCAGGATCAGGCCCATGGCGATGCCTGCGGTCGGCGCGCGCAGCGGCACGCCGGCATCCATCAGCGCGAGCGAGGAACCGCACACCGTCGCCATCGAGGACGAGCCGTTCGATTCGGTAATCTCGGAGACAACGCGGATCGTATAGGGGAACTCGTGGTGCGGCGGCAGGATCGGATGCAGCGCGCGCCAGGCGAGCTTGCCGTGGCCGATCTCGCGCCGGCCGGGCGAGCCCAGTCGTCCGGTCTCACCGACCGAAAACGGCGGGAAGTTGTAGTGCAGCAGGAACGTTTCCTTGTAGGTCCCTTGCAGCGCGTCGATGAACTGTTCGTCCTCGCCGGTTCCGAGCGTGGCCACCACCAGCGCCTGCGTTTCGCCGCGCGTGAACAGCGCCGACCCATGGGTGCGCGGGAGTACGCCAACCTCGCTCATGATCGGTCGCACCGTCTTCACGTCGCGGCCGTCGATACGCCGGCCGGTGTCGAGGATGCTGTTGCGCACGATCTTGGCTTCGAGCTCCTTGAACGCACCGGCGATCTGCCGTTCGTCGTAGACCGGCGGCTCGGTCGAACCTGCGGGGATGAAATGGGCAATCGCTTTGGACTTGGCGGCTTCAACGGCGTCGTGCCGTTCGCCCTTGCCGGCGATTGAATAGGCAGCGCGCAAATCCTGCTCGACCGCGGCGCGTAGTGCACGCTCGAGTTCACTGTTGTCAGCGCTCGCGATCTCGCGCGGTTCCTTGGCCGCCTTCTCGGCGAGTTCAATGATCGCGTTGATCACCGGCTGGAAGTGCCGGTGGCCGAACATTACGGCGCCCAGCATGATCTCCTCGGAAAGCTCCTTGGCTTCCGATTCGACCATCAGCACGGCGTCCTGAGTGCCGGCGACGACCAGATCGAGCTGGCTTTCGGTCATCTCGTCGATCTGCGGATTGAGCACGAACTCGTTGTTGATGAAGGCGACGCGCGCGCCGCCGATCGGGCCCATGAACGGCGCGCCCGACAGCGTCAATGCGGCCGATGCCGCCACCATGGCGACGATATCCGGATCGTTCTCCAGGTCGTGACTCAGCACATTGATGATGACCTGGGTGTCGCAGCGCCATCCGTCCGCGAACAACGGCCGGATCGGCCGGTCGATCAGCCGCGAGATCAGCGTCTCGCGCTCGCTCGGACGGCCTTCGCGCTTGAAATAGCCGCCCGGAATGCGGCCGGCGGCATAGAACTTTTCCTGATAGTTGACGGTGAGCGGCAGGAAGTCGATGCCTTCCTTAGGCTGCTTGGCGGCGACCACCGTCGCCAGTACCGAGGTCTCGCCGTAGGTCGCAACAACCGCGCCGTCGGCCTGGCGCGCTACCTTCCCGGTCTCGAGCGTAAGCGTACGTCCGCCCCAATCCAGGGCGACACGATGAATGTCAAACATGGTTTTCTCTCATGGTTTCGATTGAACTCGAAGGCCATGAGCAAGACGGCGAGAGGCTGCAGCGCGCGCCCGCACTGACCAGCATCCGGCGATCCTGCCATGACCTCCGACCTTTCGGGCGGCCTTGCCGCCCATGCTACGTCCGGACGCACCGTGCGTCCGGACACCCGCCTCTTCAGATGGGTTGAGCAAAACGATGCCCATCGAAGTCGGCGAAACGGAGCGGGTTGTCCCCGCATCCTGTGCGGGCAACGCGCCCTGCAAACAAACGTCTCAGCGGCGAATGCCGAGCTTGTCGATCAACAACTTGTAACGCCCCTCGTCGGCGCGCTTCAGGTAATCGAGCAACTGACGGCGCTGGGACACGAGCTTGAGAAGCCCGCGCCGCGAATGGTTGTCCTTAACATGGGTCTTGAAATGCTCGGTGAGATTGTTGATCCGCTCTGACAGGATCGCAACCTGCACCTCGGGCGAACCGGTGTCGCCGGACTTCACCCCATACGAACTGATAAGTTCGGCCTTGCGGCCAGCCGTAATCGACATCGTCATCCTTTCCTGATCCCGGCTCTGCCCTGCAGGCCCGAGAGGTTGAATACGCGCTTGGGGACGATCTCGCCGCGGTCGAGTTCGGCGAGGGCCACCAGGTGGCCCGACGCCTGCACATGCACGATACCGCTGAGGACAGGAGCGTCCCGCCCGCGCATCAGAACGGCCTGGCCCCTTTGGAGCCGGGCCGCATCCGCCCGACTGACGGCCAGCGCCGGGATGTCGTCCAGCGCGGTCGCAACGGGCAGTAGCGCATCGGCGAAGCTTCCCTCGCCTTGCGCGGCTCTATGGCACAAACTCTCCAGTTCTGCCAGTGAAATCATATGGCTCTCGTCGAACGGGCCGACCCGCGTGCGGCGTAGCGCGGCGACGTGCCCGAGGCAGCCGAGCGCGCGGCCGAAATCGCGGGCGAGCGCGCGCACATAAGTACCTTTGCCGCATTGCGCGGTAAAACGGCTGTGATCGGGGTCGGGCGTCGCCGTCAACGCGAGTTCATGGATTTCAACCGGTCGGGGCTCGATCGCTACGCTCTCTCCCTGGCGCGCGATATCGTAGGCGCGCTCTCCCTCGATCTTGATGGCCGAGAAGCACGGCGGAACCTGCTCAATCGTTCCGATGTAGTCCGGGAGCAGCGCCTCGACGGCCGCGGGCGACGGCCGCACCGCGGAGGACGCGATCACGCGACCCTCGGCATCGTCGGTGTCGCGCTCCTCACCCCAGCGCACCGTGAAAACGTAGGTCTTGCGCCCGTCCATCACGAACGGCACCGTCTTGGTTGCTTCCCCGAGCGCGATCGGAAGCAGGCCCGACGCGAGCGGGTCGAGTGTACCGGCGTGACCGGCGCGCTTTGCCGCAAACAATCGCCGCACCACCGCAACCGCGTGGGTCGACGTCATGCCGACGGGCTTGTCCAGCACGACCCAGCCATGCACGTCGCGCTTCTCGCGCTTGGGCTTCGGCCCGGCCGGCGCGCTTCTTTGCTGCTCGAGCACGTCCAACAACGTCACTCCGTCTCGTCGTCCTTGTCGAGGTCGCGCTGTACGTCGGGTGTGCGCAGCAACTTGTCGATGCGCTCCGCTTCGTCGAAACGCTCGTCGATGCGAAACCTGATCTCGGGCGCGAATTTCATGTTGACGCGATGAGCGAGTTCACCGCGCAGAAAGCGCTTGTTGCGCTCGAGCGCGGAGAGCACCTCGCTTTCGTCGCGACCGCCAAGCGGCATCACGTAGACGGTGGCGAGCCGCAAGTCGGGGGTGACGCGCACCTCTGGCACGGTGATCACGTGATTTTCGATCACCGGGTCATGTACTTCGCCGCGGGTCAGGATCTCGGCCAGCGCGTGGCGGATGAGCTCGCCGGCACGCAGCTGGCGCTGCGAAGGTGCTGCTCCCGAGCTGCGATGATGAGGATTGCGGGGCATAGCGAATTGACCAGATATTTTGCAAACGCTGCTGTCAATAGGAGGTGCGGGATGGGTCGGATACGGCGGAACCCATCAACAAATCGGTGGGTTACAGCGTTGCTGGCCTGACCCACCCTGGCAATGCGATCACAACGTGCGCTGCACCTGCTCGACCCGGTAGCATTCGATCACGTCGCCGACCCGCATGTCCTGGTAGTTTTCGAATGCCATGCCGCATTCCTGGCCGGCCACGACCTCGCGCGCATCGTCCTTGAAGCGCTTGAGCTGCGAGAGCTTGCCCTCGTGGATGACGACATTGTCGCGGATCAGCCGCACGTTGGCCCCGCGCTCGACCTTGCCGTCGGTGACCCGGCAACCGGCGACTTTGCCGACCTTCGACACGCTGAAGATCTCAAGTATCTGCGCGTTGCCCAGCATGGTCTCGCGCAGGGTAGGCGCGAGCAGGCCGGACATCGCCTTCTTCACGTCGTCGACGAGGTCGTAGATGATGTTGTAGTAGCGAATCTCGACGCCGTCATGTTCGGCCGCTTCTCGCGCTTCCTTGTGGGCGCGCACGTTGAAGCCGATGATCGCGGCGTTTGAGGCAGCTGCGAGGGTCACGTCGGATTCCGCGATGCCGCCGACGCCGGCATATAGAATGCGGGCGCCGACTTCGTCGGTGCCAAGCTTCTCGAGCGCCCCTACGATCGCCTCGATCGAGCCCTGCACGTCGCCCTTGATCACCAGCGGGAATTCCTTGCGCCCCGCGGTCTTGAGCTGACTCATCATCTGCTCGAGCGAACCGCGCATGCCGGTTGCCCGCGCCGCCATGTTGTCGCGCCGCTGGCGCGTGCGGTAGGCGGTGACCTCGCGGGCACGCGCTTCCGTGTCGACGGCCGCGAGCCGGTCGCCAGCTTCCGGAATGCCAGAAAATCCAAGGACCTCAACCGGTGTCGAAGGGCCGGCGCTTTCCACGTTGGCGCCGGTGTCAGAAAGAAGCGCGCGCACGCGGCCCCATTCGGCGCCGGCGACGATGATGTCGCCGAGGTGCAGGGTGCCGCGCTGAACCAGCACTGTCGCGACCGGGCCGCGGCCGCGATCGAGCTTGGCTTCGATCACAGTGCCTTCGGCGGCGCGCGCCGGGTTAGCCTTGAGGTCGAGAATTTCGGCCTGCAGGCCAATTGCTTCCAGGAGCTTATCCAGATTGAGCTTTTTGGTAGCCGACACCTCGACGTCGAGCACGTCGCCGCCCAGCGATTCGACCTGCACTTCATGCTGGAGCAGTTCCGAACGAACCCGCTCAGGCTTGGCGTCCGGTTTGTCGATCTTGTTGATCGCAACGATCATCGGCACCTTGGCAGCCTTGGCATGTTGGATCGCCTCGGCGGTTTGCGGCATGACGCCATCGTCCGCGGCTACCACCAGCACCACGAGATCGGTGACCTTGGCACCGCGCGCGCGCATCGCCGTGAAGGCGGCGTGGCCGGGCGTGTCGATGAAGGTGATTCTGGCGCCCGACGGCGCGGTTACCTGATAGGCGCCGATATGCTGGGTGATGCCGCCGGCTTCGCCACCCGCCACGTCGGTGGTCCGGATCGCGTCGAGCAGCGAGGTCTTGCCGTGGTCGACGTGGCCCATGATGGTCACGACCGGCGGGCGCGGGATCAGCGTCTCGGGCGCGTCGGCGACGTCGAACACGCCTTCCTCAACGTCGGCCTCGGCCACGCGGCGCACGGTGTGGCCGAGTTCCTCTGCCAACAGCTGAGCGGTATCGGCGTCGATCACGTCGGTGATCTTCGCCATCTGGCCCTGCTTCATCAAAATCTTGATGACGTCGACGCCGCGCTCCGCCATGCGGTTAGCGAGTTCCTGAATGGTGATCGTCTCCGGAACCACCACCTCGCGGGCGATCTTTTCCTTGGCCTCGGCTTCACGATGGCCGGTCATCCGCTGCACGCGCCGACGGAACGAGGCGACTGAGCGCTCGCGCACTTCGTCGGTGTTGAGCGCGGTCACCAGGGTGAGGCGCCCGCGTGATTTCTGCGTGCCGGTGCGCGCGGGTTTTGGTGCGGCTGCCGGCCGCGCCGCCCCGGCGCCGCCGCGACGTGGACGCGGCAACTCGTCGTCATCGACCTCGGGCTTGATGGAGCGTACGTCGATCGGCGTCTTGGGCCTTACTTCGTCGTCGCCGAAGCGCTTCTTGGCTTCCTGCTCGGCGCGCCGCTTGGTTTCCTCGTCGTGCTTGCGGCGCTCGTCTTCGTCGCGCTTGCGCGCCTCGGCGGCTTCGCGCTCGGCGCGTTCCTTGGATTCGCGGTCGCCGCGGCGGCGGGCTTCCTCTTCGGCAATCTTGCGTTCTTCGGCCTCGCGCACCTTGGCGTCATCAAGCGCGTGCGCGCGCCGATCGCGTTCTTCATCGGTCAACGTGCGCAGAACGACGCCCGACGCCTTGGGTGCCACGGCGGCCGGCTTTGCGGTCGGTGCGGCAGGGGCGCTTGGTGCGCGCTGCGGCGCTGGTGCGGCCTGGCGGGCGGTCGGGGGCGCTGGCGCCTCGATCTTGGCTTCGCCCGGCCCGACACGCCGCTTGACCTTCTCGACCACGACCGCCTTGGTGCGGCCATGGCTGAAGCTTTGGCGTACGACGCCCTGCTCGACGCTGCGTTTGAGCGTGAGCGGCTTTGACGGCGCGACGGTCAGTTTTTCGCCGGGGTTCTTTGTCTCAGTCATTCCGTTCCCAGTTCCGAGGCAGCTTGAGGCTGCACCGCTTCAGTGCCGGCGCGCGTTGGCTCCTCGCCGTCGTCGTTCGCTCGATATCGCTCAAGGGTGCGCCCGCGGGCAAGGAAGCTATCGCTTTCCCGGCCCCCGAGCAGGGCTGCATGTATCACATTTGGCCGCCCTAATGCCAAACCCAATTGGGACGCGGTAAACACACGTACAAGGGGGAGCGGTGGCCCCGATTTAACGGCAGCCAGCTTGCGCACGCCATCAGGCGAGGCTTCCGCCGCGTGGATCAATGCCGCGAGCCTGTCCGACACGAGAGCGTCGCCGACCCGCTCAAACCCTGTGACGACCCGCCCGGCCTTGTTCGCCATGGCGAGCACGTCGAGCGCCGCCCGCGCGAGCAGCCGGTCGACCAGGTTGGGCAGGTCCTCCGGTATTCGGATGCCGCTTTTGAGGCTGCGGGCGAAGGCACCGCGCCGTACTGCGGTCTCCAGCATCCCCCGGGTCGCCGTTACCCAGACCCCGCGACCGGGGAGCCTGCGCTTGACGTCCGGAACGAGCGTGCCGTCCGGTCCGGCGACAAACCGGAGCAGGTTATCGACCGGTTTTGGGACGCGCGCGACCACGCACAGGCGCTCGGTGCCGGCCGCCTTGGGACCTGTATCGCGCGCTTCGAGTTGATCTGTGGCTGCGAGCATCGCTTCTCCACCGGGTTCTTTCCGCCGTTCCGCGCCGGTCACTCCGCAGGTGCGGCCTCTTCGGCCGGCGCCTCCTCCTCGGTGGCGGTCATGGCGGCAAGATCCGCTTCGCTGATCCAGCCGGCCTTGACGCGCGCCTGCATGATCATCGCTTCGCATTCGGTGCGGGTGAGTTCGAAGCCATCGAGGGCACCGGCGTGGTGTACGGTCTCGTTGTCCTTGCGCTCGCTCCAGCCGGCGAGATCATCGGTGGCACAGCCGGCGAGATCCTCGACAGTCTTGATGCCGTTCTCGCCGAGCGCGACCAGCATTTCGGTGGTCATGGCCGGGATCTCCTTGAGAGCATCCTCGACACCGAGTTCGTTGCGGCGCGCGTCAAGTTGCGCCTCGATCTGCGCCAGGTAGTCGCGCGCGCGCTGCTGCAGCTCGCGCGCGGTTTCCTCGTCAAACCCTTCGATCGAGCCGAGTTCCTTTTCGTCCACGTAGGCAAGCTCCTTGACCGACGTGAACCCTTCGGAGGCGAGCAGCTGTCCGACCACCTCGTCGAGATTGAGTGCATCGATGAACATCTTGGTGCGCTTCTCGAACTCGGCCTGGCGGCGTTCGGATTCTTCCTGTTCCGTGAGAATGTCGATGTCCCATCCGGTGAGCTGCGAGGCAAGCCGCACGTTCTGGCCGCGCCGTCCGATGGCGAGCGAGAGTTGCTGATCGGGCACCACCACGGCAATGCGCTCCTTGTCCTCGTCGAGCACAACCTTCGCGACCTCGGCGGGGGCAAGCGCGTTGACCACGAAGGTCGCGATGTCCATCGACCACGGGATGATGTCGATCTTCTCGCCTTGCAACTCGTTGACCACGGCCTGCACGCGCGAGCCGCGCATGCCCACGCAGGCGCCGACCGGATCGACCGAGGAATCGCGTGAGATCACGGCGATCTTCGCGCGCGAGCCGGGATCGCGGGCCACCGCCTTGACCTCGACGATGCCATCATAGATTTCCGGCACCTCCTGGGCGAACAGCTTGGCCATGAACTGCGGATGGGTGCGCGACAGGAAGATTTGCGGGCCACGGGCCTCGCGCCGCACGTCATAGATGTAGGCGCGTACGCGATCACCGTTGCGCAAGGTCTCGCGCGGCAGCATCTCGTCGCGCCGGATGATGGCTTCGCCGCGGCCGAGGTCGACGACCACGTTGCCATATTCCACGCGCTTGACGATGCCGTTGACGATATCGCCAATGCGATCCTTGAATTCCTGGTACTGGCGGTCGCGCTCGGCTTCGCGCACCTTCTGCACGATCACCTGCTTGGCCGACTGCGCCGCGATGCGGCCATATTCGAGCGGCGGCAGCGTGTCGGCGATGGTGTCGCCGACCTGAGCCGCCGGATTGTGCCGGCGGGCATCTTCGAGCGTGATCTGGGTTGCCGGATTTTCGACGGTCTCGACCACCAGCAGGTGGCGGAACAACCGCAGCTCTCCGCTCTTGGGATTGAGTTCCGCGCGCACCTCGGTCTCGCTGCCGTAGCGGGACTTGGCCGCTTTCGCGATCGCATCCTCCATGGCAGCGATGACGATGCCGCGATCTATCGCCTTCTCGCGGGCGACCGCGTCGGCGATCTGCAGGAGTTCGAGTTTGTTAGCGCTGACGGCCATCGTCAGTCTCCTTTGATTGAACTTGGTGCCGCGGATCCGGAATGACCGGCGGCATGTTCGTGGTGGCGTCCGTTGTCGGGGTGAGCCTCTATGGCTTTTTGCGCGGCTTTCCCTCGGCGCAGCGATTCCGCGATCAGCGCGTCGGTGAGTACAAGCCGTGCTTCGCTCATGTCGTCGATCGGGATCAGCGTTTCCTCACCGGTGTCCTCGCTTTTAAGTCGCGCAGCCTCGCCCGCGACACCCAACAGAACGCCGCGGAAGCGCTTGCGGCCGGCAAGCGCAACATTAAGCTCAACTTTCATCACATGGCCCGCGTAGCGCTCGAAATCCGAGCGCCGCACCAGCGGCCGGTCGATCCCGGGCGAGGAGAGCTCGAGCCGATAGGCGCCGTCGACCGGATCGGCGGCGTCAAATACAGGTGACAGCGCCCGCGAGGCGCGTTCACAATCCTCAATCGACATCGAGCCGTCGGCGCGTTCCGCCATGATCTGCACGGTGCGGCCCAAAGAGCCGGAAACGCGTACTCGCACCAGCCGAAAATCCAGGCTTTCGAGCACCGGCGCCGCCAGTGCGGCGACGCGCGCGGAAAGCCCGGTCTCGGTGACAACCCGAGGCTCGTGGAGTTGCTGTTCGCTCGCTGCGTCCGTCATGCTCAATGGGCCGACCCATGTCGGCCGATGTTTCCGTCAATGCAACGCGTGAGAAGTCCTGCCCGGTTCCATGCGCGCCGACGCCGACGCGCGCGGGTAACAAAAAAGAGCGGGTCCCGGGCGGGGCCCACTCTCATAAGACCCGATCGGACCATCCGACCGTTATGAGGTATCCTGAACGGATAATCGAAATATAGCGATTTACCGACCCGGTGCAAGGCTCCCTGTTCAACGCCCCGGATGGCTCGCCTTCGCAGGGCTTCGCGACGCGGCCGTTCTCTGCCAGCCTCGCATAATAATAGATATTATGACGAAAAAAGCCGCGGTTTTGAGGTCCGTGCTGCGGTGCGCTGGCCTCATTGCGCGACCAGGCGTGCCGTGATGTCGGCGGCGCCACCGGGCGGAAACCCGACGACCAGGTGGACGGGCCGCGCCGGATAATCAAGAGCAACCGCAACGCGCGCCGGCGCGAAGATCGCTGCACCGGCAAGGCGCAAGGTTTGGCGGCGCGCGATCGTCATTTGTTTATCGAGTGTTGCTTGCGAATAATGCGCCACGGACCACAAGGCTGAAGATGCAGCTCTGATATAGTAACGACTGTTCGATTCACGTAGGGGCGCGATCGTATGTCAGATCGTGTTCGTTCTCGACCAACTGGGGAAGGAGATCGGCATGGCTCGACTTTTCCTCATCATCGGAACTCTCGCCGCAACGCTCGGTAATCCTGCCCCTGCGGGGGCGCAAGATCATTATCCGTCGCGTCCGGTGCGAATTATTGTGTCGACCCCCGCGGCCTCATCGCCGGACATCCGCGCGCGCATTCTAGCCGACGAGCTTGGTAAGACGTGGGGCCGGCCGGTGGTGGTCGAGAACCGCGCCGGTGGCGGCGGCCTCATTGGCGCGCAGGCCGTGATTTCGGCTGAGCCTGATGGCTACACCCTGCTCGGCGCCTCAGCATCGACGTTCACCATTCTGCCGGCGCAGAACGACAAGCTCGCCATCGACGTCAACCGCGACCTTGTCCCGGTCGCGCTCATCGGCAGTGAAGGCATGGTGCTCGCGGTGTCACCCAAGCTCGGCGTGACGTCGCTTGCCGATCTGGTCGCGCTCGCCAAGAGCGAGCCGTATCGGATCGTGATTGGCACCAATCCGGCCGGCTCACTGCCGCATCTCGCCGCGCGGCTGTTAGCGGCCCTCGCGAATGCGCCGATCACCGTGGTCCCGTCCACGGGCGGCACCAACGAGGCGATCAAAGAAATCGTTGGCGGCCGGGTTCATGCGGTCATCGACTCCTTGCCCGCGTTGCGCGGCGCGACCGATGCGGGCGAAATCAAGCCGCTTGCGATCATGCTGCCACAGCGGCTGCCATCGAAGCCCGACCTGCCTACGGCCGCTGAGACAATCTCTGGTCTCACCGCAATCGGCTGGCAGGCTATCTCGGTGCGTACGGGAACGCCGGCGCCGCTCGTCGCGCAGCTTGCCGCAGACCTCCGCACCACGATGGCGCGCCCCGACGCCCGCGCGCGACTGGATCAGATCGGCACGCCGTTCACCCCGATATTCGGCGCGGACGTCGCGCACTTCATCGAGCGCGAGCAGAAACTGTGGTGGCCGATCGTGAAAGAGGCGGCGGCGAGGTGAGCTTCAACGCGACGCTTGCGAGCGTTGCACCAATCGCTTCCGCGGCACGATCTTGAACAGGCCGGCCGGTGGCGGCAGCACCTCGTGGGTCCCGGGCATCACGCCTGAATAGATCGACACGGCATTGCGGACGGGTCCGCCATTCTTGGCTTGGCGTTGCCCACCGAGACCGGCCTGAAGCCGCTCGTCGGGATCGGCGTAACGCGCGGAACCGTCGGGATTTGTCCCACTGTTATAGACCGTGAACGCAAACGCCTGATGGGACAGCGCAAGCATCGCCGTCAGCGTCGCGGCTGCAACAAAAGCAAGAATTCGCATGGACGTCATTCCGGGGCAGGTGGCCGGCGCACGCCGGCGGTTTGTTAGATGGCGGCGCCCCGGCATCCTAGCGCATGTTCACCCGCAGTACCGTTGCGGCCGCGCAACGCTTGGCCAAAATCGCTGCGCTCGTGCCGCCGATTTGCGACGCCCGCACCCTACGGCACTAGGCTCGCGCCTTGACGATCCAGATGGCGCCCGGCAGCACGATCCCCTGCGGGCCGTCGAGCTGCTGGAAAAAAGCCCGCAGGCCGGCGCGCACGGCCTCGCGCAACGCAGCAGAGGCATCGAGCGTCGCCCGCACGCCGGGGCCTACGCTCATGGCGAGTTGTGTCGCCGCATCCGTGCCCCCCGGCTCGGCGAGCCGCATCGCCGGATGGTGCGGCGTCAACGAAACGTCGCGAAATCCGGCGCCGCCCAGGATGCGTTCGATGCGGGTCGGATCGGCCCAGGAAAATTGCCCGGGATCCTCGGGTCCGGAGGGCGCGGCCGGCGGCAGCAAATGCCGCACGCTGGCAATCGGCGCGGTCGCCCACGGGTTTCGTTCGGCCGCACGGAAAACCGTGAGGGTCAGGCGGCCGTTGGGCTTCATGGCGGGGCGCAGGCGCGTAAAGGTCGCAATCGGATCGGCGAAGAACATCACGCCGAAACGCGAGAACACCAGATCGAACTGCTTTGGCGCGAAGGCGTGGGTCGAGACGTCGGCAAGGATCACCTTGGCGTTGGCGAGGCCGGATGCAGCGATACGCTCGCGCGCCCGCGCAACAGAGGCCTGCGCAATATCGGCACCGAGCACGTGGCCGGCAGAGCCCACGAGCGCCGCGAGTTCGAGCACGGTCGTTCCGCTGCCGCAGCCGATATCCAGCACGTGCTCCCCGTACCGAGGCGCGGCGTGCTCAAGGGCGACTTGGGTGAGCCCCGCAAACAGTGCGTCAATCGGCTCGTAACGTTCAGCCCAGACACGGGTCGCGGCGCTGTTCCAGTATTCCGCCTCGCGCGCATTTGGGCCTGCGTGTTGGTCGTGCGCGGTCATTGCGTCCTCAAAAGGATGGCCGGGAGATGGAGTGAGCGACGCGACAGCAATCGCGTGGCTGGCGGCTTGGATTGCCCTTGCCTCCGATCAATTAGAGGTCGGCCCATCCTACAGCCGCGTCACTCAGCTGCAATCGGCTTCGCGCGTCTACACCAGCTAGCCGTGGTCGTGGGCAGCACGTCGTGCTGCACCGGGACGGTCAGCAGGGTCGTGTCGGTTGTTCCCGGCGTTGAGGCCGGGTGGGTGAGGCTGGCGCGCTGATAGTCCAAGACGAGTTCGGTGCCGACGCCGCCCTGCGCACCGGGGCCCCTGTGCACGCTCGCGATCGTCACGTTGGAGAGCTTGAGATCAAGACGGTTTGTTGGGTCCCGATACCACCTTGAACACCGACGAGCTCGGCCGACTGATCAGTCGGGCGCGAGTATCGTTGGTTTAGACCGGGTTTGCCTTGCGCCCGCCGCGCTCGATAGCAACGCAGGGGTCCTCGTGGATCAGCTGGCCAGCGAGGTCGAGGCAGCGTGCCGCGAGTTCGCGCGCGCCCTCGGCGAGTTCCTTGGATTGGCGCACGATCGCGACGTTGTTCTCCATGTCCTCGTGCGACCAGCCGCGCGAATGCGCGATATAGGGAAACTGCGGGAAGATGAAGCCGAGTTCGGAAAAGAACCCGAGCATTTGGCCGGCGACCGCTTGAATGTTGTCCTGACCGCCGACGATGATGAAGCCAGCAACCTTGTTGCGGATCAACACGCGGTTCCTGATCGTGATCTGGTTCTGCACGCAGTTGAGTCGCTCGGCCATCCTGAAATAGAGCGATGAGGCGGCACCCCAGCGGATCGGCGTGGCGAGGATCACCGCGTCGGCCCAAAACACCAGCGCCTCGTAGACGCGCGCCATCTCGTCCTTCTGGTCCATCTGGGTGATCGAGCACGGCCAGGTACAGGCGCGCGCGGCCTTGGAATAGTAGCCCTCGCAATTGCGGAACTTGAGTTCGTTGAGGCAAATGAGACGGGTCTGGGCGCCACGACTCTCTGCGCCCCTGAGCGCCTCTGAGAGCAGATGATCGGAGCCCGAGAAGCGGGGATTGCCGGGGTCCATGACAGTCGTCGAAATCCCGGCCAGCCGCAGCGGCCCGGGCTCGCGGATAATTTCGCGCTCAAGCGGATGCGGCGGGTGCGGGCTTTTGTGACGCCGGGTTGGCGCTGCGATGTTAACGAGGACACGCCCGCCATCGACCCGCACCGGGAAGGCGGGAACGCGGTCCTGCTCGAAGCCCGGCTCGCCAAGGCCGGTGCAGCGATGGAATTTCCAGCCGTGCCACGGGCAGACGATGTAATCCTGATCGAGCTGGCCGTCGCCCAGCGGACCGCCGACGTGATTGCAAGCGTCCGCCACCGCGCCCCAGGTGCCGTCGCGAAACGACAGGGCGATGTCGAGCGCGCCGGTATTGAGACGGCGCAGCGGCTTGTGCGCAAGTTCGTCGGCGGCGCCGACGTCGACCCAGTTATCTTTTTTGGCCATGGTGTCCTCTCTTGGGCGGCACGATCACAGGGGCACGATCACGACCGCGACCGGCAGGTTGCTGCGCGCGGCCGCGCGGCGATGACTGCCCGGCCGGGGAGAGAGCGCCGGAAGCGTCTTCTTGCACGGCTCCTCATTGATCCTGTGGCGGCGCTGGCAGCCGTGCGCCGCCAGCGGACGGCGGGCCGGCGCCAGCGATTCGAATCAGCAGCTCCACGATACGCAGATCATATTTCTCGGCCATGCAATTCACCGCGGTCAAAGCGGCGCTCGCGCAGCCGTTGCGCTGGACGAGCCATTGTTGCTGCTCTTCAATCAGCGCCCTTGCAGCAATTGGATCCAAGCTCTGTTTGAGCTTGTAATACTGGTCCGCCATGATCTTATCGCGCGCCGATAGCGTCGGATCACCACAGATGACACGGGCCGCGGGATCCTTGTCTTTCGAGCAATCGAAGCTGGCGTTGCCCTTCGATGGATACTGATCGGCGTTGAGGTTTCGAATCTTGTCGCGCGGGTCGCTGATGAAGCCCGCGTCCAAAAAGAACTTCAGATTGCGTGTGCGCTCCTCGGCCGAGTCACTGCCTTCGATGGCGCGAAAAATGAGCTTGGTCTCGAACTCCTGCCGCGCGAGATCGGCCGCCGCGTCGTGCTTCGCGCGCTCGAGTTGGAGGCCCTCCCAGGATGTGAACAGCGCACCGGCCCCAGCGCCGATGGCGCCGATGATCGCAACAATGACGGTGGCATGCGTCGCCGTAAATGACGACACGTTCCCCCGCTCCGCATCAATATCCTGCTTCGGTTCCATCCGTCGCTCCCCTCAAACCGGAGGCGACTTTGCGTGCACACTGCATGCTTCTTGGCCAAACTAGCACGCCGCTCCCGATTGACGGAGTGATGTTGCGCACAGCGCTGGCTACCGCTTCGCGGCAATCACCTGCTCCGCCGCCGCGACCCCGGTGAGCAGCGCGCCGTGCGCGGTCGAAAAATCGTGGGCCGAGCAAGCCTCGCCGGCAAAGAACAAGCGCTCGTCGACCGGGGTCGCGAGGGCGGCGCGGCAATCGGCGCGGCCCGGCAACGCGTAGGAGTAGGAACCGTAGGCGAACGGGTCCGTGCCCCAGGAATGCAGCGCGATCGGCTTGACGCGGCGCGCGAACGCGCTGCCCAGGACGTCGGTTAGCTCATCGCGCGCGAAATCAGCAAACGCCGCGTCACCGCCGGCCTCGAGCTCGGCAGCGAGGTTGCCGCCGAAATAGGCTTCAATCATCGGCCGACCAAAGGGTCGTATGTGATAACCGGCCGTCGCGGTGCGATCGGTGCGTCCAAACAGGCGCGTGTCCGGCGCGAACTCGTTGGCCTCCGCAAGCGCGAGAAAGAGCTTGTCGGCAAGCCCGAGCGGCAGGCCGCTTGCGGCTTCTGCTTTCTGCGGCAATGCCGGCCGGAAGGCCAACTCCTCGCGCGCCAGCACGCTGCTCGGGACGGTGATAATGGCGCGATCGGCGGTGATCGTACCGTTCGTAGTCTCTATTGCCAGGCGCGCCCCGCTATGGTCGATCAGGTGCACCGCGCAGCCGAGCGCGACCGGTACGTCGCCGGCGTGGGCCGCAACCGTTGCGCCAAGGCCTTGCGGCACACGCCAGTTGACACCGCTGTCGTGGTAGCGGGCGAAATCATGCACCGAGAGGCGGTCGGGCTCAACGCCGCTCATGTAGGTCGAGACCGCGCCGATGAGGCCGTTCCAACGATTGTTTGGATCGAGCAATGCCGACGCCGGAACGTCGGGTTCGCTCTCGGCGGCCGCGTCCAGACGGTCACGGAAGGCGGCGAGCGCAGCGCTGTAGGCGCGTTGCTCGGTGGGCGGAAAGCCGATCGTCAGAGCGGCACGTCCCCAGGGGGGCGGCGTTCGATCAATCGTGCGCCCTTGCGCTTCTGCGATTGCGACCCAGGGATTGCGGTCGGCCGAATGCAGCCACCCGCAGCCGAGATCGAGGGCGCAGCCGGATGGATCGACGACGGTCCAGGCGCGGCCCCCCAGCCGCGGGCGCGCTTCGATCAGCACGCACGGAACCTTGGCCTCGTGCAGACGCCGGGCGGCCGCGATGCCGGCGGCGCCGCCGCCAATGACCACCACTTGGGTATGGCTGGTTGTCATGGTGCAAGTCGGGTAGGGGAATTCGTTCGCAAGAGCATTGGATATGAGACCCAAGGTCGAACTAATTGCACACGACCCTGCGTGGGCGACGATCGCGCAGGTCGAGGCCGAACGGCCGGCCGCTGTTCTCGGCGCCAATCACCTCGATGTCCAGCATATCGGATCGACCGCTATCCCGGGTCTCAAGGCGAAGCCGATCATCGACCTGCTGCCCAGGGTCCGCAGCCTGAATGTGCTCGACGGGCAGGCCGACAAGATTGAGGCCTTGGATATCGGTGGCGGGGTGAATTCGGGATCCCGGGCCGGCGCTTCTTCACCCGTGACGACGCGGTTACGGAAGCGCGGCTGCTCAACGTGTACGCGTTCGAATTCGGAGCCGCGGAGATCGACCGGCATCTCGCGTTTCGCGACTATCTACGGGCGCACCCGCATGAAGCGCGGATGTATGAGCAGGAAAAGCAACGTGGCGTGATGCTAAGTCCTGACGACGTGCTCGCTTACAACAAGGCTAAGTCGCCCTGGATCAAGGCTTGCGAGGCGCGGGCTTTGATCTGGTGGCGCCGCTACCGCGACTGACGGACAGGCCACGTCAATCCGACGACGGCGGCAATTTTCCAAATGCGTCCGCGAGATCGACCGTGACGGCGACCTTGTCGTCGAGCGCGCCCGGTTGCTTCCAGGTCGTGGCCCTGATGGTATGCGGTCCCGTAAACGAAAAATCTCCGGACAGCGTCGGCTTGTCGCTAATCATATCGCTGAACTTTGCGATCCGGTTGTTATGGCGGCTGAAGACCATGGTCGGATACGACCACGGTGAATGGCCGCCAGACGACGTCAGGCTGAAAACGAAGAACTGCGAATCCGGCGACCACTGCGCGCGGTAGACGTAATAGCCGTTGGTGCCGCGCGGCGAGGAATAATCCTTCGACGTTAAAGTATCTCCCGCCGTGTTGCGGATCACCACGCGGCTTTCCATGTCGGGCGTGGCATAGAGGCTGACGTCGACCGGGAGGACCGTCGCGATCAACGTCTTGTCAGGCGAAGGGTAACTCTGTGGAGCCACGTTCTGGCAGCTCGCCTGCGCTCGCGGCGTGGGCAGGAGCTTGTGTCCGCTACAAAGTTCGTCGGCGAGCCCGACACCCGAAGCGGAAATCGCGACCGTCACGGCCAGCGTTGCGAAACCAGCGCTGGTCGCGCGCGATAAGATCAAGCTACGCCGCATGTAAAGCTCCCGATTTGCACCACCTAATCTTGTCGGGTTGCGCAAGGATGGGTAATTTTGAAGCGACACTGGCCAACTCGTGTTCGCTCGCCTGCTTGAGGAGAATGCCATGGTTAAGCGGTGTGGCGTCGCCGTACTTGCGATGCTTGTCGCCCCGCCAGTGCTAGCACAGACCTCATTTCCCGACATCCGCGGCACGTGGACGGGGGACAGCGAATCCATTGTTACTGGAGCCGCCAACCCGCACCACACTGGTTCGCCTCAGCCCGAGCCACGGTTAACCAGCGCGTCGTTTACCCTAACGATCGACAAGCAGGACGGGCGCCGTTTCTCCGGCACGTTTTCGTCGGCGCAATCGACCGAGACGATCATCGGGGTCATATCGCATACTGGTACGCTGTTCATCGTCGACAGCGACGGTTACGCATATGGGACGCTGCTTGGGCCCGACAAGTTGGAAAGCTGCTATGTCCAGGTCGGATCGGACAGTCGCGTCGCGTCCTGTACGGTGCTGACAAAACAACGCTAATCACACGCGGTTACTGGTCGCACGCCGGTCTTCCTCGTCGATTTTTCCCGAGTGTGGCTTCCAAACTACAGCCAGACGGCCGAACTCGCGGTTAAATGCCGCGAATCACGCCGGTGACTGGAGCGCATTCGATGAGCTCGGGATTAGCCTTGCCCTGTCGTCGTCTCACAGTTGCCAGCGCGCTGGCGATTTTGGCTGTTACATGCGTCGGATGGGGTTACGCCGACGCCGCGCGTCCGGGCGCGCATGCAAAGGCCACCGCGCACGCCACCACCGGAAAAGCCTCCAAAGGACGGCACTCGGCGCACAAGCGCCCAATTCATGGCCCCAACTATCATCCGCCATATGCCGCAATCGTGGTCGACGATAATTCCGGCCAGGTCTTGCATGAAGAGAACGCGGACGAGCCGCGCCATCCCGCCTCGCTCACCAAGATCATGACGCTCTATCTGCTGTTTGAGCAGGTCGAGGCCGGCAAGCTCAAGCTCGATACGCCGCTCCCGATCTCGGCATTCGCCGCGAGCCAGAACCCGACCAAGCTCAACCTCAAGGCCAATCAGACGATCCCGGTCGAGGACGCGATCAAAGGGCTGGTCACGAAATCGGCGAACGACGCCGCCGTCGTCGTGGCAGAAGCGATCGGGGGCACGGAAGCCGAGTTCGGGGTGATGATGACCGCCAAGGCGCGCGCGCTCGGCATGGCGGGGACGACCTACGTCAACGCCTCGGGCCTGCCGGCCGACGAGCAGATCACGACGGCGCGCGACCAGGCGCTCCTCGGCCGTGCGATCCAGGACCGGTTCCCGGTCTACTATCGCTATTTCTCGACGCCGAGCTTCCACTACAAGGGCCGCGAGCACCACAATCACAATGCCTTGCTTGGAAACGTCGAGGGCGTCGACGGAATCAAGACCGGCTATACGGAAGCGTCCGGATATAACCTCGTGGCATCGGTCCGCCGCAACGGCAAGCACATCGTCGCCGTGGTGTTGGGTGGAACGTCGAATGCGAAGCGCGACGCCCGCATGCGCGATCTGATTACGCAGACGATCCCCGCGGCTGCAACGCAGAAAACGACGCCAAAGGTCGCAGAAACACGCGATCGCGCCGCCGCCAACGTACCGGCCGGCGCGCCGTTGCTCCAACACGCTCCCGAATAGGACGGTCGGTCGCGCAGTCATTCGCGGCGACCGACGAGGAACGCGACGCCCGCACAAATTATTTGCGCGCCTCTAGCGCAAATTCAGTACCGGTCGTCGGCCTCCAGGATCTCCTCGCCCATCAGGGTGCAAGAGTCCTTGATCTGCGCGTAGATGAAGCGCATCCGGTAGTCGGCCTTGTAGATGTGGCCCCAGACTTCCAGCGCGTCGAACTTGCCGTGCCCCTTGAGCGCCTTGACGGGCGGGAGTTCCTTGACGGTGTCGTCGATCGCAAAGCTGTCCGGCTTCTGGTCGTAGTGGAACGCGAGCAGCGCTTTGGCCCGCTCCTTGGCCTCCGATGCGCACTTCGGCGCAGCTTGGGCGAGGCCGGTGGAGCACACAAGCAGAGCCAGTGCGAGCCGCATCGGAAACGTCCCGGGGTGCGATTAATGAGATTACGATCATAGCCGCCGCGGTTGGGGATCGCGACCGTCACATCTTCGCATCGCACGCCTTTGCCTGCGCCACCACCGCGTCGTGATCGAACGTGTTGGCGTTCTTAAAGAAGTCAGGCGCGGCGATGACGTACTCGCTCGGATTAACGAGCTTCTTCTCGATCTGCTTGGTACGCAGCAAAATATCCTGCAGACGCCCAAACTGCTCGGGCGTTGATTTGCCCCACTCCTTGCCGCCGCTGAGGTCGAGTGCAAGCTTCATCGCGTTGACGGTTGCGTCGAGAGCGCGCAGGTCCGCCTTTGCAGCCGCGGCTTCGTCGGCGTCAGTCGGCCGCGCCGCCGGATTGCTGGCCCAGCGCATCCGGCGCGCGCAATCCGGATTGGTGAGCGCGAACAAGGATGCCTTGGCAGCTCCTCGGACCAGGCCTTCGAGCATTTTCGGATCCCGCACGATGGTTCCGTGCAGCGCCGCCAACGAAAAGTCCGGCAAGCGGCGCCAATCCGGATCTGTGAAGCTGCGCAGCTCAAGCCCAGCGGATTCAAATCCCGCGATGGCTGAGGCCCAGTAGAACAGGCCCTGCACCTTGTTGCTCTTGAGCGCCTGGGGGGCCTGTGACACCGGTCCGGTCGCATAGATCGTCACGTCGCGGTCGGGGTCGAGGCCGTTGGCCTGCAGCAGGGATTTCAGCAGCGAAACGCCACCGCCGCCGAAACCGGCGGTACCGACCGATTTGCCTTTGACGTCGCGGATCGTCTGGATCGGACCATCCTGCCGCACAACCAGCGACCAGTCGATGACGGTGTTGAGCATGACATCGCGGATCAGCATGCCAACGTTGGTGGCGGCCTGGACGAGCGGCGCCGAGTTGATCTGTGCGAGGTCGGCCCTGTCGCCGACCAGGAGCTGAATAGCCTGCAGCGAGCCTTGGGCATTGATGAGCTCGATCTCGAGCCCTTCCTGGCGCCAATACCCGAGTGGCCCTGGCAGCGCGAGCCACGGACTCATGATGAGGCCTTGTCCGCCGTAGGCGATTCGCACCTTCTTGGGCGGCGTCTGGCCGAGGGTAGGGAATGTCGCAAGGGCCACGATGAGACCGACTGTCGACCCAATCAGTACGGCAAGCTTCGGTCGCGACGGCATGGCCTTGGTCTCGCGGGCTGCCCGGTCAGGACATGGTAATGCGCTTTCCAAGCCAAATGAATTGCAAAACGCGCTTACGCGGCTTGTAGCCGGGTGCCCGCTTATGAAAACATGGCCGTGCAATTATGGGAGGGCGCCATGGTGTATGCGATCTTCATGCTGCTGGTGCTGCTGACGCTGGCCGCCGGCTGGCGTGGCCACATGCTCGAATTGCCGCTGTTTCTCGTCACGGTCGCCTGGGTTCTGGTGCATCTCGTACTCGACATGACGGATCCGCTCACGCTGAGCTTCTGAAGATCGTGCGCAACGGATCATCGCGATGACCCGACTCTATCTCGCCGCCGCGACCCTGAATGTCTGGGTGCTGGTGCTGGTCCTCGCCGCCGCGTTCGCGGTACAGCTGATCGTCGGGGAGCTGCCTTGTCCGCTCTGCGTGATGCAGCGGGTCGCGCTGATGCTGGTGGCGCTGGGGCCGCTGCACATCCTGCTGCGGGCGCGCCATGACGCGCTCACCGTTCGAGACGCGGCCGTGGGCAACGGCATTGCGATCCTGGCGGCCTTGCTCGGTGTAATCGCTTCCGGACGCCAGACCCTGCTCCATATCCTGCCCGGCGACGCGGGCTTCGGTTCCCCGGTACTTGGTTTCCACCTCTACACTTGGTGTCTGATCGCGTTCGCCTGTCAGATCGCGGCAAGCGCCGTGATGTTGCTCGCCACAGCGTGGCTCGACGACAAACCGCTCGACTGGCACGCCACCGGAATTACGACGCTCGCGTTCGCGGTCGTTGTCGTGGCGAATCTTCTTTCAGTGGCCGCGGAAGCCGGTTTCAACTGGGATTTGCCGGCCGACCCGGTGCGCTACCTGCTATTCGGATAATCGCAGCGCCACTTCCGCAAATTTGCCATCGATCCGTTGCCATGTCGCGCGCCATTCGGGTCTTGATCAATGCTCTATTCAGCCTCCCCGACGCGTCCGATTCTCGAGGTCCGCAACCTCTCCAAGACCTATGCTTCGGGGTTCCGGGCGCTGAACAATATCAACCTGGACATTCGTCGAGGCGAGATTTTCGCGCTGCTCGGCCCGAACGGCGCCGGCAAGACCACGCTGATCAGCATCATCTGCGGGATCGTGACCGCGAGCGAAGGCAGCGTTGCGGTCGACGGTCATGACATCATCACCGACTATCGGGCGGCGCGCGCCGAGATCGGGCTTGTTCCGCAGGAAATGGCGGCGGATATCTTTGCGACGCCCTGGGACAGCGTGCGGCTGAGCCGCGCGCTATTCGGCAAGCCGGCTAATCCCGATTACCTCGCCAGGGTCCTCAAGAATCTTTCCCTGTGGGACCAGCGCGACAACAAGATCCTGACATTGTCAGGCGGCATGAAACGGCGCCTGCTGATCGCCAAGGCGCTCTCGCACGAGCCGATGTTGCTGTTTCTGGATGAACCCACCGCAGGGGTCGACGTCGAACTACGCCAGGACATGTGGGGCTTGGTGCGCGCACTGCGCGATGCCGGCACGACCATCATCCTCACGACTCACTACATCGAGGAGGCCGAGGAAATGGCCGACCGGATCGGCGTGATCAACAAGGGCGAGATCATCCTGGTCGAGAACAAGAGCGAATTGATGCGCAAGCTCGGTAAGAAGCAGCTCATCCTGCAGCTGAGGCAGCCGCTCGCCACGATTCCGGCCGCACTCGGGCGTCATCATCTGACGCTCAGCCCGGACGGCCGTGAGCTGATCTACAATTACGATACGCGCGGCGGGCCGACGACCGGCATCACGGCCGTGCTCGATGACCTCGCGAACGCGGGGATCAGTTTTGCCGACCTGCAGACGACGCAGAGTTCGCTCGAGGACATCTTCGTCGATTTGGTGAAACAACGGTGATGAACTATCGGGCGGTGTGGGCGATCTACCTTGCCGAGATGGGCCGCACGCGGCGCACGCTGCTGCAAAGCATTGTATCGCCGGTGATCTCGACCTCGCTTTATTTCGTGGTATTCGGCGCCGCGATCGGTTCGCGCATCAACGAGATCGAGGGCGTGAGCTACGGCGCCTTCATCGTGCCGGGGCTGATCATGTTGATGCTGCTGACGCAGAGCGTGAGCAACGCGGCGTTCGGCATCTATTTCCCCAAGTTCGCGGGGACAATCTACGAGCTTCTGTCGGCGCCGGTGTCGGCGTTTGAGATCGTGCTCGGCTTCGTCGGCGCGGCCGCGTCGAAATCGATCTTGCTCGGTCTGCTCATCCTCGCAACCGCCGGTCTGTTCGTCCCGCTGCGCATCGCGCACCCTGGGTTCATGCTCGGTTTCCTGGTGCTGACGGCGGTGTCGTTCAGCCTGCTCGGCTTCATCATCGGGTTGTGGGCGGACGGCTTCGAGAAGCTGCAGGCGGTGCCGTTGTTGATCATTACCCCACTGACGTTCCTGGGGGGCAGCTTTTATTCGATCAGCGTGCTGCCGCCGGCGTGGCAGACGGTCACCCTGTTCAATCCGGTAGTCTATCTGGTCAGCGGCTTTCGCTGGAGCTTCTTCGAGGTCGCCGACGTGAGTGTTCGGATCAGCACCACCATGACCGCCGCATTCCTGCTCGTATGTCTCGCCATCGTGTGGTGGATGTTCAGGACCGGTTATCGGATCAAGCGGTAAGGCTGCCTTTGGTTTGCGACCGTATGTCAGCGCGCGCCCCTTGGGTTCTTGGCCGCGGCGGTTGCAGCGAGCGGAAACGTCGTCCCGAACATGATTGCGCCACAAATGCCCAAACGCAGGCGCTGTTGGCATGTTCTGGCGCGCTCATTTGATCCTCTTGGGATGCGGCGTTGCCTGGGCCGTGGAACGAAACGGGCGAGCGCAATGCATTTAGGCCGGCGACTGTGTCCTTTCGGCAACCAATTCGGGAGCTGAATGAGCTAGTGTTCCCTCATTGGCGTTTCTCCCTAGACTTTGGAGCGCTTTTCAATTCGTTCGAATTGAAAAGTGCTCTTTTTCTTTTGTCCTGTGGCATTGCGCCCTGGGCGTCATTTTTCCCGCGGAATGTGTGGCGTTCCGGCAACCAAATCGACGCCAGGCTGCGCTAGTGTCCGTCCTGCGCTATTGGCGTTTCTCCCTAGACTTGGCCCCGCATCGGCGGGGCCTTTATTTTTGCCAGGCTGTCCGCTGCGAGGGCGCGGGCACGCGTTCGCGCGCTAACCTTCGCGCCGGAACACGAAATAACTCGGCGCACGGCCTTCCCGCCGTGCCTTCGCCTCGTAACGGGTGCCAACGTAACCCGGCCACGGCTCGCGCCAATCCGCGGCGCATTCCGCTGTCCAGTGAAATGCCGATGCGCGCGCGAAGCGCTCCAGTGTCCAGGCCGCGTAGTCTGCAATGTCGGTCGCAAAGTGAACGTCACCGCCCGCGCGCGTCACGCGCGCGAGCATCGCGATGGTCTCGTCGCGGACGATCCGGCGCTTCCAATGTCGCCGCTTGGGCCATGGGTCCGGATAGAGGATATCGGTGCGCGTGATCGCGCCCTCCGGCAGCCAATCCAGCAATTCGGTTGCGTCGCCAAAATGCAGGCGAATGTTGCTGATGTGATGGGCCTCGATGGCGGCCAGCATCTTGGCCATCCCGTTGACGAACGGCTCGCAACCGATGAACCCGACGTGAGGGTACGCGAGCGCCTGTGCCGCAAGATGTTCGCCACCGCCGAAGCCGATTTCGAGCCGGACAGCCTCCGCGTGAGGAAAAAGGCTGGTCAGGTTGGCGGGAGCCGGCTTGTTCAGATCAAGCGCAAGCTTCGGCAGCAATTCCTGTATGCGGGAGGCCTGCCGCGCCCGCAGCGAGTGGCCTTTGCGACGGCCGAAAAACGCACCGCGCCTGATGTCACGCTTGTCGTCCGGACCGGGCATCGCAGAAACACACATGGCGGCCTTGCAGCCAACATGTTGAACGTCGCCGGGCGCGCCGTCGAGGCCAGCGCAAGATCCCGAAAAGTGAGCTAGGCGAGCGCGCTCCTGATCTCCTTGACGAGGTCGGTCTTCTCCCACGAGAAGCCGCCGTCCTTGTCGGGGGCGCGGCCGAAATGGCCATAGGCGGCGGTACGCCGATAGATTGGCCGGTTCAGCTTGAGGCTGCGGCGGATGTTGGTCGGGGTGAGCCGGAAGATCTGCGGCAGGACCTTCTCGAGTTTTTTCTCCTCGACCTTGCCGGTGCCGTGGGTGTCGACCAGCACCGACATCGGATCGGCGACGCCGATCGCATAGGCGATCTGGATCGTGCAGCGATCGGCGATACCGGCCGCCACCACGTTCTTGGCGAGATAGCGCGCCGCATAGGCGGCGGAGCGGTCGACCTTGGTGGGATCCTTCCCCGAGAACGCGCCACCCCCGTGGGGCGCATAGCCGCCATACGTATCCACGATGATCTTGCGGCCGGTCAGTCCGCAGTCGCCGTCGGGACCACCCACGACGAAGTTGCCGGTCGGGTTGACCAGGAAATCGCTCGGACGCTTGGGCATCCAGCCATCCGGCAAGGCCGAGGCCACCGCGTCCTCGATCAGTTCCTTGACCATGGCGGGCGTGTACTTCTTGCCGTTGCGGGTCTCGGGATTGTGCTGCGTCGAAACCACGACCTTGGTGCAGCCGATCGGCTCACCGTTGACGTATTGGACCGTCACCTGACTCTTGGCGTCCGGCTGCAGGTCGAACAGCTGCTTGGAGTGGCGCTTCTCGGACAGAACTTTCAGAATTTTGTGGGCGAAGTAGATCGGCGCCGGCATGAACGAATTCTTCTCGTAGACTTCGCTCTCGGTGCAGGCGAAGCCGAACATCATGCCCTGGTCGCCGGCGCCTTCCTGCTCCTCGCCCTTCTTCTTCTTTGCATCAACGCCCATCGCGATATCGGGCGATTGGCCGTGCAGGAGCACTTGAACGTCGGCCCCGTGAAACGAGAAACCGTCCTGATCGTAACCGATGTCCTTCACGACCGAGCGGGCGATTTCGGTGATCAGCTCGCGATTGGCAACCGCATGATTGCCATATTTGGTGAACAGCGGCGCCTGACCACGACCTTCGCCCGCGATGACGATCTTGTTGGTCGTGCACAGCGTCTCGCAGCCGAGCCGCGTATTCACCAGACTGTCGTCGGAGATGCCGAGCTTGGTATCGTTTTCCAGGAAGGCGTCGAGAATCGCGTCGGAGATCTGATCACAGACCTTGTCCGGATGCCCCTCGGACACTGACTCGCTGGTGAAAAGATAATTCGTATGCGCCACCTTGGAACACTCCTGACCTTGGACGCGGCTTGATCCGCATCGAGTTATGTCTGCCGGGGTTTCTTGCAGCCCTCGGAAGACCGGTCAAGATGTGGGCAAATAGTGGGCAGATACTTGGGCAGAATTTAATCTTCGCCAGCGATTTGCTCGACAAGATCAACAATGCGCCGTCGCAACTTGGCGTCCTTGATCCGCACGAACGCCTTGGTGAGGGCGAGCCCGTCCGACGTTGCGAGAAAGTCCGACACGTAGGCCGGCGAGGGTGCTTCGCCGAACCCCTCGGTGCGCTCGGAGCGCTGTGACGGCGCGCCTTCGAAGAAAAACGACACCGGCACCTGCAGGATCTGCGAGATCTGCTGCAGACGGCTGGCGCCAATGCGGTTGGCGCCCTTCTCGTATTTCTGCACCTGCTGGAACGTCAGGCCGAGGGCATCGCCAAGCTTTTCCTGGCTCATCCCAAGCATCATGCGACGCATTCGAACACGGCTGCCCACATGTCGGTCGATAGGGTTCGGAACCTTTTTTGCCACCTGGCCTACTTGGGTCGCTGCAGCGCTGTTCACCTGTCGGCTACTCCGTTGTTCAGGGTCACGGGCTGAGCTCCGGATTTTCCCGTGATCGTCCCGTGACCCGACGACTGTCGCAAATCTGTCATCAATGTTACCACCCATGATGGAAATTTATATCACATTATTTGTTATATCCAATTAATTATTCGGATTTTGGCCTCGGTGGTAGCGGCGCGATGTCACGCTGATAACCTTGCCGCACATCACATTACCTCGGGATAAGGACCCCGCGCCCTTCAAAGCCCCCGCAATGTGGTCCTGCGCCGCACGTACGAAAGGCCGAGCACCAGCACCAAGCCCGCGAACATCGGACTATCGCCCACGCGCGCGTAAAGCGGCACGGGGACGGGCTGCGGAAGTCGCGCGTCGAGCACGCCTTCGACTCCCAGGGGGAGTGATGCGATCACGCGACCGAGCGGATCAACGACGGCCGAGATCCCGGTGTTGGCGGCGCGCACCAGCGGAAGGCCGAGCTCGATGGCGCGCACGCGTGCCTGCTGAAAATGCTGATAGGGGCCGGAGCTCGCGCCGAACCAGCCGTCGTTGGTGACATTGACGATCCAGGCCGGCCGCTCGCCGGCAAACGAGCGTGCCTCTTCGGGGAAGATGATCTCATAACAAACGAGCGGCAAAAGGGGCGGGACCCCCGGCACGCTCAACACCTTGTGCTGGGTGCCGGCGATATAGCCGCCACGCACGCCGGTCAGCTGCATCAGCCCGAGTCGTTCGAGGAAGTTCTGAAACGGCAGATATTCCCCGAACGGCACCAGGTGGACCTTGTCGTAGAGCGCGCGCACCGAAACATCGTGGTCAAGCGCGTAGATCGAGTTATAGGCGTGGCTGATGCGGCCGTCGGGATCGGGCCGCGCGGCACGCACCGCGCCGGTGATCAGCACGGCGTGCGGGGGCAGGAGGTCAACGATGTCGGCAAGCGCTTGCCCCTCGTACGCGAGAAAGAACGGAAAAGCCGATTCCGGCCAGATCAGGACGGTGACGTCCGCCATCCCGTTCGGGCGTGACGGGGTTGGTCGCCGCGACAAGGTCACATAGCGCTTCATGATGTCGTTGCGCGCCGCGTAGTTGAAATGCGCATCCTGCTGCAGGTCCGGCTGCATGATGCGCAGCTCCATTCCATTCGTGAACGCCGTCGGCGTGCCCGCCAGCCGGAGGGCGCCGTAACCGCCGAGCCCGATCAAGACGACGGCAGCCGCGGCCGGCGCCAGCCAGCGATGCCGCGCCTCATCACCCGCGTCGGCGAGGGCTGCCGGGCTCGCAAACACCGCGACCGCGATGAACGTCAGCGACCAGATGCCGACGAGTGCGCTCGCCTGCGCGAGCCACAGCGAGCTCGTGAGCGCATAACCATAGGTGTTCCACGGGAAACCAGTGAGCACGTAGCCGCGCAGCCATTCAACCCAAGTCAACGCGGCTGCAAGCGTCAGCACGCGCAACGCGTCGCGCGTCCAGAGCACACGCGCCAGCACAACTCCGGCACTGGTGAAAATCGCGAGTCCGGCCGGTACGCCGATCACCGCGAATGGCAGAAACCACGCGTAGCTCGCGGCGTCGACGAGCAGCGCGTTGCCGAGCCAATAGAGCCCGGCGACGAAATAGCCAAATCCGAACCACCAGCCGATCGCCGCGGCAGCGCCGACCTGGTTCGCCAGGCGCCGGAACCAGGATGGCTTCGCCGCCGTCGCGATACCGGCCATTCGCTTGATTTCCGCCAGTGCGGCCTGCGAGCCGGGTGTAATGCGATCATTGGTCGGCCCGGCCAGCACGGGCTTTGCGAAGTCGCTCGCCGCGGTTCCGTCCAACAGCCAGACCAGGACCGGAAATGTGACGAACAACATCGGCCACAGCCCAACCGGCTCGAGGCCAAGCGTCGACGCCGCGCCCGCCAGAAACGCAATCAGCGCGCGGGCGAAACCTTTGACCTCGACGATCGGAGCGGCAACCTGAGCGAACGTCACGGGCCGGACGCATCCTTGCTGGATGCAACGTCGTGAACGTGCTCGTCGGACTGCCGGTCCGCGGGCTCGGGCGCAGCACCATCGTCAGACGGTGCGGTCGCGGCGACCTCGCGCGCCCCCTCGGGGGGCGGGGAAGCTTCGCTCGGGGATGTGGGCGCCGGCGTGCCGGGACGGCCGGCGTCGCCGTCGCGGCGCCGTCCCTCGCGTTCGGCGCGCGGCGTGGCGCGGCGATAAATGCGGATCTTCTTGATGCGTCGCGGGTCGGCATCGAGGATTTGAAACTCGAACGAGTCCGGACCGCGGATCAGTTCACCGCGGACCGGCACTCGTCCGATCAGAGTCACCACGTAGCCGCCGAGCGTATCGACCTCGCTCGCCGCATCCCCGATGTCGAAATCCTTGCCGACCGCAGCGACGACGTCCTCGATCTGAGCGCGGCCGTCGGCGAGGAACGAGCCGTCAGGCTGACGCAGCACCGTCAGCCCGCCGGCCTCGTCGTGCTCATCTTCGATATCGCCGACGACCTGTTCCACAAGGTCTTCCATTGACACAAGTCCGTCGGTGCCGCCGTATTCGTCGATCACCAGCGCGAGATGCATGCGCGAAGCCTGCATCTTAGCCAGCAGGTCTATGGCCGGCATCGAGGGCGGCACAAACAGCAGCGAGCGCATGATTTTCGTGGATGACAGCGGCATCGCGAGATCGACGGCCTTGAAATCAAGTCCCGCCGTCGGCTTCTTGCGACGCCCGCTGGTGCGCACAGCGGCCTGTTTGATCATGAAGGTGACGAGGTCGCGGATGTGCACGATCCCGACCGGATCGTCGAGCGCTTCCTCGTAGACCACCAGCCGCGAATGGCCGGCGCTCTCGAACACCTTCAAAAGCTCGCCAACCGGCACATCGTGCGGCACCGCCACGATATCGGCGCGCGGCACCATAACGTCCTCGATGCGCTGCTCGCGCAGCCCGAGAATATTCTTGAGCAGCGTTCGCTCGGTCAGGGTGAAATCGGTATCGCCGGCAGGCGGGCCGCCCAGCACGGTCTCGAGATCGGCACGGATCGATGCGGGCTTCCAGCCGAACATCGCGCGTAAGACGCGAGCGAGCCAGCCGTCGCCCTCGCGGAGGTCGCTCAGGGGCGACCGGGAAACCGGGACCGGAAGGTTGCGCGGTTGGTCGCCCGCGCGGCTCGACGCATCGTCAGGCATGGCAGGTCAGAGCCCGTCGCCCTCATCGCGGATCGCGTAAGGGTCCGGCATGTCGAGGCGCGCCAGAATCTCACGCTCCAGGCGCTCCATGGTCTCTGCCTCTTTGTCCGATTCATGATCGTAGCCCAAAAGATGCAGAAAACCATGCACCGCGAGGTGAGCGAGGTGGTGGTCGAAACGTACCCCCTGGGCTCGCGCTTCGCTCGCCGTTGTCTCGTAGGCAATCACCACGTCGCCGAGAAGCCGGGGCCCGGTCGCGCAATGCGGCCCGTCGTGACACGGAAACGACAGCACGTTGGTCGGCTGGTCGCGTCCGCGCCATTGCCGGTTCAAGGCCCGGATCGCCTCGTCGTTGGTGAGCACGATGGCGAGTTCCGAGGGTGCGCTGCCGAGCGTATCGACGAGCGCGGGGGTTGCTGCGGCGTTGATCGCGCGCCGCAACGCCGGCTTTACACCCGGCACCGCGTTCCACTGCGGTTCGTCGACGATGATGTCGAGGGCAGGGCGGCGGTTCATTCACTGCTCCCGTCCGCGGCCGCGCGCCTGCGCGCGCTGGCCCGGTCGTAAGCTTCAACAATCCGCGCCACCAGCTCATGGCGGACCACGTCTTCGGCCGTAAAGCGCACGTGCCCGACGCCCTCGATATCGGTCAGCAGCGCGAGGGCATCGTCGAGTCCGGACCGTTGTCCAGCCGGCAGGTCGACCTGACTGGGGTCGCCGGTCACGATCATGCGGGCGTTCTCGCCGAGCCGCGTCAGAAACATCTTCATCTGCATCGCGGTGGTGTTCTGCGCTTCGTCGAGAATGATCGCCGCGTTGGACAGCGTGCGGCCGCGCATGAAGGCGAGCGGCGCAATTTCGATCTCCCCGGTCTGCAGCGCGCGCTCGACGATGCGCGCGTCCATCAGGTCGAAGAGCGCGTCATAGATCGGCCGCAGGTAAGGATCGACCTTTTCGTGCATGTCGCCGGGCAAAAATCCGAGGCGCTCGCCGGCCTCGACCGCCGGCCGCGATAGCACGATGCGATCCACCTCCTTGCGCTCGAACAGGGAGACCGCATGGGCCACGGCAAGCCAGGTCTTGCCGGTGCCGGCCGGGCCGGTGCCGAACACAAGTGCATTTCGTTTGAGCGCCCTGATATAGGCGTCCTGGCCCGCCGTGCGCGCGCGCACCGGCCGCTTGCGCAGGTTGATTTCTTCGAAATTCGCGCGCGCGGCGGAGGCGTCGTAGTCAAACAGCGAGCCCTGCGCGATTGCGACCCGGATCGCGCCTTCGACGTCGCCGGGCGCGAGGTCGTGGCCGCGCGTGAGTTGCTCGTACAGGCCTTCCAGCACGCGGCGCGCCTGCTCGCAGCCCTCGCGCGTGCCAGCGAGCGTTACATGGTTTCCGCGCTGCTCCGCGACGACACCAAGTCGCCGCTCGATCAAGGCCAGGTTCTGCCCGTACTGGCCAAACAGAGTCGAGGCCAAGCGGTTGTCGTCAAAAGCCAGCACGATCTGGGTCGTGCTCGCCTCACCCGCCGGATAGCCGTTGTCAGGACCGCGTGCGCGCATTCAGGCTCGTTGCGTTGCAAGCCTTGCGCCGCCGACGCTGTGCGACGCCTCCAGGCTTCCAAATAGGCTGTTGCTGCCGACCGCGGTGATCTCAACGTTCGCGACCTCGCCGATCAGCGTCGCAGGCGCCATCGCTTGCACGGGCTGCAGATAAGGCGAGCGGCCGACGAGTTGACCCGGAAGTCGCCCCGGCCGCTCGAATAGCACCGGCAGGATTTTTCCGCGGCATTGCGCATTGAAGGCCTGACGATGCCGCTCGATCAGTTCCTGCAACCGCGCGAGCCGCTCGACCTTGTCCGGTTCGGCGACCTGGTCAGTGCGATCGGCCGCGGGGGTGCCCGGCCGCGGCGAATATTTGAACGAGAATGCGGCCGCATAGCCCACTTCATCGACGATCCGGAGAGTCGCACGGAACTCCATTTCGGTTTCACCCGGAAAACCGACGATAAAGTCTGAACTGAACGCCATATCAGGGCGCGCCGCGCGCAATTTATCGACGACCCGCAAATATTCGGCTGCGGTGTGGCGACGATTCATGGCGGCAAGGATGCGATCCGAGCCCGACTGCACCGGAAGGTGGAGTTGCGGCATCAATGGCGCGATGTCGCGGTGCGCGGCGATCAGGCTTGCATCGACGTCGCGTGGATGGCTGGTAGTGTAGCGTAGGCGCTCGATGCCGGGGATCTCGGCGACGCGCGCCAACAGGTCGCCCAATGTCCAGGCCTGCCTGTCCGGCCCTTCGCCATGATAGGCATTCACGTTCTGACCGATGAGGGTGACCTCGCGCACGCCAGCATCACTGAGCCGCTCGACTTCCGCAACGATCTTTGCGACCGGCCGCGAAACCTCGGCACCGCGCGTGTAGGGGACGACGCAAAATGTGCAGAACTTGTCACACCCCTCCTGCACCGTCACAAACGCCGTAACCCCGCGGGCACGGATAGCAGCGGGCGTCGGTTGCGCCAGATAGTCGAACTTGTCTTCAATCGGAAACTCGGTTTCGACGACCGGCCCGCGTGCAGCCCGCGAGATCAGATCCGGTAGGCGGTGATAGCTTTGCGAGCCGACCACCAGATCGACCGTCGGGGCGCGGCGGATGATTTCCTCACCCTCCGCCTGTGCGACGCAACCCGCAACCGCGATCATCAACTGGCGCCCATCGCTCGCCGCATTCTGCTTGAGTACGCGCATCCGGCCGAGTTCGGAGTAAACCTTTTCGGCGGCTTTCTCGCGGATATGACAGGTGTTGAGAATGACCAAGTCGGCGTCGTCAGGGCGTTCCGTCTCGACAAACCCTTCGCGCACTAACGTGTCCGCCATCCGACGCGAGTCGTAGACGTTCATCTGGCAACCGTAGGATTTGACGTGAACTTTGCGGATCGCGCTCATGGCGCTCCGATATTCCGTTCTTCGGTTCGTTCTTGCCTTACGTAAGTCATTGTGTTCGCAGCGAAAATGCGTTGGCGCGCAGGGCTCGAACGCCCCTCTCATAGCGGCTTTTGGCGGCGAAGGGAATGGCGCGATCTCGCGCTATGCGGCTTCGGATTCGCGTCCCCGCAGCGCGGCCGCCATCTGACGGCGGACCGAAGCTTCGAGCATGCGCGCCACTGCCTTGCGGTCGGAGGTCTCGTCGAACGGAATCGGCTCGCCCCAGCTCAGCACGACATCAATGGCACCCCGTCGGAGCACGCCGATCAGGTGTGGTCCAAGGGCGAAATCACCGTACCAAGCGACTACCGGCCGGTGCTGGCGGCCAAGCGGAAAGCCATGCAGACCCGTGTAGGCAATCGATAGCGGCTGGATCCACACGCGGCGGACATGACCGGCGGCTGCGAGCGCGTCACGCGCGGCATCGATCAGTGCGGTACGGAACGGCAGCACGCGATTGCCGTCGCTCGATGTGCCCTCGCCAAACAGGAGCACTGGATCTCCATCCGCGAGCCGCCGCGCGATCTCGGCGTTCACTTCAGGAGTCTTGTGGCGCTGGCTGCGATCAACAAACACCGAGCGTTGCAGTTTCGCCAGCAACCCGAACAACGGCCAGCTTGCGACCTCGCGCTTGGCGACGAAGATCACCGGGAGCACGGACGTGATCACCGAAATATCGAGCCAGGAGACATGATTGGAAACGATCAACAACGGCCGCTCTTCGACCCGCTTGCCGACAATCGTGACGTGGACATCGAGCAGGGCGCAGACGATACGATGATAGAGCACGGGGATGCGTCGCATGGCCGGAAGCCGCAGCGTCACCGCAATCCACTGAAAGGGAATCAGCACCAGCGTGACCACGGCGATCGTGGCGCCGATCACAATGACCCGCAGCATCAGCGCTTGACCTTGTCCTCGAGCGGTACCGCATACAGGTCGAGCCGGTGGTCGACCAGCCGGTACCCGAGCTTGCGCGCGACATCGGCCTGCAATCGCTCGATCTCCTCGGACTGGAACTCGATAACCTCGCCGGTGCGCAAGTTGATGAGGTGATCGTGATGGCCCTCGCGCAGCTGCTCATAGCGGGCCCGCCCTTCGCGGAAATCATGCCGTTCGATGATGCCGGCGTCCTCGAACAGGTTGACGGTGCGGTATACCGTTGAGATCGAAATCCGTGAATCGATCTCGGCGCAGCGCCGATGCAGTTCCTCGACGTCGGGATGGTCCGACGCGCCGGACAGCACGCGCGCGATCACGCGCCGCTGCTCGGTCATGCGCATGCCTTTGGCGGCGCACTGCGCTTCGATGTTGTTGTGTTTGGCCTCGGCCACGACCGCTCCCATCAGTACCGGCCTCATGCGCTAGTCGCTAGCTTTGTTGAGAATGATTATAATCTGGCAAGGGACATTCGCCTACCCGTTTCATGCCACGTCCCGTCGCAACACGAGGGCGGCCGACGCGGCCGCACTATGCTGTTGATAATAGCGATCGCGGCGGCCGGCGTTGCCAAATCCCATACGGCGATACAGTCGGCGTGCCGGCATGTTGTTTTCGTCGACCTCGAGAAACACCGTGCGTGCGCCCAGTCCGACGAGCCGGCGCAGATGAAGGTCGAGCAACCGACGTGCCAACCCGCGCCCGCGTTGCGAGGAAGCGACGGCGATCGACAGAATTTCAGCTTCCGGCAGCGCGAGCCGGGAAACGACGAAACCCACCAGCCGGCGGCCGACCATTGCCCGATGGGTTATGACGTTGCGCTCAAGCAGCAGTCGCTCAAACTCATCCTCGGACCAGCCGCGCCGAAACGATGCGCCGTGCAGGCTCGCAAGCGCAGCGGCGTCGCTCGGCATAGCTTCCGAGAGCACCGGATCTTTCGAACGAAACCAATCGAACGGCATCATTGTTGCGGCAGTTGCGGCGCCTGCGGGCGCGCGTCCGCTGCGCGCAAATAAAAGGGCTTGGGTGCAGCGTCGAGACTGGATGTGGCGCCGAGCCGGGCCACCCAGCCGATATCCGGAGCTTCGCTTGCATCGACCGTGACGTGGGACGGCTTGCCGCGCGGCCAGGCAGCGGCCACCTGGTCCGCACAGTTTCCGGCAAGGCGGATCGGGGCGGACGCGAGTTCCACAATGTCAGCCAGCGACGCCATGCGGGCTTCGGTGGCGCCGCCACCGCCGAAGGTCTGCGCGTAGAATTGGCCGTGGCGCGCGTCGATCACGGCCAGAACCGGGGTGCCTTGCGCAAGGATGAGCGCAGGGGCCGCGAACGCTGCCAGCGTGGTAATCCCAACCGCCGGCCTGCGGGCCGCGAGCGCGATCCCCCGAGCAGCCGACACGCCAACGCGCAAGCCAGTAAAGCTTCCGGGCCCGACCGTGACTGCAATGCGATCGAGATCCGAGAACGCGACTCCGGCGTCGTCCATGACCTGATGAACGGAGGGTAGCAGCGCCTCAGCATGGCCGCGGCGCATGGCCACCGACGCGCTCGCCAGGATTCCGTGCCTGGTATCGAGCACAGCGGCTGAGCATGCGGCAAGCGCGGTGTCGAGCGCGAGGACGTACATGCTTGGCTAGGGCAAACTGCGTGCGGGCTGAACCATCTTGGCCATGTCCGCGGTTGTCGGGGTCCCCGCGCGCGAGCACGCGGGGTGCCCCGTCGCGGGCATCCATGACTTTACGATCTCGCGATGATGCAAAGACGCGGATGGCCGGGACAATCCCGGCCATGACGAACTGAGGGCCATTGTTGCGGCTTCCCCGTCACATCGGACGGACTTCGACGACTTCCGGCACGTAATGGCGCAGCAGGTTCTGAATGCCATGCTTGAGGGTCGCGGTCGACGACGGGCAGCCCGAGCACGAGCCCTGCATGTCGAGGTAGACGACACCGTCCTTATAGCCGCGGAACGTGATGTCGCCGCCGTCGTTAGCGACTGCCGGGCGCACGCGCGTCTCGATCAGGTCCTTGATGGTGGCGACGGTCTCGGCATCGGCCGCTTCGAAGAACTCATCGGCGACGGCCGCGCCCGCGATCTCACCGCGCAGCAGCGGCGCACCGCTCATGAAGTGCTCCATGATGGCGCCCAGGATCGCCGGCTTGAGCTGCTGCCATTCACCGTCCGACTTTGTCACGGTAATGAAATCGGACCCGAAGAACACGCCGGTCACGCCGGCGATCTCGAACAGGCGCTCGGCAAGGGGTGACCTGGCGGCCGCCTCACGGTTGGGTAGGTCGAGCGTGCCTTCCGGCAGAACGGTCCGGCCCGGCAGGAACTTCAGGGTCGCCGGGTTCGGCGTCGCCTCGGTTTGGATGAACATCGTTTTGGTCTCCTTCGCCGTCACGGGTTCAAGGCCCGCCGTCGCAAGATCACGCTATACATGGGTCTTTCGGAGCGGCCGGTCAACCGGCGGCGAAGCCGCAGCTAATGCGGCTTGGAACGAATCAACCCCACAATATCCTTCACCGAATTCATCGTCCCGGCCGCAATCGCGCGGGCGCGCTGTGCGCCGTCGGCCAGCACTGAGTCGATATAGGTCTGATCCTGCATCAGCCGCTTGAGCTCGCCGCCGATCGGCGCAAGCTTGGCGACCGCGATGTCGACCAGCGCGGCTTTGAAGGTCGAGAACTGCGCGCCGCCGAACTCGCGCAGCACCTGTCCGCGCGTACTGCCCGCGAGCGCCGTATAGATGCCCACGAGATTGTCGGCCTCGGGACGGTTGTCCAAACCCTTCTCCTCGCTGGGCAGCGGTTCCGGATCGGTCTTCGCCTTGCGGATCTTCTGCGCGATCGCATCCGCATCGTCGGTGAGGTTAATGCGCGAGTAGTCGGAGGCGTCCGACTTCGACATTTTCTTTGCGCCGTCGCGCAGCGACATCACGCGCGTCGCCGGTCCTTGAATCAACGGTTCGGGCAACGGAAAGAACGCATCGCCAAAGCCGTGCGCGGCGATTGAGGCTGCATAATCGTTGTTGAACTTCTGCGCGATGTCGCGCGCAAGCTCGAGATGCTGCTTCTGGTCTTCGCCGACCGGCACGTGGGTGGCGCGATAGACCAGGATGTCGGCCGCCATCA
>JBPYFJ010000084.1:0-2666 GCA_051985675.1 Xanthobacteraceae bacterium | reverse complement strand
TTGGTTGGCGAACGGTGTCGCTGCTCGGGTCGCCAGCCGATAGAGCGCAAGAGCAGCGGGGGTGCCGTCGCTCACGTCGTGGTCCCGTCCGCGAGCGCGTGAGCGCGTTTCGTGGCGTCGTTGAGGTCTGCTTCGACCCGCGCGCGATAGTGTTCGAGGGTTGCCTCGTCGAGATCGGCAGGGACCCGGATGACCGGTCCTCCAACCAAGGCGAGGCGGCTGAACGGCAAGTTGAGCGCGGCGCGATCCCAGGTCTGCATTTCCACGCGCCGGCTGGTCGCCATGGCGATCGCCACGATCGGCCGCCCCGACATGGCGGCGACGCGCACGATTCCCTCGCCGGCGACGCGGCCGATCTTGGGCACGTCCGCCGTCATGGCCACCGTGTAGCCTTCCTTGAGCGCGTCGAGCATCGCCACGAACGCACCAACTCCGCCCTTGCGATCGAACCGCGTGCCCTGGTCACCGGATCCCCGAATGGTCCCGATGCCGAGCCGCTCGGCGGCGATCGCGTTGATTTCAGCGTCGCGATGGCGGGAGATCAAGACCTTGGAACGATGTTTTGGGTCATTGCGCCGCAGGAACGGCATCATGAAATGCTGGCCGTGCCACATCGCCACGATGATCGGCAGGTCCGGTTCAATGCGCTCATACATATCGGCCGGGTCCAGAACGAGACGCGACGTCTGCCAGACCAGCTGCAAATAAAGCGCGCCGCTGGTGCCGACGACGTTCTGGAACAAGCGCGAGTGTGTAATACGTCTGGCGAGCCGCCGCCTCATTGCGCTCCGGGTGTCTTGTTCTCGTCCGGATCGAGCAGCCGGTGCATGTGAACAATGAAATAGCGCATCAAAGCATTATCCACGGTCTGCTGCGCCTTGGCCTTCCAGGCCGCGTAAGCGGTGGCGTAGTTCGGATAGATGCCGACAATGTCGACTTTGGACAAATCTTTGAACTCGTTCTCGTCGAGACTTACCAGTTCGCCGCCGAAGACGAGATGCAGAAGCGGCTTGCTTGGCTGGGTCGACATTTTCGGTCCCCAAAATGGCTATGTCATCAACCTCATCGATCTACTCGTCCTCCCGCCTTACGTTTTTATTGGGTCCAACGCCTTGCGCAGCGCCTCATGGCGCAGCCGTCCGGCTGCCACAAGAGGCCCATGGACCGGCTCGGGCCGGTTATAGAGGATGCGATCCCCCGCAAGCGTTGTGAGCGCCCCGGACGCTTCGTGCACCAAAAGATCGGCCGCCGCAAGGTCCCAGTCATGGCTGTTGCCGCCGGAGAGAGCAGCGTCCAACCGGCCTTGCGCCACACGGGCGAAGCGCAGCGCCAGGGAGTGGACGCGCGGCAATGCCATAATGCTCGGCACGGCCACCGCGAGTTGCTCGACCGTACGCCGCGGTCCCGATAACCGGGCCCCATCGAGGTTCTGGCCCTCGGTTGCGATAATCCGCTGCCCGTTGCAGATCGCGCCTTCGCCGACGATCGCACTGAAGAACTCGTTTTCCGCGGGGGCAAACAGCGCCGCCACAATCGGCCGGCCATCCTCAACCAGTGCGGCGGAAATCGTCCAATCCACAAGGCCGGCGATATAGGCGCGGGTCCCATCGATCGGGTCGACCACCCAGACCCGACGCTTGCTCAATCGAGCGGGGTCGTCTTCGGTCTCCTCGGAGAGCCAGCCGGCGTCCGGCACGATCGCGAGCAGCCGTTCGCGCAACAGATTGTCGACCGCAATGTCAGCTTCCGATACGGGCGAATCCTTGCCCTTGATCCAGTGCTTGAGGGACGCGTTGAAGGTGGTGAGCGCGAGATCGCCCCCTTCGCGCACCGCCCGGGCGAGTTGATCGCCGATCGCAGCTCGCTCAGACGCCGGCAACGGTCAGCCCCTCGACACGAACCGTGGGCGCGTTGGTCCGATAGCGGAACTTCAAATCATTGGCCGGGGTGAGTGAAGCAAAGATTTCGTTCAGGTGCCCGGCAACTGTCACTTCGCTCACCGGGTAGGTGAGTTCGCCCTTCTCGATCCAGAAACCGGAGGCGCCGCGGCTGTAATCCCCCGTGACCAGATTGACGCCCATTCCGATCAGGTCGGTGATGTAGAAACCGTCTTCGATGTCCTTGATCATCTGCTCGGGCGCTACCGCGCCCGGTGCGAGATGCAGGTTTGACGCGCCCGGAGACGGCGTTGAGGAGACGCCACGCTGCGCGTGCCCGGTCGTCTTGAGGCCGAGTTCGCGCGCGCTGGCGCAGTCGAGAATCCACGTGGTCAGCACGCCGTCTTTGACCAGCGCGCGGCGCTCGGGCGCAACGCCTTCAGCGTCAAACGGGTGCGAGCCAAGCCCGCGCTTGCGCAGCGGGTCGTCAACGATCTCGATACCCGATGCAAAAATCTTCTGCCCAAGCTTGTCCTTCAAGAAACTGGTGCCGCGGGCGATCGTGGCGCCATTGATCGCGGATGACAGATGCCCGACCAGGGAGCCGGCAACGCGCGGCTCGAACACGACCGGCACTTTGCGGGTTTGCACTTTGCGCGGATTGAGCCGGCGGGTCGCCCGCTCGCCCGCGGAGCGGCCGATGCTCTCAGGGTCCGCAAGATCACCGGCGTGGATCGCGGAGGAGTAATCGTAATCCCGCTCCATCCCGGTGCCCTCGCCGGCGATCGC
>JBPYFJ010000083.1:0-2163 GCA_051985675.1 Xanthobacteraceae bacterium | reverse complement strand
TGGTGAAGCTCGCGGCGCTCGCCATCGCCAACGAAGACGCCGGCTCCCAGCATCCACGGCTGCCGGATTTGCCGCGCCACAACGCGGTCTGCGTCGTCGCCGATCAGTTCTGGCAAGCCAGGCGCGCACTCGATGCGCTCGAGGTGGTGTTCGACGGCGGCGCCGCCGGCGATCTCTCCACCGCCAAGATCGACGCCATGCTGGAGGCCGGCTTGGACGCCGAGCAGGGCGTCGCCGCGCTGATCCGGGGACAGCCGAGAGAAATCCTGCAACGTCGCGCGTCGGAGGTGATCGAGCGGCGCTTCCTGCTGCCGCACATCGCGCATGCTCCGCTCGAGCCGGTCAACGCCACCGCGAGCTACAAGGCCGGCGCGGTTGAGGTCTGGGGCCCGATCCAATCGGTCACCGCGTGCCAGGAGGCGGTGGCGCACGCCGTCGGCTGCTCCGCCGACGACGTCAAGGTCAACGTCACGTTTCTGGGCGGAAGCTTCGGCCGCAAGATCGTGCCTGACTACGTGCTGCAAGCGGTGCAGGCGTCGAAGGCGGTGGGACGCCCGGTCAAGCTCATTCGCTCGCGCGAGGAAGACATGCAGCACGACGTCTACCGGCCCAACGCGGGCGGCCGCTTTCGCGCGGTTCTCGACGATCGCGGCTATCCGCTGGCGGTGCACGCGCGCGTTGCCGGCCAGTCGCTGTTCGGCGCGGTGCGCAAGGGCTGGCTCGATCAGACGCCGGAGGGCGCCTGGGACGAGAGCATGGTCGACGGCATCTACAATCAGAGCTACCGCCTGCCACATTTTCTGGTGGAAACCGTCGACACGCCGCTGCCGATCCCGGTCTATTTCATGCGCTCGGTCGGCTCGACCGCGGCGGTGTTCTTCTGGGAGAGCTTCATCAGCGAGCTCGCCCAGCGCGCCAACATCGACCAGTACGCCTACCGCCGTACTTTGCTGGCGGACGATCCGCTCGCGTTGCGCGTGCTCGATGCCGCGGCGCAGGCGTCCGGCTGGGCCGCGCGCGCGCCGGCGAATACGTTTCGGGGCATTGCGTACAATTGCTACATCGGCCGCGGCGGGCGATTCAAAACCTATGTCGCGGAGGTGGTGGAGCTTGCCCGCGTCGCCGGGCGGCTGGCGATCAAGCGTGTGTTCTGCGCCGTCGATCCCGGCCTCGTGGTCAACCCGAACACGCTTCATGCGCAGATCGAGGGCGGGATCGGGTTTGCGCTCACCAACACCCTCAAGAGCAGGATTACGTTTTCGAACGGCGGCGCCGAGCAGAGCAACTTCTTCGACTATCCTCTGCTGCGCATCGACGAGATGCCAGAGATCGTCCCGATCGTGCTGGGCAGCGATCGTCCGCCGCAGGGATTCGGCGAAGTGGTTCTCGCGCCAGTGGCGCCCGCCCTGGCACAGGCCTTGTTCAGCGCGACCGGCCGGCGGCTCGACGTGATGCCGTTCCCGGACGACGCGTTCCGAGCCAACGCGTGAGAGGCTGCCCGCCATGTCGGCGAAATTTTCCGTTAATGGAATGCCGGCCGAGTTCGATGGGCCCGACGACGTCCCGCTGTTGTGGGTCGTGCGCGAGCATCTCAACCTGACCGGAAGCAAGTTCGGCTGCGGCATCGGGGTTTGCGGCGCTTGCACCATGCATATCGACGGTGTCGCGATGCGGACCTGCGTGATGCCGGTCATGATGGCGGATGGCCGGCAGGTCACGACCATCGAAGGCCTCTCGCGCAACGGCGACCATCCGGTGCAGAAGGCTTGGACCGAGCTCGACGTCCCGCAATGCGGCTATTGCCAGTCCGGCATGATCATGGCGGCGGCGTCGCTGCTGAGCCGCCACCCGGATCCCAGCGACGCCGACATCGATCGGGAGATGACGAATCTCTGTCGCTGCGCGACCTACGTCCGCATTCGCGCCGCCATCCATCGCGCAGCAAAAATGCGATGAGACAACGATGCCGATCCGGATGTCGCGATGAATGACGCGAGCGGCGGACTCGGGCGAGTTCGCGGCGCGGCACGCTGGCTGCGCGCGGGCGTCACTCTACACTGAGGACAAATTCGAATTCATGATTGAAATCGATCACTGAGGGAGGACAACACGTGACGGAGAACGTCGAGCGCGAACCCAAGCTGCTGTTTCCCGGCCTCAAGT
>JBPYFJ010000082.1:0-3345 GCA_051985675.1 Xanthobacteraceae bacterium | reverse complement strand
TTTGCAGCCTACGACGTTCGAATTGGTGATAAATCTCAAGACAGCCGCAAAGCTCGGTCTCATAGTTCCGCCAGCGGTCCTGGCCTTTGCCGACGAGGTGATCGAGTGAAACGGCGCGAGTTCATCGCGGCGCTCGGGAGCGTGGCGGCGTCGCCGCTCGTGGCGCGCGCGCAGCAGCCGGAGCGGATGCGGCGGATTGGCGTGCTCATGAGCCAGGGGGGCGTGGACCATCCGGTAGAACAGGCCCGCGTCAAGGCGTTCCAGCAGGGCCTGCAGCAATTGGGCTGGACCGATGGACGCAACGTCCGGATTGATTATCGCTGGACCGGAGGCACTGTCGAAAACTCTAGCAAATACGCGGCGGAGTTGCTCGCACTAGCGCCGGATGTCATCCTGGCCGTTGGCGGTGCTACGGGGCCAGTGCTCCAGGCGACCCGGACGGTGCCGATCGTGTTCACCGTCACCAGCGATCCAGTCGGCTCCGGCTTCGTCAATAGTCTGTCGCGGCCGGGCGGCAACGCCACCGGCTTTATGCTGTTCGAATATAGTTTGAGTGCGAAATGGGTCGAACTGCTCAAGCAAATCGCGCCGGGCGTGACGCGAGCGGCGGTCCTTCGAGATCCCGCGCTAACGTCGGGGATCGGCCGATTCTCCGTCATCCAGTCCGTGGCGCCATCGGTCGGCATGGAGGTAAGCCCGATCAACCTACGCGCCGACGCCAACGAGATCGAGCACGCCGTGACGGCCTTCGCGGGTGCCGCGAATAGCGGCCTGATCGTGGCGGCCAGCCCGTTGGCGAATGTTCATCTTGATCTGATCATTACACTGGCGGGCCGCCACAAACTGCCCGCCGTTTACTTCGAACGCGCCTTCGTCACCGACGGCGGCCTGATCTCTTATGGGCCTAATTTTATCGACCAGTTTCGCCGCGCGGCCGGCTACGTCGATCGCATCCTCAAGGGTGAGAAGCCAGCAGACCTGCCGGTACAGGCGCCGAGCAAGTATGAACTGGCGATCAACCTCAAGACAGCCAAGGCGCTCGGGCTCGATATTCCGCAGTCGTTGCTCGCCCGCGCCGACGAGGTGATCGAGTAAATCGGCGATGTCCGGTAATGGCACTTAGCCGACATGACAACGGCTAACAGCGACGTTCGCTTTCGGGGGTAAAGCGGACATTCGGAGCTGCGCCGGCAATGTCCGCTAATGACCCAAAGCGGACATAACCGGCCAATGTGGCCGCCCACGATGTGCTAGGGTGTTGCTCAGCCCGAGGGCAACGCCCATGAGGCGACGCACCATCATCGCCGGTCTTGCCAGCGCGGCTGCGGCTTGGCCGGTGACGGCGCGGGCGCAGCAGCCGTCGATGCCGGTGATCGGGTTGTTGGACCCCAGATCGTCTGACGCGATGGCGGACCGTTTGCGCGCATTCCGCCTTGGTCTCAAGGAAGTCAGCTATGTGGAGGGCGAGAACGTAACAATCATCTACCGTTTCGCCGAGGACCAACACGATCGACTGCCGGAACTGGCTGCCGAACTGGTTCACCGACGGGTCACTGTAATCGCCGCGAGCGCAACCCAAGCGGCGGTTGCTGCCAAGCCGGCAACCGCGACGATCCCGATCGCCTTTATTGTCGCCCAAGACCCGGTCAGGCTCGGTCTTGTCGCCAGCCTCGCCCGGCCGGGCGGCAACCTGACGGGGATCAATTTTTTTAGCTCCGAGTTGACGTCAAAGCGGCTCGACCTGCTGCGCGAGCTGCTACCTCGGGCCGCTCACATTGCAGTGCTCGTCAACCCCGCCGATGCCACGAATACTGCGTCGACATTGCGAGACGTCGAAGCGGCCGCTCGCGCCATCGGACTACAGGTCCAAGTTCTCAACGCAAGCACCAGCCGCGAGATCAATGTCGCCTTCGAGAACGTCGGGCGCGATCGGCCCGATGCCCTGCTTGTTGGGGCCACAGCTTTCTTCACTGGCCGGCGTAGCCAAGTGGTCCAGCTGGCGGCGTTCCACCGGCTGCCTGCGGTCTATCCGGTGCGCGACTATGTCGAAGTTGGCGGGCTGATGAGTTATGGAATCAACATCATGGATGCGTATCGCCAGCTCGGTAACTATGCCGGCCGCATCCTCAAAGGCGTCAAGCCCGCGGACTTGCCCGTGGTGCAGTCGACCAAGTTCGAACTGATTATCAACGCCGAGACTGCCCGAATGCTTAGCCTCGCCGTGCCGCCGATGCTCCTCGCCAGCGCCGACGAGGTGATTGAATGAGGCGGCGCGAGTTCATCACGCTCCTTGGCGGCGGCGGGGTCTTCGCTTGCATGGCCGCTCGCGGCACGCGCGCAGCAGGCGGCAGTGCCTGTGATTGGCTTCCTCAATGGTCAGTCGGCCGAGGCATGGGCCAACTTGACCGATGCGTTTCGCAAAGGTTTGAGCGAAAGCGGCTACACGGAGGGCCGCAACCTGAGAATCGAATTTCACTTTGCGCAAAACCGATCGGATCAGCTGCCCGGATTGGCAGCCGATCTGATCAAACGCTCCGTGCAGGTGATCGTCGCAAGCGGTGGCGACGTCGCGGCGCGCGCGGCCAAAGCCGCGACCTCGACAACCCCGATCGTTGCGACGTTCGGCGGCGATCCAGTGGAAAGCGGCTTGGTCGCAAGCCTCAACCGGCCCGGCGGGAACGTGACCGGGGTGAGCCTGTTCAATGTTGAACTGGTCGGCAAACAAATGGATGTGCTTCACAGGGCGCTGCCCGGCGTCACGAGGGTCGCTATTCTCCTCAACGACAAGACGCGAGCCGGTTAGAAGCCGCAGGATCGACGCGGCGCGCCCGTGACTGATGCACTGGACCCGCGGCGCCAAACGCCTGGAACCTATTCGCTGCCCCGGCGCGGGGCGTGATCTGCTCGGGCCCCCCGCACGAGTCTCTGACATCTCGCGCGCTGCTCGCAAAGGTGCGTGAGTATTTGGCAGAGCAGCAGAGTCAGTTGCGCAAGATAGCGCCGACCTCCGCTTTGGGTCATTAGCCGACATTGGCGCCGCAATTCCGAATGTCCGCTTTACCGCCGGCGGACATCAGCGAAAACCGTCGTCATGTCCGCTAAGTGCCAAGAGGCGACATATGCACCGCTGCACACAGCGCCACTATTCGATCACCTTGTCGGCTAGCGCCAGCAACTCCGGGATTTGGAGGCCAAGCGCCTGGGCGGTTTTGAGGTTGGATCACCAGCTCCAGCTTGCTCGGTTGTATGACTGGCAAGTCGGCCGGCTTGGTGCCGTCGATGATCTTCGCAGCATAAACGCCGAGCTGACGATAATCTTCTATCCGATTGCTGGCGTAGCTCATC
>JBPYFJ010000081.1:0-2107 GCA_051985675.1 Xanthobacteraceae bacterium | reverse complement strand
CGGCGAACTTCACGGCCGCCTTGGGGTCCTTTTTGTTGGCGTCGGGATGCAGCTTCTTCGCCAGTCGCCGGAACGCCTTCTTGATCTCGTCCGGACGAGCAGTTTTCTGCACCCCCAAGACCTCGTAGGGGTCGCGCATCCTCATAAGCTCCGCTGCATGGCCGAGATCATCCCCGCCCGCCTAAATGTGGGGAGATGCCGGCGCGACCGCAACATTAGGCGGGTCAGGGCCGCTGCAAGGCCCGCATATGGCGCACTTCCCACCGGCCCTGATGGACGCGGCAACCGTCGCCTTGCAGCCACGATTCGGAACCTCTGCGAATATAGCTGGCGAGAAAGTCGCGGCAGAGGAAGCCATCCTGGCTATAGGCCGAAGCGAGCGGGGTTACGGTGCCGCGCGCCCCCGTCCCGGGATTTTCCCACGGCACGCTGACGTCACCGGTGCGTGCCAGGGCCTCGGCGGCGGCTGCCTTGGCAAACGCGAGATCTGCATCGGCCGATCCACCGGCCGTCGTTGCGGCCACTTGGCCGGGCGCCGCGAGAGAACCGGCGGTTTCGGATTTCTCTGCGTCCCCGCTGAAGACGGAGCCAAGCTTGTAACTGCAGGCGCCGATCGACAAGGCGATCGGCATCACTGCGACAACCGCGATGAACCGCGATGCACCCCGTCGCCATAGGATCGCGCTCGCGGTTCCCATATAATAGATAGGCGATCGGACGCGAGGTTTCGTCATCGGTCCCGACACGCGAGTCCCCCTGGAATGACAGATTCGGCTCAGATTGAACGCCCGGCATGGTTAACGTCCGGTGATTTTACCGAGGCGGCGGAGCCGTGGCGCCTGTTTTCTGCCTGGTTCGAAGAGGCGGTAGGCCGGGAACCGTCCGACCCCAACGCCATGGCGCTGGCAACGGTCGATGCCGATGGCCTGCCGAACGTGCGCATGGTGCTCCTCAAGGGCGTCGACGAGCGCGGATTCGTATTCTACACCAATCGTGACAGCACTAAGGGCAGGGAACTCGATCAGGCGCCGCGGGCGGCCCTGGTCTTCCACTGGAAATCGCTCACGCGGCAGGTGCGCGTGCGCGGAACGGTCGAGCCGGTGACCGATGCCGAGGCGGATGCGTATTTTGCAACGCGCCCCCGGTTGACCCAGATCGGGGCGTGGGCGAGCCGCCAATCAGCGCCGCTCGAGAGCCGGCTCGCGTTCGAAAAGGCAGTCGCGCTCTACACAGCCAAATACGTGGTCGGGCCGGTTCCGCGCCCGCCCTTCTGGAGCGGCTATCGCGTGGTGCCGGAAACGATGGAGTTCTGGCACGACCGCCCGTTCCGCCTCCACGACCGCATCGAGTTCCGTCGCGCCAGCCCGGGCGCGCCGTGGACGAAGACGCGGCTTTATCCGTGAGATGGAGCCCCGATGCCGACCAGCACAAATCAGCCGCGCCGCACCTTGCTGCTGACCGGCGCAAGCCGCGGCATTGGGCATGCGACGGTGATCCGTTTCTCCAGTGCCGGCTGGCGGGTCATCACCTGCTCGCGTCATCCGTTTCCGGAGGAGTGCCCGTGGGAGGCGGGCCCGGAGGATCACATTCAGGTCGATCTTGCCAACGAAGAGAACACGCGAGCGGCCATCGATGAGATCAAGCGCCGGCTCGAAGGCGGACAGCTTCATGCGCTCGTGAACAACGCGGCGATCTCGCCAAAGGCGGAGAAGGGCGCGCGCTTAAGCTCGATCGACACCGGCATGGAGGTGTGGCGGCACGTGTTCGGCGTGAACCTTTTCGCGCCGATCGTGCTGGCGCGCGGCCTGCTGGACGAGCTCAAGGCCGCCAAAGGATCGGTGGTCAACGTCACCTCGATTGCCGGCTCGCGCGTGCATCCGTTCGCGGGCTCGGCCTACGCCACCTCCAAGGCGGCGCTGGCGGCGCTCACGCGCGAGATGGCATTCGATTTCGGCTCGCAAGGCATCAGGGTCAATGCGATCGCGCCAGGGGAAATCGACACCGCGATCCTCTCGCCCGGCACAGAGAAAATCGTGGGCCAGATACCGCTGCACCGCCTCGGCACGCCCGACGAGGTCGCACGGATCATCTACGTGTTGTGTACCGA
>JBPYFJ010000080.1:0-2020 GCA_051985675.1 Xanthobacteraceae bacterium | reverse complement strand
GCCGGCAAAGGATGGCGGCTGCCACGGTGGCAGCGAACAGGAGCATGGTCGCCCACGGCGCCGGCTCTCGGTCGGCGGTGAAATACACGGCGATGCCACAGCCGAAAGCGATCGCGAGCCAAGGGACGAGGCGGCCGGGACCGGTCTCGACCGCGGCCCACTCGCGGATGCGATGCGCCGCGCGACGTGCAAGGTCCGCAACACCGACGGGCCACGCCCATCCCGGCCTGCTTCCGGCTGCGGCCCAAGGACGGGTCCAAGGCCGCCATGCTTCGGCCCGCCCGCGCGACCTGCCCTGCTCGACCATCGCGCGGCCCCCAGCCGCCCGCGTTACCCGCCTGTCAGCGTGTCAGCCATGCTACACGAGCCGCGCGCACGGCGCACCGGCCCTGACATGTCGGCTGTGAATGGTGACGATTGTGGAGCTAGGCGCCCTTCCCGCCTTGCACCTTCGCCCAGGTGTCGCGCAGACCGACGGTGCGGTTGAACACGAGCCGGCCGGGACCCGAGTCCGGATCGCGATAGAAATAGCCCTGCCGCTCGAACTGCATTGGGGCCTCGGAATTGGCGCTGGCGGCGGCGGGCTCGAGCTTGCAATCCCTCAGCACCTCGAGCGAATTCGGGTTGAGGTCGGCGGCAAAGTTGGCAACGTTCGGGTCGGGACGCGCAAACAGCTGATTGTAGAGCCGGACTTCTGCCGGGATCGCGTCGGCGGCGCAGACCCAATGCAGCGTCGCCTGCACCTTGCGCCCGTCGGGCGCATTGCCGCCGCGGGTCTGCGGGTCGTATGTACAACGCAGTTCGACCACCTCGCCTGCGGGGTTCTTCACCGCCTCGCGGCAGGTGACGAAATAGCCATAGCGCAAGCGAACCTCGCGCCCCGGCGACAGCCGGTAGAATTTCTTCGGCGGGTTCTCCATGAAATCATCGCACTCCACATAGAGCTCGCGGCCGAATCGGATCTGCCGCGAGCCTGCTGTCGGGTCGTCGGGATGATTGGCGGCCTCGAGCTCCTCGAGCTGACCTTCTGGATAATTCTCGATGACGATCTTCAGGGGGCGCAGCACCGCCATGCGCCGCAGCGCCGTCCTGTTCAGGGCCTCGCGAACGGAGAACTCGAACATAGCGGCGTCGACCACGCTGTTGGCCTTGGCAACACCGATCCGCTTGACGAAATCACGTATCGCCTCCGGCGGAACGCCGCGGCGGCGCATTCCCGCGAGCGTCGGCATGCGAGGGTCATCCCACCCCTGGACGTGCCCTCCACGGACGAGCTCCGTCAGCACGCGTTTCGACAACACCGTATAGGTAATGTTGAGGCGCGCGAACTCGTACTGCCGGGGCCGCGACGGGACCGGAAGGTTGTCGAGAAACCAGTCATATAGCGGCCGATGGTCCTCGAATTCGAGTGTGCAGAGGGAATGAGTGATGTGCTCGATGGCGTCCGACTGGCCGTGCGCAAAATCGTAGCTCGGATAGATGCACCAGGCGGTCCCGGTGCGGGGATGACTCGCATGCAGGATACGGTAGAGCACCGGGTCGCGCAGATTGATGTTGCCCGCGGCCATGTCGATCTTGGCCCGCAGCACGCGCGCTGCGTTCGGGAATTCGCCGGCCCGCATGCGGCGGAACAGGTCGAGGTTCTCTTCCACCGTCCTTTCGCGCCACGGACTGTTGCGTCCGGGCTCGGTCAGCGTCCCACGGCTCGCTCGCATCTCCTCCTGCGACTGGTCGTCGACATAGGCCTTGCCGCTGCGGATCAGGTGCTCAGCCCAGGCGTAGAGCTGCTCGAAATAGTCCGAGGCGTGGTAGAGATGCGTCCCCCAATCGAAACCGAGCCAACGCACGTCGCGCTCGATGGCATCGATATATTCCTGCTCCTCCTTGGCGGGATTGGTGTCGTCGAAGCGCAGGTGACAGCGGCCGCCGAATTCCTGCGCTACGCCGAAATTGAGGCAGATTGCCTTCGCGTGGCCAATATGCAGATAGCCGTTGGGCTCTGGCGGAAAGCGCGTCACCA
>JBPYFJ010000079.1:0-26134 GCA_051985675.1 Xanthobacteraceae bacterium | reverse complement strand
CGATCTCCAACGGCTCGACCACCTACGCCGGCATCATCCAGGGTACCGGCGGGCTGACCATCACCGGAGGCACGCAGACCCTTTCGGGCGCCAACACCTACACCGGCGCGACCACCATCAACGGCGGCACCTTGGCGTTGAGCGGCACCGGCAGTGTTGCGACCTCGAGCCAGGTCAATGTCGCCAGCGCCGGCGCAACGTTCAGCATCTCGGGCACGACCGCCGGCGCCACCATCACGACGCTCGCCGGCGTCGCCAGCAGCAACGTCACGCTCGGCGCCCGCACGCTGACGATCTCCAACGGCTCGACCACCTATGCAGGCGCCGTCGCGGGCACCGGCGGACTGACGCTGACGGCGGGCACCGAGACGCTCAGCGGCAGCAACACCTACACCGGCGTCACCACCATTAACGGCGGAACCTTGGCGTTGAGCGGCACCGGCAGCGTTGCGACGTCGAGCCAGGTCAATGTCGCGAACGCCGCGGGCACGTTCGACATCTCCGCCACCACGACGGGCGCCACCATCACGACCCTCAACGGCGTCGCCAACAGCCACGTCATGCTCGGCGGCCAAACGCTGACGCTCTCCAATGGCTCGACCACCTATGCCGGCATCATCCAGGGCACCGGCGGCCTCGCCCTGACCGCGGGAACGCAAACGCTCACCGGCACCAACACGTATACCGGCGATACCACCATCAACGGCGGCACGCTCGCACTGAGCGGCGCCTCCGGCAGCGTCGCGACGTCGAGCCAGGTCAACGTTGCCAATGCGGCCGGCACCTTCGACATCACCGGCGCCACGGCCGGCGCGACAATCACCACGCTCAACGGTGTCGCCAACAGCCACGTGACGCTGGGCACCCGAACGCTGACGATCGCGAACGGCTCGACCACCTACGCCGGCATCATTGCGGGCACCGGCGGTGTCGCACTCACGGCCGGCACGCAGACGCTGTCAGGCACAAACACCTACACCGGCGCGACCACCATCAACGGCGGAACCTTGGCGCTGAGCGGAAGCGGCAGCGTCGCGACCTCGAGCCAGGTGAACGTCGCCAATGCCGCCGGCACGTTCGACATTTCGGGCACCAGCACCGGCGCGACCGTCATGACGCTCAACGGAGCCGCCGGCAGCCAAGTGGCGCTGGGCGGCCAGACGCTGACGATCGCGAACGCTTCGACGACCTACGCGGGCAGCATCGGGGGCACCGGCGGGCTGACGCTGACGACCGGCACCCAGATCCTCACCGGCGCCAACACCTACACCGGGGTAACGACGATCAACGGCGGGACGCTGCAGCTCGGCAACGGCGGCACCACCGGCAGTATCGTCAGCGACGTCGTTAACAACGGCGCGCTGGCGTTCAACCGCAGCGACGCGGTGACCTTTGCGGGCAACATCAGCGGCAGCGGCTCGATCGTCCTGGCGGGCACCGGCACGGTGACGTTGACCGCTAACAACACCTACACCGGAGGCACGACCATCGGCGCCGGAACGTTGACGGCCGGGAGCGCAAACGCCTTTTCGCCGACGGGCGCGATCTCAATCGCTGTGGCTGCGACGCTCGACGTCAACGGCTTCGATCAGGCGATCGGTTCGATCGCCGGCGCCGGGACCGTGACCAACAATGGCGCGACGGCGGCGACCCTGACCACCGGGGCGGCCAATACCTCAACCACGTTCAGCGGCGTCATCCAGAATGGAACCGGCACGCTGAGCTTGACCAAGAACGGCACCGGCACACTCACGTTGTCGGGGGTGAATTCATACACCGGCGACACGACCATTAGCGCCGGGACGCTGGCGCTGAGCGGGACCGGTGGTATTGCGTCGTCGGGCCAGGTCAACCTGACGACTGCGGCGGGCACATTCGATATCTCGGCGACCACGTCGGGCGCGATCGTCACGACCCTGAATGGTGCCGCCAACAGCCATGTGGCACTCGGCAGCCAGACCCTGACGATCTCCAACGGCTCGACCACCTACGCCGGCATCATCGGCGGCACTGGCGGGCTGACCGTCGCCGCGGGCACTCAGACGCTCACTGGCATCAACACCTACACCGGCGCCACGACCGTCAACGGTGGCATTTTGGCCATGAGCGGAAGCGGCAGCATCGCGTCGTCGAGCCAGGTAAACCTGACCAATGCCGCCAGCACCCTCGACATCTCCAACACCACGGCCGGTGCGACCGTCACCACGCTCAACGGCGTCCTCAACAGCAACGTCACGCTGGGGAGCAAGACGCTGACGATCTCCAATAGCTCGGCCACTTATGCGGGACTGATCGGAGGCACCGGCGGGCTGACGCTGACGACCGGCATCCAGACGCTCTCCGGCGGAAACACCTACTCGGGCGCCACCACCGTCAACGGCGGCACCTTGAAAGCCGGGGCCACCAACACGTTCTCCTCCGCCAGCGCGTTCGATATCGGCGCGGGCGGCTCCTTGGACCTGAACGGCTTCAGCCAAGCCATTGGCTCGCTCGCCGGCGCCGGAACGGTGGGGAACGCGGGCGCGGCCGCCGCAACACTCACGACCGGTTCGGACAACTCATCGACCACATTCAGCGGCTCGATCGTTGATGACGCGCCGACCGGCCTCACCAAGGTCGGGACTGGCACGCTGACGCTCACCGGCAGCAACAGCTACTCGGGTGCGACCAGCGTCGATGCCGGAACGCTGCAGGCCGGTGCCCTCGGCGCGTTCTCGTCGGCGAGCGCGTTCACGGTCGCAGGCGGTGCGTTCCTCGATCTCAACGGCTTTGACCAGACGATCGGCTCGCTCGCCGGCGCCGGCACCGTGACCAACGCCGGCGCCGCCGCCGCAACCCTGACAACCGGGGCGGACAATACCTCGACGACGTTCAGCGGGGTCTTGCAAGACGGCGCCGGCGCGCTCGCGCTCACCAAATCCGGAACCGGCACCCTCACGCTATCCGGGGTCAACACCTACTCGGGCGTCACCACCGTCAACGCCGGCACCATTTCGGTGACCGGCGATATTTCGAGCTCGAGCGGCGTGACGGTGAATTCCGGCGGCACGCTGAACGGCACCGGGACGGTGTCCGGCGTCACCATCAACAACGGCGGCGCCCTTGCTCCCGGGCTGCCGCCGGCAATCGGCACCCTCTCGATCAGGGGCAATCTGCTGCTCGCGAGTGCCGCGACCTACATGGTTACGGTCTCGCCCGCGGGCGCGAGCAGCCTTGCGAGCATCACGGGAAGTGCGACCCTCGGCGGCACGCTTGCGGTGACTGCGCTCCCCGGCAGCTACCTCTACGGCACCAGATACACGCTGTTGACCACCACGGGCGCCGGCCTGGTGACCGGAACATTCGCCGGCCTGACCGTGACCGGCAGCTTCGGCGCGAACGTCAAGCCGGTGCTGAGCTACGACAGCCACAATGCCTTCCTCACCCTGGACCCCGGCTCTAGTCTGCCGCCGCTGCCGCCGAACGCGTCCGGCAACCAGGGCAACACCGCCAACGCCATCAACGCGTTCATCGCCGCGGGCGGTACGCTCCCGGCCGGTTTCCTGAATTTGGCGAACCTCCCGCCGAGCCAGCTCGCCGCGGCCCTCACTCAGCTCTCCGGCGAGACCAACGCCGGCGCCGGACAAGCGGCAAGCTTTCAGATGACCAACCAGTTCATGCTCGCGATGCTCAACCCGTTCGGCTCGGATCGAAATGGTGGATTTGGCGCCGCGGGTTTTGGCGCGGGGGGCGCGGGCGCGGTCAGTCAATATGCTGCCACGCGCAAGCTGCCTCCCGACGTGGCGCGCGCCTATGCGGCGGTGACCCCGAGGAGCGAAGCGTCAGTCCCGTTCTCCACGCGCTGGAACGTCTGGGCCACCGCATTCGGCGGCGCCAGCAACATCAACGGCGATCCAAATGGATCGGGAAGCCACAATACGTCGGCCCGGACCGCAGGCGTTGCTGCCGGCCTCGATTACAAACTCTCGTCAGACACCTTGCTCGGCTTTGCGCTCGCGGGTGGCGGAGCCGGCTGGGGGCTTTCGCAGGGCCTCGGCGGCGGAAACAGCGACGCGTTCCAGGCCGGCCTCTATGGCTCGCAGCGGTTCGGTCCCTGGTATGTGTCGGCCGCCGGATCGTTCGCCAATTACTGGATGTCGACCACCCGCACCGTCACCATTCCGGCAACCGAAACACTCAACGCAAGTTTCATCGCCCAGAGCTGGGGCGCGCGCGCCGAAGCCGGCTACAAGCTCCCCGGGGCACCCTACAACCTCACGCCCTATGCGGCGTTCCAGATGCAGACCTTCGCGACACCGACCTACCGCGAGAGCGCGAGTTCGGGCTCCGCGGAGTTCGCCCTGTCGTTCGCCTCACACACAGGCAACGTTAACCGCGCCGAGTTCGGCAGCTGGGCCAACAAGGAGTTCTTGCTTGCCAGTGCCGCGCAGTTGAACGTGTTCGGCCGCGCCGCGTGGGCGCACGATTGGCAGTCCGCTCCGCTGGCGAACGCAACGTTCCTGGGTCTGGCCCCGATCGCGAGCTTTACGGTCGGCGGCGCCAAGCCCGCGGCCGATCTCGGAGTGATTACGGCCGGGGCCGAGATCCTGATGATGAGCGGATGGGCGCTGATGGGCAAATTCGACGGCGAGTTTGGCGTCGGCACGCAGACTTACGTGGGAACGGCACGCGCCCGATACGCGTGGTGATGCGCGCGGGCCGACGCTCGTGCCGCCAATTTGAAGTTCCCGCAGCGCTTGCAGCAAGTTCATCGCGCTGAGACCGAGACGTGGCGGCCGCTCGTCAAGACGGCTAACATGACGGTGCAATAGACCAGGGACTCGTCCAATGCAGAACGGCAACGGCACCAGCCACACCATCACCACCATGGCCGAGCTCGAAGCGCTCTATAACGAGCCGCCGTACGAACCTGCGGTAGTGAAGGAGATCGATCACATCAACCAGACTTACCGCAAGCTGATCGAGGCTTCGCCGTTCTTTGCGCTCGCAACCTGCGGGCCCGACGGGCTCGACTGCTCGCCGCGTGGTGATCCGGCGGGCTTCGTGCGCGTGCTGGACGACAAGACCATCGCAGTGCCCGACCGGCGCGGCAACAACCGCATCGACAGCCTGCGCAATCTCATCCGCGATCCGCGCGTCGCGCTCCTGTTCATGATCCCGGGCGTGAACGAAACGCTGCGCATCATCGGCCGCGCCAAGATCTGTACGGAACCGCAGCTCTGCGCCAGCTTCACCATGCAGGGCAAGGTGCCGCGCGCGGTGCTGCTGATCTCAGTCGACCGGGTCTTTTTCCAATGCGCCAAGGCGCTCGTGCGCTCCAAGCTCTGGGACCCGGCGACCAAGGTCGATCGCTCGACCCTGCCGACGTCCGGCGCGATCCTCGCCGAAATCACCGATGGCAAGATGGGTGGCCCCGAGCACGACCGCGCCTACCCTGAGCGAGTGAAGGCGACGATTTACTGAGACCGGCAATCCAAGCCTGCGCCCGAGCGCTACGGCGCCGGCTCCAGCCGCACGTAGGCGACCGTGGTGAGCGGGATCAGCGACCAGAAGTCCGGCGCCGACCAACTTCGCCCGGGCGCGATCTCGACCGCGCCTTTGCTGGCATTGAGGAAATTGGCGCGTGCGCGTCCGTCATCCACGAGCAGAACATAAACGCAATTGCGGCTCATGCGGATGAACACACGCTGCTCAAGTCGAAATGCGAACGACTTCGTGCAGCCGGGATCGCGCAGATCAACGAAGTCGCCATCGTCCAAAGCTCGGTCGGATCCTTTGAAGAGCCCCGCGAGATCGACGTCGCTTTTCAACGGCGGACTGAATGCGGCATTGATCGAGGGCCAAAGCGAAAACCCGACCAAAGCCACAACTACGGCGGCAGCGCTCAACGAAACGGCACGGTTACGCGTCAGCATACGCCTGCAAATTTCAACTACCCACATCTTGCGTGCCTGTCGGCCAACCAAGCGCCAAGCACCCCGCTGCAGCGGAGCAGTTCCGGACCAACCCATGGCCGCAAAACATCATTTTTTCAATGTTTTGTTGGGACCGCCCGCGTACCGAGCGCCGTTCACCCCTGGCGCGCCGGACGTGTCCGACCGATGGCGTTGAACTGCGCCTTTTGCTCGTCGCTCAGCGAACCGTAGAAATCATTAAGCGGTCCACGCACGGTTTGCACGGCTGCCAGGATGGTCTGCAAGCGTTGTTCGATCGCCGAAATCCGCGCCAGCGCCGTGGCCGGCATTTCGCTCGGGCAAGACGCCTGCAGGATATCTTTCGCCTTGGCGGCCGCAGTTTGCAGCGTCGTCAGGCTCGCCTGCTGGGCCGGGGTTGGCCGGACGCTTCTCTCGATCATCGCGGTCGGCCAATCAGGAATCGCGCGGTTGGTGCAATTCGTTGCCGGCGAGCCCGGTCCGTTCGCGGTGGACGCACCCGCAGATTGCACCTGTGGCGATTGAGTTTGAGCTCCGAGCGCGTTGAAACGCGACCTCTGCTCGTCGGTCAGCGTGTTGTAGAACGTTTCCAGCGCGGGCCGCATGACCTTGACGGCGTCGAGCATCGACTGCACGCGCTGCTCCATCGCCTGCATGCGCCCGGCCGGCGTGAGTGACACATCTCGCGGGCAGGCCGCTTTGACGATCTGCGCCGCCTGAACCGAAGCGTTGCCGAGGTCATCGAGCGCCGCGCGTTGCGCGTCCGTGGGGCTGACGGCGCGCTGGATATCATCGACCGGCACGCCGGCGACGTCGCGCGAGTCCTGGCCGCAATATTCGGTGTAGCGACCCATCGCGGCCTGGGTTGTCCCCGCGGCATCGGCCGGAGCTCCGCCGCGTACATCGGTGTCGGGCGGTGCGCTGGCGTAACGCGGCCTCGCCGGTGCATAGCCGGGCGGACCGTAGCTCCCGCCCGCATATCCGCCGGGGTAGCCGCCGCCATAGACGACCGGGCCCGGGCCGACGAAGTCGTCGTAACCGTAAGGGTAGAAGATTCCGGCGTAGAGATCCGGGTAGCCGTAGTACCAGAACGGGTCATAGACATAGGGCCAATAGGCGTAAGGCCAGAACACGCTGCCGAACAGATCGTAATAGGCATAGGGCCAGAACACCGGCCCCCACCAGCCGAAGACCGGACGATAGCGCCACCAGTTGTTGTACCAACCGAACTGCGCCCAGCGATTAGCCACGAAGCGGCTGCCGATTGGGCCATTGCGAGACCAGCCCGCATGCGCAAATCGGCCTGACAAGAGCGCGTTGCCGGCTACCCGTCCGCTGAGCGCGCGCCGGCCGGCGAACGCCGCCGTGCGGTTCCCGGTGCGTGCGAATGTTCCGGCGCCCGTACCGGCGCTGCGTGAAAACGAGCGCGCTGCCGATGGATTGATGCCTGAGCGCGTGAACGAGCGCGCGCCGCCGGTGAACGAACGCGCGCCGCCGGTGAAGCTTCGCGACCCGCGGCCGCTGTAGACATTGGCGCCGCGAAAACTATTGGCGCGAAAACCGCCGCCGCCGGAAAAGCCACCGCCGCGGTATCCGCCGCCGCCATGGTAGCCGCCGCCTCCGCCATGAAATCCGCCGCCCCCGCCTCCTCCGCCGCCACGCGCCCAGCCGGGTGCGGCGCTAAGCGCCAGCGCAAGGACGATCGCGCCAAAGCCCCCCACATGCCGCTGCATAAGCATCCCCGAAAAAAATGCAGCATTTTCGATGCGCAGCAATGTGCATCAAAATATGGCACGAGCGCGTGGATGTTGCGGAAGCGGAGGAAAAACCTACCGGACAGGCGAATTTCGGAACCGGACCACTGCCGCGCCTGAAAATTGCGCGCCTTTCGCCGTCCCGTTGCCGCACGCATTAAGCTTCGGTAAGGTTCTCCCGAGTTGGTCCGCTCGAAAGGCCAACCAAGCAAGGGAGACAATAAATGATCAGCAAGGTGTCAACGCTCGTTGCCGCAGCGGCCCTCGTGGCCTACGCCGGGATCGCGGCAGCGCAAGTCGGAGTTGGCGGCAATGGCGTGCCGAACTACCCCACAACGCCCGCATCGAAAAATAGAACCGTGACCAACCACGGCGTCGGCCCCAACGCAGAGCCGAAATACGCGGCAACTCCGGCCTCCAAAAACCGCAAGGTCACCAACCACGGTGTCGGCCCCAATGCCGAGCCGAGCTATCCGGTAACCAAGCACTAAGATCCAAAACCGGGATCACGAGGGCCGCGGTCGGTCGCTGCGAGACAAAGCGCGCTGCGCCAAGTCTCGTGGCCTCACGAGGCGGCCCCGTGGTCTTGGACAACGAGTGAGTACCCATTCTCGAATTCCTACGTTCGGCAGCTCCCAAGCAGCTCGCGCAGCTTCGATTAGGCCGAGGGAGCCGGACACGCATCGGGATCGACGCAGAATGTCGCTTCTGAATTTGGCGGCTTCGTCGCGCGCCGCATGATCGCAACCGTCGTCGGCGTGGTGCTCGCTGCGGCGCCCGTGCTCACGCCAACCCCTCAATTTACCCAGGACTGGATTTGGTGCGCGAACTCCGGACACGCATTTTCGCTCGACCTTTCCATCAGCGGCTGCTCAGCCGTTATCCAGTTTGGCCGAGAGCTGCCGCGCAACCTATCCATCGCATTCTATAACCGCGCCAACGCGCTTTTCGGCAAAGGCGACCTCGACAGCGCGATCGCGGACTACGACCAGGCGATCCGGCAGGACGCCGAAAACGCCGGCGCTTTTGCAAATCGCGGCCAGGTCTTTGCGGCCAAGGGCGACATGCATCGCGCGATCGAGGACTTCAACGAGGCGATCCGCCTCGCGCCGGACCGCGCCAGCACGTTTTCACATCGCGCCGACGCGTTTCGGGTCATTGGCGAGGACGATCGCGCGATCGCGGATTACAGCGAGGCGATCAAGCGCGGGCAGACTGATGCGCTGATATTCTTCAATCGCGGCAACACGTACGGAACCAAGGGCGACGCCCAACGCGCGATCGCCGACTTCAACGAGGCGATCCAACGCGACACGCAGTACGCCAAGACGTTCCAGAGCCGAGGTCTCACCTATTATTGGCAGCAGGACTATCAACAAGCGGGTGCGGATCTGACACGCGCGATCGAACTCGAACCCGCAAATGCAGTGGCGTTTTATACCCGCGGCCTCGTGCACTACGCGCAACGCCATTACCGTCGCGCCGTGGCCGATTACAGCGAAGCGATCCGGCTCAATGCGGATTACGCATTTGCTTACGGGAATCGCGCACGGGCCTACCGCAGCCTGGGTGATCTTGACCGCGCAATCGCCGATTTCGACCAGTCACTCACGCTCGATCCAAAGAATGCCAACGACTTCAACGGCCGCGGCGTGATCTACTTCGACAAAAAACAATATGCGCGCGCAATTGAAGACTTCGACCAAGCCATCCGCCTGGACCCCGAGCAGGCATTGGCGTTGAGCAATCGCTGCTGGTCGAAAGCTCTCGTTGGCGAACGATTGCGGCAGGCGCTGGCCGATTGCAATGAGGCGCTGCGGCTGCGACCGCGCCATGCCGCAACAATCGCAAACCGCGCCTTCGTCTATCTCAGGCTTGGTGATCCCCATAGGGCGATTGCCGACTACAACGCGGCGCTCGAGCTCGATCCGAAGAACGCGCACGCGCTGCATGGCCGCAGTCTCGCGCGGCGCCAAAGCGGAGACGCCGATGCGGCCGAGGTCGACGCGGCGGCGGCCAAGCTGATCCGACCGGACGTCGGCGCAGAATTCGCGAACGGCGATGTCAACTAGTTTTAGACGCCGCCCGAGCGCGGCTCGCGGCTATTTGAGCGTCCAATACGTTCGTGCATCCGCCGTCAGGCGGCGAAGGGCGCTGACCGGGTGAAAGAATGCGACGTCGACAGGGCGTCGACGTTCGGCGTCCTCAAGGCACATTGCCGAAAAGAACAGGCCGACGAAGCGATACTGCCCGCGGATAAAGCCAAACACCGGAGCGGCCGACATTCCCTGGCAGGGCAACTCGCTTCCTGAGTGCGGATAGGCCCTCGCCTCTCCTGGCGGCAGCATCATCATAAAAGAATTGTCCATCCGCTCCTGGATCTTCTGGATGAAATGTTCGTACTCGTGCGCCGGCATGCCCCGCCTGCTTGACGCAGGGATTTCCGACAGCGCGCCGCGGATGAACTCCGGCGTCATCTTCACGGCAATTCCCGGATAGACCTTGGCGCCATCCATGTCGCCCCACGGATCCGGATCCCGGCCGACAATGCAGACCAGGCTGCCATGGATATCGTCATCCGAAACCGACGGGTCGTCGTAAATGACTTGTTCGGCGGAGCGTGACGCAAGGTGCGACGCTACGCCGGCGACGCTGATGTCGAAGCCGTCTCTGCGCAAGCTGTGCCAGCTTTCGGGAAACCGCTCGGCGAGGTGCTCGGTCGTGACGATGGTGTTCGGCGAGTTCCAGTAGAAACAGTTGCCGTAACTATCGGACAGATACCCGTCACGCCGAAACGAGGCGTCGCGATCCTTGTCGATCGCTGGAATGATCCTGGGCGCGATAATGTGCTGATGGCTGCCGGACGCCTGGCCCATGACCCCGAGCTGCACCGGATATCGGCGGCGCAATTCGGAATAATCGTATTTGGTGTCGTTGAGGTGGGCCGGAAGAATCGGAATGTCGACCGCGCGGAATAGCGCGGACTGCGGGAATTCGGCCTCCCACTTCAAAGCGTCCACGACATTGTCTTGAGCCAGCGCGGTTTGCGTCGTTTCGATGGTTGCGTCGACGAAATTCTCCTTCACGTGCCGAAACGCCTCGTGCGCCCTCGCGCTTGCCGTGCGGGCGGCGTCTGCCGGTGCATTTGCGAACGCAGCTCGCCTTGCCGTCGTGGCACTTATCGCGGTCGCGGGGAGTCCAATGAGGAGATTGCGACGGACGCGGTCCATGGACTTCATTCACTCACGTCAACGCAACCCGATGGACGTCCGCCGTCAGACAGAATCATGCGAGGCCTCGAACTGCAGGCGATCGAATAACGCGTCTGCGCGCAATTTGCATGCGCGCATCCGGAATGCGTCACTTGCAGATGGCGATGAGGAATAAGTTGGCGCGCGTTGGCGCGCGTAATCGCACCGGAGCCTGCCGATCACTATCGCGTGAGCGGCAGGTCATCCCATTTGTAGGTCATCGCGAGGCGCCCGCCGCGATCAGGGGCATGGATGACGTTGGCCGTCGTTCCTCAAGCCTTCCTAACGCGCCTCGCCGCCCGCCAGTTGGGTGAACAGCCGGCGGTAGACCACGGGCAATACCTCAGGGAGATCTTCGGAAATCAGCCCGGGCCCGAACTCGTGCCCGGCTTCGCCATGCAGCCAGACGCCGGCGCACGCGGCGTCGAAGCCGGGCATGCCTTGCGCCGCCAAGCCGGTGATGACGCCGGCCAGCACGTCGCCCGACCCGGCGGTTGCGAGCCACGGCGGCGCGTTCTCGTTGATGGCCGCACGCCGGTCCGGCGCCGCAATCACGGTGTCGGCGCCCTTGAGAACAATGACGGCGCCCGACAGCGCTGCCGCGCGACGCGCCTGCTCAAGTTTTGAGTGAACCTCCACAACGTCCGGGAAGCTCCCGAACAGCCTGGTGAATTCCCCGGCGTGGGGAGTCAGTATGGTCACCGCCGGCGCCCGCGCCTTGATCGCCGAAAACAGTTGCGCCGGATCGTTGGCGAAGCTCGTGAGGGCGTCCGCATCCACAACAACCGCGCGCTCGACGCTGTCGGCCCCCCGGTCGAGTGCGGCGAGCGTCATGTCGCGGGTCTGTGCACCGACCCCGCAGCCCGGGCCGATCGCGAGTGCGTTCAACCGGCGGTCCTTAAGCAGCGCGCCGAGTTCGCCAGCGCCGTCCACGGCCCGCACCATCACGGCCAAGCTGCTGGTCGCGTTGATCGCGAGGGCATCGCGCGGAGACGCGATGGTGACGAGCCCCGCGCCTGCCCGCAGCGCGCCGCGGGCGGCAAGGCGGGCAGCTCCGGTGAACGATGCCGCGCCCGAAACCACCGCGGCATGGCCGCGCGCATATTTGTGGCTGTCGAGCCGCGGTCGCGGGAACTGCCGGTGCCAAAGCTTTGGCGCGTTCGCGAAAGTTTGCGGGGCAATGCGCGCCAGGACCCCGCTCCGGATGCCGATGTCGGCGATGTGAATGTCGCCGCAATGACTTCGACCCGGCAGCAAGACGTGCCCGAACTTGCGCCGGAAGAATGTCACCGTCTTGTGCGCCCGCACCGCGCCACCGAGCACCTCGCCGGTGTCGCCGCTGATGCCGCTCGGCAGATCGACCGCAACGATGTGGCCGGCGTTGTTCATGGCCTCGACCATGGCGCGGGCGCGACCTTCGACCGGACGGGCAAGGCCGGTGCCGAACAGCGCATCGACGATCATCTTTGCACCCGCGAGGCCTTCGGGCACGGCCGGCTCGACTGCGCCCCCCCACAGCGCGCAGGCTCGCGCGGCGTCGCCCGTCAGCTTCGCGGCCTCGCCGACCAGCACGACGCGCGGCCGATAGTCGCGATCCCGCAAGAGACGCGCGGCCACAAACCCGTCTCCGCCGTTGTTCCCGGCGCCCGCCACGACAGCGACCTGCGTGCCGGGCGGGCAAGTGGCCATGACCGCGTTCGCAACCGCCTCACCGGCGCGCTGCATCAAGTCGAAGCCTGGCGTCCCGCCGGCGATCGTGAGCCGGTCGGCCTGCGCCATTTCGGCATTGGAGAGCAGTTCGAGCATGGGTCTCGCGCCTAAATCGTCGACATGCCAATCCGGTATCGGAAATAGTGCCACGGCAGCAAATTGCGGTCTTGATCCCGCTCGCGGGATGCCTGATTACAGAATGTGCAACTTGGCTAAAGCGCAGGCATGCGCGCGTGCACAGTCCGCGGGCGGATCGGAGCAACCGGCGTTAACAACCTGATTATGATGCTGTTTTCCCCGGTCACCAGGCTTGGCACAGACCCTGCTAACGCGGAGCGCGGCGCCGGTCGGCGGCACTTCCGTCGGCCGCCCAGGAGACGGGAGCGATGAAAAAAATTGAAGCGATCATCAAACCGTTCAAGCTCGACGAGGTAAAGGAGGCGCTACAGGAGGTCGGTCTGCAAGGTATTACGGTGACGGAAGCCAAGGGCTTCGGTCGCCAGAAAGGTCACACGGAGCTGTATCGCGGTGCTGAGTACGTTGTGGATTTTCTCCCCAAGGTCAAAATCGAAATCGTGCTCGGCGACGATATGGTGGAACGAGCCATCGAGGCGATCCGGCGCGCCGCCCAGACCGGGCGGATCGGTGACGGCAAGATATTCGTCTCCACTGTTGAGGAAGCTATCCGGATCCGAACCGGCGAATCCGGATTAGACGCAATCTAGAGCGTGTCTCCGCCGCCCTCGGGCCCGAGGGCGTTTGCCGGTTTGCGGCTCGAACATGCTCACGGCCAGCTGCCACGCCGCCGGAACCTAGGCCGCGCGGGGGCTCAAGAAAGGACAGTGCATCCATGACGACGGCCAAAGACGTGATGAAGTTGATCAAGGACAATGACGCGAAATATGCCGACTTCAGGTTCACCGATCCGCGCGGCAAGTGGCAGCATGTCACGTTCGATATTTCGCTCATCAGCGAGGAGACGTTTGCGGAAGGGCAGATGTTCGACGGGTCCTCGATCGCCGGCTGGAAGGCGATTCACGAGTCGGACATGTGCCTCATGCCGGATCCTGCGTCCGCCTGCATCGATCCGTTCTTTGCCGAGACTACGGTTGTCCTGGTGTGCGACGTGCTCGAGCCGACGACCGGCGAACCCTACAACCGCGATCCGCGCGGAATTGCTCGCAAGGCCGAAGCCATGGTCAAGACCATGGGCGTCGGCGACACGGTGTTCTTCGGTCCGGAAGCCGAGTTCTTCATCTTCGACGACGTGAAGTACGCGGCCCAGCCGTACAACACCGGCTTCAAGCTCGACTCGACCGAGTTCCCGACCAACTCCGACACCCACTACGAGGGCGGCAATCTCGGCCACCACATCGGCTTCAAGAAGGGCTATTTCCCGGTCCCGCCGCAGGATTCGGTGCAGGACATGCGCTCCGAGATGCTCGCCGCCATGGCCAAGATGGGCGCCCAAGTGGAGAAGCATCACCACGAAGTCGCCTCCGCCCAGCATGAGCTGGGGTTGAAGTTCTCACCGCTCACCGTGATGGCGGACCGGATGCAGATCTACAAATACTGCATCACGCAGGTCGCCCAGATCTATGGCAAGACCGCGACCTTCATGCCCAAGCCGGTCTACGGCGACAACGGCTCCGGCATGCATTGCCATCAGTCGATCTGGAAGGACGGCAAGCCGGTGTTCGCGGGCAACAAATACTCCGATCTGTCGGAGACCTGCCTCTCCTACATCGCCGGCATCATTACCCACGCCAAGGCGATCAACGCCTTCACCAACCCGACGACCAACTCCTACAAGCGGCTGGTCCCGGGCTTCGAGGCGCCGGTGCTGCTCGCCTACTCGGCGCGCAACCGCTCCGCCTCATGCCGCATTCCGTACACGACCAATCCGAAGGCCAAGTGCGTCGAGGTCCGTTTCCCCGACCCGCTCGCCAACCCGTATCTCGGCTTTGCCGCCATGCTGATGGCCGGCCTCGACGGCATCAAGAACAAGCTCGATCCGGGCGAGGCCATGGACAAGGATCTCTACGATCTGCCGCCCAAGGAGCTTGAGAAAATCCCGACCGTGTGCGGCTCGCTGCGCCAGGCGCTCGAGGAGCTCAAGAAGGACCACGGCTTCCTGGTGGCCGGCGGTGTGTTCGATCAGGACTTCATCGACAGCTACATCGATCTGAAGATGACCGAAGTGATCCGGTTCGAGCACACGCCGCACCCGGTCGAATTCGACATGTATTACTCGGCGTGAGCATGGTCCGGAAAACGACCTAGGGCTTCCTCCCAGATCGCGGATCGCGATCCACCTCCGGGCGCCTGCGGGCGCCCTTTCCTTTTCGAAGGATCGGTCAGACGCGACGACGCATCTTTGCTTGAGACCATCCTTCGAGATGCCCTCGCTTCGCTCGGGCTCCTCAGGATGAGTTCGGACTGTGCTGCGGGGCTTGTGACGCACCCACAAACTCGGACCTCGTCCTGAGGAGCGTCGCGAAGCGACGCGTCTCGAAGGACGGCCTCGTGCGAGCCGCGCAGGGGCACCCCGCGAGCCTGGAATCCATACGCCCTGATAGTGGTTAGGCCCCGGGATGACAGCCGCGAGTAACGCAACATCCCACTGTCATCTCGATGTGCTCAGGTCGCGCCATGAGCAAGCGCAAGAAAAAATCCGAGAGCAAGGCCCCTCGGATTGAGAGGACCCCTCAGGTCGAGGGCAAGCCACCTCACGTCGAGAGCAAAGATCCGCAGGCCGGGGGCGGCTTCGATCCGTTTCTAACCCTGGTCTTCGGGCTGGCAGTCGGTGCGATCGTCGTCGCACTGTCCTTTGCGTGAAGGCCCTGGCCCGCAGGCCGCTCGCCCCTACTCGCTCGCCACCAGACCGCGGCTGGTCGACACCACCCAATAATTACCCCAACGCACGATCGACTCGACGCGTCCGAGCCCCGGCACGATGTCGCCGCGCGCCGCGCGCCAGGTCCCGTCGGGTCCCTCGAGCGCGGCGGTGCTGCCTGACACGTCCCGCACCGTCCAGCCCTCGATCGTCATCGGCCGTGTCTCCGGCACCGGCATCAGCCGCGGCAGGTTTCGCACGCCGCTCTGCAGCGCAGCGACGTGTTCGGGCTTGCTTGCGGCCGCAGCGGACAGCTTGCGCACGCTCGGCGCGGCGGCGTCACGTCCAACGTCGGGCTTACTGTCGGCGTGTGCCGCGGCGTTTACGCGTTGCTTGAGTGCCGATGACGCGGGGCTCCGCGCGAGCAGACGGTGCGACGCCGAGCCGCCCACCCACCCGAGGCCGAATGTGCCGAGCAGCGCTGCAGTGAGCAACGCCGCACACATGCGTTGACCCGCGCGCCGGTAGAAGCTGCCGGAACTGTTGGTCACTTTCACCGCGTCGAACGTCTGGTTCGGCCGTTCGCGCCAGGAGAATTCGCCCGCAGGGTTCGATGAAAACGCACCCGCGGTGTCCTCGTGCGCCCAACTTCGCGCTTGCTCCGGGATTGGAATAGCGACGTCGTCGAATTTCAAGGTCTCGCGGTGTTTTGCGCGGCGGTCGCCGCCGGGCGCCGCGGCGATCGAGGGTGCGAACAGTTCGGGTAGTTCGGCGTGCCCACTCACGGGCAGCTTGTGTGCCGCTGCGCCCGCGTGCGCACCGCTCGGTGCCGCGGGGAGCGCGAGCCGCTCGTTAACCATGACCAATCCTCTGGTTGTCTTGCCAGAGCATCGATCCCGAATGCTGAATGGAGCTTTAAAGGGTGGAGGTAATTTCCGCGCGCGCGGTTAGCAGAACACTAACCGCGCGCGCCGATCGAACGCGAGCGCCTAGCGCTTCGAGAACTGGAACGAACGCCGGGCCTTGGCCTTGCCGTACTTCTTGCGCTCGACCACGCGCGAGTCGCGCGTGAGGAAGCCGCCGCGCTTGAGCACGGCGCGCAGATCGGGCTCGAAGTTCGTCAACGCCTTGGACAGGCCGTGGCGCACGGCGCCGGCCTGACCCGAGAGGCCCCCGCCGGACACGGTGCACGTAACGTCGTACTGGCCGTTGCGGTTCGACGAGACGAGCGGTTGCTGAATCAGCATGCGCAGCACCGGGCGCGCGAAGTAGGTCTCGATCGCGGCGTCGTTGATCAGGATCTTGCCGGCGCCGGGCTTGATCCACACCCGCGCGACCGCGTCCTTGCGCTTGCCGGTCGCATAGGCGCGGCCCTGCTTGTCGAGCTTCTGAACGTATTTCGGCGCTTCGGGCGCCGCCGGCTTGAGGGCGGCGAGTTGGTCGAGCGATTGAATGGTCTCGGCCATGATCAGGAGCTCCTGCTGTTCTTGCGGTTCATCGCCGCCACATCGACCGATTCGGGATTTTGCGCGGCATGCGGATGCTCGGCGCCGGGATAGACCCGCAGATTGGCGAACTGCTGACGGCCGAGCGGGCCGCGCGGCAGCATGCGCTGCACCGCCTTCTCGACCACGCGCTCCGGGAAGCGCCCCTCCATGATCGATTTCGCGGTGCGTTCCTTGATGCCGCCGATGAAGCCAGTGTGCTGGTGATAGACCTTCTTCTCGAGCTTGCGCCCGGTCAGCACGGCCTTGGCGGCGTTGATGATGATGACGTTGTCGCCGCAGTCCACATGCGGAGTGAAAGTCGGCTTGTGCTTGCCACGCAGCCGCAGGGCAACGATTGACGCAAGCCGGCCGACCACCAGACCGTTGGCGTCGATCACGACCCACTTCTTCTCCACCTCAGCTGGCTTGGCCGAATAAGTGCTCATCGGGTTGATCCGGATTTGAGGGCGCTTGATGGCGCGCGTTGGCGGGGCTTCTATACCGGCGCTCGCTCGGGGTCAACGACGTACCGTGAATAATATGCAGTTAGATCAAATTATTATGATCCCAGTATTATAGCACCATCAATCGGGCGGGATCGAATAGGTCGAGGTCGCATGCGCGACGAGATCGTCGCCGTCTTCCGAGTGGATGCTCACGTCCCCGACCGCGAGCCGCCGGCCGAGCTTGATCAGCCGGCAGTGCGCGATCAGCGCCGCCGCCGGCGCCTTGCGCAGGAAATTGATGTTGAGGTTGGTCGTCACCGCCAGCGGCTTCCAGCCGATCGACGCCAGGACGGCGACGTACATCGTCAGGTCCGTCAGCATCATCAAGGTGGCGCCGGAAATGGTGCCGCCTGGCCGCAGCGACGTCGGCGAATAGCCGAGCCGGACCCGACAACCGGCGTGCCACACCTCGAGGATTGCGACCCCGCTGTCCCGGTCGAAGGTTCCCGGAAATTCGGCCGACAGCCGACGTTCCAGGTCCGCTGCGCTCAACGCCGATGGCCGCACGCCTCCTCCCCTTCCGGCCTGATGCCCGGTGGAGCATCAGCATGTTCGAGACTACATTAGCCCCGAAAGGCCGGTGTCGATGCAAGCCCCTGTTCGCAGCCCTCTCGCCAATGCGGTGCTCCTGCGCGAGCCCGTTGGGCCGGTCGCGGTGCTGACGCTCAATCGCCCGCAGGCCCGCAACAGTCTGTCGGACGAATTGCTGGCCGCGCTCACGAGCGAACTCGCGGCGATCGCCGACGACCGCGCGGTCCGCGCGGTCGTGCTCGCCGCCAACGGACCAGCGTTTTGCGCCGGCCATGACATGCGCGAGCTCCTGGCGCGGCGGACGGATCCGAACGGCGGCAAAGCCTATTTCGAGGCGCTCATGGCGCGCTGCTGCGCCGTCATGCTGGCGATCGTGCGGCTGCCGCAGCCGGTCATCGCCGCCGTGCAAGGCCCTGCGACCGCGGCCGGATGCCAGCTGGTGGCCACCTGCGATCTCGCGGTTGCCTCCTCGGCGGCCGCCTTCTGCACGCCGGGCGTCAACATCGGCCTGTTCTGCTCAACCCCGATGGTGGCGCTGTCGCGCGACGTCGCCCGCAAGCCCGCGATGGAGATGCTTCTCACCGGCGACATGATGTCGGCCGACGAGGCGAAGCGCATCGGCCTCGTCAACCGGGTGGTTGCACCCGGACGCGAACGCGAGGAAGCGATCGCGCTCGCACAGCAGATCGCAAGCAAATCGGCCGCAACCGTGCGCCTCGGCAAGAAGGCGTTCTACGCGCAGATCGAGATGACTCTCGAGGATGCCTATCGACACACCGCGCGCGTCATGGCCGAGAACATGGTGCTGCATGACGCGGCGGAAGGGATCGGCGCGTTCCTCGACAAGCGCGACCCAAAGTGGGAGGACCGCTAGTGTGGCGGATTTGACGTTCCTACCAGCATCGCGGCGAGTCCTTCGTAGGAACGTCAAATCCAAAGCCACACTAGAATCATGGAGTTGCTAGTGTCCCTTTGCTTCCGACGCTTGTAAAAGCGCCTACCGCAAAGGGATACAAGCGTCGCAAGCGGGACACTAGAGGCGCATGAACCACGACAGCTACGACGACGCCTACATCCGCGGCATTCTCAACACGGTGAAGACCATCGCGATGGTCGGCGTGTCGGCGAACGTCAGCCGGCCGAGCTATTTTGCGTTCAAATATCTGCTCGAGCGCCGCTATCGCATGATCCCGGTCAACCCGGCGCTCGCCGGCGCCGAACTGCTGGGCCGGACATCCTACGCGACGCTCGCCGACATCCCCGAGCCGGTCGATATGGTCGATATCTTTCGCGCCTCGCAATTTGCGCTCGGAATTGTCGAAGCGGCGCTGGCGATGAAGCCGCGGCCGTGGGTGATCTGGATGCAGCTTGGGGTGCGCAACGATGACGCAGCCCGGCTGGCCGAGGCCAACGGTCTCAAGGTTGTGATGAACCGCTGTCCCAAGATCGAGTACGGCCGCCTGTCGTCCGAAATCGCCTGGATGGGCGTGAATACCCGCACGCTGACCTCCAAACGGGCGAGAATTCTCGGCGGCGGTATCCAACGCATGGCGCTCGACCGTCCCACCACCGCTGGCGGCGCCACGCCGGCGGCACAACGCGCCGAGCTCATCAAGGGTTAGTAGGCATCGGTCCTCCGATCGGATGATGCGCGCGTCTTGACGCTTCCCCTAGGTCCGATAAATCCACCTGAGCCGGTCCGCCGGCGCTCAGTGCCGAGGCGAGGAACCCTGCCATGACCGACCGGCTTCCGGGGTTTGCTACACTTGCGGTTCATGCCGGCGCGCAACCCGACCCCACCACGGGCGCGCGCGCGACGCCGATCTATCAGACGACGTCATTCGTGTTCGAGGACGTCGATCACGCGGCCTCGCTGTTCGGGCTGCAGACGTTCGGCAACATCTATACGCGGATCGGCAATCCGACCAACGCGGTGCTGGAGGAGCGCGTGGCGGCGCTCGAGGGCGGCACCGCCGGCTTGGCGGTCGCGTCCGGCCACGCCGCGCAGGTGATCGTGATGCACACGCTGATGCGGCCGGGCGATGAGTTCGTGGCGTCCAAGAAGCTCTATGGCGGCTCGATCAACCAGTTCAATCACGCATTCAAGAATTTCGACTGGCGGGTCGTGTGGGCCGATCCCGACGATATTACGACCTTCGAGCGCGCGGTATCGCCCAAGACCCGGGCGATCTTCATCGAGTCGATCGCCAATCCGGGCGGCGTGATCACCGATATCGAAGCGGTGTCGGCGATCGCCAAGCGCGCCGGCGTGCCGCTGATCGTCGACAACACGCTGGCGACGCCCTACCTGTGCAAACCGATCGACTACGGCGCCGACATCATCGTGCATTCGCTGACCAAGTTTCTCGGCGGTCACGGCAACTCGATCGGCGGGCTGATCGTCGACGCCGGCACGTTCAACTGGTCGCGCGAGAAGCGCTATCCGATGCTGTGCGAGCCGCGGCCGGAATATAACGGCATCGTGCTGCACGAGACGTTCGGCAACTTCGCATTCGCGATTGCCTGCCGGGTGCTGGGCCTGCGCGATATCGGGCCGGCGCTCTCCCCGTTCAACGCGTTCCTGATCCTGACCGGCATTGAAACGCTGCCGCTGCGCATCCAGCGCCACTGTGACAACACGCTGGCGGTCGCGAAATGGCTCGCCGACCATCCCAAGGTTGCCTGGGTGAGCTATCCGGGCCTGCCGGGCGATCGCTATCACACCCTTGCCAAGAAATACGTCCCCAAGGGCGCCGGCGCGGTGTTCACGTTCGGGCTCAAGGGCGGCTACGACGCCGGCACCAAACTGGTCGCGAGCGTGCGTCTGTTCTCGCATCTCGCCAATATCGGCGACACCCGCTCGCTGATCATTCACCCGGCCTCGACCACCCACAAGCAGCTGACCGACGCGCAGAAGGTCCAGGCCGGCGCCGGTCCCGACGTGGTGCGGCTGTCGATCGGCATCGAGGATCAAGACGACATCATCGCCGATCTCGATCAGGCGCTGAACGTGGCGTGATTGGAGCAATATACCCGGACGGACTGGCGTATCCCGGACGAGCACCGGCGAGCGCAGCGAGACGGCGCGCAGATCCGGGATCCAGCGCAAAAACGTCGCGAAGCAACAATAGAGAGCCGCGGTGCTGCATTTCTTGTGCTGGACCCCGGATCACGCGACGGCGCTGCGCGCCGCGCGGTCCGGGTACGCGAGACTGTTCCGGGCTCCGGCCTTCGGCCGGCCCCGGAATGACGACCGCGGTAGTGCACATCAAAATCAACCGCGCACCCGACGGGTGGCGTGATCACTCCGCCCGGATGTTGTTCTCGCGCGCGACCCGCGACCACAGCGCGAGCTGGTCCGACACCAGCGTGCGCATCTCCTCCGGCGTCATCGCGCGCACGTCGCCGCCGAAACTCTCCAGGCGCATCTTCACCTGCGGCACCTCGATCGCGCGGCGGACTTCGGCATTGAGGCGCGCGACGATATCCGGGGGCGTTGCGGCCGGCGCGGCCAACCCCGACCACGACGTCATCTCAAAACCCTTAAGAGCCGCCTCCGCTACGGTCGGCACATCTGGAAGCTTGTTCCAGCGCGCGCGGCTCGTCACCGCGAGCGCGCGGAACGCGCCCGACTCGATGTTGGCGACCGCGACCGTCGGCGTCGAGATCAGGAAATCGATGTCGCCGGTCAACAGCCCGGTCGCCGCCTGCGCTTCGCCGCGGTAGTGGACCAGCAGAAATTTTACGCGCGATGCATTGCCGAGCAGCTCGGCGGTCATGTGCTGGATCGTGCCGATCCCCGACGATCCGAACGACACCGTCTCCGGCTTGACCGCGGCGGCCGCCAGCAGGTCGGCCAGCGTGCCAAATCGCGACTCCGGCCGCACGCAGATGACGAACGGATAGAAGCTCACGGTCGAAATCCAGGCGAAGTCGTCGACCGGCCGGTACTTCAGCGACTGATAGATCGCGCCGGTCACCGCGTGCGCGCTCGGCACCAGCAAGAGCGTATACCCGTCCGGCTCCGCGTGGGCGACCGCGTCGGCGGCGACAGTGCCGACCGCGCCGGCCTTGCTCTCGACCACGACCGGCTGCCCCAAGCCGTTGGACATTTCCTGCGCCATGATGCGGGCGATCACATCGACGTTTCCGCCGGGAGGAAAGCCGTGCACCATCTTGATGAGGCGGGTGGGATATTGCTGCGCGTGCGCAAATCCGGCGAACGCGGTCAATGCAACGAGCCCGGCGGCGAGCATCGTCTTGCGCATGCGATCACCGCGCCGGTTGAACGGAGCCCGCGCCGACAGCCGCCGCTCGCGACCGCTGCAGGCCCGACAGTCCGGCGGCGTGCACGGCAGCAATCGTCAGCACTCCGATCGCCGCCGCCTGGTGCGCAAGCGCAAGCGCGAGCGGCGCCTGGTTGATCAGCGTCAGCACGCCGAGCACGGCCTGCGCGCCGACCGCGGCGGCGAGCACGATCGCGGAGCGCGCCCCCGCCCGCTTCGCGGCGGCGTCGATCGCGTGCCAGACCGCAACGCCGAACAATACGTAGGCGACCATCCGGTGGTCGAATTGCGCCGTCAGGGTATTCTCAAAGACATTGCGCCACAGCGGTGTCTCGAACCAGAGCCGGCTCGCGTCCGGTACGAGACCGCCGTCGATCAGCGGCCAGGTGTTGTAGATCAGGCCCGCGCGCAACCCGGCGACGAGGCCGCCCAGATAGATCTGCAGCAGCGTGAGCGCGACCAGCGCCATTGCGGTCACACGGAAGCGCCCCGGCACCGGCTCGGTCCGCGGTGCAAGACGCCGCGCGGTCCAGACCAGCGCGACCAGGATGAGGCACGCGAGCAGCAAGTGCGTTGCCAGACGATATTGCGAGACCTCGGTGCGCTCCGCGAGCCCGGAGGCGACCATCCACCAGCCGACCGCGCCCTGCAGCGCCCCAAGCCCGAAGATGAACCACAAGCGACCGCGCAGGCCGGGCGCGACCCAGCCCCGCCACAGGAAGAACAGGAACGGGAGCAGGAACGCCGCGCCGACCACCCGGCCGAGCAGCCGGTGCGTCCATTCCCACCAATAGATGGTCTTGAACGCCACAAGGCTCATGCCGGCGTTGCGCTGCGTGTACTGCGGGATCGCCTGATATTTTTCGAATTCGGCCTGCCAGCCCGCGTCGGTGAGCGGCGGCATGACGCCGGTGACCGGACGCCATTCGACGATCGACAGGCCGGATTCGGTGAGCCGCGTCGCGCCGCCGACCAGCACCAGCGCAATGACAAGCGCCGCCACAGCCCAGAGCCAGAGCCGGATCGCGCGTTGGTGGTTATCGCTTGCTGATGCCATGCGGGCCGGACCATATAGAGGGCGCCTGCACCCCGCAATTGCGACCGAATATGCACATTCGCACCCGCAAGCTGATCGGTACCGTCGCCCTCCTGGTGCTGGTGGTGGTCTGGGCGTTGCTGGCGATGGGCTTCGCGCAGATGCTCGGCGTCTCGCACAACCGGCTGCTCGAAATCGCCTACTACATTGTGGCCGGGCTCGGCTGGGTGCTGCCGGCGATGCCGCTGATCAGCTGGATGTCGCGCCCCGACCCGGACGCGCCGGCGGCCGATGAAGGATGAGCTCTTTCGTCCTGCTCAGCGCGAAACTGAAATCCCCGACATCATAAGGGGCACGTAGCGCAGATGTTGCGCTCGGCCTGCGAGCGACATGCGCGGCAGCGCCATCAGGCGGCTGCCGTGCCGGGTGCGCACCGCGCCGGGACGGCTGGTGAAAGCCGCTTTGAATCCGAGTTCGCCCGCGATCTCGAACTCGCGCGGCCCGGCGGCGCTGCTGTGGCTGAACGGGTAGGCGAAATAGTTGGGCTGCACCCCGACCGCGCTTTCAATCACCGACCGGCTCTGGGTCATTTCGAACCGGACCTTGGCCTCGGGCAGGTTGGCGAGAATTGGGTAGTTGACGCTCTGGGCCCCGATGGTGACGAGCGGATCGGCCGCGAGCGCATTGACCTGCGTCCAGGTCATGCAGGCGCCGGCGCAGATTGCCTGACTATCGACCCCGTAGCGGCCGGCGAGATCGTCGACGAACGCTCTGATCTCCTCGTTCGTCGGACGCGCTAGCAGCCATGACCACAAAGCTTCGAACACATCCGATTTCTCCGACGGCGTGCGGCAGTCGAGGTGCTGCTCATGCCCGTCGACCAGAATCGCGAGGCGGTCGGTCTTGTTGATCGCGGCTTCGAGGATCAGCCGCCACAGTTCGCCGATCCGGTCCGGAAAGCCGCTCGGAATGAAGACCGCGAACGGCGCCTCATGCTTTCGGCAGATCGGGTGCACGAATGTGTGGTGCTCGGCATGGGCGTCATCGCAGGTGATGCAGACGAACCGGTCGCCCTTGGTGTCGCGTTCGATCAGGCGGCGGTGCATCTCGTCGAGCGGGACGATGTCGACCTTGCGCCGACGCAGCTCAAGGAGCAGGGCTTCGAAAAATTCGGGCGTCATCTCGCGCGCGCGATTGGGCTGAAACCGATCCGGTCGCGGCGGAGTGACGCGTTCGACCTTGAGGATCACGCCTAGGACGCGGCGCAGGGGGCGCAGCAAAAGATTCGCATGCGAGGCGGCGAGCGCCTCGATGGCGGCCCTGCCCGCGAAGGCGGCGACGCGACCCACGGTGTTCGGCCCTCCTGCGGTCGAAATTGACGATGCGCGATTGAGGCTTATCGACGCTAGCGTCCCAATTCCGAAGTTCGCCACACCTTGCAGCACGCTCGACGCGAACTTCGGAATCGAAAGGACGCTAGCAAATCTATGATTCTAGTGCCCCTATGAACCCGAAGTTCGCAATCGGATTCGCGGCATGGGCATGCGAACTTGGGGTTCGGGGCACTAGAAGTGCAACGCCCCTTGGTTGCGCTCGCAGGACGCGATCTCTATAGTCCGCGGCCGTTCGGAGCGTAGCGCAGCCCGGTTAGCGCACCAGTCTGGGGGACTGGGGGTCCCGAGTTCAAATCTCGGCGCTCCGACCAACAAAATCAAAGACTTAGCCGGATTTTTGAGGCGAAAAACTTCCCAGGAATTAGCTCCGGGAAGTACCTGGGAAGTAAAATTTCTTGCCATCCAACTTGCGCCTTGGTGATGCTTGTCACCGTGACTGATTTGCTGACCACGGCATGGCAGGATGACGTATCACCAAGATGAGTTCGCTCAATCAAACAACATCACGCCCATTGCGGTCGTGCGGTCCGCCGACGACCTGCGGGAGTTGTTCCGGCAGCGGATCGCCAGCCTCGGAATTACTTATGAGACTGCCGATCTGATCTCGGGCTTGCCATCTGGGTACTCAGCCAAACTGCTCGGGCCGCAGCCGATCCGGCGGTTTGGGCCGGTCGCCTTCGAGAGCCTGCTGGGCGCGTGCGGCATCAAGCTGGTGGCAGTCGAGGACGGCGAGGCCATGGCACGGGTCAAAGCGCGCCTGGTGGCCCGCCGCCGAAGTCTAAACACGAAGCGCGCTTCACCGGCAGATTGTGTCGTAACCCGCAACCGCGAGTTCATGCGGCGGATTGGGCAGTGGGGAGGGTTCAAAAGCGGCGAAGTGCGGCGTACGGCCGTAGCGCGCAAAAAAGCGATCAGCGAACAAAACCGCGCCAATGTCATGAGACGCTGGCGACCGGAAGTTATCGGCCCGTGAACACGTCAAAATCGTTGTCGACGATCCGCGCCGTTCGTGACGCCGGCCGCGGGCGCGGGTCATAGATGTCGACTACCTCGACACCGGGGGCTCGGCCATAGGGCTCGCACCCATCGAGTGGCTTGCCGTTGCGTCTCATCATGAACGCGTACCGCACAGCGCTAATCAGATCGTCGCGTAGCGGCACGACCTTGTAGTCCTCATCGCGATGGTAGTTCAGTAGTTCCTCACCCAACTCGGTCATGTGGCTCGCGATGGCGAAGGCCCCGCGCTTCATGTAGCCGCACATTTCCTCGATGGTGGGTTCGAGGTGATGCCCCCCGCCTCTATTCTGCGCGTGCGTTCCCAGCATTGGGGCGCCTAGGCGGCGGTAGACATCGGCAATCGCCTCACCCGAGCCGCGCTCATGTTGGTGGCCGTCGTGTGGCCAGCTGATT
>JBPYFJ010000078.1:0-64407 GCA_051985675.1 Xanthobacteraceae bacterium | reverse complement strand
CGTGGGGCTCGCGCAACGGCTCAAGCCGGCGCTGGCGCGGGCTTCGCACAACCCGCTCTATATCGACTGCAATGCCGTGGCGCCCGACACGGCCAAGCGGATTAGCATGGTGCTCGCCGACGCCCCGTGCCGCTACATCGACGGCGGGATCATCGGGGGCCCACCGACCGGGTCTTACAGCCCCACCCTCTATGTGGCGGGCGAGGCCGCAGCCGACGCGCTTTTGCTGGCGCGCTACGGGCTCAACGTGCGGGTCCTGGACGGGCCAATCGGCGCCGCCTCGGCGCTGAAAATGTCCTATGCGGGCATCACCAAGGGGTTCACCGCGATCGGCACCGCCATGATGCTCGGCTCGGCGCGCGGCGGCTGTGCAGACGCCCTGCGGCGCGAATTGTTTGAGAGCCAGCCCCAGCTCGCTGCCTGGCTGACCCGGCAGGTTCCGCGGATGTTTCCCAAAGCCTATCGATGGGTCGCCGAGATGGACGAAATCGCCGCCTACCTCGGCGAAGACCAGGCGGCCCACGACATGTTTACCGCGATCGCGCGCCTTTACGAGCACATGGCGGCCGGCGCCGCCAAGACCTCGCCCGACGCCGAGCGCGATGTTGCGGCGCTCAACGCGTTTTGCAGCGAACCCAGGGAGAAGCTCAGCAAGGCCGGTTAGCCCATCGCACAGTTTAGAGAAATTGTAGGTTTGCGACGCAACCGGACCTCAAAAACGGCCGGAAATATTGGGGAATCTGCAAGTCTGGAATGACGTCGGCCTCGGTTTTTTGTTTTGCATCAAAGCCCGTGGCTTGCCATATCAATACAAACTCAAGCTCGGGAAAAAGCCGGGGACGCCGAGGTGATCATCTGTTCGTGCAATGTGTTGTCCGACCACGACGTGCGGTCGGCGGTAAAGACCGAGGCGCCACCGCGTTCGGCTGGACAAGTCTACGGCTGCCTCGGGTGCAGCGCGCAATGCGGCCGGTGCGCCCGCACGATCCGCAAGATCATGGACGAGGCGCTTGCGGCTGCCTGCGGGGACGCCTGCGGCTGCGGGCGTTGTAAGACCGCCTGAGACGAACGGCTTCGGCGGAATCGGACCCGACCGCCAATCCTGCATCCCTCAAGCCCGCATAAGCCCGCATTTTGCATTTGCGGGCGCCGCCTAAATTTTGCACATTGGAGTAAGTCTAATTCGCGATTGTGCGGCTCCGTCGGGGAGTTCGCAGCGTAACAGGTGTATGCCCGCCGACACCCGGTCCGGCGGCCTGCGCAGCAGAGGCCACCATGCAGGGCGACGCACGCGTCATCGAATATCTCAACAAGGGCCTCCGGCACGAACTTGCTGCCATTAACCAGTACTGGCTGCACTACCGGCTGCTGGACAACTGGGGCTATCGGGCACTTGCCAAGCAATGGCGCAAGGAATCGATCGAGGAAATGGAGCACGCCGACAAGATCGTGCAGCGGATCATTTTTCTCGAGGGTTTTCCCAACATGCAGGTGATCGACCCATTGCACATTGGGCAGACCGTCAAGGAGGTTCTCGACTGCGACTTGGCGGCCGAAATGCGTGCCCGCGCCCTCTACGAAGAGGCCGCCACGCACTGTCACGCGGTGAAAGACTACGTGTCGCGCGACCTGTTCGAAGAGCTCATGAAAGACGAGGAAGACCACATCGACTTCCTCGAGACGCAGCTTGATCTGGTGCGCCGGCTCGGTCTGGAGCTCTACGCCCAGCATCACATCGGCGAATTGGACGACGACCACAAAGATTAGCGGCGCCCGAGCCAGCCGAGGGCGTTCTGGCCGGGTTGGGTTAATAGAAATATCTGATAAATATCAGTATCTTATTGCTATGCGCCGGCGCCCGCGGCGCATTACCGAGTTTTCACGTGGTCGAGCCCACATTCGGCTTATTGTTACCCAATAGTCGGCACGGAGGCGGGGCGCACATCTGGATCGGCAAGCATGGCCATGAGCAAGGCGGCGCTACTGCGAACTGCAGCGCGGCCTCCGATGGCCAACGCGGGGTATCGCTTGTCGAGCGAAGTCGGGTTGGTAGCCTGTTTGGGGGACGCACGAAGGTCTGGACGGGGAAACACCCGCCAGCGGCGTGCGAAAGCAAGTATGCGTCAGCGACGATTGCGATCTCTACGCTTTCGGCCCCGCCGCTTGGCGCAGGTCCTCGTTGGGCTCTGCTTGGCGCAACCGCTGTCCGGCTGTTTCGTTGATACCGAACATCCTGACCCTGAGCTCGAAACCGCGGACAAGTACACCTACGGGCCGCGACAGCCTTATGTGTCACTGCCGGCCCTGGACTGGTGGCGGAACTTCCGCTCTGCCGAGCTGACCAAGCTGATGGAGCTCGCCCAAACCGCAAACCTTGATATCGCGGTCGCGGTTGCGCAGATCATTCAGGCTGATGCCCAGGTGCGGGTCGCCGGCGCCCCCCTGCTCCCCAGTGTGACCGCGAACTACAGTAGTCAGCGATCCCGGACGTCGCCGGCTTCGATCTCTCCCACCGCCGCGACGACGCGTCGAGGATCGCTGATCAGCGATCTTCACACCGCCAACCTCAGCGCCAGCTACGTGCTCGACTTCTGGGGTCAGACCCGCGCGACGGTGTTGGCCAACGAGGAATCGGCCATCGCCAGCCGCTTCAACCGCGAGGTGGTCGCGATTACCGCCGAGGTTACGGTCGCCAACGCTTACTTCCAGGTGCTCGGGGCGCAGGATCGGCTGCGTATCGCGAACACGAACCTGGCAGAGGCGAACCGCGTGCTGCAGGTCATTCGCGACCGCTTCGCGCAAGGCACGGCCTCCCAGCTTGAAATCGCTCAGCAGGAGAGTCTTGTCGATCAGGTCAAGGCGAACATCCCGCCGCTCGTGATCACGGAGCAACAGAACCGAGTTGCCCTTGCGGTGCTGGTCGGCCGCGCGCCGGAGAATTTCAAGATTCGCGGCGGCAACATGTACGCCGTGCATATTCCAACGGTTACCCCGGGGTTACCCTCCGACATCCTCAATCAACGACCGGATATCCGCCAGGCCGAAGCCCAGCTCGCATCGGCAAACCACAGTGTCGAATCGGCACGGGCAGCGTTCTTTCCAACAATTCAGCTCACCGGCCAGAACGGCTTGCAGAGCCTTGCATTGGCTGCGCTGTTCACGCCGGCGGCTTGGTATTTCACCTGGACCGCCGCCCTGGCGCAGCCCCTGTTCGACGGGTTCCAGCGCCTCGGTCAACTCGAGCTTGAACAGGGCGTGCAACAACAGTTCCTGCAGCAATACCGCAGGTCTGTGCTCAACGCCTTCAGTGATGTCGAACAGGCATTGATTGCCCTGCAGCAGGAAACCATTCGCGAGAGGCTGCAAAGCGACGTTGTGCGGACCGCACGCCAGGCCTTCGTCCTGTCTGAACAACGTCTGCGCGAGGGCACGGTCGATTTGACCACCGTGGTTCAAATCGAACAGACGTTGTTTACCGCCGAGGATCTATTGTCGCAGATACGATTGGCCCGCCTGCTCGCAGTGGTAAGCTTGTTCCAGGCGCTTGGCGGAGGCTGGCCGCCGCTCAACGCGCCGCCGCCACCTATTCCGCCTAACGGAGGGGGTCCGATATGATTCCGGTCCGACCCGAAACGGTTGTCCCAGCCAAGCCGCCGGCAAAGGCGATGCGCTCCGCGTGGCGGCGAAGGTTGGCGATTGGGGCGGCCCTGCTGATCATCGCGGGAGTCGTCGCCGCGGTGTTTGCTTACTCGCCGGCCCAGCGCACTGCTCAAGTTGGTCGCTTCCAACGCCAGGGCAATCAGCCCGTCCCGACTCTCGCCGCAACCGCACACACCGCCGACGTGCCGGTCTATCTCGACGGCGTTGGGACCACCAAGGCGCTCAACACGGTCACTGTCAGCTCGCAGGTTGACGGCAAGCTGATCAATATCTTCTTCAAAGAGGGCCAGGACGTCGAACAGGGCTTTGTGCTGGCGAAAATCGATCCGGTTATCTACCAGGCCCAATACGATCAGGCGGTCGCCAAGAAGGCGCAGGACGAAGCGACCCTCGCCAACGCCAGGGTCGATCTCGTGCGCTACGTGCGTCTCGCAGAGACCAATGCAGGGCCGAAGCAGCAGGCCGATACGCAGAAGGCGCTCGTCGCCCAGTTGGAAGCACAGGTCAAAGCCGATCAGGCGGCAATCGAAAATCAGCGGGCCTATCTCGACTACACCAACGTTGTCGCGCCGATCGCCGGACGAACCGGCATTCGCCTGGTCGATGCCGGCAACATCGTACAGGGTGCCAACACAACGCCGATCGTCGTGATCACCCAACTGCGCCCGATCGCCATCATCTTCACCCTGCCGCAGCAGCAGCTCGCCCAGGTCACCAAGGCGATGGCTCAGGGGACCCTCGCCGTGGACGCTTTCGGCCCGGACAACAAGACCGTCATCGATCGCGGCACCTTGAAGGTGGTCGACAACCAGATCGACCAGGCAACCGGCACCATCAAGCTCAAGGCGGAGTTTCCAAATACGGACTTGCAGCTTTGGCCCGGGCAATTCGTCAACGTTCAGCTGCTCGTCGACACGCTCAAACAGGTTGTGGTGGTATCGACGGCGGCAGTTCAGCGCGGCCCCAACGGACCGTTTGTATTCGTCATCAAGGACGACAATACGGTCGCGATGCGCCCGCTGACCGTCGGTCTGCAGGACGAGGCCCAATCGGTGATCGTATCCGGACTGCAGAGCGGCGAGCGCGTGACCACGACTGCCTTCAATCAGCTGGCCGAGGGGACGCGCGTGACCGTCGCAGGTGAGGCTGGCTCGGCTCCGGCGGGCGCCCCCGACCGGACGCGCGGAAAAGGTCGCCCGTCGAATGACGGCACCGCGCGATCCGGCCAACCGCCGCGCGACGGCCAGCGCCGAACCGAGCGGGAGGCGACCAGCCAGACGCCATGAGCGCGCTGAGCGTTTCCGCGCCCTTTATCCGCCGCCCGATCGCGACTTCGCTGCTCGGCATAGCGGTGTTGATGGGCGGCTTGCTTGGATATTCGCAATTGCCGGTGTCGTCGCTGCCGCTGGTCGACTTTCCAACCATTCAGGTCTCGACCCAGCTTCCTGGCGCCAACCCGGATACGATCTCCGCGCTCGTGACCGCGCCGCTTGAGCGGCAATTCGGCCAAATCCCGTCCCTGTCGATGATGACATCGCAGAGTTCGTTCGGGATCAGCCAGATCACGCTGCAATTCGACCTCAACCGTGACATCGATGGGGCGGCTCAAGACGTGCAGGCGGCGATCAATGCCGCACGCTCGACGCTGCCGCAGAATCTGCCGTATCCGCCGACGTATTCGAAGGTCAATCCAGCCGACGCGCCGATCATCACGCTTGCGCTGACCTCGCCTTCGATCTCGCTGCGCCAACTCTCCGATCTTGCCGATACGCTGTTGGCGCAGCGCCTCGCCGAAGTGACCGGCGTCGGCCGAGTGACTGTGCAAGGCGGATTGAAGCCGGCGGTTCGCATCCAGGCGGATCTCACCCGGCTTGCCGCTTACGGGATCTCGCTCGAGGACGTGCGCGCGGCGATCAGCGGCGCCAACGTGTCGGGCCCCAAAGGCTCACTCGATGGTTCGCAGCAGTCCTACATGATTGCAGCGAACGATCAGCTCACCGCCGCCGCCGCCTACAACGACGTGGTGATTGCCTATCGCGACGGCGCCCCGATCGCGTTGCGCGACGTCGCCAAGGTGATCGACGGGCTCGAAAACGCCAAGGTCGGCGGTTGGTATCAGGGAACCTCCGCGGTCGTGATCGACATCCAACGACAGCCGGGCGCCAATGTCATCGACACCGTGGCGCGGATCAAGCGCGAGCTGCCCCGACTGCAGAATGCGATGCCAGCCGCGGTGAAGCTCACCGTCGTCAGCGACCGCACCGAAACGATCCGCGCGTCGGTGCGCGACGTGCAATTCACCCTGATTCTGGCCGTTGTGCTCGTGGTGCTCGTGGTTCTGCTGTTTCTGCGCACGATTCGCGCCACCATCATCGCGGGAGTCGCGCTGCCGCTGTCGATCGTGGCCACTTTCGGCGTGATGTGGTTTTGCGGCTTCTCGCTCGACAACCTGTCACTGATGGCGCTGACCATCGGCACCGGCTTCGTGGTCGACGACGCGATCGTCATGATCGAGAACATCGTGCGTCATATCGAGGGCGGCGAAGAGCCGCTGCAGGCGGCATTGCGGGGCGCGCGGGAGATCGGGTTCACGGTGATCTCGCTCACGCTCTCGCTCATCGCCGTGTTCATTCCGCTGCTGTTCATGACCGGCATCGTGGGACGGATGTTCCGCGAATTTGCGCTGACGCTGACCATTGCGGTGGTAACGTCGGCGATTGTCTCCCTGACATTGACCCCGATGATGTGCGGCCGGCTGTTGCGGGACACGTCAACGCATCGCGGCGGCGCTCTCGCGCGCGCCCTCAATGGCGCGATCGAGCGCACGGTCAGCCTCTACCGGTCGAGCCTCGAGTGGGTGCTGCGCCACCAATTCGGAACACTGATGGTCACGTTCGCGACACTGGCGGCGACCATCGTACTTTATGTCGTCATCCCGAAGGGATTCCTGCCGCCGCAGGACACCGGCCTGATCACCGCCGTCACCGAGGCCGGCCAGGAAGTTTCCTTCGACGAGATGAAGCGGCTGCAGTCGCAGGTCGTTGACGCAATCCGCAAGGATCCGGATGTGACCGGTGTCGTCTCAATCGCCGGGGTGACGACGCTTAACGCGACGCCCAATGCGGGGCGGCTTACCATCACGCTCAAGCCGCGCGATGCCCGCCGGGAATTCGTAACCGAGATCGTCGAACGCCTGAAGCAAGCGGTGGCGCCGGTCCCGGGCATCCAGGTGTTCTTTCTGCCCGTTCAGGACATTCAGATCGGTACGCAGCTGAGTCGCGCGCAATATCAGTACACGCTCGCGGGAACCGACACCAACGAGGTACTGACCTGGACCGACCGGCTTGCACAACAACTGCAGTCGTCGCCGCTACTGCGCGACGTCGCCTCGGAAGTGCAGGCGCGCGGTTTGCGTACACAGATCAACGTCGACCGGCAAAAGGCCGGCCGGCTCGGCATCTCCATGCAAATCGTCAACGACACGCTCAATGACGCATTCGGGCAGCGCCAGATTTCGACCATCTACGGTCAGGCCAATCAGTACCGCGTCGTGCTCGAGGCCGCGCCGGAATATCAGCGCGACCCTTCAACGCTCGCAAAACTCTACGTGCCGGCGTCCGCTGCGACCCAGCCGGTTCCGGTTTCAAGCACCAACAACACGACAACGGCCTTCGCCTCAACCACGCCCGCCGCCCAGGTGCCGCTCGATGTGATTTCCAGCGTCGAACGCACGACCGCGCCGCTCGTGGTCATGCACCAGGAACAGTTTCCGGCGGCGACGATCAGCTTCAATCTCGCCGAGGGCGCTTCGCTCGGGGAGGCCGTCGACGCGGTAAAGGCAGCCGAGCGCCAGATCGGCATGCCGGCCTCGATCACTGGAAGCTACTCGGGCGACGCCGCCGAGTTTGCGCGCTCGTTGGCGGGAGAGCCTTGGCTGATCCTGGCAGCCGCCATCACCATCTACATCGTCCTTGGCGTTCTTTACGAGAGCTTCATCCATCCAATCACGATCTTGTCGACGCTGCCGTCCGCCGGCGTCGGCGCGTTGCTCGCATTGATGTTGTTTGGGCAGGATCTATCGATCGTGGCGTTGATCGGGATCGTGCTGTTGATGGGCATCGTCAAGAAAAACGCCATCATGATGATCGACTTCGCGCTCGATGCGGAACGCAGCGGCGAGTTCCTGCCGCGTGATGCGATCCTGCAGGCCGCGCTGCTGCGCTTCCGCCCCATCATGATGACGACGCTCGCGGCGCTGTTCGGCGCGCTGCCGCTGGCGCTCGAAAGCGGCACCGGATCGGAGCTGCGCTTCCCACTCGGCATCACGATCATCGGCGGCCTTGTGCTCAGCCAGCTGCTCACCCTCTACACGACACCGGTGATCTATCTGGCGCTCGAACAGCTGCGGGCGCGCGTTGCGCGGGCACGCGGCCGGCCGGCTGCGCTACCGGCGGAGTGACCGGGCGCCATGAATTTTTCCTACCCGTTCATCCGTCGGCCGATCGGAACCACGCTGCTGGCGATCGGATTGTTTCTGGTCGGCGCGGTTGCCTACCTATCGCTGCCGGTGTCGAGCCTCCCGACCGTCGACCTGCCGACCATTCGGGTGTCCGCGAGCCAGCCCGGCGCCGCTCCCGAGACCATTGCGGCGACCGTCGCGGCGCCGCTGGAGCGGCGGCTGGGGGAAATCGCCGGGGTCACGGAAATCACCTCGCAGAGCACGCTCGGGCAAACCTCGATCACGGTGCAGTTCGACCTCAACCGCAACATCGACGGTGCCGCCCGCGACGTGCAGGCAGCCATCAACGCCGCCGCCAACGATCTGCCAAGCGACCTGCCGCAGCAGCCGACGTTCCGCAAGGTCAATCCGGCCGCGGCGCCGATCCTCATTCTGGCGCTCACCTCGAAGACGATTCCAGCGAGCGCGATCTACGATGCGGCCGACACGGTCGTGGCGCAGCGGATCCTGCAGGTCGAGGGCGTTGCCGACGTCACCGTCAGCGGTGCCGAACAGCCCGCGATCCGCATCCGCGTCAATCCGGTGCTAACGGCCGCCGCCGGCATCGCTCTCGACGATGTCCGCACCGCAATCGTCAACACCAACGCGCAGGGGCCGCTCGGCGAATTCGCCGGTTCGGCGCGCGCCGAGACGATCGCAACCAACGACCAGTTGCGAACCGTCGACGACTATCAGCACCTCGTCATCAAGGCCAGGAACGGAAACATCGTCCAGCTCCCCGACATCGCCTCGATCGTCCAGGGGACCCGCAACAGCAATACGGCAGCGTGGTTCAATCTGCAGCCCGCGGTGCTTTTAATCGTCAGCAAGCAAGCCAACGCCAACGTAATCACGACGGTCGATCACATTCGCGATCTGCTGCCCGAGATCAAACGCTGGATCCCGGCCGGGATCGACGTATCGATCCTGTCCGATCGAACAACGACCATCAGGGCAAGCGTGAACGACATGCAGGCGACGCTGGCGGGCGCCGCGATGCTGGTGATGCTGGTTGTTTTCCTGTTCCTGCGGCGCGCCGCCCCGACCATCGCCGCCGGTGTCACGGTGCCACTGGCGCTTGCCGGCACCTGCGCGGCCATGTGGCTGGTCGGCTACTCGATCGATAACCTGTCGCTGATGGCGCTGGTGGTGTCGGTCGGCTTCGTGGTCGACGATGCGATCGTGATGATCGAGAACACGTTTCGGAATCTCGAGAAGGGCCATTCGCCGCTGCGATCGGCGATCGAAGGCGCGCACCAGATCGGGTTCACGGTGATCAGTATCAGCATTTCGCTGCTCGCCGCATTCATCCCCCTGCTGTTCATGGGCGGGATCGTCGGCCGCTTCTTCCGGGAGTTCTCGGTGACGCTCGCGTTTGCAATCGCGATATCGACGGTGGTGTCGCTGACCGTTACGCCGATGATCTGCGCGCACTTCATCACCGAGCTGCCGAGCCGGAACCGCACGCGCTTCGACCGCATCGCTGAAGGCATACTTGGACGGCTGGTCAACGCCTACGCAGCCACGCTGTCGCTGGCTTTACGTCACCACGTGGTCATGCTCGCCATCATGGCGGCAACCGTCGCCATCACGGTCGATCTCTACTACAAGATTCCCAAGGCGCAGCTTCCACAGGACGACAGCGGCCTGGTCTACGGCTCGACGCGCGCCTCGCCCGACGTTTCATACAAGACCATGCTCGAGCTGCAGCGACGTATCGCAACCATCGTCGCTGCAGATCCGGCCGTGGCCGATGTGGGCTCCATCGTCGGAGGTACCGGATTCACCGGTTCGACCAATCGCGGCACGTTGTTTTTCAGCCTCAAGCCATTAGCCGAACGCGACGGTCTGAGCACCCCGCGCGTGATCGACCGGTTGCGGTCGAAGATCGCGCAGGTTCCGGGCGTGCAGTTATTCATGTTTGCGGTCCAGGACGTCCGGACCGGAGCGCGCGTCACCGACTCGCAATATCAGTACACGCTGTGGGGCTCCAATCTGGACGAGCTGATGGCCTGGGTGCCGCGGGTCTCCGACCGGATCAAGCAGATTCCAGGTGTGGTCGACGTCTCGACCGATCGTGAACAAGGGGGCCTGCAACTCGGGGTATCGGTCGATCGCACGCGGGCGTCCGCGGTCGGCGTCAAGATGCAGGCGATTGACGCCTCGCTCAACGACGCTTTTGCGCAGCGCCAGATCTCAACGATCTACAGCCCGCGCAATCAATATCGTGTCATCCTCGAGGTCGATCCGAAATTCCAGCGCGATCCGGGCGACCTGACGCAAATCTATACGCCGGGGCTCGGCGGCATCCCGGTCCCGCTGTCGGCGGTCGCCAAATTCGACCGGGGGCTCGCCCCTCTGGTGGTCAACCACCAGGGCCAGTTTCCCTCGGTGACGATCTCGTTCGGGTTGCGGCCGGACGCGAGTCTGGACGCCGTGACGGCCGACATTACGCAGGCGGTCGCCAACATGCACCTGCCCGACACGATCCACGCCGAGTTTGCCGGCGACGCGCGCGCGTTCACCGGAAGCGCGGGTTCGCAGGTGCTGCTGATCGTCGCCGCACTGCTCGCCGTCTATATCGTGCTGGGGGTGTTGTACGAGAGCCTCGCCCATCCGCTGACCATCATTTCAACTCTGCCCTCGGCCGGGTTGGGGGCATTGTTGGCGCTCATGGCGTTCAACACCGAGCTCTCGATCATCGCCTTCATCGGCATCATTCTGCTGATCGGCATCGTCAAGAAGAACGGCATCATGCTGGTCGATTTTGCGCTCGAGGGCGAGCGCCAACGCGGCTTGACGCCCGAGCGCGCGATCTACGAGGCATGCCTCGCGCGCTTCCGACCGATCCTGATGACCACGCTCGCGGCGCTGCTCGGTGCAGTGCCGCTGGTGATCGCGGTGGGGCCGGGCACCGAGCTTCGTCGCCCGCTTGGCATCACCATCATCGGCGGCCTCGTCGTGTCGCAGATCCTCACGCTTTACACGACACCAATGATCTACCTGCTGCTCGATCGGCTGCATCGCAAGTGGTGGGGAACCGCGGACGGGCGCATCCGGCCGAATGTCGCGCATCCGCAGCTCGGACCGGCCGAATAAATCGGAGTGCAGGGGCGGCCGGTCCCATGCGACTATGCCAACTACAAGAATGGCCAAGGCCTGCACGGGCCCCGAGGGAGGACGCATGAAGCCGGTGGTACCGCGCGTGATCGCAGCGTTGATTGCCGTGTCGCTGGCGCTCTACGCGTCGTGTCCTGTGCTGGCGCAATCCCCCGCCAACGACAGCTACCCGGACCGGACGATCCGCCTCATCGTCGGTTTCGCCGCCGGTGGCGGCAACGACATCATTGCGCGCATCATCGGACAGAAATTGCAGGAAAGCCTGGGCCAGACCGTCATCGTGGAAAATCGGGTGGGAGCCGGCGGTCGCTTGTCGGCCGAGTACGTGGCGGGCCAGCCGCCGGACGGTTACACGCTTCTGATCGGCGCGAGCGGCGCGATGGCGATCGGCCCCGCCGTGATCGAGAAGGTGCCGTATGTGACGTTGCGGGACTTTGCGCCGATCTCGCTGATCGCATCGTTTCCGCTGATCATGGTTATCAACGTTGATCACCCAGCGAAGTCGGTGAAAGACCTGGTGGCCTGGGCCAAGGCCAACCCGGACAAGGCCAATTACGCGACGTCGTCGCCTGCGTTCACGCTCGCGACCGAGCTGTTCAAACTCAAGTCCGGCGCCCCGATGATTCCGATTCCCTACCGCAGCGGCAACGAGTCGGTCGTCAGCGTCATGGGGGGTCAGTCGGCGCTCACGATCGTGGATCCGCCGCCAAGCGCACCGCAGGTGAGTGCCGGCAAGCTCCGCGGGCTTGCTATCACGGCGCCGATGCGGCTCGATGATCTGCCCGACGTTCCAACGATGGACGAAGCGGGCTATCCGGACGTGCACGTGCAGCTGTGGAGCGGCGTGTTCGCTCCGGCCAAGACGCCGGTAGCGGTGGTCGCGAAGCTCGAAGCCGAACTGCAGCGCATCATGCAGATGCCTGACGTGCGGGAGAAATTCAGGGCCATGGCAACCGGCACCGTCGGCAGCAGCGCCGCCGAGTTCGCCAAGGTGATCGACGCTGAAACCAAGATGTGGGCCGACGTCGCCAAGGCGGCGAACTTGAAGTTCGAGCAGTAGCCGAACCGCCTGAACGCGCAAAATCCGTGCGATTTGCAAAACCGAGCGCAGGCGGACGCGCATGCCCATTCGGGCCCATGGATGCCTCCGCCGGGAAATTGGGCATCGATGGTCGAAATGTTCAAAAAAACAACGATATTTCAATTTGCTGTCATGGATGCCCGGATTCGCCCGTTTTGGGCATCCATGGGGGCATCCATGGTCACCGCCGGTGCAGTCAGTCAACGCCTTTTGGCGCGACCGCGGCGGTCTCGGCGTCGGCGCGCGGGTCGACCTCGCCCGGGCGCGCCATGGTGAAGAACTCGTCGACCACGCAATAGTCCATGTAGCCGAGCCGCGCGATCGGCCGCATCCGCGCGATATCGAGCATGCCGTCGACGATCACCGCATCGTCGATATGGATCCCGACCACCTCCCCGATCACGATCGATGACCGGTTGGCGCGACCGTCGGACCCGACCAGCTCGACGGTCTTGAAGTATTTGCATTCCATCGCGACCGGCGAACGCGCAACGCGCGGCGGTTTAACCGCGCGCGACGGCGCCATCTCAATGCCGACAGCATCCGGCTCGCTGACGCCTTGCGGGAACTCGGCGGAGCTCGCGTTCATCACCTCGCGCAGATCCCAGGTTGCAAGATTGAACACGAACTCGCCGGTCGCCTCCGCATTGATCTGCGAGTGCTTGCGCGGCGCGCTCGAAAAGATCGCCCAGGGTGGATAGCCCGACACCAGGTTGAAAAAGCTGTAGGGCGCGAGATTGACGACGCCCGCGGGAGAAATGGTCGAAATCCATCCGATCGGGCGCGGGACGACCAGCGCAGTGACGGGGCTGTGGCGCAATCCGTGTTTCTGGGAGCGAGGGTCGTAGTACATCGGGCTCTTCGATTGCTTGGAGTTGACGAAAGCCGGCGCGAGCCCGGCGATGAGGTGGAAGCGGCAGTCTCTCAAACCACCCCGGCCTTGCGCAACTCGGCGATCTTGTCGTCGGACATACCAAGCTCGCGCAACACCTCGTCGCTGTGTTGCCCGAGCAGCGGCGGCGCGCGTTCATAGGCCGGTTCGGAATGCGCGAATTTGAGCGGGCTGCCGACCAGCGGCACCTTGCCGACGGACGGGTGCGGCAGATCGATCCGCATGCCGCGGTACTTGATCTGCGGATCCTCCAACACCTCCGGGATTGAGTTGATCGGGCCGCACGGCACGCCGGCGCGCTCCATCGCGGCCACCAGATCGGCGCGCGACCAGTCCGCGAAGATGCGCGCAATCAGCGGCATCAGCTCATCCTTGTAGCGCACGCGGTCCGCGTTTTTGGCGAAGCGCGGATCGCTGCCGACCTCGGGGCGCCCGAGCGCCTGGCACATTTTGGCGAACTGGCCGTCATTGCCGACCGCGAGCACCACGTCGCCGTCACGGCAGCTGAAGACGTCCTGCGGCATGATGTTGGGATGGCGATTGCCTTGCCGGCGCGGCGTACGGCCCGACATCAGGTAATTCATCGCCTGATTGGCAAGCACGGCTGTCTGCACATCGAGCATCGCCACGTCGATATAGTCGCCCTCGCCGCTCTGTTCGCGGCCCGCCAGCGCCGCCAGCACCGCAACCGTGGTGTACATGCCGGTCATCAGGTCGAGGATCGGAACACCGACTTTTTGCGGACCTCCGCCCGGACGGTCGTCCGCTTCGCCGGTGATGCTCATCAGGCCGCCCATGGCCTGGATCAGGAAATCATAGGCGAGCTTTTGCGCCTTCGGCCCGGTCTGCCCAAATCCACTCACTGAGCAATAGATCAAGCGCGGATTGATGCGCCTGAGGTCCTCATAGCCGAGGCCGTAGCGGGCGAGCGTGCCGACCTTGAAGTTCTCCAACAAGATGTCGGAGCGGGCCGCGAGCGCGCGCACGATCTCCTGGCCTTCCGCTTTGTCGATGGCGAGCGTGAGCGAGCGCTTGCCGCGATTGACCGACAGGTAATAACCGGACTCGCGTGAAGGGCTTCCATCGGGCGTGCGAAGGAACGGCGGCCCCCAGGTTCGCGTGTCGTCGCCGACCTCCGGACGCTCGACCTTGATGACGTCGGCGCCGAGATCAGCAAGCAATTGCCCGGCCCATGGTCCCGCCATCACGCGGCTGAGATCGAGGACCTTGATGTGCGAGAGTGGACCGGGCACGTAGCCTCTCTTTACTTCTGGACCAGCTTGCAGGCGCTGCGCGAGAGCGGCAGCGCTGCGTCCTCGGCCGCGACCTTGCCGATAACCTTGTAATAGTCCCAGGGCGCCTTCGACTCCGCCGGGGTCTTGATCTGCACCACATAGAAGTCGCGCATCACCCGGCCATCCTCGCGGATCCAGCCGTTCTCGGTCATCGGGTCGTTGATCTTGGTTTTCTTCATTTGTGCAGCGACCGGACCAGTCGCGTCGGTGCCGGCTTCCTTGACGGCCTTGAGATAGTGCGTGACCGCGCTGTAGGCCCCGGCCTGCAGGAATGTCGGCGCATTCTTGGCGCGCTCAAGGAAGCGCTTGCCGAACGCACGCGATGCTTCGGTGCGGTCCCAATAGAACGAGGTGGTGACGACCAGCCCCTGGGCGGTATCGAGGCCGAGAGCGTGCACGTCGGTGATATTGAGGAACAACGCTGCGAGCTTCTGACCGCCGCGCGTGAGCCCGAACTCGTGCGCCTGCTTGATCGATGTCGAGGCGTCGCCGCCAGCGTTGGCGAGCGCAACCACCTTGGCGTTGGACGCCTTGGCCTGCAGCAGGAATGAGCTGAAATCCGCGGTGTTGAACGGGGCCCGCACCGAGCCCAGGACCTTGGCGCCATAACGCTGGGCGATCTCGCCCGCCTGCGCTTCGAGCACTTGACCGAACGTGTAGTCCGCGGTGATGAAGAACCAGCTGTCGAGCCCCTGTTTGGCAAGTGTGGTCGCGGTGCCCGACGCAAGCCCGTAGGTGTCCCACGACCACTGGAATCCAACCGGCGAGCAGTTGTCGTTGGTCAGTGCAGTGGTGCCGGAGCCGGTGATCAGAAAAAGCTTGTTTTTCTCGCGGGTCACGGCCTGCACCGCCATCCCCACGGCCGAACTGCCGCCATCCACGATGACGTCGACGTGATCGGTATCGAGCCAGCGGTTGACGATACCCACGCCGACATCGGGCTTGTTCTGATTATCGGCAAAAACCACCTCGATCTTCTTGCCGAGCACCGACCCGCCAAAATCCTCAACCGCCATCTGGGCCGCGACCACAACGCCATAGCCGCCCGCCGCCGAGTAGATGCTCGACTGATCGTTGGTGATCGCAAGCTTGACCACGTCGTCCGATACCTGGGCGACGGCCGGCATCGCAAACGCCGCCAATGGGCCGGCGAGCGCCGCAATACGGGTAAGCCGGGCGGATCGCCCGGTCGATTGGTGATGTGGCACGAAGACCTCCCGGCCGGAATGATCGGTTCGATCGGATATTCTTGTTCTTGCTTCCTATGGTAGTCCGGCTCGCCGCGCCGATTCAATCACGGTATCTCCTCGGAAGGCACGAACGCATAGCGCTTGCCGCGCCGTTCGATGTAGCCGCAATGCGGCGCATTGAAATGAACCGGCAGCGTCAGGCAGCCCTCATCCGCGCAGTACGCCAGCACGCGAGCGCGAGTTTCCCGAGCCAGCGGTTGATCCTCGCAATATTTGCTGTTCCAGGTCGGATTCGCGATCTGGATGGGCTGATGCATCACGTCGCCGATGAAGAGCGCTTCCCGGCCGCCGGAACGCACCCGCACCATCATGTGACCGGGCGCGTGCCCATGCGCCCGCACAAGGTCAATACCGGGGAACAACGTCTCGGTGCCGTCGACCAGGCGAACCGTCCCCGCGTCGAGGAGCGGCTGCACGCTATCGACGAACTGCAGATTCGCTTCCCGCGGCTTCGCTGCAGCGCCGTGCTTGGGGTCGTGCGCATCGCGCGCAATAGCCGACATGATGGTCGTCGCTTTGGGAAAGGTCGGTGCCCAGCGCGTGCCATCCCAATAGGTGTTCCAGCCGACGTGATCGACGTGCAGATGCGTGTGGATGACCGTGTCCACATCCTCAGGCGAGACGCCGGCGGCCTTGAGCCGCTGGAGATAAGGCGTGTTGAGCATGTTGAGTCGCGGCGACAACGGCCGCGTCTTGCCGTTTCCGCTTGCGGTATCGAGCAGGATAGTGTGATCCGGTGTACGCAGAAGCCAGGAATGCACGCTCATGATGAACGTGTTGGTTTTCTCGTCGTAGTGGTTCGGCAATAGCCAATCGCGGATATCGGCGATCAAGTCGGGGCGAAAATCCACAAAGCTCGTCGGCTCCTCGACCAGCATGACTTCCTCGACGCGGGTGATTTCGATATCGCCGAGATTGATCATGCAGATAGCCTCGTTTAGTCCGCGACACCAAGCGTAACCCCGCCGTCAATCAGGATTTGCGCGCCGGTGATGTGCTTGGAGGCTCCCGACGCGAGGAACAGCGCCGCGCCCTGCATGTCGCCGGGGGTCGCCATCCGATGCTGGGGCGAGAACTGGGCGAAGAATGCCTGGTTGCCGGGATCCTGCAGCCGGCCCCCGCCGATATTGGTGATACACGGGCCGGGCGCGATCGCGTTCACCGCGATGCTGTAGCGCGCGAGCTCGAGCGCGACCTGGCGAACCAGCTGAGCGACGCCGGCCTTGGCCGCCACATAGGGCGTGCCGACGAATTGCTCGACTTTGGTGGCGGAGATCGAGGAGGTCACGATAATGCGGCCACCGGTCTTCTTCATGTGCGGCACCACCACCTGGATGGTGTGAAACACCGAGCTCAGGTTGGTGGCGATGACACAATCCCAGATCTCGTCCGCAATGTTCTCGAGCGCCCGCTGCGGGTCGCGCTGGCGCTCCGTATTGAGAAAACCCGGGCCCGCGCTGATGCCCGCATTGGCGAACACAACGTCGATGCGGCCGTGACGCTGCGCAACCGCGTCAACCGCGCGACGCAACGAGACCTTGTCGGTCACGTCGGCGGTCTCGCCCAAGACCTTGCGGCCGTCCGAGGCTAGCCGCCTGACGGCCGCCGCGAGCCCGTCTGCATCGCGATCGATCAGCGTTACCGCGGCGCCGTTCGCCAACATCACATCTGCGTATCCATATCCGATACCGCTCGCACCACCGGTCACGATGGTGACAAGCCCGGTGACGTCGAAGAGCTCGCCTGCCCTAAGCCCCACCTGCGTCACGCCGCGGCGCGCGCTGCGCCGGCGCGGCGATCGGCCTTGATCATTTCGGCGCCCTTCTCGGCGATCATCATAGTCGGCGCATTGGTGTTGCCGCAGACGACGTTAGGCATGATCGAGGCGTCGATCACGCGCAAGCCGCTGATGCCGCGTACACGCAGGCGCTCGTCCACGACCGCCATCGGGTCCTGCCCCATTTTGCAGGTGCCGGATTGGTGGAACACCGTAATCACGGTCTGACGCGCGTAGGCCAGGATCTCGTCATCGGACTGAACCTTCGGCCCGGGCAGATACTCCTCGGGCTCAAAACGCGCGAGCGCCGGGCCGGACACAATGCGTCGCGTCAACCGGATGGCATCGACGGCCACGCGCTGCGCTTCCGGCGTTTGCAGGAAGTTATGCAGGATCGCCGGATGGGCACGCGGATCCGGGCTCTTGATACGGCAGTAGCCGATGCTTTGCGGCCGTACCACCGCGATGCCGTTCGAAAAACCCGGCCAGTCATGCAGCGGGCCCCCGAACCGCTCGGAGCTCGCCGCCGACACGTGGTACTGCAGGTTTGGCGTGTCCTGCGAGGGATCGCTGCGTGTGAACGCGCAGAGCTGCGGCGGTTGCGTGCCCATCGGGCCGCGCTTGGTCAGCAGATAGTAGGCTCCCATGCTGTAGCGCCGCAGCGGATTCTGTACCCACTGGTTCATGGTGATGGTGTTCTTGACCTTGTAGGTCGCGCGGATCTGCCAATGGTCCTGCATGTTCTCGCCCACGCCGGCAAGCTCGTGGCGCACCGGGATGCCGTGCTGCCCTAGGAGCGCGGCTGGACCGACGCCGGAGAGCTGCAGGATTTGCGGCGAGCCGATCGCGCCAGCCGCCAGGAGCACCTCGCCCTTGGCCTGCGCATAGTTGAACTCATCGCCCTGCCAGAATTCGACGCCGACCGCGCGCTTGCCCTCGAACCGCAGCCCCTTGGCGTGCGCGTGGGTCAGCACTCGCAGATTCGGCCGGTCCATGGCCGGGCGCAGAAACGCCTGAGCGGCCGACCAGCGCCGGCCGTTGCGGATCGTTCCCTGAAAATAGGTCAGGCCTTCATTCTCTCCGGTGTTGTGATCGTCGGTCTCCGGAATGCCGTAATCGATCGCCGCGCGCTTCCAGGCCTCAACGATCTCCCAGCGCTGCCGGTTGTCCTGCACACAGAGCTCGCCGTCCACGCCGTGCGATTCGTTCGCTCCGCGCGGATACTTTTCGATACTCTTGAAATACGGGAGCACGTCGTCCCACGACCAGCCGACGTTGCCGAGCTGGCGCCAGATATCGTAGTCGCGGGCGTGGCCGCGGATATAACACATGGCGTTGATCGACGATGAGCCGCCCAGCGTCTTGCCGCGCGGCACCGGCGTGACGCGGTTGTCGCAGTAGGGCTCCGGCTCGCTCTGGAAGCACCAATCGACCTCCTTGTTGCCGAGCAGGTAGGGCATGCCGACCGGAACGTGGATCCACCAGTATTTGTCCTCGCCGCCGGCCTCGAGCAGCAGCACGCTGACGTCGGGGTCCTGGGTCAAACGGTTGGCGAGCACACAGCCGGCAGATCCTGCTCCGACGATGACGTAGTCGTAGCTTCCGACCGATTTGGCTTCACTCATGGGGCTTCCTCATTGACGATATTGGACTGTCAAGCGGCCAAGCGTGTGCCGGCACGCGCGTCGGCCTTGATCATGTCGGCACCCTTCTCGGCGATCATGATAGTCGGTGCGTTGGTGTTACCGGAGACGAGGTTGGGCATGATCGACGCGTCGATCACACGCAATCCGGCGAGCCCGCGCACGCGCAGGCGCTCGTCCACCACCGCCATCATGTCCTGACCCATCTTGCAGGTTCCGACCGGGTGGTAGACCGTGCCGGCGGTCTCGCGCGCAGCGGCCAGCAGTTCACGATCGCTGTCGGCTCCGCCGCCCGGCAAGAACTCTTCGGGTGCGAATTTCGCGAGCGCCGGCGCACTCACGATCAGGCGGGTCAACCTGATCGAGTCGATCGCGACGCGCTGATCCTCCGGCGTGGACAAATAGTTGTAGCGGATCGCCGGATTCGCGCGTGCATCTGGCGCGTTGATGCGCACGTAGCCGCGGCTGGTGGGCCGCAGGTTGCACGCCGAGGCCGTGAAGCCTGGGAACGGTGAAGGCGGCTCTCCGAGCTTGGGATAGGTCGCCGGAATCACATGGTACTGGATGTTGGGCGTGTCCTGCGACGGGTCGCTGCGGGTGAACGCTGTGAGCGTGGCAGGGCCGACCGACATCGGCCCGGTGCGCAGCAGAAAATATTCGAGGCCCATCACGGCTCGGCGCAGGGGGCTGTTCACGATTTCGTTGAGCGTCCTCGTGTTGCGCACCCGAAAGAGCTGGCGCGGCTGGCAATGGTCCTGGAGGTTCTCGCCGACGCCGGCAAGCTCGTGCTGCACGTCAATCCCGTGCCGACCAAGCAACGCCGCTGGACCGATACCCGAGAGCTGCAGAATCTGCGGCGATCCGATCGCCCCCGCTGCAACGATCACCTCGCGCCGCACAGTCGCGCTCACAAGCGTACCGCCCTGCCAGAACTCGACCCCGACGGCGCGCTTTCCCTCAATCCGCACGCGCTTGACTTGCGCGTTGGTCAGCACGCGCAGATTGGGCCGCTGCGCGGCCGGCTTGAGGAACGCAGTTGCGGTCGACCAGCGCACGCCGCGCCGCTGCGTCATATGGAAGTAGGCGGATCCCTCGTAATTGCCGGCGTTATAGTCGTTCGTCTTGGGAATGCCGACCTGCTCGGCCGCGTCGCGAAACGCGTCGAGTATGTCCCACCGCACCCGCACGTCCTCGACCCGCAGCTCGCCGTTGCAACCGTGCAGGTCGTCGCCCCCACGAAAAAAGTCTTCCGAGTTCTTGAAATACGGCAGCACGTCGTCCCAGGACCAGCCGGCGTTGCCGAGCTGCCGCCAGATGTCGTAGTCGCGCGGCTGGCCGCGCACATAGACCATGCCGTTGATGGAGGACGAGCCGCCCAGCATGCGCCCGCGTGGGACCATGATGCGCCGGCCGTTGCACTCGGGTTCCGGCTCGGTCTCGTAGCACCAGTCGGTGCGCGGATTGCCGATCAGGTAGACCAGCCCGAGCGGCACCTTGATCCAGATATTGTTGTCCTTGCCGCCCGCCTCGAGCAGTAGCACCCGCGTCGCCGGATCTGCCGACAGCCTGTTTGCCAGCACGCAACCGGCGGAGCCGGCACCGACGATGATGTAATCGAAATCCCCGATCGCTCGCCCTGAACCGTCCCGCATGATGTCCCGTCAACTCCTGGCCGATTGCTTATCATGGACCGGCGGGTTGAAGCAGGTCCAGTGCGCACTGCAGCGAGGAATTGAGTGCGTGGGCAGTACTTGCGGCGCTGCCCACGTCGCCCAACGCATTCACATCGATCCGGACAGCCAGGCGATCGCTATCCCGGCAGCGAGCGCCACGAACGAGAGCAGCGTCATCACCGGTATCGACGGATGCGGCGTGGGCGCCTCGTCCATCTTCATGCTCGGTTGCGGCGGCGGCGTCGCGGGCATCGCGCCTTGCATTGTGTGCTCGTGTCCGGCCATCGGGGCGGCGCGCACCGTCATCATTCCGTGCTTGAGGTGATAGCTCACCAACCACCAGTTCATCGGATAGGCCAGGATCGCGCCCACGAGCAGGGCCATCGACATTACGAACCAGAACACCGGCGAGGCCGGACTGGCGCCTCCCAGATGCATCTTCAGCAGCATCATGGTCGGCACCATGCCGGCCATGAGCAGGTTCATCGACAGGAGTTCGGGGATGAATGTGCTCGAGAGCGAACGCCAATACGACCCGCCAACCATGTCGCGCATGAACAGGGCCTGGAAGATCGTCCACCCGAAGCCAAAGCCCAGGACGTATTCCAGGACCACTTCCCACCACCCGCTCAGGTGAAGGGTGCCGGCGAGCGCCGCGCCGACCAGAATGCCGACGCCATCGCCTGCAACGCAGTGCATCGTCGAGCCCAGCGTCTGTCGCCAGCGCGCCGCGGTATACTGTTCGTGCAACCCAGGTAGTGGCTCACGGCAGCCCAGCACGTAGAGGAATGCACCGAATACCCCCGTGTAAGCCGTCACCAGAACGAAACCCCACTTGAGGACTGGCGATTCAGGCGTCGTACGAATGTCGATGGCAACGAACAGGAAGGCCATCGCGGTCAGCACAAACCAAAGAAGGATGACGCCGTCCAACATGTCACGTCCCCCAAGTTGTGAGCGGCCATCTTACTCGGTTGGCCGCAAAACGTGACCCTCGAATGAACGCAAGTGCCGCCGATTTGAAGTTCCTGCATCACCCGCCGCAAGTTCGTTCAGGAACTTCAAATCGATAAGCGGCACTAGAATCAAATACTTGCTAGTGCCCCTTTGTTTCCGAAGTTCGTGTCAGATGGTGCCGCGATGTATCGCGAACTTCGGAAACGGGGCACTAGTCGCCTGTGACCGCATTGTGGAGCCGGCGGCGAGATGCCAATCTGTCGCCAAAGCGAGGCCCGCGAGGAAACTGACCCATGAAAGTTTTCAACTTCCATCTCATGCCCTATCGGCACATCGACCTCGACGCGATCGGGCGCAACGGGTCAGCCTGGGTCACGCTCACCAATGCCCACTACGATCCAAAACTGGGTGCCGAACTCTATCACGACTACCTCGATCAGATGGAGTTGGCCGACCGGCTCGGCTTTGACGGCGTGTGCCTCAACGAGCACCATCAAACCGCCTACGGAATGATGCCGATTCCCGGTGTGCTGGCGGGGGCGCTGGCGCGCACGGTCAAGCGCGCAAAGGTTGCCGTGCTCGGGCGCGCGCTGCCGCTGCTCAACAATCCGCTGATGGTAGCGGAAGAGTACGCCATGTTGGACAACCTCACCCGCGGCCGCTTCATCGCAGGGTTCGTGCGCGGCATCGGCGCCGAATACCACGCCATGGGGATCAACCCGGCACTGTCGCAGGAGCGTTTCGCGGAAGCGCACGATCTGATCGTGCGAGCCTGGACCGAGACCGGGCCGTTCGTCTACGCGGGCAAGCACTACCACTTCAATTACGTCAACACCTGGCCGCGCCCCTATCAATCGCCGCACCCGCCGATCTGGATTCCATCGCAAGGATCAGCCTCCACCATCCGCTGGGCGGCCCAGATGCGCTACACCTATTGCCAGACGCTGAGCCCGATCGCGGCGGTGGCGCGCTTCTTCCAGCTCTATCGCGACGAGGCCGAGAAGGCCGGGTACACCGCATCGCCCGATCAGCTCGCCTGGTCGAACACGATCTATGTGGCCGAGACCGATGCCACCGCGATTCGGGAGGCGCGCCCGCATCTCGAGGCGCTGGTGAACCGCATGCTGCTGATGCCGCCCGAGATGCTGCTGCCGCCCGGCTACACCAGCTTCGAGGCGATGGAACGGATCCGTTCCGTCAAGGTCACCGGGAAGGTCCAGACCATCGAAGATCTGATCAAGACCGGCGTGGTCATCATCGGCAGCCCGAACACCGTGCGCGAAAAGCTCGCCGAGTATCAGGACCTCGCGGGCTTCAACACGTCGCTAACCAAGACCCAGTTCGGCACCCTGCCGCACGACATGGCGTGCGCCAATATGCAGGCAATCGCCGAAGAAATTCTGCCGGCGTTTCGCGACCGGCTGCCACAAGGCGAGCAGCGCGCCGCGGCCGAGTAGTGGAGAGCGTGGGAGGAGAACGCCATGCGCATCGTGCAGCTTGCGGTGGCGTGGGTCGCGGGCGCCGTAGTGCTGGTCAGCGTCACACCCGGCTGGTCGCAAGACTACCCGACGCGCGAAATCCGCACGATCTGCCCGTTCGCACCGGGGACCGGCGCCGATATCGTGGTGCGCTACTACGCCGCCAGGCTCGCTGAGGTTGCTGGCAAGCCGGTCATCACCGAAAACCGGCCGGGCGCTCAAGGCCTGCTCGGAACCGAAGCCGTCGCCCGCGCAAAGCCCGATGGCTACACGATTTCCATCAATCCGGTGGCCTCGACCATGGCGGCCGCGGTTCACATCTTCAAGACGCTGTCATTTGATCCGCTAAAAGACTTCGAGTTCAGCGGGACCTTGCTGTCGACATCGTTCGTGCTGGTCGTTACCCCGAAGGATTCAATCCGCACCGTCGCCGATCTCACGAAATATCTGAAGGAGAAGAAGGGCAACGCTTTCTACGGCGGCTCGACCAACACTGGAATCGTCGCGTCCGAGCTTTACAAGAACGCGATCGGCGTCGACGCCAAGCGGGTGAACTACCGCAGCGCCTTCGACGCCTTGAACGAAATGGCGAACGGAAACATCGACTTTTATTTCACCGACGCCACCACCGCCTTGGGCCAGATCGCGGCGGGACGCTACCGGCCGTTAGCGGTTACCGGACCCAAGCGCAGCAAGGCCTTGCCCGACGTGCCGACCATGACCGAAGCCGGCATTCCGATGGACTTTGCGCCATGGTGGGGAACGATCATGCCGGCAGGTACGCCCAAGCCGATTGTAGAAAAACTGACCGTGTGGATGGACAAGGTTTCAGCGCTTCCCGAAACCATCGCGTTCCTCACGCGCAACGGGCTTGATCCTTTGCCAGGCGATGCCACCCAGCTGCGCGCCATGCTGATCCGCGACACCCAGCGCTGGGGTGACTGGGTCAAGCTCGCGCAGATCGAGGCGCAGTGACGTTGGTCGCTTCGCCTCCCTGATCCCAATATGGCCATTCAGTTGGGGAGCAGTTTCTTCGTTCCGGCAGGGATTGAAGAGGCGTGGGCTGTGCTCAACGACGTCGCGCGCGTGGCCTCGTGCGTTCCGGGAGCCGAGCTGATCGAGGTCGTCGGCGATAACATCTACAAGGGCCGTATCGCGGTCCGGCTGGGTCCCGTCCTCATGCAATTCGGCGGCACCGTCGAATTTCGCGAGCGCGATGCGGTCCGGCATCATGCCGTTATCAGCGCGACCGGCAACGAACTCAAAGGTCGCGGCAATGCACATGCGCTGCTCGTCTGCGACCTGCAGCCGGAGGATCGCGGCACCCGCGTTGACGTTAAGACTGCGCTCGACCTCGCAGGCCAGGTTGCGCAATACGGGCGCGGCGCCGCCATGATCGAGAGCGTCGCCCAGCAACTGGTGAAAGAGTTTGCGGATGCGCTTGCGGCAAGCATGCGCGCCGCTCAAGGAGCCGCGTCGGCCGATTCCAAGCCGACTGAAATTCGGTTAGGTTCGCTGGTGGCGCGTGCCTGGTGGCAAGTGCTTGTTGATCGATTACGTATAATCTTCAGCGGAAAGTCCTAACCTGGCGTACGCCCCGGCCTTTACCAGTAACTCATGCAGTCGGTCCGGACGGATCGGAGCCTCGCTGATTTCAACGCCGAACGGAGCCAGCGCGTTCTCGATCGCCGCTATGATTGTAGCCGCCGCCGGAATCGTACCGCCTTCGCCCGCACCCTTGACACCGAGTGGGTTGAGCGGGGTCGGCGTTTCCAAGTGCACGCAAGTCACCGGCGGCACGTCGGTCGCAATCGGCAACAAATAGTCTCCGAACGTTGTCGTCAAAGGTTGGCCGGCAGCGTCATAGCGCATGGCTTCGAACAGCGCGTTGCCGATGCCATGCGCAACGCCACCCTGGATCTGGCCGTCGACAATCAGCGGATTGATCAGCCGTCCAGCATCATGTGCGACCACATAGTTGAGAATCCGCACGTGGCAGGTCGCGATGTCGACCTCGACCTCTGCGATATGGGCGCCGTTGCAATAGGTCGCCTGTGCTGGCGCGAAGTAGTGGGTCTCCTCCAATCCCGGCTGGATGTTTTCCGGAAGCGAGAGCCCCGGCATCCCGATCGATGCGCTCGCCAGCTCGGCAAAACTCCTGCCCATTTCGGGCACGCCCCGCACAAACGCGCGTCCCTGCTCGAGTTCGATGTCGTGCTCGGCGGCTTCCATCAGATGTGCGGCAAGCTTGGTGATCTTTTCGCGCACGCGCCTGGCGGCAATGTCGACCGCCGGGCCGGCGTTGGCGGCGACGCGGCTTGCGAACGTGCCAACCCCCATTGCGATTGCCTCGGTGTCGGCCATCACGACGTCGATCTCGTCCGGCGCGACCCCGAGGTGATCGGCGGCGATTTGCGCCAGCGTCGAATGGTGGCCCTGCCCTTGCGGCGCGGCACCCGTAAGCAAGCGAACCTTGCCGGAGCGTAACACCCGCACGGTTGCACCCTCGAACGGCCCGAGCCCGCTGCCCTCGACGTAGTTCGCGATGCCGATCCCGATGTGGCGGCCCTCCAGACGCGCCGCCGATTGACGCGCCGGAAAGTTTGCATAGTCGGCAAGCTCAACCGCCTTGTTCTGGCACGCCGGATAGTCGCCGCTGTCGTAAGTCAGCGGCTTGCCGTCCCGAAACACGAGCCCGACCGCATACGGCATCTGCTCGGGCCGGATCAGGTTTCTGGCGCGTAGTGCGGCGGGATCGATCGCCAGCGCGCGCGCCGCCTTATCCATCAGCCGTTCCATGGCGAACACGGCCTGCGGACGGCCGGCGCCGCGTACGGGCGTCGTCGGCACCAGGTTGGTCAGCGCGACGGTCACGTCGAGCGCAAAATTCGGAACCACGTAGGGTCCTGGAACGGTCGTGCCGGCGATCAACGGGAGTACGATGCCGTGCGGTACGTAGGCGCCGCTGTCGTGCACCAGTCTCCCGCGCAGAGCCAGAATTTTGCCGTCCGGGCCCAGCGCCATCGCCAAATCCCAGTACTGGTCGCGCTCCTGCGTAGCCGCCAGGAAATTCTCGCGACGATCTTCAATCCATTTGACCGGCCGCTCGAGCGCGAACGCGCACCACGCCACCACTGCGGTCTCCGAATAGAACAGCGCCTTGGTGCCGAAGCCGCCACCGACATCGGGCATGACCACCCGCAGTTGGCTAGGATCGAGTCGCAGCAGAATTTCTAGGTTGCGGCGATCAATGTGCGGCGTTTGTCCGGCATTCCAGACCGTAAGCTTATCGCTGGCCTTGTCGTAATTCGCGAGCACCGCGCGACATTCAATGGCGTGCCCGCTGCCGCGCTGCTGGGTCAGTGCAATGTCCACCACCGTGTGCGCAGCCTCGAAGGCTGCGTTCACATTGCCATAGCCGAGTACGAACTTCGCCGCGATGTTGTTGGGCACATTCGCATGCGCCCGCGGCGCTCCCGGCTCGATCGCGGCGCGGCAATCGACGACGGCGGGCAATAGCTCGTAGTCGACCGTCACGAGCGAAGCCGCATCCTCGGCGATGTATCGGTTGTCCGCCAACACGACGGCCACCAATTCGCCGACGTAGTTCACTTCCTCAGCCGCGAGCGGATACGGCATAAGCGGTTGTTGGATATGCGGGTGCGGGACCATCAGCGGCAGACGCCCGCGCATACCGTCGGGCAGATCGGCGTGGGTGAAGATCGCCTGCACGCCTGCAAGGGCGCGCGCCGCGCCCGCATCGACGCGCTGAATTCGCGCGTGCGCGTGCGGGCTGCGCACGAAGGCCGCGTGCAGCGTGCCGTCGATGTGGATGTCGTCGACAAATCGGCCCCGACCGGCGAGCAGCGCGGGGTCTTCCAAGCGCTGCATACGCGCTCCGAAATACTTCATCATGGTCAGCTCTTGCGCCCGCGTTCGGCCGCGAGCAGCGCGGCCTCGACGATGCCCTGGTAGCCGGTGCAGCGGCACAGGTGGCCGGTTATGGCCTCGCGCACCTCGGCTGCGCTCGGTTGTGGGTTGTCGTTGAGGAACTCGCTCAGCGTCATCAATATGCCGGGCGTACAGAAGCCGCACTGCAGCGCGTGCTTTTCCCTGAATGCCTCTTGCAACGGGGTCAGCGTCTCGCCGTCGCTGAGACCTTCGACCGTGGTGATCGTCGTTTCATGCGCCTGCACCGCCAGCATCAGACACGATCGCGCGCTGCGGCCGTCGACCAGGACTGTGCAGGCGCCACATACGCCGTGTTCGCAGCCGAGATGCGTGCCGGTGAGCCGAAGTTCGTGCCGCAGGAAATCGCCAAGCGTGAGTCTGGTTTCCACCCGTCGCTCGTAGGTGTAGCCGTTGACGGTGACGGCAATTCTGCGCGTGTCAGTCATCTCAAGGCGCCCGGCCCAACCGTCCGACGGCGCGCGCAAGGGCACGCTCCGTGAGCACCATTGCGAGATGCGCCCGATAGGGTGCCGACGCATGAATATCCGATGTGGCGTCGATCTTTCCCGCTTCGGCGGCGGCGGCAGCGAGCGCGCGCGGTGAAGCCTGTTCTCCGATCAGAACGGCCTCCGCGGTCGGGCACCGTCGCGGCCGATCGGCAACGCCGCAAAGCGCAATGGCCGCACGCCCGATTGCGCCGGTCGCGTCTGCCGCAATCAATACGGCGACGCCAACAATCGCAAAGTCGCCTTGGCGGCGCGCGAACTCCTCGAATGCGAACCCATGGCCCTCCGGCCAGCCCATTAAGCTGATGCCCGTGACTATTTCGTCCGGCCTGATTGCCGGCGTCATAAATCCAAGCGGGAAATCCGTCATAGCGACGGTCCGCTCGCCGCCGGTGCCGGCGACATGCAGATCGGCGCCGGCCGCGAGACACACGGCCGGCAATTCAGCCGCAGGATCGAGGTGACACAGACTGCCGCCAATGGTGCCGCGATTGCGCGTCTGCCGATGGCCGACATGGCGCAACGCCTCGCGCAACAGCGGAAAAGCGGCTGCAACATCCGCGGAAACCTCCAGGTCACGCTGCTTGGTCATGCTGCCGACGTGCAAACGGCCTTCGCTGTGCGTAATCCCGACGAGTCCCTCAACGCGGTTGAGATCGACGAGATGGTCCGGCATCGCGTAGCGCACGTTCATCATCGGCATCAGCGACTGCCCGCCGGCCAGCACCTTGGCGTTGTCCAGTCCGCCGAGGAGAGACAGTGCGTCCGACAGCGTGCGGGGATCGTGATAGATGAATGGGCCTGGTTTCATGCGATCAACGCGATGGATCCGAATCTGGTCGGGATCGAATTGGTTGTGGTCGTGCACAGATGCAGAGCGCGAGCATGAACTCAATCTGCCTTGATCCCAAGTCCGCGCACTGCCTTGGCCAGGCGATCATAGTCATAGGCCAAGAGCCGCAATATCTCCTGCTTGGGGCCGGTCATAATCGTGACGTTGTCCTCGGCGGCCCGTTTGACAATCCGCGGATCGTTGGATGCTTTGATGAACTCCTCGCGGATGCGCGCGGTCACTGTCGCCGGCGTTCCCTTCGGGGCCGCGATGCCGAACCATGATTGAATGGCGACATCGGGCAGGCCCGCCTCGGCGAGCGTTGGGACGTCGGGAAGCCAGTCCAACCGTTGCGGACCGCCAACCGCAAGCGCCCGCACCATCCCCTCCTGAACGTGCGGCTTGGCTTGCACCGATGATACGAAAGCAAAGTCCATGCGGCCGGCGACGAGATCGACAATGATCTGGCCGCCACCCTTGTAGGGGATGTGGGTCATCGGAACGCCCAGCCGATCCGCCAGCATGGCGCTCATCAAGTGCGCCGGCGATCCTAAGCCTGGCGTCCCATAGGAAGCGCCGCCGGATTTGGATCTGACATAAGCAACGAATTCGCCGAACGACTTGGCCGGGCTTGCGGCCGGCACCAACAACAAACCGGATGATGCGTAGAGCAACGTGATGAACTCAAAGTCGTTGATAGGATCGAACGGCAAGTTTTGGAGAGCTGGAACAATCGTGTGCATGCCACCGAGCGCGAGGAGCAGCGTGTAGCCGTCGGGTTGCGCTTGCGTGAGCGCACTGGCCGCCACGATGCCGCCCGCGCCGGCGCGGTTGTCGACGACGATACGTTGACCCATGTTTGTTCCGATCACATCGGCGTACAGCCGAATCATGGTGTCGGGACCGCTCCCCGGCGGCTGACCGCACAGAATCAGAATCGGCCGCGCCGGATAGTCCTGCGCACGCGCTGCCTTCGGCAGCAGCGCAAGCGCTGCCGCCGCGCGGACGATCGCCCTGCGTGAGAACGTCCGCTTCATGCGCCGGTTTCCCCGTAACGAATAGCCAAGCTGAAATACAAGGTATTTTCGGTAATTCGTGAAGAAAAGCCAAATCTACATCGGCTGGCCACCGATGAGGCTGCGTGACGGCACGCTTATCCGAGAGCGTACGCCTCAGTCGGGGGCCCGCAGCCGATAACCAATGCCGGTTTCTGTGAGAATGTGTTGTGGCCGTTCGGGGTCGGTCTCGATCTTCTGCCGGAGCTGGCGCACATAGACCCGCAGGTATTGCGAATCGGTCAGATCGTTCCACAGCTCGCGCAGCAGGAATTTGTGGGTGAGGACCTTGCCGGCGTGCTGCACCAATACTCGCAGCAGCTCGTATTCCTTCGGCGATAGCTTGACGTCCTTGTCCCCCACCTTGACGAGCCGGCGCACCAAATCGACTGTGAGATTGCCTTCCCGGAAGACCGGCCGTTCGCCGTGCACCTGCAACTGGTGCCGCAGCGCGGCGCGGATACGAGCAAGGAGCTCCTCCATGCCGAACGGCTTGGTGACATAATCGTCGGCGCCGAGGTCGAGCGCGGCGACCTTGGCGGCCTCATCGCCGCGGCTCGACAGAACGACAATCGGCACGCCTTCATTCTGCGCCCGCATCTGCCGCAGCAACTCCAGACCCTGAACGTCGGGCAGGCCGAGGTCGAGGATCACGAGGTCCGGCTTGCTTCCCATCAATTCGAGCGCGGTCTTGCCGTTGGGCGCTTCCAGCACGTCGTAGCCCTGAGTGCCGAGCCCCATCCGCAGCAGTTTCCGGATCGGCGGCTCATCGTCGACGATCAGCACGCGCAGCGCTGGCGCGTTCATGCGGCGGTATCCAGCGTCTGCGTGACGGCGGGAACCGGCATTCTGATAGTGAATACTGCCCCGCTCCGGTCGGTGCGGTTCGCGGCCGTAATAGTGCCCTTGAGGGCCTCCACGAAGCCGCGCGAGATCGCGAGCCCGAGGCCGGTGCCGGCACGCACCTGATCGCCCTTCTGGGCCCGATAGAACTTGTCAAAGATTCGCTCGACGTCGTCGGCCGGAATGCCGACCCCTTCGTCCAGCACCTGCAAGACCACCGACTGCGGTTCACGCCAGCTGCGGATACGAATGGTCGTCTCGGTTGGCGCGTATTTCGACGCGTTGTCGAGGAGGTTGAACAACACCTGTTCGAACAGCACCGGGTCCAGCTCGAGCAACGGCAAGTCCGCGGCCAGTTGGACATCGACCTCGTGGTGCGCGAGAATCTTCGCCGCCCGCGCGAGCGCGGTACCGACGAGTTCGCCGAGATCCTGAAGCGTGGTCTGCGGAACGATCGCGCCCGATTCCAGCCGCGTGATGTCCAGCAAGTTGGCAATGAACCGATTCAGGCGTTCCGATTCATCGATGATGGTCGCAAGCAGTTCAGCCTTGGCAGCATCGTCAAGCGAGCCCGAAAGCTGGCGCATGGTCCCCGCGGCACCGAGGATGGCGGCGAGCGGCGTCTTGAGATCGTGCGATATCGAGGTCAACAGCGCCGACCGCAGCCGATCCGCTTCCATGCTCCGTTTGGCGCGGTCGACGTCCTCGACCAGCAAGACACGTTCGATGGCCAGCGCTCCTTGATCGATGAGCGCATCCAGTTGCCGGCGCTGATCGGGGGTCAGCAGCGGCCCCGGTTTGTCACTGTCGATGCCGACGATCCCGATCGCGCCGCGTCCGGTGCGCATCGGCAGAAACAGCCGCTTGGCACCCGGGAGCGTATCCGAACCGCGCCCGGCCGACCGGTTGTGCTCCCAGGCCCATCGCGCCGCGGCAAGGTCGGCGTCGTCCAGTGTGTCCTCGGGCGGGTATCCGGCCCGCACCGCGATCGACCCGTTTTCGGGCAGCAGCAGCACTACGCGGACCTTGAGCATCAGTGCCGTCTGATAAGCGGTCGCCCACAGCACGTCGTCCAGGGTACCGACGCCGGCGAGCTTGCGGCTGAACGCGTAGAGCGCTTCCGTGGTGCGCGCGCGATCGATCGCCGCCATGGCTTGGGTGCGCACGCGCGCCGCCACATTGGACACCAGAACCGCCATCACAATGAAAATCAGGAACGCCGCGACGTTGGTCGGATCGGTGATCGTGAACGTGTAGATCGGCGGGAGGAAAAAGAAGTTGTAGCACAGCGACGCAATGACGCTCGCGAACAACGACGGAAGCAAACCATACCGCACCGCGACCGCGACGATCGCCGTCATGAACACCAGGTCGACGTTCTCGATCCCGACAATCGGTTTGATCAGCTCATCGATCCCAAGCGCTACAGCGACCGCGAGGGTCGCGGCCAAGTATGGAATTGTGTCAAAAGACCTGGCCTCTTCAGCAGTCCTCACGGTCTTCTTGGGTATTGGCTCCCCGCCGGCGTGCTCGCCCGCGATGACATGCACGCTAATGTTGCCGGAACTGCGCACCAGTTCGTGCACCACCGATCCGTGCAGGATCTCGAACCAGCGCGAGCGCGTCGACTTGCCGATGATGATCTGCGTAACGTTGTGGGCGTGTGCGAAATTGATCACGTCGTCAGCAATACGGCCACCGCTCGGAATGGTAATCGCCTCGCCGCCGAGCGCTTCCGCTAGGCGCAACGTGTCGGTGAGACGATCGCGTTCTTCCTCGGTGAACTGCAGACTGCGCTGTGTCTCGATGCTGAGTGCCGTCCAGGGCGCATGCAGCCGGTCGGCGAGCCGCTTGGCATAACGCACCAGCCCGGCCGACCGCACATCTTCACTCACGCACACCAGGATGCGCTCGCCGGCCGCCCAGGGGCCCTGGATGGCGTGCTCCTGCATGTGGCTCAGCAACTGCTCATCCACCCGTTCGGCCGTGCGTCGCAGCGCCAACTCGCGCAGGGCGGTCAGGTTGGCGGGCGAGAAGAAATGCTCGAGCGCGCGCTCGGCCTGTTTCGGAACGTAGACCTTGCCTTCCTTGAGGCGTTGGATCAGATCGTCCGGCGTTAGATCGATGAGCTCGACGGAATCCGCGCGATCGAACACCCGATCCGGCACTGTCTCGCGCACGCGCACGCCAGTGATTTGGGCGACGACGTCGTTGAGGCTTTCAATATGCTGGATGTTGACCGTCGAATAGACGTTGATGCCGCGGTTGAGCAGCTCTTCGACGTCCATGCAGCGCTTGGGGTGCCGTGAGCCCGGTGCATTGGTGTGCGCGAGCTCGTCGACCAGCACGATCTGAGGCCGGCGCGCGATGATGGCGTCGAGATCCATTTCCTCGAGCCATTGGCCGCGGTACTCGATACGCCGGCGTGGAACAATCTCCAGCCCCTCCAGCAGCGCCTCGGTTTCCTTGCGCCCGTGAGTCTCCACGATACCGACGGCCACGTCGTAGCCGTCCTTGTGGCGGGCGCGCGCGGTCTCCAGCATCGAGTAAGTCTTGCCGACCCCCGGCGCGGCACCGACGAAGATCCGGAGCTTGCCGGCGCGACTGTCCTCGCGCCGGGCGGCCTCGAGCAAAGCTTCCGGTGAGGGCCTTTGGTCGCGTTGCTGATCTGCCATCGTCAGCTATGTGCCGCGGCGGCCCCAACGTCTCGAGGGTTTCGGACGGGAACGGGGGCCTATTTGGCTCCGTCCAGAGCCATGTTGAGCGCTAGCACGTTGACCCGGGGCTCGCCAAGGAGGCCAAGCAGGCGGCCCTCGACGTGGGCGTTGACCAGCTCGCGAACGCGATCTTCCGGCAGGTTGCGGGCCTTTGCGACACGCGGCACCTGGAACATCGCCGCCTCCGGCGTGATGTGCGGGTCAAGCCCGCCGCCCGTGGTCGTCACCAAGTCGATCGGAACTGGCGCCGAGGGATTTTCCGCCTTCAGCTTGTCGACGTCGCCCTTGACCCGTTCAATCAGCGCCTTGTTGGTCGGGCCGAGGTTGGCGCCGCCCGAGTTGGCCGCATTGTAGGGCGCCGGAACGGTCTTGCTCGAATCATTGGGATCGGGCGCCGTGGTTGCTGACGGCCGACCATGAAAATACTTGTCGCTGGTAAACTCCTGACCGATCAATGCGGAACCGACGACCTTGCCGTCGACTTCGACGAGACTGCCTTGCGCCTGCGTCGGGAAGATGACCTCGGCAATCCCGGTCATCACCAGCGGATAGACGAGGCCGGTGATCAAAGTCAGGATCACCACGAGCACGATCGCCGGGCGGATTTCTCTCAACATGGCCTTTACTCCTCAGGCGAGATGCAAGGCTGCGACCACGATGTCGATGGCCTTGATGCCGATGAAGGGAATGATCACCCCGCCGACGCCGTAGATCAGCAGATTGCGCCGCAGCAGCGGACCGGCCCCGATTGGGCGGAAGGCGACGCCTTTCAGCGCGAGCGGGATCAGCGCGATGATGATCAGCGCATTGAAGATGATCGCCGACAGGATCGCGCTCTGGGGGCTCGTCAGCTGCATGATGTTGAGCGCCTGCAGCTCCGGGTAGAAGGCGAGGAACATCGCCGGGATGATGGCGAAATACTTCGCCACGTCGTTAGCGATCGAGAACGTGGTCAGTGCACCACGCGTCATCAGCAATTGCTTGCCGATCTCGACCACCTCGATCAGCTTGGTCGGGTTGGAGTCGAGGTCGACCATGTTGCCGGCCTCGCGCGCCGCCTGCGTGCCGGTGTTCATGGCAACCCCGACGTCGGCCTGCGCGAGCGCCGGCGCATCATTGGTGCCGTCGCCACACATGGCGACCAGCTTGCCCTTGCCCTGCTCGTCGCGGATCAGCTTGAGCTTGTCCTCGGGCGTGGCCTGCGCCAGGAAGTCGTCGACGCCAGCCTCGGCCGCGATCGCAGTCGCGGTCATCGGGTTATCGCCGGTGATCATGATGGTGCGGATGCCCATGCGGCGAAGTTCGGCGAAGCGCTCACGGATGCCACCTTTAACGATATCCTTGAGATGAATGACGCCGAGCAGGCGGCCGTCCTTGGCGACGGCGAGCGGTGTGCCGCCCGATTTGGCAATCGTGTCGGCGATCGCCGTGATCTCGCGCACCACCTCGGGGCTGACGGCCGGAACGTGCGAACGAACCGCGCCGCCCGCTGTCACGCTTTCGGTTGCCGAATTGAGAAACTGCAGGATCGAATCGACGGCACCTTTGCGTACCCACGACGCGCCGATCTCAACACCGCTCATGCGGGTCTGCGCCGAAAACGGGATGAAGTTGCCGCGCAGTTCGGCGAGGTCGCGCCCGCGAATGCCATACTTCTCCTTCGCCAGCACGACGATTGAGCGTCCTTCCGGCGTCTCGTCGGCGAGCGACGCCAGCTGCGCCGCATCGGCCAGTTCCTGCTCAGTCACGCCGGAGACTGGCTTGAACTCGGTCGCCTGCCGATTGCCGAGCGTGATGGTGCCGGTTTTGTCGAGCAGCAGTGTATCGACGTCACCGGCCGCTTCGACTGCCCGCCCGGACATTGCCAGCACGTTGAACCGGACGAGGCGGTCCATGCCGGCGATGCCGATCGCCGACAGCAGCGCCCCGATCGTGGTTGGAATGAGCGTGACGAACAGCGCCACCAGGATCACGACCGACACGGTGCCGCCCGCATAAGCCACGTAGCTCGGGATCGTGACGGTTGCGAACACGAAGATGATGGTGAGCCCGACCAGGAGAATATTGAGCGCGATCTCGTTCGGCGTTTTTTGCCGCTCGGCGCCTTCCACGAGCTTGATCATGCGGTCGATGAAGGTCGACCCTGGTGCCGCTGTGATGCGGACGCGAATCCAGTCTGAAATGACCTGGGTCCCGCCGGTCACTGCCGAACGATCGCCACCGGACTCGCGGATAACCGGCGCTGACTCGCCCGTGATTGCCGCCTCGTTCACCGAGGCGACGCCTTCAACCACCTCGCCGTCCGAGGGGATCGTGTCGCCCGCTTCGACCAGTACAAGATCGCCGACCTTGAGGCTGGTGCCTGGGACGAGCTTGTAGTTCTTCAGGCCCGGCCCGCCTAGCAGTTTGGCCTGCGTCTCCGTGCGGGTGCGCCGCAATGAGTCTGCCTGTGCCTTTCCGCGCCCTTCGGCGACCGCCTCGGCGAAATTCGCGAACAGCACCGTGAACCACAGCCACAAGATGATCTGGAACTCGAATCCGATGTTCTGTCCGCCGGTGAAGAGATCCCTAACAAGAATGACCGTCGTGAGCGCGGTCACAACCTCGAGCACGAACATCACCGGATTTTTGATCAGCGTGCGCGGATCGAGCTTCGCAAACGCGGAGCCGATCGCCGGTAGCACGATCTTGGGATCGAGCAGCGCCGAAGCGGGTGTTTGCTTGCGCAGGGTCGAGCTTTCCATCGCCATGACTCCAGTAGAATCCGATCAGTAGAGCGTGCCGGCGCGCATCGCGAGCTGCTCGACGATCGGGCCGAGCGCGAGCGCCGGGAAGAATGTCAGGCCACCGACGATGACGATCACGCCGACGGTGAGCCCCACGAACAAGCTGCCGGTGGTCGGGAACGTGCCGGCCGACGGCGGCACGATCTTCTTGGCTGCAAGCGCACCCGCGATCGCCATCATCGGGATGATCATCCAGAAGCGGCCGATCAGCATCGCGATTGCGCCGGTGATATTGTAGAATGGAATATTGCCCGACAGGCCCGCGAATGCCGAACCGTTGTTGCCGGTCTGCGAGGTGTAGGCATAAAGCACTTCGGTGAAACCGTGCGGTCCCGGGTTGGCCATCGAGGCCACCGCCGGCGGATAGACCACTGCGACCGCGGTCCAGCCGAGGTACATCAGCGGCAGGACCAGGATGGCGAGCATCGCCATCTTGACCTCCTTGGCCTCGATCTTCTTGCCGACGTATTCCGGCGTGCGCCCGACCATCAGCCCGGCGACGAAGATCGCCAGGATGACGAACAGCAGCATGCCGTACATGCCGGCGCCGACGCCGCCGATGATGATCTCGCCAAGCTGGATATTGATCAGCGGAATCATGCCGCCGATCGCGGTGAACGCATCATGCATGGCGTTGACCGCGCCGCATGACGCCGCCGTCGTGACCACCGCGAACAGCGCGGATCCGACGATACCGAAGCGAACTTCCTTGCCTTCCATGTTGCCGCCGGCAAGGCCCATCGCGGTGAACGCGTCGTTGCCGTGCGCCTCGGCCCAGTAGCAGACGGACACGCCCACGATGAACAGCACGCCCATCACCGCCAGCACCGCCCAGCCCTGGCGCTGATCGCCGATCATGCGGCCGAACACGTTGGTGAGCGCGGCGCCGATCGCGAAGATCGAGATCATCTGCACGAAGTTCGACAGCGCAGTCGGATTCTCGAACGGATGTGCCGCATTGGCGTTGAAAAACCCGCCGCCATTGGTGCCGAGCATCTTGATGGCGATCTGCGATGCGATTGGACCGACTGCGATAGTCTGCTTGGCGCCTTCGAGCGTGCTTGCATCGACATAGGGGCCGAGCGTCTGCGGAATCCCCTGCCAAACCAGAAACAGCGTGTAGACAATGCAGATCGGCATCAGGATGTAGAGCGTGCAGCGGGTGATATCGACCCAGAAATTGCCGACCGTCCGCGCGGATGCGCGGGCGAACCCGCGAATCAGCGCCATCGCCAGAACGATGCCAGTCGCTGCCGACAGATAATTCTGGTGTGTCAGGCCGAGCATCTGCACCAGATACGACATCGTGCTCTCGCCACCGTAGTTCTGCCAGTTGGTGTTGGTGATGAAGCTCGACGCGGTATTAAACGAAAGATCCGGTGCAACCGCCGACATGTCGGCCGGATTGAACGGAAGTAAGCCCTGGAAACGCATCAATGCGTAGAGGATGAGGAAACCGCCGACATGAAATAGCAGCATGCCGACGGCGTACATGAGCCAGCCTTGCTCACGCTTTTCATCAACGCCGCCGACCCAGTAGATCGCGCGCTCGACCGGCTGCAGCACCGGCGACAGCCAGGTGCGCTCGCCGTTGAACACGTGCGTCATGTAGGCCCCGAGCGGCTTCACCAGCGCGACCACGATGCCGCAAAAAAGCAAGATTTGAATCCAACCGATGATGGTCATGGACGTGCGCCTCTCAGAACTGTTCAGGTCGCAACAGTGCGTAAGTGAGATAGATCAGGAGTCCGAGGCTCACAACGGCGGCGAGCGAATAGTCGAAGGTCATGACATGCCTCCTAGAGCCGATCGCAGGCGTAGCAGTAGCCGACGGACAGCACGAAAAAGACCAGTCCGATGGCCAACATGATGACGTCCATCATGGGGTGCTCCTGATTTGGTGCTCCTGGATTTCGGAGCCCGGAGAGGCGCGTAGCGTAGCGAAGACGGCGCTGCCGCCCTCGCGATTTGTGGTGCGACGATTACTTGCCCGTCAGGGCATATGATTTCGAGACCGCCGCGCGCCCGTCTTTATAAAAATTCCATATAGATCGGTCGCACGTCGCCTTTATGAAATCTCTATATCGGCGGGCGTCTTCACGTCTCGTTTTTATACGCGTGTCTGCTCATTTTGCTGAAGCGAACCTGCGCTCTTAAGCGCTTCCGCAACCTGACTGGAAGCTCAAATGAGCAATGATGACGATGCAGAACGGGGCATGACGCACGCGCTCGATCGCCAACAGCTGATCTGGAAGGGCGCGCTGGTCCTGCTCTGCCTTGGATTTTTCGCGCTCGTGGTCTGGGCGGGCGAAAATGGCGATAGGACCGCCGACCGATGCGCCTACGAAAATGCCTTCGCCCGCACAGCGTGCACCAACGCGACGCAGGCGCAAGCTTCGCCGCTGCCTGCAAAAGGGGGGCTCGCACCGGCGCTGGCCGCGGACCGCCCGACCAAATAGGCATTGTCCTCGGCGACCGGGCGGATACGCGGGCAGGCATTGTCGCCGCGCATGGAAGGGCCGCCATGCGCCGCGTTGCAGTTGTTGCGCTTCCTATCTAGCCTGCCCGGCAGTTGTGGGGAGGGCCCATGAAGGCAGCGCTGTTTTCTCCAATGCGGTACCAAGGCCCGTCGAGCGGCACCGGCTGGCCAATTCCCAGCACCACCTATTCGGTGGAAGCGGCCGAGCAGTCCATGCGCTCGAGCCTCGCCCAGTTCCGGCTCGCGGACGAGGTCGGCTTCGACTGGATCACGGTCGCCGAGCACCACTATTCGCCGTTTTCGCTCAACCCCAATCCCATGCTCACGGCGGGCGCTCTGACCCAGATCGTGCGTCGCGCCAAGATCGCGCTGCTGGGGTCGACGATCCCGATTCTCAACCCAATACGCGTCGCCGAAGAATTCGCCATGATCGATACCATGAGCGGCGGCCGGGTGATCGCGGGCATGCTGCGCGGTACGCCCAACGAATACGTCACCTACAACATCAACCCAGCCGAATCGCGGGAGCGTTTCGAGGAGGCGCTCGCCCTGATCGTGGCGGCGTGGACGCAGACCGAGCCGTTCGGCTGGCAGGGCCGTTACTACGAGTACCGCACGATCTCGATCTGGCCGCGGCCGGTGCAGCAGCCATATCCGAAGATTTACATGTCGGGATCGAGCCCGGAATCCGGCGAATTCGCTGCACGCAACCGCGTCGGGCTGGGCTTTGCATTCACCAATGTGCCGCTTGCGCAAAAGGCCGCTGCGCACTACCGCGAGCAAGCCATGCGCGCCGGCTGGACGCCAACCGCGGACGACGTGATCTATCGGGTGCTGGTCCACGTCGCCGACACGGACGAACAGGCGCTCGACGACATGACGAACGCCATGAAAAGCGGACCGCGCACCGGACTCACAATGGCGAACCGCACGCTCGAAGGCGCCGTCGCCGACGCCGGCTACTATGGCCGCGATCGCGAAGAACAGCGCCAGCGGCTGATGCCGCGCGGGCTCAAGGAGAGCATCGACGTCGGCCAGGTTGCGCTCGGCAGCCCGGACACGGTGATGCGGCAAATCGAACGGATCGGACGGGATCTCGGCGCCGGCATCATCGATTTCACCATCGCCCACGACATGGGGCACAAGACCTTGCATGCGATCGAGCTTCTGGGAACCAGGGTCCTGCCGCGCATGCGCGAGATGGTGTTCTGATGGACACGGCGATCAAGCGAATCTCGCTGCTCGAGGCGGCCGGTGCGGGCGCGACCATCGTGCTGCTGCAAGCCGATGCAGCACCCTCGCGCATCGCGCCGATTTTGGCGCAACATTTCCGCGTCCTTCGTTATGCCGTCAATGATCCCGAGGCCGCCTCAAGCAGCGAGCTTGCCGCGGCGCTTGAGTCGCAGAGCACTGACCCGGTCGGTGTGATCGCCGGTACGGCGACAGCCCACGTTGCGTTTGCACTCATGGCGACACGGCCGGAGTTGATCAGCGCACTCGCGCTGCTGGCGCCGCCAGTCCCTGATCGCGCATTCGCCGAGCTTAAAACGCCGGTGCTTGCGCTGTGCGGCACCCGCGCATTGGAGCCGCAGATCGGGCGCCGGCTGCGCGAAGCGATTGCAAGCTGCCACGTGATGCTGGTCTATGACGCGGACGACGACATGGCCAACCAGCGCCCGGAAGCGGTCGCGGCCGCGCTGCGCGAGTTCATGCTGGCAGGTGACCGCTTCCTGGTCACCGGCAAGAGTGGCAAGCTCTACCCCTGACGTGTGCGGCGGCACTTATTCTGAACGAATTCGAGAGGAACATGGCGCGTTGCGGGTACACTGCCGTGGTGGCGCTCGGCTTGGCGCTTGCCGGCGCGGCGCCCGCGCTAGCCGAAGATTACCCGGAACACGAGCTTCATTCGATTGTGAACTTTCGGGCCGGCACCCCGATGGACATCCTGGCACGCTGGTATGGCGCCAGGCTCTCGGAGCTCGCCGGCAAACCGGTGATCGTCGAGAACAAGCTGGGCGCGCAAGGCGCCATCGCGACCGATTATGTGGCGCGTTCAAAACCGGACGGCTACACCTTCATGATCACGCCGGCGAGTGCGACGCTCGCGGAGGTGGCCTTCATCTTCCGGAGGATCGGGTTCGACCCGGTCAAACATTTCGACCCGGTCTTGCTGATGGCTAAGTCCGGCTTGGTGGTGGCGGTCGACGCAAATAATCCCGTCAACACCATCCCGGAGCTCACCGACGCGCTGCGCAAGAAACCTGGCAACGGCGCCTACGGCGCTCTGAGCAACATCAGCGTCGTTGCGTCTGAATTGTACAAGGCCAAATCCAAGCTTCTGACCAATCGGGTGCTCTACGACGGCCTCTATGAGAACCTGCTCGATCTTTACGGCGGCCAGACCGACTTTACGGTGCTCGATCCCGCCGCAGCGTTCGAGCCGATGCGCGCCGGCAAGCTCAAGGTGCTCGCGGTTACCTCGGCGGCGCGCCTCGGGGCGCTTCCGAACGTGCCGACCATGCAGGAATCGGGACTGGCCAACTACGACCTGACGCCATGGGTTGGTCTGGTGGTCCCGGCTGGAACCCCGCAGCCGATGATCGACAAGCTGGCCGCCTGGCATCGCCAGATCAATGCCACCGACGACGCCAAGAAGGCGCTGCTCGCGTTCGGCATGGATCCGTTGCAGGGCGACGCCGCTGCGATGGCGGCGCTGCTCAAACGCGACATCGCCCGCTGGGCGCGGTTCGTCAAGTTCGCGAAGATCGCCCCGATATGACGGCGCCTCACGTCCACCCGCTCGACCACTTCATGCTGGCCGCGCCCAACCTTGAAGCGGCGACCGCCGATTTCGAACGCCGCACCGGCGTGAGGCCGAGCGAGGGCGGGCGCCATCCCGGCCAAGGCTCGCGTAATGTGCTCGCCGCGCTGGGCGGGCGCTGCTATCTCGAGATTATCGGCCCAGACGTGGCACAGGATCGCACCAACAACTTCGGCGAAGTGCTATCGCGCTTGGCATCGCCGGAGTTGTTGAAATACGCGGCACAAACGAGCGACATCGACGCCACTCACAAACGCGCCGTCGAGCTTGGTCTATGGCCGTTGGCTTCCAGCGGCGCCCGCGCGAACGGACCGTTTGCGATGAGCCGCGCGCTGCCGGACGGCAGATTGCTGAACTGGCGCCTGTTGCTGCTCGGCTCCGACACATACGAGGGGTGCGTGCCGTTCTTCATTCAATGGGACAGCGAACCGCATCCCTCGCAAACCGCGGCAGCGGGCTGCACGCTCGCGAAATTCTGGGTCGAGCATCCGGACGCCGCCGGATTGGCGAAGCTCTACTCTGGGCTCGACGTTGCGGTCGACGTGGTTGCGTCCGCGCGGTCAGCGCTGCGGCTCGCAATCGACACGCCGAAGGGCGAGATCTCGTTCTAGTTCAGTGAAATGTTCGCCGCCTTGATCACCGGCTCCCATTTTTCGAGCTCGAGCTTCACGAATGCGGCGACCTCCTCCGGCGTCCCACCGCCAGCCTCGGCGGACTGACGGGCAATGAGGTCCTTGCCGGCGGCGCTTTGCAGATAGCGGTTGGTGACCGCGTTCACCTTCCCCACGATGTCGGCCGGCGTCCCGGCGGGCGCCATGACCGTGAACCATGCGGTCGCCTCGAACGGCGCGTGAAGCAGTTCCTGCACCGTCGGCACGTCGGGCAGGTTCCCCATTCGCCGGGCACTCGCGACTGCTAGCAAGCGAACTTTCTTATCCATGGCGAGTTGGACGAAGTTCGACAGCAGGTCCGAGCTCAGCGGGATGTGGCCTCCCAGCAGATCCGTGACCATCGGCGGACCGCCCTTGTAAGGCACGGCTGTGAGCGCAATACCGGCCCTCTGCTGCAAGAGCTCAAGGGTAATGTGCGCCATCGACCCTACACCAGCGTGGCCGATGCTGAGCTTGCCTGGATTGGCCTTGGCATAGTCGACCATGGCTTGGAAGCTGCCCATGGGCGCGTCGAGACCGGCAACGATAGTCGTCGGTATTTTGATGACCAACGCGACCGGGATCAGGTCGCGAGTGGGATCATACGGCAAACTCTTGAACAAGAATTTGTTGAGCGCAACCAGCGAACCCGACGCGAACAGCAGAGTGTAGCCGTCGGGCGCGGCTCTCGCGACAGCGGCAGCGCCCGTGTTACCGCCCGCGCCGGCGCGATTCTCAACCACAACCTGTTGGCCGAGGTCCTCGCTGAGGGCTTGCGCTATGCCGCGAGCCAGAAGGTCGGCGGTGCCTCCAGCAGGAAACGGCACGACCATCGTCACCGGCCGACTCGGCCACGCTTGCGCGAAACCGGCGCACGGCGACAACGCTAGCGCTACCACCGCGGCGGCGATGAGCCGGATGCTAATGCCGCCGATTTGAAGTTCCTGCATCACCTGCCGCAAGCCCGATCAGGAACTTCAAATCGAAAAAGCGGCACTAGAGTCGAATGCTTGCTAGTGCCCCTTTGGCTCCGAAGTTCGTGTCGGAGGGTGTTGCAATGTATCACGAACTTCGGAAACGGGGCACTAGGCTGAGTGCCGACCGCGATCAGACCTTGGCCGGTTGCGGCGTTATCGGGGCTTGCGGCTTGCCGTGCGCGGATTTCGGCTTGCCGGTGGCGCGGCGGATCGCCTTGCGCACGCTTTCCGGATCCGCGCGTTCGACGCCCTCCACCGACCCGCCCTTGATGGTCACGCGCTCCATGTAACGGCGTTGCGGGAAGTAATCGTTGACCGCGTAATGCTGGGTCGAGCGGTTGTCCCACATGATCAGCGTGTGCGGCGCCCAGTGGTGACGGAACTGATATTCGGGAATCTGAGCCTGCTGGAACAGGATGTCGAGCAGCGACTTGCTCTCCCGCTCGTCCATGTTCTTGATCGCGACCGTGAATTGTGGATTGACGAACAAGACCTTGCGGCCGGTGACCGGGTGAACGCGCACCACCGGATGAACCGCCGGCGGGTACAACACCTCCCAGCGCATGACGTTCTTGCGGTCCTCCTCGGAATCGTCGAACAGCTCACGGAACGGCTTGAAGTCGTGGATCGCCTCGAGCCCGGAAATGAATTGCTGCATCCGGTCGCTGAGCCCGTCGAACGCCGCCGACATGCTCGCGAACATCGTGTCGCCGCCGATCGCCGGCACTTCCTTGGCGACCAAGATCGTGGCTTTCGGCGGCTCTTTGCGGAATGTCTCGTCCGAATGCCAAACGTCGGTTCGAAACGGCGGATTGGTTTCGTCATTGCGGAACTTGATCAGGATCGAGACATCTTTGTCCTTGGGTGCGAACGGATGCACGGTCAATTCGCCGAACCGACGCCCGAAGTCCATCAGGTTCTCGGAACTGATGTCCTGATTGCGGAAGATGAGCAACTCGTTCTCGGCCAGTGCGTCCTCGATGGCGTCGCGCACCTGATCGGACATCGGGTTGCGAATATCGACGCCGGTTATCTCAGCGCCGAGGTGCGCGCCGACCCGCGTGACCGTGACGCCGGCATGCCGCGCTACGATGGGACGGCCTCGGAAACTGCCGGTGGGCTTGTTCACAATAAAATCCTCCCTCGAAGCTCAGTTGCGCGCTTTGCAAAACAATACCCGCGTTTGGCGCATGCCGAAAAGGGGGCCCGACCGGACGACGACGTGCCGGCGTTACCAGGCATATAGCCCGGCTAGACGGTTGACGGATCGACCACGAAATTGCTGAAGCCGCCGTTGCGGGTATGCATCCCGGCGATCGCTTCGTTGACTTTGGACAGCGGCGACACTTCGTGCTGCAGCACCGAAAGATCGAGTGTGCCGGCCTTCGCCATCGCAGCCATTTCCTCGCCCTCCGCGGTCGTGAACCACACCGATCCGGCAAGGCCCAGCCGATTGGTCATCAGCCAAAACGCGTTGAGCGGCAGTTGATCCATCACGGCGCCGACGTTGATGGCCTGCCCGCCGCGCCGCAACGTCCGCAGCGCGCGCATCATGGCTTCGCCGGGCGCCCCCGGCGGCAGGCAGTCGAGCACGGTGTCGAGGCCTTCCCCATTGGTCGCCTTACGGGCCCAGTCGAGCAGCGGATCGGGCCCCGTTGCGGCGCCCTCCTCGGTTGCCGAAAACACGTCGATACGATCTGGTGCGATGGCCTTGACGCGTTCGAGCAGCATGCGATTGCGGCCGACGCCCAAGATCGTGGTCGCGCCCATGGCGAGTGCAAGCAGCGCCGCGCATAGGCCGAGCATGCCGCTGATGCCGTTGATCAACACCGAATGGCCGGGCCCGACGCCGAGCTTCTTGAGCGCCGAATAGGCGGTGCCGAGATAGCCGAAGCGCGCGGCGGCGTTGAAGCTCAAGTTGTCGGGCAGGCGCACGATCGCACTCGCCGGCGCGGTGATGAATTGCGCGAGGCCGCCGTACGGATAATCCTTCATGATCTCGAGCGAGCGCCCGAAGTAGCCCTGCAACGTGAACTTCGGGCAGTCCAGGATTTGTCCCGCCCGGCACATCCGACAGTCGCCGCAGCCGCGCACCGGGTTGACGTAGACCCGTTCGCCCACCTGCAATCCGCGCACCTGCGCGCCAACCTGGGCGATCGTGCCGGCTGGATCGAGCCCGAAGATCGCCGGCAGCGGCAGCGTCGGGCGCGGTTCCGGGCTCTTGGTGGCGAAGAAATTGGCGATCACCCGCTGCAGATTGGGAACGATGCCGCACGCCTTCACCTCGACCAGTACATCGGTCGGACGCGGTTGCGGAATCTCGATCCGGGCGAGCTTCATCGGTTCGCCGTATTCATGCAGGCGGGCTGCAATCATCGTAGGCATGGCGTTCATCCGGGCAACCGCGTGAGAGGCAACTGATGATCGTCAGCATGGCGACAAACCGCAAGAATGCAAAGGGTGCTGCTGCAGGTCATTGGCGCGGCACGACCAGGCGGCAGATCGTGCCCCTCTCACTCGTAATCGAGATCGTGCCGCCCAGTTGTTCGGCGAGTTGCTGCACGATCCGCATGCCAAGCCCGCCCTTCCCGATCGCGGACGGATCAATCCCGATGCCATCATCCCGAACCGTGACGATGAGCTCTCGGTCCGTTGTTGCAAGCTTCACCTCGATAGTTCCGGACCGGTCCGGGAATCCGTATTTGAGCGAATTGCCGACAAGCTCGACGATGATCAGACAGATATAGAGCGCGCGATCGGGCGCCTCGATCACGGGCTCGGCCGCGACATCGAGCTTGACCTTGCGGCTCGACGCCTCGATCAGATGGCGGCAGATGTCCCGAATGGCCGGCGCGAGGTCGAGCCGTTCGCGCTGGGTCTTGCCGAGTTGGCGATGGATCTGGCCGACGATCTCGACGCGTCGCAGCGCCTCGCCCAGCGCCTCGCGCACCAGCGGATCCCCGGCATCCCGTTGCTGCAGCTGAAATAGGGCGGCCAGGAATTGAAGGTGATTGGCAACGCGGTGCTGGATTTCGTCGAGCAACACGGCGCGCTCGCCGGCCAGCCTCTCCGCGCGGTCGAGCGCGCGGTTGAGGAGATGCACCAGCGTCACGTCCATCGCGGCGATGAGCCAGAATACGACCAGTGACGCGGACTCCTTTTCGCCGAGTTCGAAGCTGAACGCTGGAGGAAGAAAGAAATACCAGGCAACGAGTCCCGCTACGACCGCCACCGCCGTACCGGGGCCAAGGCCGCCCAGAAATGTCGTCAGGATGATCGCAGGAAAGAACGTAATGAACGGGAGACCGGCAGTGACATGCGGTTCCAGTGCGTATCGCAACCCGATCGAGATCAGGAGCGCCGCGATCGCAATGCCGTAGCCGATCGCCGGATTAGCCCGCCAGCGACGGATGTGGGCGAGGCTACTCCACACGGTCACCGCTGCACCACGGCCGGCATCCAGTTGACTGCGCGGCGCGCAAGGCGCGCTGCGTTCGTTTCGCCCTCGTAATCGGGGGTCGATGGTTCTTGGATAAACTGAGCACGGTCAGCCAGGCAATTCACATTGACCACTGCGCGCCAACCGGCCGCGGTCTCGCACACCGCCCCGACATAGACGCCACAACGCCGGCACACCAGATAGTCGGCCGTGCGAGAACCGAAGCGGTACCCCTCGACCAGCGACCAATCGTCGGCGGACACTTCAAACAATCCCTCCGGATCCGCAACCGTGCGGGTTTGGTGCGCGCGACAGAATGAGCAGGTGCAAGCTCGCAAGGGGTTGTCGCGCGCCGCCCTGGTCAAGCGCAGCCGCACATGGATATTACCGCAGTGACAACCGCCTGAGTGGTCCATGACCCCAACCAAGTGCCTGGTTACCGAGAGTTTGGTAGACTGCGGCTGACCGGTCAACGCTGCGTGGTCGCCGCGTATTACCAGATAGACATTTCGCATTCAGCCGCGGTTCATCGCATGGCGTCGATAATTGTCACATCAGGGGCGACTTCATCGGAGACACGTTCATGAGGCGCAGCACGCTTATCGCCCTCACGCTCACGGCCTTCACGCTCGCTGGCGGACCTCCGGTCGGCGCTGCGAGAGCCCAGTCCGCCCCGCCGCCGGCCGCCGCACCGGGTGACACGTCCGGCCCGCCGCCCGCTTCTCCGGGCGGACAGCTCAATAGCGGTCCGCCGATCGCCGGCACGCCGCCGGCAGGAGCGCCGGATGCGCGCCGGCAGGCGATGCGCGAACAGATCAAGGCTGCGCGCGACGCTTGCCGGGACGAAGCCAAGGCGCAAGGGCTCACCGGGCCCGACCGCAAGCAGCATGTGCAGAGCTGTTTCGCCGCCAAGATGCCGCAAGTCGCGAAGCGGATCGAATGCCGCCAGGAAGGCATCGCGAAGGGACTGGCCCAACCGGCACTGCGGGACTACGTGCGCCAGTGCGTTGGGGCCAAAGGCTAAACCATTCGCAGCAGGCGCGGGCTGGCAGCTGTCTGCTGACGTTGATCATCGACGTGCTGGCATTCCGGCCAGCACGGTGCTGCCATCGCTAGATTTTCGCGGCGCCCAGCGTAACGAACGGCCGGCCCGACTCCAGGTGCGCCTCGATCGCCTCGAGTGAGTACCCCGTTGTTTCGGGCACACGCGCGAGCGTGAAGGCGATGCCGCCGATGCAGATGATCGCGAAAATCGTGAACGTCGCCGCGAGGCCGATACCGGCGAGCATCAACGGAAACGCGAACACCACCACGAAGTTGAAGCCCCAGTTGCTGATCGAGGCCATGCTCATCCCCGGGGCGCGCACGCGCAGTGGAAAAATCTCCGACATCATCACGTGCGGCAACGGACCGATGCTGATAGCGAACGAGGCTATGTAAAGGAGCAGCGCCACGATCACGACCCATGACGGCACCAGCGTGGGATTGATCACGGCGAACGCGATTGTGAGCATCGTGGCGGCGGTTCCGACGAACCCCAGCACCAGCAAAGGGCGCCGCCCGAGCGCATCGATCAAATACATGGCCAGGATGGTCGTTACAAAATTGACCGTGCCGACGCCGACCGTTGCGAGCGTCTGGACCTTGCCGCTGTCAAACCCTGCGTGGGCGAAGATTTCCGGCGCGTAGTAGATCACCGCATTGATGCCGCTGAGCTGCTGCAGGAAGAACAACGTCATGCCGACAATCAGCGCTGGTCGCACCTTTGGGCTCCAAAGCACCGAATAGTCGAGCTTTGTGCTGGCTTCGGCGTGCGCCGCGTGCGCGATATCCTGAAGTTCCTGGTTGACGTTTGCGCCTTCACCCCGCAATCGCAGCAGGCTCGCGCGCGCTTTGTCGGGATGTCGCTTGAGCATCAGCCAGCGCGGCGATTCCGGCAGGAAGGCGAGGCCGATCAAGAACAATAACCCGGGCACCGCGCCAAGTCCGAACATGAGACGCCACGTTCCCTCGCCCTCGATCGCGAGCCCGGTGAGGTACGAAACCAGGATCCCGAATGTGATCGCGAGCTGATAGGTGGCCACCAGACCGCCTCGGATCGACACTGGCGCCGCTTCGGAGATGAACAACGGGGCGGTCACCGCGGCGACACCAATTGCCAAGCCCAGTACCAGGCGCGCCGCGACCAGAATCCAGGTCGCTGTCATCCCAGCCGCGATAAGCGCACCGACCGCGAACAGCGCCGCGGCCGCCATCAAAACGCGGCGGCGGCCGAAGCGGTCGGTGATGCGACCCGCCACGCTCGCCCCGATCAACGCGCCGAGTGGAACCGCAGCCGTCATGAAACCGCCGACGAGCGGGGTCATCGGGAAGTCTTTGTCAAGCAGCGGACGGGCCACTGCGATCACGCCCTCGTCATACCCGAACAGGAATCCCGCAATGGCTGCGATGCAGGCTAGAAAATAAATCATGCGAGGGCCCCCGGTTGGCCGCATGGATTGCAGATGGCCCTGCTTCGCACGCAATCGAGCGCGACGTTCGTCGATCGAATTGCAAGAAAACGAGCGGGCTTTTCGTTGTGCTTGTAGCCTGCAAAAGTATGTCTCTGCGACGCTCGGCGCGTCAAGCATCGCGCAATCGGCGTTCAATGCGACCCGGCTTCGGGTGTTCCAACTATTGCGTGGGCTTCAAAACGGGACGGCAAACCCGCCTTTGAATTGCCGTTGCGGGCCGAGGCCGCCGCCTTTGTCCACCCCAAACCCGGTGTCGGGGGTCAGCCGCAGCCCGCCCGCCGGCGCACCGGACGGTTGGTTGGCTTTTTTGGAGCCGGACGGCTTGGTCTGGTCAGCGCTTTTATCGGCGGACGGCTGCGGCGTGCATGGCTGACTGATCGTCGGCTGGCAAGACGGCTGCGTCTGCGCGCGCGCACCGATGAATGCGAGGATGCTCGTCGTCATTGCAAAGAAAACAACGCGCAGAAGCGTCATTGCGGCGGCCGCTGGTGGCATCTCGGCCAGATTACCAGCCCGATCAGGCGTGCTCCACCGGGGATTCGCACGGTTCGGGATTTGTGAGGTGCGAGTGCTCAGCGCTGCGATCGTGCCCCGGCCTAAGGGTGGCTGCGCAAGTCGGACAATGTGAGCTGATAGTAGGTCAGAAACAGGATGACCGACCACAACAGCTCCCACGCCGCCAGCGGTCGAAAATAAGCGCCCGCACACCCCAAAACGATCGCCGTGAAGAGCTTGACGGCAATGCTCGACCAGTTGGGCCAACGATAGAACAGGGGGTTATGCAGGCCGGGGAGGTAGAGGATCTGCAAGCCGACGGCGGTGGCGCCCCAGATACGCGCCCACGCAGCCGGATCGGGATCGGGCAGCGTGAGCAAGCGCGCTAACCCGACCGGATCGACAATCGCGCAAAGGCCGATTGCCGCGTCAATGATGATGCTGATGCCGAACAGCAGCTTGTAAGTGCGAAGACGCGTGGCGACTTGCGTCTTGGTGTAGGAGAGGGTCTGCGCCTCGCTCATGCGATGCCTCAGGGGTTTAGGGGTCCTAGAATGTCGGCAGATAAGCCAGGAGATCGGCCTTGTCGTTCGGCGCCAGATCTGTCCCGTATGTATGGCCGGCGTTGCTGTTGCCGGGCAGCGCCGTGTCAAAGCAGAAGACGTCCGACTGGCGCACGGTTGGATCGCACGCCGGCGCCGCGTCCACGATGAAGGGCACGCGAATGCGCCGCGCCATTGACGTCAGCTCGCTGATTTGGGCCAGGGGAAGAAGCTGTTGCGTACGTTCGCCAGAATGGGGTTGAGCGACGGCGCGTGCCGCAGCAACACCTCGCGCATGCCATTCTGCTCCACCCAGTCGATGCCGACCGGCGTATACACCTCGGCGTTGTAGTCGTCGGTGAGAAAGCGGTCGCTCTTGATACGCCGGCCTGCCATGACGATGAAGATGCGAAATGCGGTATCGGAGATGGCAAAGCCCGGCGGCCGGGTCTCGGCCAGCGTGCCGGTGAGGAGATCGACGCGCTCGACGTCTTGGTAGATCTCTTTCAGCTCCTTCTGCCAGTCCGCGTTGTCGGTCAGCTCCTCGAACGTCTTAGGCACGCTCATGCGCAGCATGCGCCGGAAGGCGCAGTAGCGTGGCACGCCACGCTCGCGGTCGCGCAAGATGTCGGTCGCCGCGAGGTCGGTCATGATGCCCTGGTCGATGTTTTCAGGCAGGCGGCGAAGATGCGTCGGATAGTTGTGGAGCTGCGGGACGCCGGGGTACATCGTACCGATCGAGTAGAGCACGTCGTCGAACGGCACCTGGCGATGCACCTTGGTTGTGCCGCCTGCGAACAGGCCGGCCATGGTGCAAGTGAGGATGGTCTTGTCGTCGCGGTGGCTGCGAAACGAGAAGTCGTCCGGAATGAGCGAGTGCAGACGATAGACCGCCGTGAACTCCTCGGTGATCGCGTAGGGCGCCGCGTAGTGTTCGGCCGGCGACGTCGGAATACCGGAGAGGAGTTCGTCGTGCGTCGGCCGGCCAAATGCCTTGAAATAGGCCTCGCCAAGCGCGCCCCACCAGCTGCCCCGCATGACGTACTGCAGCGTGTCGCATTGCAGCAGCGCCGGCGTCCATTCGGTGGCGTGAATCTTGACGATCAGCGCAGCATTGATCAGCCGGGCCTTCTGAAACAGCCACTCGCCGTCACGGTCCGGGTACTGGAGATGCAGCCGGTCCACGATGGCGTTGTGTTCGCGCGTGAACAGCGTGTGCATGGCCGAGAGTCCGATCCACCAGTTGCCGTTGACGGCCGCGAGTTCCTGCAACGGATCGTTATCCGCGGCGGCGGGGTCGAGCGGCAAATGGCCGGTGTCGTCAAGATACAACTTGCCATCAGGCAACAGCCGGCGCGCCGGCGTGCTGCGCACGCATCGTTGCATCGAGAGGTCCGAGCCGTACATCTGCGAGCCGTCCCACCAGTGCGTGACGGCGTTACGGTAAGTCGCCGGCCGCCCCTCGTCGCGCGCGCTGCGCTGGCGGTCCGGACACGTCCGCAGGATCGTCATCTCGGGTTTCGGCCAATCGTCGCCGGGTGGGACCGGGAACGATAGTGGCGGGCTCTGTTTGTCGTTGACACCATGGCTCAACCAGTCGTGCACCATGAACTGCAGCCAGGCCGCCAAGAATAGGTTGACCGACTCCGCGGGGACAAAGTGATCACGCGCCAGCAACTCGCGGCTAATGAGGCGCGGATTGGGCTCGTAGAGGCCAGGCGGCTGCTCGCCGAACGTCTGCGCGATCGGCGCGTTTCGCCCAAAGCGCGCGTTCGCCATACCCATCCAAGGCTTCGCGAGATCATTGAATGAGCCGTCTGCAGTACGGCAGCCGCGACTATCGAAATCAGTCGGCACGGGCGGATCGAGCGGAGCAGTCTCGGTGTCGGAGAGATTGTGCCAGCGCAGATCGGCGCGCAGCGCCACGAGATTCACGACGGCAAACGGAAACGGCAGCCGATACCAGACGCGCCAGCGATTGATGGCGCGATAGACCGCGGCTACCACGCTCTCGATTGCCTTACCCAGCATGACTTCACCTCTCGCGCCGAAACCGGTGCTAAGGACGTTCTCGCTCCGTGGGCTTGGTGCTTACCTCGAGCGCTTTCATGATTTCGGCGCTGGTATCGGTGAGGCAAAGTTGTGCATCCAGAAATGCCTGCTCTGGTTGCGACATCCACCAACTCATGGATACGTCCTTCATGCCAGCGGCAAACTTGGCGCGCCCGCCCGAAGCGGAAAATTGGTCGCGGCACAGGCGCCCGTCATGGGAATCCAAATCATGCACGGCGATTTGAAAAAGATGATCGCGCCCTACGACGGCCTTGGCATATTCAACGTCGCCAAGCTCGTGCCCTGAACGCGTGTTGTAGAGAGCGCGGCCGATTATCGTGAAGCTCTCAAACAGAGACTTATCCTCGGCCTGCGGGAGCGGCAGATCGGGTTGATTTGCTTGATGCGGTCGCGGCAACGGCAGGGGATCCTTCGCCGGGGCTAAAGGATCATTGGTTACGAGCAGGATAACCGGCTCCAGGCCGAACTCTTTCAAGGTGTCTGCAACGTCCGCGGCGGTAGCGAGACCGTCGTTCTCGAAATAGCCGCCGTCAACGATTTGATCGACAAGCCGGTCGCTCTGGGTGCCGTATGGCGCGCGCAGTATTCCATGCGGCGAGATGATGGGAAAACGCGCGCTCATCGTGAATGCCGTCGACAGCAATATGTCGGAGTCCGGCTCTGCGCTGTTGCAGGGACCCGCGGAACGCATTTCGCAAAGATCGTACGCCAAGGGAAACAGCGACTTTGAACTCACCGGCCGCTTTGAACCGGCCGCGACCTCGCTCGCTATGATGCGTTGACCGGTTTCAACGGATGTTCCGTTGATGAAAAGAAGCGGTTGCCAGCTGCCGGATACGGCCGGATCGGGGTGATATCCGAGATGTCGGCACAGTCCCGTGGGCTCGTCAGACCCGCAGATATCCGTCGTCCCCTCAACAACGAGCTTGTACCGGCGTTCGAGCGCTTGTTCGAGCAAGACAGCGCGATCGAACCACCAAGCCTCGCCGGTGACAGGATTTCCCAACGGGAAACTATCTCGATAGAAGAGACCCACAAGAACTGGCGACAAGAGATCGCCAGCCAGAATTTTCTGAAAGCAATCGCGCCAGTACCGGACTTCCGAGTGTGCGCCGGTCTCGCGGAACCAGGCCGAATCCGAAATCTCCTTGCAGGGTGGCCGGTCGGGCGTGCCGTGCTCCATCGCATCGCGCAACGCGGCTGAGATGACGGCAGCGGCAACCGAACTGCCCGACACCGTCGACAGGCCAAAAATTTGCTTTCGAACATCTCGGAATTCGCTCCCCGGCTCATTGCCGGCGTCGAGTATGGCCCCGACGACCGTCGCGGTCATAAACGCCGCACGACTAGCTCCACCGGAGCCGGCGATGATGATGGGCCGGGGGCATTGTTTCAGGTCCGTCGGGCAGCCGTTTGCGAACCGCCAGCGTTTGACGGCTTCATCGATTGTGATCTGTCTGCCTTCACCTTTCTGAGCAACCCAGCGGACATCGTGGAAGCGATCGATGACGAATGCCGCACCGCCGCCGATGAAAACAAGGAGCAACAGCAACGGCGCCCGAAGACGCATCGAGTAGGCGCCGATTTCCGTAAACAATAAGACGCCGCTTCCGAGTACAAATGGAAGGAATACGGCACGCGGCAATTCCTCCGCGACCCTGTGAGGTGCGATCAGAGAGAAGATGAAGAAGATTGTTACAATCCCGGCGATCGCGGCGACAATGACATCGACCCATGCCATACGGGCGGCGGCTGCCGTGCGAAATTGCGCGACGAGCCGACCAAAATCCAGGAAAATGGCTTCGTCGCCCGTCAACAACGGGCCATCGGGGGCCGGCCATTGACGTTGCTTGCCCCGCAATTTGTCGTGCAACCAACTGATGAGCTTCGATCGCCGCCAAACCAGGATAAAGAACGCGATGCCGAGCGCGCTGGTCGCACCGATCAGTACCGCCAATTGTTTCAGCGCACGATCAGCTTGCGGCAGCGCCTGAGCGGGACGCAGATTCTCGTATGAGCGCCACATCGCGATCGCGATGAAGACAAATACCAAAACGCCCAGCAGGCGGGGCCACGCAACGGCGGCACAACGATAGACGACTTGCAGCTGAGTTCGGCGGGCTGGCGAGATCCCGCCGGGAACGTGCGCATCAGGCACCCAATCATCGAGACGCAACGCGTGACGTGCCGCCCAATGCACGATCCACGCCCACCCAAATGTCGCGACGAGAAAAATCAGCCAGCGCCACCACCCCAGTCCCAGATCAGCAAACATGTCCCGGGTTTGGGCCGTTGAGACGATGAGCAGACCCCCGCCGACGGCACTGACCAACGGCACGCGGCAGACCCACAGGACACGGGGCGTGCGAAGGAGAAACTGCCAAAAACACGCTATGTGTGGGCCCGGATCCAAGACGCCCCCTCACACTTGCAAAACGCGTGTGTGTTGCCCCCGATTGCTCGCTGAGCGGTCCATCACGACCGCCGGCCATTGTTCGGAAGCAGCGATCGGAAGTTTAGCTTGCAACCCGCCAACGTCGGGAGTGATCCGGCGCACAGTCGTCAGCGTTTTTTGCACTTTGAAGTTGACGGAAGTGTACGCGCGGGCAACTGCGACCGTACAAGGCATTCACCTACCGGCAACCGGCTCTAAGAACTGGTCGACGCACACGCACGCCACGCTCACCGAAGTATCTAACGGCGCGTACGGGTGCTGACCGACGCGCAATTGAGAAGCGGACCAAAAACATTCCGCGGCGCGCGAAGCAACATTGTTGTCAAAGTGGTGCCGCAAGAGGGATTCGAACCCCCGACCCCATCATTACGAATGATGTGCTCTACCGGCTGAGCTATTGCGGCTACGCGCGCGGTGATAGCCCCGGGGCTTGGGCATTGCAAGCAAGGGCGGTCATTTGGCGGCCCCGCGAGTGCCTCATCCGAACAGGGCAGCTTTCACCCGAACAGCGTGCGCCACCAGCCTTCCTGCTTGGGCTGCTGGGGCGGCTCCGCATCGGCGTCGTGATTTTCATTACGCGCGAGCCCCGGATCGTCGGGCGCATGCATCAGCGGAATGACCGGCGCCGCCTGCACGTTGGCGGTGGCGGCGATCGGCTGCGAGCCCGTCGCAGGAGCGTTCGTTGATTTGGCGGCTGGTTCGGATGGGGCCGCCGGCGGCGCGATCTTGCTCTCCTCTTCGGGAGCCGCGGCCACGGGCTCGGCCCGGCTCGGTGCCCGTTGCGGCGGCGGTGTTTCAACCGGCTTGGCCTCCGGGGCCGGCTTTGCGGGTTCCGCCGGCTTGGCAGTCTCGGGCGCGGGCCGCGCGGGTTCTGGCGGGGCGAGTTCACGGGCCGGCTCGCCCGGACGCGGCTCGATCACCGGGCCGGGCACCTCGGCCAGCGGCACTTTCCACTCGAAGGCGTCGAGCCGGCCGGAGGGCGACACCGGCAGCCAGCGCTCCGATACGAAGCCGTCCACGCTCCAGGCGGGGTCTCGCAACGCCGTCAGCGCACGAGCCATCCACTCGCGCGCACGGCCAATGTCGCCGTGCTCCTTTTCCTCGAGCTCCGCCATCAAAGTCGCGACCCGCTGGGTCGGCGCGGCCAGGAGCGGAGCAAGCGTTGTCCGCGCCAGTGCAAAATCGTGGGCCGCGATGGCGGCGCGTGCGAGCGCCAGCGCCGACTCGACGTGGCCGAGCGAATCCTGCGCGAGCTTGCGGATGCGCTCGAGCTTTTGACGCGACGACTCGCCGGGCCGCAAATTCATGATCACGTCGGCAAGATCCGGATGCGGATTGGCGCGCCAGGCCGCGTCAACGATGCGGGCGGCGCGGCGCGGCTCGCCAGCCTGCGCGAGGAACGTCCCGGCGAGCGCCGCGGCCGGCACCAGATCGGGCGCGAGTTTCACAGCCTCGAGCGCCGCCGCCTTGGCGGCCTCGCGGTCGCTGCCGGCCAGCGCCTGCGCCTCGCCGGTCAGCAGCACGGCGCGCTGGCGCCGATAGGCATCCTTGTCGACGAGCCCGGCCTTGTAGCCGCGGTCGAGCGCGGCGAGCGCTCCCGCCCAATCGCCGGCCGCGCAGCGCATTTCGAGCAAGGCGCGCGCCGACCAGGCCAACGCGGGTGCGGCGTGGGCGGCTTCTTCCGCGTGACGGCGGGCCGCGCCGAGGTCGCCCTTACGCTGGGCCTCGATGAAGAGCCCGCGCAGGCCCAACAGCCGCGTCTCGTGATGCTCGGTCATGGCGCCGAATGCGTGCTCCGCGGCGGCACGATCGCCGCGCAGCTGCGCCGCCTGGGCGTCGAGCAGCAGCACCAGCGGTTCGCGACCGATCAGCCGCTTCGCGTCCCGCGCATGCCGGACCGCCGCGCGGCTGTCACCGGCGCCAACCGCAAGGAGACCGTGGCTGAGCGCGCGCATGCCGTGTCTGGAGCGGCGCGCGCGCGCCGCCGCGGGGGCCCGCATGATCCCGCGCAAAATCGACCAGGCCAGCGCAGCGAGCACGGCTACCGCCACGAACGCCCAGATCATGACGCCGATCGTGGTCGTGGTCTGGTGGCCAAGCCAGACAATGGTGACCGAGCCTTGTTGGTCGGCGATCCAGCCGGCCCCAAGCGCGAGCGCACCCAGAATGACGAGGAAAACGATGACTCGGATCACGCGCGCGCCCTTTAGGATTTGCCGAGCGCGGCGAGCGCGTCAGCGGCGACGCGCTGAGCCGCGGCAATGGCCGCGGCGCGCGCCTGAACCTTGGCGAGGAAGGCTTGCGCCGGCGCCTTCGCCGCCGCCGGCAGCTTGGCGAGATCGGCAACCGCACCCGCGACATCCTGGCGTGCGGCTTCGGTGTTGAGGCGCGCCACGATCGCGGCCGGATCATCACTGGCTGCATCTCCGACCGGGCGAATCTGCACAAACTCGCTCGCCCGCGCTTGCAGTCGCTGCATGAAGTTGCCGTCGACCGCTGCCCTGCCCGGTTCGGCGGCGCGGGTGATCGCGGGCATCAGTCCGGCGAGTTCCTGTGCCAGCGCGGCTTGGTTCGGAATGCCGGTCGCAGCGAACGGCTCGAGGGGCGCGAGCACCGCAGGGTCGGCTATTTGAGCTTTCAGGCCGGCGAGTTCGGCCGCATAGGGCGCACCGCGCATGACCGCCGAGCGAAGTGCGGACGCGAGCACCGCGGCGCGTACGTTGCGATCCAGGCTCTTATCAGCCGCACCGGCGGCAGCCGCCGTCGCAGCGAGCGACTTGGTGGCAGTTTCGAGCGTCACTAGACGAGCGTCGAGCTTGTCGAGATCGGCCTTCTCAGCCGCCGGATGCTGGCGCTGCGCCGCGATGAACTCGTCGAGCGCTTTGGCGGAGGCATCCAGGCGCGAGCGGGTGTCGCGCAAACTTGCATTGAACTCGTCGACACGCTTGTTGGCCGCGTTGATGGCGTCGCCAAGCGGCTTGATGGCGTTTTCGAGCGCGACAAACCTGCTTGCCACCGCGAGATCGGGCGCCGGGGGTTTTGGGTTTTGGATGGCGCCCTCGAGCTTGGCGACGCGGGCGGTGAGCTCGTCGAGCGCTTTGGTATCAGCAGGCGGCGCGCTCACAGCCGGCGTTGCCACTGGTGCGGGAGCCGGCGCAGGGGCCGACTGGATCGCGCGCAGGCGTGCCTCGAGGGCCGCGATTCGGGCCCCCGCGAGCTTGCCGCCGACGTCGATGTTGTAGGGCTCAAGGGCGTTGTAGCGCCAGATAACGGCGAGCGCCGCGAGCCCAAGCACCGCACCGAAGATCGCCGAGGCGACCATCGGCCAAAACAGCGAGCGCCGGCGCGGCGGTCGGGGTGGCGGGAGGACCTCGACGTCGGCCGGGCGAACCGGCTCGGCAGGGTCTGCAGGTTTGGGCTCGCCTGCCGCCTCGGCCGGCGCACCAGGCTCAGCGACGCTGGCGGCGGGAGATGAGGATTCGGATGCGCCCTCGGGCGCCGGTGCTGCCGATGCTCCAGAAACTCCCTCGGGAGGCGCCGCCATGTCAGACGGCGGCTGCTCGGCGCTTGCGTGCGGCTCCCCCGCAACCTCGGTTGCGGTACCGTCGACGGCCGGTGTCCCGCGTCCTTTGCGCGGCGTTCGTCCCTCGCTCGCCATCGCGTCCTTCTCCCCTACTCGCCTAACGGCATAACGCGGACGCGCGGCTGCGGCAATCGGGGTCTCTGTCCCGCCTCGGAGCGATGACGGTGCTTCACGTCACCGCATCCACCAGAAGGAGCAAACTACCTTCGTCAGGGTGCGCGGCAATGCGCAGGTCGCCGGCTCCCGCAGCCGCGAGCGGCTTTGCGACCTCGGACGACAGGCAGAACTGGGGCAGCCCGAGCGGGGTGCGCAAGCCGGCGGCATCGAGCGCAGCGACGAACGCCGCCGCGCTACGCGCAGAAAAATGCAGGACGCCGTCAATCGTCCCGGCAGCCAGCGCGGTGCTGACGTTCCCCGGCAGGCGGGTCTCGGTTACGGCTCGGTAGACCACGACAGTCTCGAGTAGGGTCCGGGCGTCAGCCAACGCCGCTGCCAAATCAGCCGCGCGATCGGCGCCAGCCAGATAGAGGATGCGCGCGTGCGCGGGTTGCCGATTGAGGAGCCGGACCAAATCGCCGGCGTCGCCGTCGGCCGAGGTGACCTGAGCAAACCCGATCTCGCGCGCCGCCTCGCCGGTACGGCGCCCAACCACGAACACGGGGAGCGCGACAAGCTCCTGACGGCGCGGATGCATCGCGAGTGCGCGCGCCGCATTGGCACTCGTCATGACCACGGCGTGCCAGGGACCCGGACCAAACGCGGCCGCGATCGGCTCGATGCGCAGCAGCGGGGCGAGCGTTGCCTCGTGCCCGCGCGCCGCCAAGGCGGCGGCGGTCCGCGCGCCGTCAGGCTCCGGACGGGTGACGAGGAGCTTCACGGCAGGGCAAAGAAAGCGGGGCCGGCCTTGGCCTTGAGCTCGCGCCCCGCATCGGCGCCGAGCATCGCGGCATCGCGTGTGGGGCCGGTGCGCGACACTGCAAGCGCGGCGCTGCCGTCAGGTTTCACGATCAGGCCGGAAAACTGCACAACACCACCGGCAAGCCGTGCATGGCCAGCGATTGGTGTCTTGCACGACCCGTCGAGCACGGCGAGAAACGCGCGCTCGCACGCGAGAGCGATTGCGGCATCCGCATCGTTGATCGCTTCGACGAGTGCGCGGCTTTGGTCGTCATCGGCCCTCGCCTCGATCGCGATGACGCCCTGCCCGACCGCCGGTGGAAACGCCTCGACGTCGAGAATCGCCGTCGCAGCGTTGTCCAATCCCAGGCGCCGCAGACCGGCAAGCGCCAAAATCGTGGCATCAGCCACCCCTTCGCCGAGCTTGCGAAGCCGCGTTTCGACGTTACCGCGCAGCGGCACGACGACGAGGTCCGGGCGCAGTCGCCGTACCAGCGCGCCACGACGCAGGGACCCGGTGCCGACGCGCGCGCCGGCAGCAAGCTCGGCCAGTGTTGGCGCCACGCGACTGACGAAGACGTCGCGCGGATCCTCGCGCGGCAGGCAAGCCGCAATCGCAAGACCGGCCGGCAACTGCGTCGCCATGTCCTTGGCGGAGTGAATTGCTAGGTCGACCTCATCGCGCAGCAGGGCTTCCTCGATCTCCTTGGTGAACAGGCCTTTTCCGCCGAGCTCCGCGAGCGGGCGATCCTGAATGGCATCTCCGGAAGTGCGGATGACCCGAATCTCGATGGCGTCCCGCGCAACCCCGTGGGCCGAGGCCATCCGATCGCGCACAGCGTGCGCCTGCGCCAGCGCCAGCGGGCTACCGCGGGACCCGATGCGAGCAAACGCCGATGGCATTTCAACCCTCGCAAAGTCGTGCGAAAGACATCGTTGGAATTCCTATATCGTCATCTGGGGCTCGTCATTTCCGCGACGGGTGGTCGCGGTCCATTTTCAGGGTTAGCCCACAACGGAGACTGATTGGAATCATGGTTGTGCTCGGCATCGAGACGACCTGCGACGAGACCGCGGCCGCCGTGGTGGAACGCCGGCCCGACGGTAGTGGTGCCATCCTGTCGAACGTCGTGCGCTCGCAGGCGAAGGAGCACGCCGCCTTCGGCGGGGTTGTGCCGGAAATCGCCGCGCGTGCGCACGTCGAAGCGCTCGATAAGATCATTTCGAGGGCGCTGATGAATGCCGGCCATAGGCTCGAGACCATCGACGCCGTCGCGGCGGCGGCCGGGCCTGGTCTGATCGGCGGAGTGATCGTCGGGCTGACCACGGCCAAGGCGATCGCGCTGGTTCGGCGCATACCGTTGATCGCTGTAAATCATCTGGAGGCCCATGGGCTTAGCCCGCGTTTGATTGGATCGGTGCCGTTCCCGTATTGCCTGTTCCTGGCGTCGGGCGGGCATACGCAAATCGTCGCGGTACGCGGGGTCGGCGACTATGTGCGGATCGGTACCACGCTCGACGACGCAATTGGCGAGGCATTCGACAAGACCGCCAAGCTGGTCGGCCTCGGCTATCCGGGCGGTCCGATCGTCGAGCGTGAGGCCGAGCGCGGCAATGCAGCCCGTTTCGCCTTGCCGCGGCCAATGCTTGGCCGCGCGGATGCGGATTTCTCGTTCTCTGGCCTCAAGACCGCCGTCCGCCTGGAAGCGCAGCGGATAGCGCCGCTGTCGGAACAGGACGTGGCGGACCTGTGCGCATCATTCCAGCAGGCCGTGATCGATGTTGTCACCGACCGGCTGTGGGCTGGGCTTGAAATGTTTCGTCCCCTGTTTGGGACGCCGACAGCGCTGGTGGCCGCCGGCGGTGTCGCATCCAACCGGGCGCTACGGGCGGCCCTGCATCGGGTTGCCATTGAGGCGCGCACAGTGCTGGTGATTCCGCCACCGGAACTCTGCACCGACAACGGTGCCATGATCGCCTGGGCGGGAGCGGAGCGGCTCGCGTGCGGCCTTACCGATCCGCTCGACGTGAGCCCGCGGGCGCGCTGGCCGCTCGATCTGGTGACCAAGCCGTCCGATGCGCCCAGCGCGGCGGATAGCTGATCATGGGCGTCGACCGGATCGCGGTGGTGGGTGCCGGCGCCTGGGGAGTGGCGCTCGCCAATGTGGGGGCGCGGGCCGGGCGCGCGATCACGCTGGTAGCACGCGACCAGAAAGCCGCGGCGGCGATCGCGGAAACGCGCGAAAGCCCCCGGCTACCCGGCGTTGCAATCGAAGGGGGGGTGCGCATCGCGGCAGCGGTCGAGCCAAGGAGCGAAGCCGTACTGTTGGCGGTGCCGGCGCAGGCTCTGCGCGCGGTTGCAAAGACCCTGACGGTCGCGGCCGGTACACCGGTCATTGCCGCCGCCAAGGGGATCGAGCAGCAAACGCTTGCCTTCATGACCGAGATCATCGCCGACACCGTCCCGCACGCCGTGCCGGCAATCCTGTCGGGCCCGAGCTTTGCGCTCGACGTCGCGCGCGGACTGCCGACCGCGGTCACGCTCGCCGCACAAGACCCCGCGCAGGCACAGTCCCTCGCCCAGGCGATCGGGGTTCCGGCGTTTCGGGTCTATCACTCGACCGACGTGCGCGGGGTTGAGATCGGGGGTGCTGCCAAGAATGTGCTTGCCATTGCGGCCGGCATCGTTGCGGGCAAAAAGCTCGGCGCCAGCGCCGCGGCGGCACTCACCACCCGCGGGTTCGCGGAACTCGCGCGCTTCGGTGCTGCGTTCGGCGCGCGCCCAGCGACCCTCATGGGGCTCGCCGGCCTCGGTGATCTGATCCTGACTTGCTCGAGCGCGCAGTCGCGCAACTATTCGCTTGGTGTCGCGCTCGGACAAGGAGCCGCGCCGCAGGCCGCGGGCAGCGGCAAACTTGCGGAGGGTGTCTTCACCGCGTCGGCGCTGGTGGCGCTCGGGCAGCGCGAGGGCGTCGAGATGCCGATTTCAACCGCGGTTGCCGCCGTGTTGGCCGGCAAGCTTACCGTCGATACGGCGATCGAAGCACTGCTGATGCGTCCGTTCCGGGCGGAAGAATGACCACTCAAGATCGAGCGGAGAGACCAGATGGCATACTGGCTGCTGAAAACTGAACCCGAGGAATATTCCTGGGACGATCAGGTGAAACGCGGCGCCAAAGGTGAGGCGTGGAGCGGCGTGCGCAACTTCACGGCGCGCTCGAACCTCAAGGCCATGAAGAAAGGCGACCGGGCGTTCTTCTATCACACCGGTGACGAGAAGCAGATTGTCGGCATCGTCGAGGTCATTCGCGAATCCTACAAGGATCCGACCGACCCCAAGGGTGTTTTTCTGATGGTCGATGTGAAGGCTGTCGAGCCAGTGCCCAAGCCCGTGACGCTCGCCGCCATCAAGGCCGAGCCCAAGCTGAAGGACATGGCGCTCGTCAAATATGCGCGTCTTTCTGTGCAGCCCGTCACAGCGGAAGAGTGGAAGATGGTGAGCAAGATGGCGGGGTTGAAATAAGCAAGCGCGAGAACAACAATGAGCTTCGCTGGAATGAACTACCTCGCGATCGTGATCGCGGCCATTGCCGGCTGGCTCACCGGTGCGGTGTGGTACGGCCTCCTCGCCCGGCACTGGGTCGCGGCGCTCGGAACCACGATCGAGGAATTCAACCAGAAGCAGGCTGCGCTCAAAGGCGATCCCAAGGCCCTTCTGCCGTTCGTGCTCGCCTTCGCGGCCGACCTGATCATGGCCTGGATGCTGGCCGGCGTGCTCGGCCATCTTGGCCCCGGACAGGTGACGCTTCGCAACGGCGTCATCTCCGGGCTGTTCCTGTGGTTCGGCTTCGTGCTCACCACCCTGACCGTCAACAACGCGTTCAGCGGGCGCAAATACACACTGACCGCAATTGACGCCGGTCACTGGTTGGCGGTGCTGCTGGTTATGGGCGCAATCGTCGGCGGCATGGGACTAAAGTAGCACGCCTCTATTTGATCCCGATCAAGCGCGCGCCGCTCCTGCGCGACGAAGGTGGATATGGCCTGGGCTTGTCGCTCGTCGCCACGCCGTCGCATAATAGGAGGACGCCAATGACCCTGCGAGACGCGGCCGCGCGCCGCCGCAGTGCGGAGGAAGCGATGTCTGAAAAAATCTACGCCGTCCCAGCGAACTGGGCGAAGCGGGCATTCATCGACGACGGCAAGTACCAGGCCATGTACGCGCAGTCGGTGAAGGATCCGAACGCGTTCTGGGGCGAACAGGGCAAGCGCATTCACTGGTTCAAGCCATACACCAAGGTCAAGAACACGTCGTTCGATCCGCACAACGTCTCGATCAAGTGGTTCGAGGACGGCACCACGAACGTCTCCTACAATTGCCTCGATCGCCATCTCGAGAAGCGCGGGGACCAAACCGCGATCATTTGGGAAGCGGATGACCCTGCGCACGACAAGAAGATCACCTATCGCGAGTTGCACGCCCAGGTGTGCCGCTTCGCCAATGTGCTGAAAGCGCACGGCGTCAAGAAGGGCGAACGCGTCACGATCTATCTGCCGATGATCCCCGAGACCGCCGTCGCGATGCTCGCTTGCACGCGTATCGGCGCCATTCACTCGGTGGTGTTCGGCGGGTTCTCGCCGGAGTCGCTCGCCGGGCGGATCGAGGACGCGAAGTCGCCGGTGGTGATCACCGCCGACGAGGGCGTGCGCGGCGGACGCAAGGTCCCGCTCAAGGCCAACGCTGACGCCGCCGCCGACAAAGCCGGCGGCGTAAAAACTATGATCGTGGTGCGGCACACCGGCGCCGCCGTGCCGATGAAGCACGGCCGCGACGTCTACTACGATGAGGTTGCCAAGGGGGTCTCAACCGATTGTCCGGCCGAGCCGATGAACGCCGAAGATCCGCTGTTCATCCTCTACACGTCCGGATCGACCGGAAAGCCGAAAGGCGTGTTGCACACGACCGGCGGCTACCTGGTCTATGTCGCGATGAGCCATCAATACGTGTTCGACTATCACGACGGCGACATCTACTGGTGCACCGCCGACGTCGGCTGGGTGACCGGGCACAGCTATATCGTCTACGGGCCGCTCGCGAACGGCGCCATCACGCTGATGTTCGAAGGCGTCCCAAACTACCCGACCATGTCGCGATTCTGGGAGGTGGTCGACAAGCACAAGGTCAACATCATCTACACCGCGCCGACCGCGATCCGCGCGCTCATGCAGGCCGGCGACGCGCCTGTGAAAAAGACCTCGCGCGCCACCCTGCGCCTGCTCGGCACTGTCGGCGAACCGATCAATCCGGAGGCCTGGCTCTGGTACTACCGCGTGGTCGGCGATAGCCGTTGCCCGATCGTCGATACCTGGTGGCAAACCGAAACCGGCGGCATCCTGATCACGCCGCTGCCAGGCGCCACCAGGCTCAAGCCCGGATCGGCAACGCGTCCTTTCTTTGGCGTCACGCCG
>JBPYFJ010000077.1:0-2181 GCA_051985675.1 Xanthobacteraceae bacterium | reverse complement strand
CATTGCCGTGGTCGCCGGTAGCACAATTGTCGCCGAGCCAGAGCGCATCAGCGCGGCCGCGGACCGCGAGCGACTGTTTGTCCTCGGTGTGCGCGACCAGACGGCCGAACGATGAGCGCACCAGCGCGTCCGATGCGCCCCTCCGAAACCGTCGATGTCTTTCTCGTCGCCGGCGAAGAGTCGGGTGATCGGCTCGGCGCCGCACTGATGCGGGCGCTGCGGGAGCGCACCGGCGGGCAGGTGCGTTTCGTCGGAGTCGGGGGCCGGGAGATGGCGGCGGAAGGGGTCGCAAGCCTCTATCCGATCGAGGATCTTCCGATCATTGGGTTCAGCGCTATCCCGCGGCGGCTTCCGAAAATCCTGCGGCTCATGCGGTTGACCGTCCAGGCGGTGGTGGCCAAACGCCCGCACGTGCTCGTCGTCATCGACAGTCCGGGCTTCACGCAAAGGATCGCGCGGCGAGTGCGCGCCGCCGATCCGACAATCGCGATCGTCCAATATGTCTCGCCCTCAGTCTGGGCCTGGCGCCCGGGACGCGCCCGCGCGATGCGAGCCTATGTCGATCACATTCTGGCGCTGTTGCCGTTTGAACCTGCGGTCCACCAACGCCTGGGGGGCCCGCCCTACACCTATGTAGGCCATCCGCTGGTCGACCAAGTGCGCAATCTGCGCCCGAATTTCGAGGAGGCGCGTCGCCGGCTCGCCGTCCCGCCGGTCCTGCTGGTGCTGCCGGGAAGCAGGGCCGGCGAGATCGAGCGGCTGTTTGGCGTTTTTTCCGACGCCGTGGCGCTGGTGCGCGATCGCCTCGGATCGCTCGAGGTCGTGGTGGCGACCGTCCCGCATCTGGTGGATCCGATTCGCACGGCAATGGCACGATGGCCGCTGCGGGCGCAGATCGTGGTCGACACCGCGGACAAGCAGGCGGCGTTCCGCGTTGCCACGGCGGCGCTCGCGAAGTCCGGCACGGTCACGCTCGAGCTTGCGCTCGCCGGCGTGCCCATGGTCGCCGCCTACAAGGTAACCGCGCTCGAATACGTCGCCGTGGGGCGAGGAATTCTGAAGCGACTTCCTTCGATCATTCTGACCAATCTCTTGCTCGGCGAGAATGTGGTTCCAGAATTGCTCCAGCATAATTGCACCGCGGAAAAGCTTGCCGCGGCGCTGCTCCCGCTGTTCGGCGACACGCCGGAACGACGCCGCCAGGTCGAGGCGTTTTCCCGGCTCGATGCCATCATGGGGGTGGGATCGAGCGCGCCCGCGATGCGTGCTGCGGACGTCGTGCTTGCCGCGGCCGGCCGCGTCGCAGAGGGTTACGATACATAACGCTAGGGCCGTCGTCTTTGCCTCGTGCGGGGACGGCAGCGGTTGATGCGCGCCGCTACTTCCGGCGCGAGATCGGCACGTAGTCGCGCTGCGTGGCACCGGTATAGAGCTGGCGCGGGCGCCCGATCTTCTGGTGCGGATCCTCGATCATTTCCTTCCACTGGGAAATCCAGCCGACGGTGCGGGCAACCGCGAACAACACGGTGAACATCGTGGTGGGAAAGCCCATAGCCTTGAGCGTGATGCCCGAATAGAAGTCGATGTTGGGGTAGAGCTTTTTCTCGATGAAGTAGTCGTCGTGCAGTGCGATCCGCTCGAGCTCGAGCGCGACGTCAAGCAGCGGATCGTCCTTGATTCCGATTTCGCTCAACACTTCGTGGCAGGTCTTCTGCATGATCTTGGCGCGTGGGTCGTAATGCTTGTAGACCCGGTGGCCGAAGCCCATGAGGCGGAAGCTGTCGTTCTTGTCCTTGGCGCGGCGGATGTATTCCGGGATGCGCTCGGGTTTGCCGATCTCGCGCAGCATATTCAGCGCGGCCTCGTTGGCGCCGCCGTGCGCGGGACCCCATAGGCATGCACAGCCCGCCGCGATGCACGCAAAAGGGTTGGCTCCGGAGGAGCCGGCGAGCCTGACCGTCGAGGTCGACGCATTTTGCTCGTGGTCGGCGTGCAGGATGAAGATGCGATCCATCGCGCGGGCGAGGACGGCATTGGGCTTATAGTCCTCGCATGGCACCGCGAAGCACATGCGCAAGAAATTGGTCGCATAGTCGAGGTCATTCTTCGGATAGATGAAAGGCTGACCGATCGAGTACTTGTAGGCCATCGCCGCGATCGTCGGCATTTTCGCGATCATGC
>JBPYFJ010000076.1:0-86158 GCA_051985675.1 Xanthobacteraceae bacterium | reverse complement strand
TTCGGGACGTGGGGGTCGCAGGTTCAAATCCTGCCACTCCGACCAACAATATCCAAACAAATCAAACGAATCCCTGCGCGGCCGAAAATCGCTTTGGTTTTTGGGGACAGTTAAGGGGACAGTTTCAGCACTGTCCCCACTTTTGCTGAATGTGCACCCATGCTGACTGCCACAAGCTGACGGTCCAGTTCGACAAGCCTGGGGAACGAAAGGTCCCGGCGCGCTTCGTCGATGCCTGCGAACCATCGCTGCCGCATGCAAAGCAGGTTGCTCAACGCGCGAGCGGCATGGCGGCGATCGACAACAACGCCGCCGTGCTCTTCCCGCGCTTGCGCTAACCAGCCTAATGCGCGATCACCGGCTCGGCGGCTGAGACATTCTCGACGTCCCGCAGCCGGCGGCTGAGGATGAACATCGACAGCGCGGCGATTAGCGCTGGCACCGCGATCATGAAGAAGAGGGTGCGTGGCGGGATGTGCGCGCCGAGCAGCATGCCGCCAACGGCAGGGCCGATGATCGCGCCGACGCGGCCGACGCCCAGCGCCCAGCCCACCCCGGTGGAGCGCGCGGCAGTCGGATAGATGGTCGCCGAGAGCACGTTGATGAAGCTCTGCCCGCCGATGACGCACATGCCCGCGCCGATGATCGTGATCGACAGCAGCGCGATGCTCGCGCCCGAGAGGCCGATGGCAAAGACGAAAGCCGCTGCCAGCACGTAGAGCACGGTCACGACGCGCGTCGCGCCGAGCCGGTCGACGACCGGGCCGAGTACCAGGGTGCTGACGATGCCGGCCCAGGGAACGATGCCGCCTAGGCGAAGCGCATCGTCGAGCGGCACGCCCGAATCGCGCAGCACCAGCGGCAGCCAGCTTGCGAGATAATAGATGACGAGCAGGTTGCAGAAGAAGGTGATCCACAGCAGCACGGTATTGAAGGCGCGCCCTTCGGTGAGCAGATGCTTAACCGCGAATCCGGGAAGGTGCTGGTCCGCTGGCATCGTGAATTGCTGCGTGCCGTCGAATTGGCGCTGGCCAGTGAGGCGATTGAGCAGCGCCGCGACCGTGTTCGGCCGGTCGCCGCGATTGACGAGATAGCGGATCGATTCCGGCAGCACGAAAATCGCGATCGGCAGCAAGATCAACGGGAGCACGCCGCCGAGAATGAAGAATCCTTGCCAGCCGAAGCTCGAAATAAGAGCCGGGCCGAGCCAGCCGGGAGCGCCCGCGCCCAGGGGAAAGCCGAGGAACATGACTGCCACGGCCGTCGCGCGGATGCGCCTTGGCGCGTATTCGGCCGTCAGCGCGATCGAATTCGGCATCAAGCCGCCGACGCCGATGCCGGTGAAGAAGCGCAGCATCCATAGCTGGTCGATCGAATGCGCCAGCGCCGTCGCAAGCGCGAAGACCGACAAGACCAGGGTCGAGGTGAGCAGGATGATCTTGCGCCCGAAACGGTCAGCGAGCGGTCCCGAGCAGAGCGCGCCGATCATCAGCCCGAAGAGGCCTGCGACGAAAACGGAAGTGAAGGCCGGCATCGCAATGCCCCATTCCTTCACGATTACGGGCGCGGCGAAATTGATCGCGCCATTGTCGAAACCGTCGAGGGTGACGAGCACAAAACACCAGATCGCTACCATCCATTGCGATCGGCCGAAACGTCCGCCATCGATGACCTGCGTCACGTTGACAGTCTGACCCGTTGCCATGAACGATTCTCCCTGATCGCTGCCGGTTGGCTTTTTCTTTTGATTATGCGCCCATGGAAAACTGCGCGCTATTACCCGATTTGGGCCCCCGTGCGCGCACGCGCTGATTTTGTCCTATTCCCGATATGTCCGAATCGGGCCGATACCGCCTGATCTGTATTGAATGCCCGCTCGTGATGACTTCATTAGTGGCAAGGCCGGACATGAGGGAAAGTGGACAACAAAGCGCGCATCCCGGCCAATCTATTCGCCTTTGAGGTTGTGTGAGCGGCGCTGGCCGGGTCGGGGTTCGGTTTCCGCTGTTGCACGCAGACACGCCCCTGAAGACTTTTTCGCCAACCGGGCTGAACAGAAGCGACACGGACAAGCGGACGCCCACGGGCGTCCGCACAACCGGTTGCGAGCATTTGCTGCAGTGCATGAGTCCGGTTTTGGCACTAAGCGGACGTCGCTGTGCGCTTAGTCGATGTCCGCTTTTGGGAGTAAAGCGGACATGGGGTCGAGGCGCTTCGATGTCCGCTTTTGACCCATAGCTGACATGGTTTCATCGCGCTATGTTGTCTTGATCAAGTCAAGCAAGATCAATGGCTGAGAGAAGATCAGTGGCCTCGCGCTCCGCGTGTTCGTGTCTCCCTGCAATCATCTGTTTTATTTTTGCATTCACAGTTGCCGTCGGCGCGCTTGCGCAGCCGTCCGACGAGGCGGTCTGGAGGAATTTTATGGAGTGGTTGAATAAGGCGCCGCCGGTAGACGGGCCGGGCATCCTGTTCGACCTCTATAACAAGGATTTGATCGCGAATGGCGCGTCCGAAGCAGAAGCAACACGTCAAATTGCGATCGTCCGACAGATGCATCGGCAAAGGTCGGATGGTTGGCGGGTCATGTTCAACAACATCTATAAGACCACCCGGCCCGGCTTTGCCACGCAACCGAATGCACTGCTGGTATCGACCGTGGAAGGTCGCAAACCTGGACGCGCGCTGGACGTGGGCATAGGGCAAGGACGGAACTCGGTCTTTTTGGCGCTCAAGGGCTGGGACGTCACTGGCTTCGACATGTCCGATGAAGGGATCGCCATCGCGCGCAAGAATGCCGAAAGCGCCGGTGTCAAGCTCAACGCGGTTCGTGAGACTGAGGATGCGTTTGATTACGGTACCGGTCAGTGGGACCTGATCGTGTTCATGTATGAACCGTTTCCGGTCACCTCGGCTGCCTACGTTGAACGCCTGCGGCAGTCCATGCGGCCTGGCGGCATCATCGTAATCGAAAGCTTTGGCGAGGAAGAAGAGGTCAAGGGCCGCCCATCGACGGCCATCGACCCTGGTCGGCTATTGACGGCCTTTAGAGACTTCCGACTGCTCCACTATCAAGACGTGGTTGCCAAAGCTGATTGGGGTCTAAACGACCGCCGTCTCGTTCGCATGGTGGCCGAACGGCGACCGTGAGGTAGTTTCTGTCACTGTCCTGGCACTTCCGTTCCTGGCACTAAGACAGAATCGACATTTTCGCTGATGTCCGCTTTCGGGAGTAAAGCGGACATTCGGAAGCGCGGCGGCAATGTCCGCTTATGACCCAAAGCGGACATCGCGCATCCCACCGCGCTGTCTCCATTACCGACGGGGATTCGCCCCCGCTTGCAGCGGCAGCAAAATTGTTTTGGCAGCATAGCTACCGATGTCCCGCCCCATTTGCCTGCCCGCGATAGTCGAGAAGCGATAATGAAAACCAGCGCAAATGCGGGCCTCCGCGACCTCGTCCGTGTAAGCATCGAGGTTGGTCCAGCGATGCGTCACGCCGGGTGCCGTCGAGCTTACCATCGTCACTTCGCCAACGTCGGGTGTCCCTAACATCGCTTCCGCCGCGGCGGCAACCGTCGAGCTTACGATGCAATGCGCACAGGGATATTCCGGATGCATTGGCGTGTTATCGATTGGTAGCCATGTCGGCACGCGGTCGGTGGCGTCGTTACCGTCGATGTCGCCGTTGCGAATAGCCGTAACGGGCCGCCAGAAGCCGTAGTTATACTTGGCGTCCATGACAGCAATCATGGCGTCAGCCTCGGCAGCCGCAATCAGTGCAAGAAAGCGCGCGCTGTCGGTCACAGTCATTTTCTTGTTGAGAACGATCTGACGTTCGAGTGGATGCGTGCTGAGCGGCCCTGTCAGAAGCCAGAACTTTGCATCCTCGGTCTGACGGGGCGACCGCTTGCTGCTGTTCTTCTCCCCGAATTCCTTGATCTCGTTGTAATCCTTAGCCCATTGCTCGCTGTTGAGCGCGACCGGCGGCGGTGCTCGAAACTGCGATGCGCTGGTCATGACAAAGGGCTTCACGTTGGGCCACTGCGGGGCAACTACGTTGGGTGTCGGAATGTAGACACCCGGCGCAGTCACGGGCCTATAGGCATCGGGCATCGACGAACCGTCCTCGGCGCGCGCCTGCAAGATCGCTTCGGCAGCCTCGGTGCCAAGCTTGATGCCATTGGCCTTCGCGATGCCATCGGGCAACGCAGAGAGGTATGTTGTCAGTGTCGTCTGGATGTCGCCTGCGGCGTCCGGCACAAGCTTGGTCATTGCAACTGCGGCAGCGGTAGCGGCCGCAGCCTCCTGCGACGTACCAGGTTCTACCTGCAGCACAGCTCTGTAAGGCTGGTAGCGCTGGTCAACAGAGTTCACCGCTTCAAACATGGCGAGCTCGATGATCGCCATCGCGCGATACGCTATCGGCGGTGCAAATCTTGGCTGAAGTAGCGTGACTGCCTTTTCGTCCCAGTCCGTAATGACATTTGCGGACGCCGCCAGCGGGTTCAAAATCAACGCGGCCAGCAAGATCAGTGTTCGGCTCACGATCATGGCGACCCCCCAACAAGGTGGACGCAGGGCTTCAGAACTATAAAATATGACAAACCGACAAAAACTGACTGTGATGTAGCTCACATCGTCAATGTCCACAAATGGCAACACAGTGAACATGCCGACGACGCTCGGTGAGGTCCGCTCTCGGGGGTAAAGCAGACATCGGAAGTCGCGGCGCCGAAGTCCGCTAATGACCCAAAGCGGACATCGGGCATCCCAGGCGTCGTTCTAGACCGGATCGGGCATGCTAGTATGACGTATCGGCACGGCTGACCCCGCTGGGGGGTTGAATGTCTAGCCACTTGATGAAACGGCGCGAGTTTATCGCGACGCTTGGCGGTGCCACGATCTGGCCGGTGGTGGCGCGGGCGCAGCAGCCGGCGACGCCGGTGATTGGACTCCTCAGCAGCGGATCGGCGGATGCTTTCGCGCATCGTGTACGTGCGTTTCAACAGGGTTTGAAAGAGGGAGGTTATGTCGAAGGCGAGAACGTAATGACGCTTTATCGTTGGGCCGAAGGTCAAAACGATCGGCTTCCGGTACAGGCGGACGACCTTGTTCGCCGGCAGGTGGCCGTTATCGCGGCATTCGGAAGTATCGCAACCTTAACGGTCAAGAAAGCAACCGCGACGATCCCCATCGTCTTTGCGCTCGATGAGGATCCCGTCAGGCTCGGTATCGTCGCCAGCCTCTCCCGGCCTGGCGGCAACCTGACAGGCGTCAATTTTTTTGCCAACGAAGTTGTGGCGAAGCGGCTTGAGCTTCTGCGTGAGTTGGTGCCCACAACCAAACGTGTCGCCGTCCTCGTCAATCCGACCTATCCCGCCAGCGAGGCCACGTTGCGCGAGGTGCCGCCGGCGGCGCGCCTCATGGGGTTGCAAATCGATGCGTTCAACGCCGGCACGAGCGGCGAGATTGATACCGCCTTTGCAAGCTTTATGCGTGACCGACCCGACGCCCTCTTCGTTGGGGGCGACCCGTTCTTCTCCATCCGGCGTATCCAATTGGTTAATTTGACGTCGCGCCACGGCATTCCCTCGACATTCAGCTCTCGTGAATTTCCCGATGTCGGTGGGCTGATGAGTTACGGAACCAACATTGCGGACGCGTGGCGTCAGGCGGGCTTCTATGTGGGCCGTATCCTCAAGGGCGCCAAGCCCGCGGGCTTGCCTGTGGTGCAGGCCAACAAGTTCGAGCTGGTCATAAACGCACAGACCGCGAGGATGCTCGGCCTCACCGTGCCGCCTTCGCTCCTCGCCCGCGCCGACGAGGTGATCGAATGATCATGCTATTTACTGCACCGCATGAGTCCGGAATTGGCACAAAGCAGACCATTAACGATTGAGCAGAGCACGTCCGCTCTGCCCGGGTATTTCAGACATCAATCTGTTCCGCTATCGAAAGCGCATCATCGACTTCGATGCCGAGGTACCTCCCGGTGCTCTCGATCCGAGCGTGACCCAATAGCATTGGACGGCCCGCAGGTTGCCAGTCCGGCGATAGATCAACGTCCAATGCTGGCGGTCCACTCCGAAAGAAGCCGGGCATACTGACGTCTCGTCATGCACCGACTGACATCTAGCCGCCCCGAGAAAAGGAACTCGTCGGGCTTCGTGCTCGCCGCTTTGAGATAATCGTCGACGGCTTGTCGCGTTTCATCCGTGAGTTCAAACTTGACGGGGCGACCTGTCTTCTGTTGCTGCACCATTACACGGTCGACCGCATAGCCGTTCGGTGCTACGTCGCCGACCCTGAGAGCAACGAGGTCGCAACCGCGCAGTTTGCTGTCGATCGCCAAATTGAACAGGGCAAGATCGCGGGTTCGTCCTTCGATTAGCAATCGGCTCCTGATTGCCCAGCCGTGTCGCGGTCTGAGTGGCGGCTTTGCGCCCGTCAGTTTTCCTTTGTTCCAGGGTGCGTGCCTGAGCACCGATAGGGTGATTTCGTCAGCCATGGTCATCCTCCTTGGTTACGGAGGACGACAATCATGCGTTGCACGGGAAGGCGTTGAATTCACGTCCGCTTTTGAGGAACTCCCGACACAAATGCAGTTCGCGTCCTGGCGATGTCGTTCGCTAGTGACCCATAGCGGACATCGCACTACCCGGCGGCCTCTCAATATCTCGCTTGCTGAACTGCTCAGGCAACCGCGCGTCCGTTCCTGCGCTCGCGCCGCCTGCCGCACAGAGCGATGCCCTGGCGGTTCGCCCGCTGGACACAGGCTTCAGGTTGTGAAAGCGTTGGTTATTACCAGGATGGCAGAGGTCTTTCCGAAATTACGGAGATCAACGTCGTGCTCGACTCCGCGCATGGATGTGTTGCGAGAGTTTTCAGTATATTGACCTTATCGAGCATCTTTTGGAGTCTCTTGATTCCTTTAGCCGCCTCGGCTGAGCGCGGAGCGACTTCTAATGAACCAAAATCTGCGCCCGCGGTTGATCGTCCTGCACCGACGCCAACCACGAAGCCGCCGGGTCCGGCGAATCTAAGCCGCGACGCTTGGCGAGCAATGATGGCGCGCACCCCCCGTCCAAAGAACGGGTGCTTTACAGCTACCTATCCGAATGCGGATTGGCAGGAAGTTCCGTGCACGACCGCGCCACAGCGTCCATACCAGCCAGTTGGCGGACTAACTCCGCAGACGGTAGGCCACGGCTTCGATTTTTCGGCCCAGACAACGCAATTGATATCTTCGGCAGTTGGCTCATTTGATACCGTCGTCGGCGTAACAAGTTTGACCGGACCAGACGGCGACAATTCCTACTCGCTCCAGCTTAATACGAGCCAATTTACGACGTCGACCTGCGGTAGCGCCGCGAACTGCCAGGGCTTTCAACAGTTCATCTACAGCAATGCGGGCTTTCTGTTCATGCAGTTTTGGTTGCTCAATTTCGGACCAACTTGTCCGGCTGGGTTTGGACATTTCGGGCATCCGAACGATTGCGCCATGAATAGTGACAGCGCGACGGTTCCCATCCAGCCTCTTGCCAACCTGGGCCAGCTTAGCCTGAAAGGGGAAGCCGTTTCGGGCGGGGATACGATCACCTTGTCGACGGGCAGCGGCCTGATGTTTTCCGTCCAGTCGCCAGACGTCTTAAATCTGGCGCAGAATTGGAAGGCTGCCGAGTTCAATATCTTTGGTGACTGTTGTAGTTCTCAGGCCAACTTCAATGCCGGCGCGGCAATGGCCGTCAGAACAAGCGTGGAAGATGGGACCGCGAATGCCCCCACGTGCAAGCGAGAAGGATTTACGGCTGAGACGAACAACTTAAAATTGGTGCCCCCATGCTGCCCGTTTGGCGGGGAATCGCCAGCGGTAGTGTTCTGGCAGAGCAGCAATCCCGATGCGACTTCGCTATGCGCCCGCGGCACCAGCACCGGCGATACCCATCTGACCAATTTCAATGGAATGCTCTACGATTTCCAAGCGTCTGGGGACTTTCTACTCGCGGAGACCGATTCGGATTTCGTCGTTCAAACGCGCCAACAGTCTGGCGCACCGAGGTGGCCGAACGCGTCGGTCAATAAAGCAGTCGCCATGAAGATGGGCGAGTCACGCGTCGCCCTTTGCCTCGAACCGAATCGATTGGTCGTCAACGGCATGCGCCGAAGCCTTGGGAACGGCATGTCGCTCTCTCTGTCCGACGTCAAAATTACGCGCAAGGGCAACGTCTACCTATTCAAGCGCCCGAGTGGTGCAATTGTTACCGCGACACTTCACGACAGCTGGATCAACGTCTCGATGGTCCTGGGCGGTGATACTGCGACGGCGAAGGTGCGGGGCCTTCTTGGCAATGCAAACGGAAATACAGGTGCGGACGATCTTGCGGCGCGCGATGGGGCCGTATTGCCTCAACCGATTTCTTTTTTAAATCTCTATCGCCAATACGGCGATAGCTGGAGAGTCTCGCCGCGCGAATCGCTGCCGACCCAGCTCTGCGGGGCCTCCAAGATCGAAGCCAGCATTCCCGAAAGGCCGTTTTACGCAAACGATCTCAATCAAAAGGATTACAACCGAGCGCGAGCGAGCTGCGTCGCGGCCGGTGTGAAGGAGCAGGCACTCCTCGATGCCTGCATCCTCGATACGGCCGTGTTAGGAGACAAAGCGGCGGCTAAGGCTTTTGTCCGAGCCAACCCTCCCCGCCACGTTATGCGAATGAAATGAAGATGGCTTCGTCGAACAATCTCTGGCGCAATCGCACAACGGCCGCCAACGAAGTCATCGAATAGCCAAACCACTTCCGCTTTTGGCACTAAGCGGACGTGCCGACGGCTGTCGGTGATGTCCGTTTTCAAGGGTAAAGCGGGCATCCGGAAGTGCGGCGGCAATGTCCGCTAATGACCCAAATCTGACATGGCGGCAAATCGTCATAGCGGCTGCTCGGACTGGGCCGAACTGACATCGAACCCGCCTTGACCGGATCGCGCGCACTCGGACGCTAAGGCGCCGGCACGAGGGGACCGAAACGGCGCTGCATCAGCTCATTGCCCCGTTCGCGTAGCGCGGCGTTACGGACTGCTGACGGCCCAGTGAGAACCTCCGCCAATGCCATGCTCTGCTGCTGGACCCATTTGGCGCGGGGCATGCGCCTACTGACGTAGCTGGCAAGGGCGCTGTCGACTGTAACAGCCGCGCTTAATTCCTCGGCCAGCACGCATGCATCCTCCATCGCCATGCAGCCGCCCTGTCCCATCATGGGCGAGCTGGCATGCGCGGCATCGCCCACCAGCACCACCCGACCGGCGTACCATTTTTCCGAGTCCATCCATTCCATGGCCGAGCAAATGACCTGGTCGTCATGCTCAAGCGAGGCAAGATACTCCTGCACGCGCCCATTAAACATGGCGAAGCGGTTGCGCAGCCGCTCGAGGCGCCCCTCCAGCGGATCGTGGAAACGCGGCTCCAGGACATAGGCAAAACCGTAGGTGCGGCCAGCGGCCATGGGCACAAGCCCGAACACGCAGCTGTTGCCCAGATGCAGTTGCAGCTCGGTCAAACCGGCCGGGCGGATCGGGGCGACGCTGCGCCAGTTTATGGCACCAAGATCGCTCGGCCCTGCGGTTGTCAGGGTCAAGGCGCGGACGGTCGACTTGATTCCGTCCGCGCCGATCACGAGATCGTAGTCTCCTGTCGAGCCGTCGGAGAATCCGACCGAGACGCGACGATCGTCTTGCACCAGGGATGTGACCGACAGGCCAAGCCTGCAGCGCATATTGGCGACACCCGGTAGCAGCGCGCGTTGGAGTTTGGACCGTTCTATCCCGACGCAGGGCCCTGCATCACCCCATAGCGCTTCGAGGTCCGTTTCCGACAGCACGTCTCCTTGCTCGCCACAAAACTGCCATCGACGAACAAGCACGCCAGCATTCTCAACGCCTGTGGCGAGACCAAGCGAGAGCAGCATGCGCATGCCATTGGGGTGGACCAGAAACCCAGCTCCCAAAGCGTGCCAAGTCTGCTGGCGCTCGACGAGTTCCGTCGTGAAGCCGCGCCGGTGAAGGGCGGCGGCAGTGGTGAGACCGGCGATGCCTCCGCCGACGACCAGGATCGTCTCGATCGTTGCCATGGCTCCTCCCATCGCGACGTGTCGAATCGACAGCGTGCCGCGCCTAAAGGGACCCTAGCTGGATCGGGGCCTGCCAATCTTGGACCCGACGGAACACTCATTTGGACCAAAGTGAAATCGTGCGATAATGGTTCAGGCCGACCACCTGCGTGCTGCCAAGCAAAGGGATCGCCGGTGATGCGGGTGCCAGATGCCTGCGCCACTTTGAGGTTTTCAACTCACGGGATGTCGGAAGCGGTCCGCGCCCAGGCGGTTCGTGACCTCCACCTTCGTGAGCGCACGTTTCTGTCGGGTAAACTCGAACCGATCGAGCCGCTCGAGCCATTGCCTAACTATCCACTGCACGTCGATGTGACCAAGCGGACCCTGCCAGGGCTCGCTGTTGTGTCTGGAACATTTTCCGGTCTACGCCACGCGGTACGTCCAAGTTGGGCTAGCGCGAATGGCGAGGATGATCTCTTGTTTGGTGTCAATGTTCGGGGATCCAGCATGGCGCGGCAACGCGACAGAGACCTGACGCTCCGCGACGGTGACGCTTTCTTTGCTACGCGAGATACAAGTGGATTCACGATCACGCGTCCGACGCCGGCGCGTTTCGTCGCAGGCCGCGTGCCGCGCACGGCGATAGCACCCCTTGTTGGGCGTCTCGATGACACGCCGCTACGCCTCGTCCCGCCGCGTTCGGAGGCTCTGACTCTGCTTGCCAGCTATGCGCGCGCGATTACCGATGCTTTGCCGCTGGCTACACCGGAGTTGCAACGGCTCGCAGTTACCCACATGCATGATCTGATCGCCGCAACCATCGGCGCGACGCGCGACGGTTTGGCTATCGCGGAGGGGCGCGGCATCGCCGCGGCGCGGCTGCGATCTATCATGACTGACATCAGCGCAAACCTCTGCGACGGGGATCTGTCTGTCGTTGAAGTGGCAAGACGCCACCGCGTCACGCCGCGCTACATTCACAAGCTCTTCGAGAACGAGGGCCTCACCTTTTCCGCGTTTGTGCTCGGACAGCGCCTCTCGCGCGCACATCGCATTCTGAGCAACCCACGCCTTGCCGATCGCAACATTAGCTCGGTCGCGTTTGGAGTGGGGTTCGGGGACCTTTCCTATTTCAATCGGGCATTCCGACGGCGCTTTGCGGCTACGCCGACCGAAATCCGGCAGTTGACGATTCGGACCGATCCGTCAGGCCCCTCAGTCCACAAGCTCAGTTGACCGGTTGGTGCGCCGGCTGCTGCTGCGCCTGAGCGAAGGCCGGAGACGTGAGTTGCAAAGCGCCCGGCGTGAGGCCAAGCGCGGCTGCCGCGCCTGCCTATAGACTGCGCGCGACACCGCACTCCCTTGCACGACCGGCGTCAACACCGGCACATCCGAGAAGCGTTCCGCTTTTACGTCCCACAAATTTTGCAGACGACACACCGGGCACTGGGCCTTCATCGGGACGAGGATCGGCGGCGGCGCGCTTGCCTTCTGAGGCACAGATTAGGCACCAAGTCATTTGTGGGCGGATTCCGCTGGGCTCACCGTGCCCCTTTTGCTCACCCGCGCCGACGGGGTGATCGACTGGAATCCAAGTATCCCGCCGAATTCGCCGATCATGTCAGCAACACGCGCTTTTCCAGTATATTGTGCTGTAGCGTACCTTCTTTTTCTGAGAACACTTGTTTCAAATGACCATCGACTTGGGGGGTGTGCAATTGCTGGTGACGTCGTTGAGTGGTAGCCTTTCGTCGATCGATTGAGCGCGTGCTTCTTCTCTTGAGGGCACCAGGGCCTGTCCAACACCGGAAAGTCTTTCTCCCGGCACGCGCTGTTATACTGACACTCGGGGCAAGGAAGACAAGGCCCTAACTACGTTGCGACGAACTCCGCAATTTCGCCCTGCGGGGACGCTGCTGGACGGAAATCATCAAGTTTGTCGAGTAGGGCCATTCCTGTCCGCGCATGGTTGGGCTACCCTTTTGTTGCCGTACCGGCGGGATGATGTCCGCTAAGCGGGGACCAACGTAAAAATATGAGGAGAATGCCATGTCAATTTCGAAAAGGGCTTTGCTGGCGGCGAGCGCCTGTTTGGTGATCGGCTTGTCGACGGGTGCTATGGCGCAGACGAAAGGCAATGCTAAGTCTTCGGAAGCAGCGACCATTGGCGAAGGCGAAGCTGTTATGATCGGCCCCAAGGGCCAGCGGATGCACAAGTCGAAAGTCAAGGTCAGCGCCGCTCAGCATGAAGCCGCCATGAAGAAGGGCGCACACGAAATCAAGCCCGGCGCCGTGATCTACAAGCAGGGCGGCAAGCTCTACATGCTGCAGGACAGCGGTAACGAGAAGGCGTCACAAGGCTTTCAGGGAAATTTCGATATCGACTACTGAGATTGGGCTCGCTTCCTTCTCCTGGACTGGAACGGGCGTTATCGGGGCGAGCGGCACGTGCAACCAGCCGCTCGCTTTTGTTCAACAATCCGCTCGCGACGCACAGCGAACCACGCTGACCGCCCCACGCAGCAATGGAACATAAACTAGCTGTCAATTTGAAGAGCTAAGGGCATCGGCATCTACAACAATTAAATCAACTTGAGCGTCGAAACTCCCGAGGCGATTTGCCAGTCCATCGCCGGCACGCGTGACTAAAAGAGCTAGCCTCCTCGAAACCCAGAAGCCAAGCGATCTTCGAGATCGGCATATTATCTTCCTCTAGATAGCGGGTGGCCAAGCTCGCCTTGAGTTCCTGAAGGGTGTCGTTAAATGTCGCGCCTTCTTCGGCGAGCCTCCGTGCCAGCGTCCGCTCGCTCATCCCGAGTTTCTTGGCTACGACATCCGCGTGGGCCTGGCCGTGGGGAAGCAAGGTGGAGATGGTATTCTCGACCACCGTGCGGAATGTGCCGTGATCACTCTCGTGGCCTTTCAGACTCTCCTCACAGACTTTGAGCAGAATTTTGTTCAGGTATGGATCGGGGTCGGCGAGCGCCCATTCGGCTGAGCCAGTTGGAAAATCAATCTCGTCGGCATCACCACCAAACTCGACATTGTTACCGAGAACACGAGCAAACTTTGAAATGCCTGTCGAACGGACGTGCATCATGGATACACGTTCTGGAACGAACCGCCGACCGGTCAACAAGCAAGACAAACGAACCATCGCAACAACGCAAAATTCGATCTGTTGCTGATCGGCATGGCGTGAAACTCCGGAATACGTCAGTCGCAGCTTTGGTTCGCGCGCCTCGCGATAGTCAAGCACTATGGCTTCGTTGGTGATGCGGCTGTAACGGGACGTACGCTTGAACGCATTTCCAAGCGTGTCAGAGGACTCCATGACGTAGTACAGCAATCCGAGATCGCGACAGTCGAACTCCTCGGCGAGGTTAACGCCAAGATCGTCGTGTTTGAGCGCTTCGGCTGCGCTTTTAAGAAAAGCGATCTGGTTTCGCGCGATGATCCTTTGTTCGGGATCATTGATCTGTTCAATGGTCAATCCGGCACGCGACAAAAGCGGCTCTATCTTGATACCCGCTTCGCGCACGCGATCTGCGGCAAGTCGCGTCAAACCGCCTTGCACCGTCGGTAAGTCGGCGAGTTGCCTGATCGATTGCTGCGTCGAGCTTTTCCGCGTCATGCGTAACCAAGTCTTTGGCGGAAAATAACAAGAAGCTTCCCTGGCCACAACTTAACTCACATCAAGCGAGAGGTCGCATGATGGGCATTGCAATGGGCATGAAAATCGTCAGGTGGACCAATAGTGTGACTCCGACATCGACGATATTGGTGCTCACTTGCGATGGGCCAGCGTGCACGTCATCGAATTCGGATGATTCGAAGCCGTTCGAGCAACAATTCAGCGGCGCAAGCTTTATCGAGGGTTATTCCCTTGCGATTCAGGTCGGGTGGAAAGAGTCGCGGGCGGGAACGTTCCTGTGCCCGGCTTGCTCCAACGAAGGTTGACTATTGGCTCGAGCGTCGGCCCGGCAGCTTCCGAGCACCGCACCGGTCTTGGGCTAGTGCCAATGGCTACAGGAAGCATTGACCGCGTTTGGCCACGTCATTCGCAACCAAGTATTTGGCGGAAGATAACAAGAAGTTATCCGGCGCACAAAGTAGACCGCTGCCGGATCATGCAAATTGGAGTCCGCCACGAGCGCCGATCAAGGATTGAGCACCCCCGGGTTGGCCCCGCAATGAGAGAAAACAAGGGCATGGCCATGTTGTTGCTTTCCACCCAACGCTTGCTTGCGGGCTTGACCGCTGCGCCGTTGCGACCGGTCTTGGAATCGCTAAAAGGCCAATCAGCGGGTGACGCCATGCGCAATTTGCTGATCACCACCGCCTTCGTCGCTGGCATGTTGACGACATGGGGTACCGCACACGCTACATCATGGGAAAACATGAAGCCGACGCCCTTCAACGGTGGTGGCTTCAAAGTTTACGACATTGTTTTCCTCCCTACGGTGCTGCAACGCACCTCATCCAACGGCGACTTTCAAAAAACCGACATCTTCGGCCCTACCGCCTACATCGGCTGCACCCTAAAGGAAGATGCCGGCATTTGGAGCCGGGTTGTTCAACAAAACAATGCCTTTAGTTGGAGTGACGAGTCCGAAAAGTTACGCGGTGTTTGCACCTATCTGATGGCCCAAGCGTATTATATCGAAAGAACCGAACAATCGAACGGCACTAATGTCTATTGTGTGAATCCGACTGGCGTCAACGTCGGGCCGACTAATCCAAATGAGCCGGGACGCGTCCAACCGCCGTGCCTTTGGACGTTTTTCTGATCTCGCAACGAGGACCCCCGTTGATCGATCTCATGACTTGCTAACGGATACTAGAACATACTGTCCTCAGTTCCATGGCGCACTGATGTTTTCTGCGATGGGAGATTGCTTGACATGAAACGGTTGACCAAGAGGATCAAAACGCGGGCACGCCCGCCAATAATGTCGTCCTCATCGTGGAGGGCAATCCAGAGCGATCTAGTTGTCCGATTCGCGGAAGATTTGCCTGAGGCTGAGGCGCATGCGCTCGCGCGGGAAATTGTGCTTCACAAGATGTGCTTGGTCGAAGCCGCGTTGTCGCTGACGGGTGGCGGCCTTAAACCGGACGTCAAGTCCGTCGTGGCCCTGGCGCTAGCGTTGCGAGCTGGCGTAGATCGCGGACCGTGAAATGGAGCGCCTTCAGGCTGATTGCAAAAAGCAATCAAACCTTAGTTGATCATTTGGGACTTCCCGTAGCGCGCTTCGTGCCGCGCGGGCAATTTGGGAGCCGCCGCCATGACTCTTGCAATGACGCGACTACTTGCTGTTGCTCTGATTGGCGCAGCAGCCTTCGCTGCACATGCCGACCCGTTGCCGCAGCCCAAGCCGCCAGGTCCGGGCGGCTCGTGCCCTTACGGCTACTACTCCAGCGGTTCGTTCTGCGTCCCAGGACAAGGCGCCCAGGATGCCGTCCCTCTGCCGCGCGGCGGGACCTGCCCGTGGGGATGGACGAACAGCGGCTCGTATTGCGTGAAAGGTGGGAGCGGTCGATGAAGAAACTCCCGCCGATCAAGATGCCGACCGCGTGGGACCTCTACCCGCTCGGCCTGGAGCGCAAGAAATCACGGATCGCCGTGGCGCTGATCCTCGCCGCAGCAGCTGCCGCCGGTACTGCGCTGATCTCGTCTGTGGTGGTTGCGCGGGCCGGCGGTTTCCCCACCGCGCCATGGTGATCGCGTCTTTTGGGTCCCAGTGTTTGGCGGTCCTCGTCGATCGTCCTTCTGCGGGTCAGCGTTTTGGATCGCCCGCGCGAGACCATTGCGCCTGCGCACGCCATGATCGTCCAGGCAAGGCGCGCCCGCGACGAAACCAAATTCGTCGCGGACCGGGTTTTCAGGTCCGGCGCCGGGCGCTATCGTGCCGGCTGCAGGCAAGGGCTTGGAGGGCGATCTCATGACCGATGTATCAGTGGCGACAGGCAGGGAATTCCGGGTCGGCCCGGTGTTCAGCCGTGCGTGGTCCGTCTATATCGCGAATTTTCTGATCTTCACCCTGGTGGCATTGGTCATTTCGCTTCCCAACCTGCTGTCCGGCGAAGGCCAGACCCCCACGGGTATCATCAGGAACTTCGCCGTCTTCGTATTCTGGATGATTGCCAACACGGTCGGGCTCGCGGTCATTCTCTTCGGTGCCTTTCAGGCGATGCGCGGCCGCGCCGTGGTCATCGGCGAAGCGATCCGGCGCGGGCTGTCGCGGTTCTGGCCGATCGTCGGCCTCGCCATTCTGCAGTGGCTCGGAATCACGATCGGATTCCTGCTGTTCATCGTGCCCGGCATCATGCTCGCGATCCGCTGGTCGGTTGCGCTACCGGCCTGCGTAGTGGAGGGTTTGGGCCCGACCGCGAGCATGGGGCGCAGCGCCGAGCTGACCAAGGGTTATCGTTGGAAAGTGTTCGGCATTTATCTGTTGATCATGATCATCGCAATCATTTTCCTCGGCATCATCGGCGCGCTCGTGGCCGGGCTGTTCGGATCGACCTTCACAGCGGCGGCAGTGGAGCGTGGAATTACTATTGGAACGGTGCTCTGGCTGATCGTGACGGCGATCTACACGGCCTACTTCAATATCATCGTCGTCATGATGTACCATGACCTGCGCGCCGCCAAGGAAGGCATCGACACCGATCAGATCGCCGCGGTGTTCGATTAGGAGCCCTGGGCGGAACGCAACACTTGCCATCCTACTTGCGGCGCTCGGCGGCGTGATGCTTGTCGGCGCGGCGGCGCCCGAACAGCTGCTCGCGTTCCAGATAGGCGCGCTGCGCGGTGTAGAAGTCGCGTAGAAACACCACGATCTCGGCGTCCGGAACGGCCTCCCCGAAATCGATCTTGCGGCAGATGCGATCACACACGTCGCGCAAGAGCGCCGGCTGCTCCGGCGCGACCGGGCGGCGCAGGAGTTCCTCAAGGACCTGAAGCTCGAGCGCGCCATAGGCCTGCAGCTGCCGATCGGTGAACGTGAAGCGCGCTGTAGTCTCGACCAGATCGCCGAGCAGGCGCTGACGCGGCATCGCAATGACGATGGTGCCGGCGATGAGATCGCCCGCGCGCATGCGGTCGCGGTTGAAAAAGACCAGCGCGGCGAAACAGGCAAGCCAGGCGCCAAGCACCAGAATTTCCCATGCGCCGGATCTGGCGGCCGCCGAAGCCGAGATCAGCACCCCCAATGGAATGAAGATCTCGACTTCGCGCGTCAGATTGCGGGCGATCACCGCCGATGGCAGCAGCGGTCCGCCGCGGCGGTCAATGACGCGGATCCCGACGATGCGCTTGCCGGGCGTCGCGCCATACCAGGACAGCTCGAAGTGAATGAAATAGAGGTTGCGCACGACGAACGCGGTAAACAGCAACAGTGCAACCAGGATGGTGCCGCCCACGTGATTAAGCGGGGTGAACAGCAGCAGCAGCAGAACCGCGATGCTGGCAATGAGCCAGATGGTGAGGTCGATCAGGAACGCGGTCGCGCGCTCGCCATAGTCCGCGAGCTCGACCGTCAGCGGCACGCCTTCCGGCGTGATGATCTGTCGTTCGGCGCGCCGGTTACGCCGCAGGAACTGGGTTGCGATGTCGATTGCGGTGGTGGAAGCGTTCACGTTCCTCAATCCTCGCCGTTTTCAGGTCACGGGCGTGCCGGCGATCCCGGCGGTCGCACCCGAGCGCGCGGCGGCACCCCGGGAGTCTCGGGCACGCATCAGCAGCGGCCAGGTGAAATAGAGGAGCCAGCCGACGCCGGTCAGCGCACCGATGGTAAAGCGCCAGGGCGTGCTCGCCACCAGCTGGCGGCACACCCCCTCCAGGATCGCGGCAACAAAGAGCATCAACACCGCGCCCACCGCGATCTCGGCGGCCCGCCGGCCGTGCATCGCCAGGTTGTCAACCCGCGAATAGCGGTCGGGGAACAGGATCTTGTCCGCGAGCACCAGTCCAGCGGCGCCGCACAGCAGCACCGCGCTGATTTCGGTAACGCCATGAATCGCGATCCAGCCCAGGAAATCCACGGTCAGCTGGCGGTTGTAATGAAGCGCAATGAATGCGCCGAGCGTCAAACCCTGATAGGCGAGCAACATGATCGTTGGAATCCCGGCCGCTAGGCCGAAGCTGAACGTGAGAATCCCCACGATGGTGTTATGGTTGAACAGAAAGTTGGCCACGATCCCAAGTGAAACCGCAACTCCGCGCCACGGTGCGAAGATCTCGCCCTCCAGCAACGACGCGCGCGTACTGCCCGGGCCGCGCCCGTCGGTCAGGGCCGACGGAACGAGCGTCGTGAACCAGGCCTCGTCGTTGGCCGTAAGCCAGAAACCGACGACGAGGCCAACCGCAAGCGCCACGCAGGCGATCAGGAAATGCCAGCGAGCGCTGCGCACCGCGGCAGGAAAATCCGTGCGCAGGAATTTTCCGGCGCTCTCGAGAAAACGCGCCGGCGGACTGTAGACCGCCAGGAACGCCCGTAGCGCCAGGTTCTCGAGATAGAGCAGCAGGTGGCGATCGAGCGCGATCGCACGCGCCACCGATAGCGAGGACAGGGTCGAGCGGTAAAGCAGCGGCAGCTGCTGCAGCTGATCCGGGGTCAGGGTGCGCATCCCGCGCTTCTCGACCGCCTCGACCAGGCCCTCGAGCTCGAGCCAACCCGCTTCCCGTGCCCGGCGAAACTCGGTGCTCTTGAGCACGATCGTGGGAAGCTCGAGCGTCGCAACCTCGGCGTCGCCGTTGCGATCCTGCTCGGCCTGCAAACTCATATCAGCCCCCGCTGCTTGATCAGAAGGTAGCGATTGATCAATCCGATCGGCAAGCTGCGGCTCGGCACGTCGAGGCAGTGGACGCCCAGCCGGGTCAGCCGTTCGAACACTTTGTCTCGCTCGCGCAGGAAATCGTAGGCGACGACCGCCCTGGCGACGTCTTCGAACCGGTCGGGCGCAGCATCCGCAAAGCCGTGCAACACCGCATCGCGCAAGGTTACGAACACGACGACGTGCTGCTTCGCGATCCGCGCCATCGACTCGACCAGAAGCTCGGCGGTGACGGTGTCGATGAATTCCGTGAACAGGACCACCAGGGCGCGGCGCTTGAGCCGCGCGTTGAGCTCGGCGAGCCCGAGCGTGAAATTGGTTTCGGTGTGGTGATAGTCGAGGGCCGCGGTCGCGCGCAACAGATGGCTGAAGTTGGAAACGCCGCGCCGCGGTTGCTGATAGTGCCGCAGTACTTCGTCGAACCCGAACAGCCCGACGAGGTCGCCGCCCTGGAGCGAGATCCATGCCAACAACAGCCCGGCATTGATCGCATGATCTAGCCGCGCCAGCCCATCGACCGGCTCGATCATGAGGTGCCCGGTGTCGAACGCGAGCACGATCGGATGGTTGCGCTCGATGCGAAATTCCTTGCACACAAGCTTGCGATGGCGCGCGGAGTGCTTCCAATCGATGAAACGGCTGTCGAGTCCGGGCACGTAGTCGCGCAACGCCTCGAATTCGCTGCCTTCGCCCTTCTCCTGCTGCACCTTGTTCCCGAACAGCGCCTCGCGCGAGAAGAAGTCCAGCGTCGAGCCGCGCACGCCGCGCACATTCGGCACAACGTCGACCGAGCGCGCAATCTCGACCCGGCGCACGAACTCGACGAGCGCAAGCGGGCCATGCCAGCGCACCCAGATCGCATCGATCGAGATCCGCCCGCGACGCTTGGGCGCGAGCGTGAACCGCGCCTGCGCATCCTGACCAGGGCGCAACTGCGTGCGGGCTATTTCTCCCGGAGAGGCTTCCGGCTGCCGCTCGCACAAGAGCTCGAATGACGTCGTTCCGGCGCGACCGGGGTTCGCGATGGTGATGGTGACGGCGCCGGTCTCGCCGATCTGTAGGCTCTCGGGCGCTTGCGCGGCCAACCGCAACAGCCGGCGCGGCATCGTCAACGCCGCGTCGGTCGCGATTGCGATGAAAGCAAGCGCGGCGTAGCCCAGCGACCACTGCCAAAGGCCCGGGTTGTAGATGACCATGAACAGCGCCAGCGGAATGCCCGCCGCAAAAATCGCCACCGCGCGCGGCGTCGGCCTCATCGCGGCGCGGCCGTGCGGCTGAGAATTTCGCCGACGACGCGATCAGCCGAGAGGCCTTCGATTTCGGCACCGGCCGAGAGGATGACGCGGTGCCGCAGGACCGGCAGCGCGAGCAGCTTGATGTCGTCGGGGATGACGAAATCGCGTCCCATCAGCGCCGCATAGGCGCGCGCCGCCGCCGCCAGCATGTTGGCGGCGCGGGTCGAGGCGCCGACCTCGAGAGAGGCGTGCTCGCGGGTGCCGCGAATGACGTCGACCACGTAGTCGAGCAACTCTTCGGACAAGCGAATGTGGGCCACCATTTCGCGCATGATTGCCAGCACCTTGGAATCGGCGACCGGGCGCAGGCCGAATTCGTCCAACCGCGGCATCGCCGAGCGGTGCCCGTGCCGGCGCACGACTTCGCGCTCCTCGTCGCGGCTCGGGTGCACCACCACGATCTTGAACAGAAAGCGATCGAGTTGTGCCTCGGGCAGGGGATAGGTGCCTTGCTGCTCGATCGGGTTCTGCGTTGCGACCACCATGAAATCGTCGCCCAGCGCATAGTCGCGGCCATCGATCGTAATCTGGCGCTCGTTCATGGCCTGCAGCAGGGCCGCTTGCGTCTTCGGCGGTGCGCGGTTGATCTCGTCGGCAAGCAGGAGCTCGGTGAAGATTGGTCCCTTGGTCAGCACGAAGCTGTTGGTTTGGAAATTGAACAGGTTGGTTCCCAGCACGTCGCCCGGCATCAAATCCGGAGTAAACTGTATGCGGCCGAATTTGATCGACAGCGATGCCGCGAATGCCTGGGCCAGCAGCGTCTTCGCGGTTCCGGGAACGCCCTCGAGCAGAATGTGGCCTCCGACCAGGAGGCTCGTGAGCATCAGATCGATCACGTCATCGTGGCCGACCACCGCTTTGCGTACTTCGCTTCGAATTGCTTCGGTGAGGGCGTGGATCTCTCGAAACTCCATCAATAATCTCCCGCTTCCATCGAAATATGTCTCGCGCCAGCGCCGACAGCGGCGTCGCGCCGCCGTGGCCGCTCGACGCGAGCTCGCTGGCGGTGCTCAGCACGCTCCCGCAATCGACCTCGACCGCGCGCGCTTGCCCGGTCCGGCGCAGCCAGTCCACCAACGCCGCGTCCGACATCCCGCTCGGCGCATGCAACTGACGCGCCACGTCGCGAATGATCGCGTAGACGTAGCGTTTGATGATCACCGGCTGGTAGCGCGCAAGCTCGAACAGTTTTGCCGTGTTCTCGATCAGCCCGGCCTTGCCCGACGCCATGGCGACCGGCGGCGTCAGCGGGACGCCGAAGCGCCCCATCGTGGCCCACAACAGGAAGGCGATGGCAAGCGCCCCCTGCACGGTTGCCAATACGAACGGAAACTCGAACAGCATCCAGAACGGCGAGCTCGGCTGCTCGGCCAGACCATGCACGGTTTCGTCGAACACAATATTGCCCGCGCTCCCGCGCAACCGGCTGATCAGTGCCGTCGCAAAGGTGGCATTGCCCGGCAATCCATGGTTCTGCATGACGTCCGGGTCGGCGAGAATCCACAGCCGCCGCTGATTGACGCGCAGCTCGCCGACCAGGATGCCCTCCGCGCTCCCGACCACCGGGCGCAGCCGGTTGGACTTGATCAACTGAATACTGCCAGCGACTTTTGGAACGCTGCCGATCTCGTTGGGCGACCAGTTCGCAACCGACGGCACCCGCACGATATCGGCATCCGGGACGGCAACCCGGGCCTCTCTCCGGGCGGCGTCTTCCACCAGCAACGTGGCATCGTCGATCCATCCGGGGGTTTGCTCGCTCGGATTTCCGGTCCATTTGGGCAGGACCAGCAGAACTCTCGCGGCCGTGAACAGCGATCGCAGCTGCTCGGGCGAGGTCGACGGCAGCGGCTCGGCGACGATCAGGACTCCGTCCGGATCTAGTTTGCCGAGGGATGAGCTGCGACTTTTGACGACGCGGGCTCCGAGCCGGTGCAACACGTCGGCAATCCCCGCATAACCGATCGCCGAACGCGAGAACGCCGACGGCCCGACCGGCGTGTTGGGGCTGCCGAAGAACATGAAATAGAGCGTGGCGGCAAACAGCAGAATCGCGAGCGTCAGCCAGGCCGCCAACACACGAGGGGAAAACAGGCTGAGGCTTTTCATGGCATCGCGCCGCCCTCGAGCGCGCGCCGCAAGTTCTCGAAGCTGCGGCGACAGGCTGCATAGTCGCGCATTTCCGCGGGATATCCGCCAAAATAGGTCCATTCCACGGCGGCCACGATCTCGCGCAAGGCGGTACGGCCCTGTGGCGACAGGCTGATTCCACGCAGAATTTCGCGGCTGGTGAGCGAGTCGGCGAATTGTATGCCGAGGCGCTGGCGGATCTCAGCGAGACTCTGCAGCAGCAGCATGTGCATCGCTTCGACAAAGCGCCCGTAACGGCTCAGCTGGTCGGCTGCGCCCAAAGCGTCGGTCGCGCCCGGCGCCGCGCTGGCCTGCAATCCCGTCGACGTCTCGTCCCATTGGTCGCGGGACCGACGCCAGAACGGCAGCGAGTCGCGCAGCAGATAGAGCATCAGCCCGGCCGCGCAGATCAGCGCCAGCCACACGACTTCGATCGGGATCTTCACCGGAAACGACTTCCGCTCCCGCCGTTGCGGAAGCTCGGTCTGAAGGTCGAGCGACCGGATGCTGTCACGGGCGGCGCTCTCCGCCGGCCCCGGTGATTGCGGCCAGGCGGTCGGGCTTAATGCGAGACCACCCACGACGATCGCGGCGAAGACCAAGCGATGCCGGTTGCAAACGCTCATCGGCGGGCCCCTCCCGCGCCAGGCCGATGTCTCCGGTTCGGGCGCCCCGCCATCATAGGTGGGGCACGGCCCATAAGCCATCAGCCCGATTGTTGGCCGGCTTGAACCACCTCCGCGTCCGGGGTCGCGGTCCGTTTCTCAGGCTTTGGCCGGAGGCGCCTGTCCGGTCGTTGACGGCCCGCCTTCCTTGCGGGCGGCAAGCGCGATGCCGATCAGCGCTGCTCCGCCGAACACCAAGTCGATGCCGACTAGGAGGCCGATCGCCCATGCCGCGGTCGAGGGTAGGCCGGCGTAGATCAGGAACGCCAGCACCAGGGTGATGATCCCGCTGGCCAGCATCCAGCCCCAGCGGCCGGTCAACTCGCGCCGGTGCTCGATCGCATACATGATGCTGCTGATGCCCTCGATCAGGAAGAATGCGACCAGCACGATGGTCAGCGACACCACGCCGGTCAGCGGCCAGATCAGCAACAGGATGCCGGCAATGATGGCGATGACCGCCGAGATCAGCGCCCACCAGAATCCGGGCGCCGACTTGGCCTGGAACGTCGTGTACAGGCCGACGGCGCCGGTGATGAGGAGCAGCCAGCCCACCAGCAGCTCGACCGCCAGACTGGCAATCTGCGGGAGCAGGATTGCGAGAAAGCCGAGAACTACAAGAACGATGCCTTCCACCAGAAACAGCGTCGAATGCTGATGGACCGCCGCGGTAAACTGCGCCTGCATGCGTCGGGCGATGTCGTTTGGAACCTGGCTCATCGAAAGTCTCCCCGGTTTGCATTCGCGTTGCGAATGCCGAACAAAATATAGCATGCACGTCGCGCAGGGTGGCGAGCAAAACGCCCGCGCGGCTGCGGCCGCGCTCTAGTGCCGCCGATTTGAAGTTCCTGCATCGTCTGCCGCAAACTGGTCAGGAACTTCAAATCGACAAGCGGCTCTAAAATCAAATACTTGCTAGTGCCCCTTTTGTTTCCGAGGTTCGTGTCGGAGGGTGCCGCGATGTATCACGAACTTCGGAAACGGGGCACTAGGCTCCGCGTCAATCAAACGGATATTGCCCCGGCTCCGCCCGGTAGGCTTTCGCGATCCCGAGCATGCCGGAGCGCAGCATCGCTTCCCATGATTCGTTGGTGGTGGCGCCGATATGCGGGGAGCCGAAGAAGTTCGGCACATCCAACAGCGGGTTACCGTTTGCCGGTTCGGTCGCAAACACGTCGAACGCGGCGCCGGCGATGTGTCCACTTTCGAGCCGGGCCTTGAGCGCGTGCTCATCGACGATTGCGCCGCGCGCGCAATTGACCAGGATGACGCCGGGCTTCAACCGGTCCAGCACCGCCCCGTCATAGAGGCCGATAGTCGATTTGTTGCGCGACAGATGGATCGTCAGCACGTCGGAACGCGCCCACAACGCCGCGGCGTCGACCGGCTCGACGTCCCACTCCTTGTAGAACTCGGAGAAGTCGATGCGGTCGCACGCAAGCACTTTGACCCCGTAGGGTTTGAGCAGCTTGACCACTTCCTTGCCGATGTGGCCGCAGCCGTGGATGCCGACAGTGCGTCCGCGCAAGTCGGCGCCGAATCCGACCGGTCCTTTCCACTCGCCGCGACGCAGCACCGACGCGAAGAAGTGCACGCGCCGGATCGCAAACACCATGAAACAGACGGCGAGCTCCGCGACCGAGATCTTGTTGACGCCTGCGGCCCACCACATCTTGATCCCATGCTTGCTGAGGATCGCCGGGTCGACGTGGTCGGCCCCAGCCGAGCACAACGAGACGACCTTCAGATCGGGCAAGCTAGCGCATACCCGCTCGGTGAACCGATCAAGCCCGATCACCGCCGCCTCGTAGCCCTTAAGGTAAGCAATGAGCGCATCTTCGCTCAGCGGCGCGCGGTCGCTACGGAATTTCACGCCCGGATAGAGGGTTTCGAATTCGGCCCTCAGCTTGGGAAAGAAATCGAAGTAGGGCGTGGTGACCGCGACACGGGTCATCAGAACTTCCTTCTATGGGCCGGAAATGCAGGTGAGCTGGGAGAATTTCGCGGGGGCGGTGATCTGGCGGTGAAGTCCGCACACGACTAATGTCTTCGCGGCGTTCCCGCAATAGCGGGATACGGGAAGGAGGCCTGATGGACCTTCGCGTTGCTTCGGGGCAGACGGCGGCCGCGCGATCCGCGCCGGCGACCGCGACGCCGATCCTGATCATCGGCTGTGGCTTCGGCGGCATTGCCCTTGCCATCGCGCTCAAGCGGGCGGGCTTCAACGCCTTCATCATTCTGGAGCGCGCATCCGACGTCGGTGGGGTTTGGCGCGACAACAGCTATCCGGGCGCGGCTTGCGACGTAGTTTCGCGGCTCTATTCGTTTTCGTACGACCAGGATTATGCCTGGTCGACGGCATTCGCCCCGCGCGACGAGATTTTCGACTACATCCAGCGCTGCGTCAAACGGCAGGGCATTCGCGACCACGTGCGCTTTGGGCGCGAGGTTGCGACCGCAGCGTTCGACGCGCAGGCCGGGCGCTGGACGGTCACAACCGTGGGCGGTGAGCGGTTCGTTGCGCCGGTGCTGGTCTCGGCCGTCGGACTGTTCAACAATCCAACCACTCCCGACATCGCGGGCCGCGATCAGTTCAAGGGCGTGCAGTTCCACTCGGCGCGCTGGGACCACACCTATGAGCTCGCTGGCAAACGCGTGGCGGTGATCGGCAACGGCGCCAGCGCGGTTCAGTTCATTCCCAAGATTGCGCGCGAGGTAGCGCAACTCCACCTGTTCCAGCGCTCGCCGCAGTACGTCATGCCGAAAAGCATTTTCCCCGGCACCGGCAAGTGGGATCAATGGCTGCAACGCCATCCACGCCTGCGCGGGCTGGCGCGCCTGAAGATTTTCTTCATGTTCGAGCGCTTCATCTGGCGCCGGCAATGGCGACCGCATCTGCGACTCACCGCCGAGGCGGCGTTTCGCAAGCTGCTGGAGACGAAAGTCAAGGATCCGGTGTTGCGGGCGAAGCTCACGCCGAACTACCCGATGGGTTGCAAGCGCCAGCTGGTGTCGGACGAATGGTACGACACACTGGTACGGCCGAACGTCGAGGTGGTGGACACGCCGATCGAGCGCGTCGAGCCTGACGGCATCCGTACGCGCGATGGGCAGTTGCATCGTGTCGATGCGATCATCTACGGCACCGGCTTCACGCCGACCGCGTTTCTGACCCCGATGCGGATCACCGGGCTTGCCGGCCGCGACCTCAACGAGGCCTGGCGCGACGGCGCCGAGGCCTATCTGGGATTGACCGTCACGGGCTTCCCGAATTTCTTCATGATGTACGGCCCAAACACCAACGCGGTCGCGAGCATCATCTACATGCTCGAGTGCCAGGCGCGTTACATCGTGAGCGCGATCCGCACGCTCGGCCGCCGCGGCGCGCGCTACATGGACGTGCGCGCCGGCACCCAGCGTCGGTTCAACGAAGAAGCGCAGGCACGGCTCGCGACCACTATCCCGGCGCGGCCGGACTGCTTCACCTACTTCAAGCAGCCAAACGGCCGCATCACCACCCAATGGCCGGGCTATGCTCTCGAGTATCGCGTCAGGACGCACGCGGTCAGGCCCGGCGATTATGAGTTTGGGTGAGCCGTTTCGTTCTGGCGCCCACAGCCGGGAGACTTGGTCAAATGTTCGCTTCGATCACGCATAAGGCCGTGGTTGCTACGGTCGTCATCCTCGCGGTAGCGAACACCGCGGGCGCGCAACGCGTGCTGCCGGAGGGCGCCAAATGGGAGAAGGTGTCGAGCGCGGGACGCGCGCTCGGCGAAGGGGTTGTTGCCGCCAAGGATGGCTCGCTCTACCTGGTCGATCTCACGGCGGCGCTGCCCGACAACCCGGGCGGGACGATCTATCGCTACGACCCGAAGAGCCGCCAGACCACCAAAGTGCTGGAGCCGAGCGGCATGGCGAACGGGCTTCATGTCGACCGCAACGGCGACCTGCTGATCTGCCAGAGCGGCAAGCAGGCGATCGCCAAAATGAATCTCTCGACTGGCGCAGTCGTCATTCTGACGGACAACTATCGCGGCAAGAAGTTCATCGCTCCGAACGATCTTACGACCGACGACCAAGACCGCATCTACTTCAGCGACTCGCGTTTCAGCCAGCCCGAAGAGCCGCGACTGCCGAACGCAATTTACCGTTTGGATTCGGGTGGGCAGGTGACCGAGCTTGCCACCGACTTGCTGCGGCCGAACGGCATCGAAGTATCGCCGGACGGCAGACGCCTTTATGTGGCGGACAGCATCGCAGATCGGTTCAAACCGAACCCGAACGGACCCGCGCGCGATCGCTTCGGGGTCACCCGCGGCGGCGTCGCGGTCTACGACCTGTCGGCGGATGGAAACATTTCAAACGGTCGGCTGTTCTATCGCTCCGAGTTTGCAATGCCGGACGGGATGGCGATGGACACGGACGGCAACCTATACGTCGCGCTTCACGACAATCCCAACCGCGCGATCGTGGCGCTCGACCCGAGCGGGAAGGTCATCCAGGAATTCCCGCTGCCCGATGCAGGACTAACAACGCAGCTCGGCTTTGGGCGCGGCGACGACGCGCACTCGCTTTATCTGACAACCGGTGTTCCTTGGGGGCTTTGGCGGATCGCAACGTTGCGCACTGGGTTTTATCGATAGTGCTCGTTGGCGCTGGCTTGATGACGTGACGCGTAGCACATGCCTGACGACATCCCGTTCGACAGAACCTTTGATCTTGCGCCCGGACGCGCCGAGGAGGTCGCTCCCGGCGTGCGGCGCATTCTCGCCAACAACCCGGGTCCGTTCACGTTCAAGGGCACGGTGAGCTACATCGTCGGCCACGGCAAAGTCGCGATCATCGACCCCGGGCCGGACGATCCGGCGCATGTGCAAGCTTTGCTCGATGCGGTACGCCGCGAGACCGTCACCCACGTCCTGGTCACGCACACGCATCGCGATCATTCGCCGGCCGTGCGCCCGCTCAAGGCCGCGACCGGCGCGGTCGTGCTGGCAGAAGGGCCGCACCGCGCCGCGCGCGAACTGCACATCGGCGAAGCCAAGCGGCTCGACGCCAGCGGCGATATGGATTTTAGGCCCGACCACAGGCTCGCCGACGGCGAGATCGTCGCCGGGCCGGGCTGGGCGCTCGAAGCGGTCGCCACCCCGGGCCACACCGCAAACCACATGGCCTACGCGCTGCGCGGCGCGGACATCCTGTTCGCCGGCGACCACGTCATGGCCTGGTCAACCTCGGTGGTCGCGCCGCCGGACGGGGCGATGAGCGACTACATGGCCTCGCTCGACAAGCTCGCGCGGCGCCCCGAGACCACCTACTACCCGGGCCATGGCGGCGCGGTACGCGATGCCCCGGCGTTCGTTCGCCACTTCATCCGCCATCGTCAGGGCCGGGAGGCGTCGATCCTGCATCGTCTCGCCAAGGGAGAGGCGGATATTCCGACGATCGTGCGCGCGGTCTACATCGGGCTCGACCCGCGGCTCGTAGGCGCGGCGGGCCTCTCGACGCTCGCGCACCTCGAGGACCTGGTGGCGCGCGGACACGTTTCGACGCAAGGTGCGCCGTCGATTACCGGAGTTTATCGCCTCGCCGACGGCTGAGCGCCCTTGGGCGGCGGCTTGGCGGGCTTCTGCGGACCCTTCTTGGGTGCCGGTTCAGCGGGAACCTCGGCCGGTGTGGCGTCGTCGATATCGCTCAACAGGCTGATCAGCCGCGACGCGTTGGCGCCAAAATCGTGAAAGCCATAACGGGACGACGAGCGGGCGTCGATGCGCGCGCTGCCGCCGGCCGGGCGAACCCGGATCACGACGTCATCGCGAAAGCCCATGATCGGCGTGCGCGCGACCGCTTCGATAATGCCGTCGCGACCGGCTGCCGGCGGACGCGCATCGACGATGACCCACTTGCGCTTGGTGATCACCGAATAGGCGGTGTCGTAGGCGACCTGCGGGGTGACGTCCTCCGAGAGCGGCGCGATGTCGGGATAGGCCGCGCTCTGGCGTTGGAACAGGCTGAGCCCGCTGTAGACGGTTGAATTCGCCGCGCGGGTACGCAGGCGCTGGGCCGCTTCCAGGCGTGGCGGATCATACGGATCGGTGGTGACGTCGTTGATCTGCGGCAACTTGTAGGCTTTGTAGCCGAGGTAGCCCGGGTACGCGAGCAGAACAAAACTGACGGCGAGCGCGACCAGCGCATAACCGGCGCCGGCGCGGCCATCGATCCAGATCCCGATCAACGCCGCGATCGCCAGTACAATCGCGAGCCCGGCCAGCGCGAGCGCGGCCCCGAACGTCATCAGGATCGGCAGCGCTTCGAACAAGCCCGCCCGCGCCATGATGATGGCGAGCAGCGCCACCGGCAGCGAGAAGATCGCCAATCGCCGCGCCCAGAGCGCGAGCTGCGACCGCGGTTGTTCGACCAGTCGGCGTCGTTGCATGGTTCAGGACTAAAAGCCGCAACCCTTTCGGGCAACACGCATACGGCGTTGCGCCGGTCCCGGCAATGGTAGAAACCGCGCGCGTCAGGAGGCCGTTGCCATCGGAAAGACGTAATCCCTAAACCGTTCGCGCAGCGCGGTTTTCTGGATTTTTCCGGTGGCGGTGTGGGGGATCTCGTCCATGAACACGACGTCGTCGGGCATCCACCATTTGGCAATCTTGCCGTCTAGAAACGCCAGCAGTTCGTCACGGGTGGCGGTTTGCCCTTTCTTCGGCACCACGACCAGCAAAGGCCGTTCGTCCCATTTCGGATGGCGCAGCCCGATCACAGCCGCTTCGGCCACCTTGGGATGACCGACCGCGAGGTTCTCGATGTCGATCGATGAGATCCACTCGCCGCCCGACTTGATGACGTCCTTGGCGCGGTCGGTGATCTGCATGTAGCCGTGCTGGTCGATGGTCGAAACATCGCCGGTGTCGAAATAACCCTCCTCGTCGAGCACCTCGTGGTCTTCCTTGAAGTAGGCCCTGGTCACGGCCGGGCCACGCACTTTCAGCCGGCCGAAGGTCTTGCCATCCCACGGCTGCCGGTGACCGGCATCGTCGGTAATCTTCATCTCGACGCCAAACGGCGCGTGACCTTGCTTTTGCTGGATGTCGATGCGTGCGCTGCCGCTGAGACCACTGTATTCGGGTGTGAGCGTGCACACCGTGCCGAGCGGGCTCATCTCGGTCATGCCCCAGGCATGGATGACATCGACGCCATAGACATCCTGGAACTTTTCCACCACCACCCGCGGGCACGCGGAGCCGCCGATGATCACGCGCTTGAGATAGGGAAGCTTGTCTCCGGTCTGCTCGAGATATTGCAGCAGTCCGAGCCAGACGGTCGGCACCGCGGCGGTGCAGGTCACCTTGTAGGTGTTGAGGAGCTCATAAACCGACGCGCCGTCGAGCTTCATGCCCGGCATCACCATTTGCGCGCCGACCATCGGGGCCGCGAATGCAAGCGCCCAGCCGTTGGCGTGGAACAGCGGAACCACCGGCATGACGACATCGCGGGCCGTGTGTCCGAGCATGTCGGCGCCGTTGGCGATCAGGGCATGGATGATGTTGGAGCGGTGCGAGTAAACGACGCCCTTCGGATTGCCGGTCGTGCCGGACGTGTAGCACATGCCGGCGGCAGTGTTTTCGTCGAATGTCTTCCAGGCAAAATCGGAATCCACCTCGGCCAGCCAGTCTTCGTAGGGGACCGCGTTCTTCAACGTGGTGGCCGGCATGTGCGTGTTGTCGGTGAAGATGATGTAACGCTCGAGCGTGGGTAACTTGTCCGCGAGCTTTTCAAAGAGCGGCACAAAGGTCAGATCGATCATCGCGACCCGATCCTCGGCGTGATTCATGATCCAGACGATCTGGTCAGGAAACAATCGCGGATTGACGGTGTGATAGATCGCGCCAATGCCGGCGATCCCATACCAGGCCTCAAGGTGCCGCCCGCTGTTCCAGCCGAGCGTTGCGATCCGGTCGCCAAGCCTGATGCCATCGCGCTCCAGGCGCTTGGCAACGCGTAGCGCGCGTGTGCGGATCTCCGCGTAGTTGGTGGTCACGATCGGCCCTTCGATCGAGCGGGTAACGACCGCTCGCTCGGCGTGATTGATGGCCGCATGATCGATGATGCGGTGCAGCAGCAGGGGCCAATCCTGCATCAGACCCAACATGGCGTTCCCTCGAATGTTGTTCTTTTCGACGCCGGGATAGTTTAGCGCATGTCGTGCCCGGATCGAGAGACATTGTTGGACCGTGACCGGGCTTGCCCCGGCCAGCCAAGCGTTCATTTTGAATGCATGCGCGGTCCGATTGACCTCGGGAGCCTTTGCCCCGGGGCGACCGTCAGCCGGCAATCAGACGTAGCGCAGGGTCGTGAACATGCCGGCGTCGAGATGATAGAGCATGTGACAATGCAGCGCCCAAAGGCCGGGGTTGTTGGCGTCGAACACAACTGCGACGCGCGTCCCTGGCGTGACCAGCACCGTGTCGCGCACCGCCCCCGATAGCGTTTGGCCGTCGATCTCGACAACCTGGAACGGATGTCCGTGCAGATGTATTGGATGCGACATCATGGTCTTGTTCACGAACACGAGCTGCACGCGTTCGCCCGCCGCGATCGGTAGCGGGGGCACGGCCGGCGTCCACGCGACATTGTTGATCGACCAGATGTAGCTCGCCATTTCACCGGTCAGGTTGAGCACATGGGTGCGGTCAACCTTGCGCGGCGGCAACGGTTCGGCCGCGCGCAGGCGAGCTTCGAGCTCAAGCGTCAGAGGCTCCGACGGCATCGCGGCCTGGTCGGGGACACGCGCGACGTCGGCGCGGCCCGCCGCGAGGATAATTCCGGTCCGGCTGCGCTCGCCTTCGAGCTGTGCCAGCACCGGGTAGGCTGCGGCCTCGCGCGGGAGCGCGAGCTGGATGTCGAGCCGCTGCGCGACCGCGATCGGAAAGCGCCGGCCGGTGACCGGGGCGACGCGGATCCCGTCGACCGCGATCAACTCGCCGTCGAGTTGGCCGAGGTCGACATGGAATGAGCTCATCGACGAGCCGTTGATCACCCGCAGCAGGACGCGACCGCCCGGCTCGACCTTGATGATCTCCGGATCCGCCAACGTTCGGTCGTTGGCGAGAAACGCATCGTATTTCACGTCGTTGAGATCGCGTTTGGCGGCTGCGCCCATCGCCATCGGCTTCATTGGCGCCGCGCTCGCTGGCTGCGCCACCTGTGTCGGGCTCGCAGCCGCCGACGCACTGCCTTTCTGCTTGAGCTCGGCGAAGATCTGATCGGGCGGCGTGAAGCTGAAATCGTACAGCATCAGGACGATGTCCTGTTGATCGTTCCGGTCGCGCCCGTCGTGGATGATGAGCGGAGCCGACAGCAGCGTTTGTTCCTGCAAGCCCTGATGCGAGTGCATCCAGAAGGTGCCGCCGAAGGGGAGCGGAAAGTCATAGTCGGCGGTGCCGCCCGCCGCGATCGGCGGGCCCGACACGCCAGGGACGCCGTCTTGCTGCCACGGCGGCGTCAGTCCGTGCCAATGAATGAGGCTCGGCACGTCGAGCTGATTTTCCACGCGTACGCGAAACGGCGTGTTCACTTTCGTGATCAGCCCGTAGGTTCCGTCGGGTTGGCGGATTCCCATGATCGAGGCCGGCTTGCCGTTCACCTCGATCGATCGCCGCAGCAGCCGCAGGATCGTCTGCGGACTGCTTGCCCGCGCGTCCGCGGCTGGCGCAGGGGCCTGTGCGCGCGTCATCACCGGTGCAACGAGCGCAGCGGCGGCTGCCGTGCTCAGCATGAAGTCTCGGCGAGTCAACATGGGGTGCTCCTATGTTGCAAAACGGGCCAGTCGAAAGCGCGAAATGTCACGTGACGTTTCACCCTTGGTCGCAAGGTCAGCGAGGATCTCACCGATCAACGGGGCGAACTTGAAACCGTGCCCGGAGCAGGGCGATCCGATCACCACCTGAGGCCACCCCGGCAGCGCATCGATGATGAAATCACCGTCAGGTGCCATTGTGTAGAGGCAGGTGGTGGACGCGACGAGCTTGCCGTCGGCCGCCGGGATGTAGGTCTCGAGCGCAACGCGGATTGCCCGCTCGTCGCGCGGCGAGACCGTCCGATCGTAGTTGTCCGGGTCGACCGTCTCGTCGAGATGATGATGCTTGCCAAGCTTCACGCCGCGTTGCGGGTCCATCGGAAATCCATAGTGGAAGCCGTACGCGCTCTCGATCATGAAGACCGGGAAGCGGTCGTGCGACAACATTGCCGGTTCGCGCGGCTCAAACCAGGCGAGGACCTGCCGGGTGACGCGCAACGGCGCCGGGAGATCCGGAAGGAGGGCTTTCACCCGTGCGCCGGCCGTGACGATCACGGCGGAAGTTTCGATAACGTCGTTGCCGGTGAGGACGCGCACTCCGCCCGGGTGCGGCTCGATCGCACGCACGGCTTCGTTGGTTCTGATCACCGCGCCGCCGGCGCGCGCCAGTTGAACGAGCCCGAGCAGCGCGGGCTCCGCTTCCAGGACGCCGCCGTCCGGCTGGACCACCGCGACGAAATCGCTCGGCACCCGGAATGCCGGGTAGCGCCGCATCAGCGCGTCGGCGTCGAGAATGTCGTGCGGCAATGCGTGCTGGCGCGCGGCGGCGAGCGTGCCTCGCACCAGCTCGCTCTCCGGCCGGCCGATTTCGGCAATGCCGGTGATGTGCAACAGCCGGCGCCCGGCCTTGGCCTCGAGCTCTTGCCACAGCGGATAGACGTCGCGCAGCAGGCTCACGTACGAGGGATGCTCGAAATAGCCGAGCCGGATGATGCGCGTGGCGCCATGCGAGGAGCCGCGGTCGTGTCCTGGTTCGTACTGCTCGATGCCGAGCACGCGGACGCCTTGGACGGCGAGGCGGTGCAGCGCCGCGCTGCCCATCACCCCAAGCCCGATCACGACCACGTCGAAGCGTGCCATCACGCCACGCTAGCACGCTATTGTGAACCAACGTGCCCCGCGCGCGGGCAGTCGTCTATGGTAAGTGGTTGCCTCCTTGTCGCCGTTTTCCCATTTGCACTATCGCAACCATGCGCTTGATCTTGTTGGGCGTCCTTGTCTGGCTCGGGTGCGGGCTGGACGTGGCCGTAGCGGCCAATGTCCCCTTGCCACGCCCGCGCCCGCTGCCGGAGGCGCCGGAACCTGCCGAGCCGTCGGCGTCCGCGCCGGCTGTGCCGTCCGGGCCGCCACCGCCCTCGCAATGCTTCACCGCCCTGACCTCGGGCCTCGCTGACGCCGAGGCCCTGCCGCCGATCCCCGCAGAGTCCGGGTGCGGCGCCGACGACGTCGTGCGGCTCGACGCGGTGATCCTGAAGGATCGGCGCCGGGCCGAATTCAAGCCGGCTCCGACACTCCGCTGCAGCATGGCAACCGCGGTGGCCAACTGGCTGCGCGACGATATCGCCACTCAGGTCTTGCCGCTGGGAGCGTCGCTGGTCGGAATCGACAACTACGATTCATATGAATGCCGGCCGCGTAATCGCGTTGTGGGTGCCGAGATCAGCGAGCATGGCCGTGCCAACGCCATCGACATTCGCGCCTTCACCCTGACCAACGGCAAGCGGTTCGGATTGACGGATCCGGAGGCGAAGAAAACCGTGCGCGAAGCCGTGAAGGCGAGCGCCTGCGCGCGGTTCATGACCGTGCTGGGGCCCGGTTCGGACGGCTATCACGAAGAACATATTCATCTTGATCTCGCCGAGCGCAGCAACGGGTTTCGCCTGTGCCACTGGGAGGTCAATCTGCCGGTGCCGCTCCCGCGCCCGCGGCCCCCGGAAGCATCTACGCACGCCGCAACGGAGTGACGGCTACGCCGTCGCGGGCGCTACCGCGTCGCCCGGCAGGCGTCCGGCATCATAGCCATAGATCCACGCGATATCCTGCAGGGCTTGGGTTGCTCCGCGCCATCGGCGTAGCGCAATGCCGGCGTCGCGTCTCAGCTGCGCCCAGGGCGAGCTCAGGTGATTGAGCCGGCCGCGCTCACGTGCGCCCAGTTGAATCTGCCGCGTGCGCGGGAGGCGCAACGCCTGATAGCGCGCGAGCGCGGCAACAGGATCTTCGGAGAAGCGCTCGAGCAGGCTGGCGAGAACGCAGGCATCCTCGATCGACTGGCCGGCGCCCTGCGCCAGATACGGAAGCATCGCGTGCGCGGAATCGCCCAGCAGCGTGACCCGCTCGCGGCTCCAGGAGGAGAGCGGGTCGCGGTCATAGAGCGCCCATTTGTAGCAGCGCTCGGTCGCTTCGAAGATCTGCCGCAACTGTTTGTTCCAATGCCGGTAGGTCGCCGTCAGCTCGACCTTGTCGCCTTCGGTCGACCAGGATTCTTCGGTCCAGCGGTCGGTCTCGATGTGCGCGACCCAGTTAAGCAGTTCGCCGCGCCGCACGTAGTAGTGAACGACGTGACCGTGCGGACCCCACCAGGCAGTCTGGTCGGGTGCGACCAGACCGGGCGGAAGCCGCGCCGGATCGACGAGCCCGCGCCAGCACATGAAGCCGGTGAAATGCGGATGCTCCGCGCCGAACAGGCTCGTGCGCACGGCGGAATGAATACCATCAGCGCCAACCACAACATCGGCTTCGACTTCGCTGCCGTCGGCAAAATGCGCAACTGCGACGTGCGGCCCCGAAACGACCTGGGTGCAACGGGCGGAAAGCCGCAAGCTGCGCTCAGGTACGTATTCGCTCAGCAGCTTCTGCATGTCGCCGCGGTGAATCGAACAGCTGGTGGCGCCGAAATGCGAGCGATAGCTGGCAAACGAATTGCGCAGGATCACGCGACCGCTGCGCCAGCTGCGGACGACCTGGCTTCGGGATTCAAACGCATCCGCCAGCACGCGCGCCTCAAGGCCGAGTGCGCGCAGCGCGGTGAGTGCGTTCGGGGTGAGCACGACGCCGCCGCCGAATTCGCTCAGGCGCGGCGCCTGCTCGAAGACCGTGACCTCCATACCGCGCAACAGAAGGGCACGCGCCGCCGCCAGCCCGCCGATGCCGCCGCCGATGACGGCGACCCGCAATAATCGCGCCATCCTTTATCGTCTCCTCGTGACCATTAGCCCTTGCCAGCTTTATGCTTGGCTGGCAATTCCGGCATATGAGCTCTTTGTCCTGGTGATGCCATGCCGAGCAACCTCGCCGTTCGCGACATCGAAACGCTGATCCACCCGTACACGAACCTCGACCAGTTTCGCCAAACCGGTCCCCTGGTGATCGAACGCGGCCAGGGCATCCACGTCTACGACACCGACGGCAAGGCCTATATCGAGGGAATGGCCGGCCTATGGTGCACGGCGCTGGGTTACGGCAACGAGGAACTGATCGAGGCCGCGGCCGCGCAGATGCGCAAGCTCTCGTTCGCGCACCTGTTCAGCGCCAAGAGCCACGATCCGGCGATCGAACTCGCCGAGCGCCTCAAGGAGATCGCGCCCGTTCCGATCTCGAAGGTGTTCTTCTGCAACTCGGGCTCGGAGGCGAACGACACCCAGGTCAAGCTCGTCTGGTACATGAACAACGCGCTCGGGCGGCCGCGCAAGAAGAAGATCATCAGCCGGATCAAGGCCTATCACGGCATCACCATCGCGTCGGCCTCGCTCACCGGGCTGCCCACCAATCAGATCGACTTCGATGTGCCGATCGCGAACATCTGTCACACTGGATGTCCGCATCATTACCGTTTTGCGCGTGACGGCGAGAGCGAGGAGCAATTCTCGGCCCGCCTCGCGGCCGAGCTCGAGCAGATGATCATTGCCGAGGACCCGGACACGGTCGCGGCCTTCATTGCGGAGCCCGTCATGGGGGCGGGCGGCGTTATTCCTCCGCCGGCCGGCTATTTCGCGGCGATCGCGCCGGTCTGCGCGAAGTATGATCTCTATTTGATCTGCGATGAGGTGATCACCGGTTTCGGCCGACTTGGACGAATGTTCGGTTGCGACGTCGTCGGTTTTGCGCCGCATGCGATCTCCGTCGCCAAGGCGTTGTCGTCCGCCTACGTGCCGATAGCGGCGGTCATGCTCCCGGAGGTGATGTACCAGGCCATGCTGGCCGAAAGTCGCAAGATCGGCAGCTTCGGCCACGGGTTCACCTACTCGGGCCACCCGGTCGCGGCTGCGGTCGCGCTCAAGGCGCTGGAGATTTACAGGCGCGAGCGCATTGTCGAGGCGGTTGCCGGCAAGATTCCAGGGTTCCAGTCGCGGCTCCGCGGGCTCGGCGAGCATCCGCTCGTTGGGGAAGCGCGCGGGCTCGGTCTCCTCGGCGCCGTCGAACTCGTGGCCGACAAACGCAGCAAGCGCGTGTTCGATCCGAAGGCGGGAGTGACCGCGCGCTGCGCGCAATATGCCCAGGACGAGGGATTGATCGTGCGCGCGCTTGCTGACGCGCTCACGCTGTGCCCGCCGCTGGTGATCAGCATGGCCGAGATCGACGAGCTGTTCGATCGCCTCGCCCGCGCTCTCGATCGAACGCTCGACTGGGTCACGCGCGAGAAGTTGCTGCAGTCCTAGCTCGCTGGTCACATGCGGATGTTGCCAGCGCCGCGGCAACCCCGCGCTAAGCTCCCGACAACATCATCCGTTGCAACTGGGAGCACGCCGCATGCGCAACAGCCGCGATCATATCCTCACCAGCCACGTTGGAAGCCTGCCGCGGCCGGACGACCTGATCGAAGCCAATCGCAAGCGGGAGGCTGGCGAGGGCCTGGATGAGGCGAGCTTTCAGAAGCTGTTGCAGGCAGCGGTAGTCGACGTGGTCCGCCGTCAGCGCGAGGCCGGCGTCGACGTTCCGGGCGACGGCGAGTTCGGCAAGTCGATGGGGCATCGGGTCAACTACGGCGCCTGGTTCAGCTATGCGTTCAACCGGCTCAGCGGCCTGGAGCGGACCTCGGTCGAAGTGCCGACCGTCCCACCGCGTAAATCGCACCCCGAGGAGCTCGCGCTGCTTGGGCTGCTCAAGCGGCGTGACCGCGCGCGGTTCGCAGCGGCCTATGCGGATCCCGACTCGGGAATTTCGATCGGGCGGCAGCCGCTGTTCCGGCCGATCTGTGTCGGGCCGGTGAAATACGTGGGCCAGGACGCGATCAAAGCAGACATCGCGCACTTCAAGACGGCGCTTGACGCCTGTGGCGTGCGCGAAGGGTTCATGACCTCGGTCGCTCCCGGCAGCATCGCGCGGCTCGGCAACACCTACTACAAGACCGACGAGGAATTTATGTTCGCCTGCGCCGACGCAATGCGTGAGGAGTACAAGGCGATCGTCGACGCCGGGCTCGTCCTGCAGCTTGACGACCCGGGCATCGCTGAAAACTGGGACCAGATCGATCCGGAACCGAGCGTTGCCGCGTACAAAAAGTTCACCATGCGCCGGGTCGAAGCGCTCAACCATGCGATCAAGGGGCTCCCCAAGGATCGCATTCGCTTCCACCTGTGCTGGGGCAGTTGGCATGGGCCACACACGACCGACCTGCCGATGCGCGATATCGTCGACGTCATGCTGGCGATCGATTGTGAGGCCTATTCGTTCGAGGCCGGCAACGTGCGACACGAGCACGAATGGACGGTCTGGCAGGATGTCAAGCTGCCGGACGGCAAGCTGATTTTGCCCGGAGTGGTGAGCCACGCCACCAACGTGGTGGAACATCCCGAGCTGGTCGCGCAGCGGATCGTCCGCTTCGCCGAGCTGGTTGGACGCGAACGGGTCATTGCCTCGACCGACTGCGGGCTCGGCGGTCGGATCCACGCGACGATTGCCTTTGCCAAGTTGGAGGCGTTGTCTCAGGGCGCGCGGCTGGCATCAAAGCAGCTGTGGGCCAAATGACGTGGACTCGCCCAAGCTAGCATTGTTTACTGGCAGCAGCGGGTCGCGCCACACGGTGAAGCAAACAAGACCCGGGCAGGGAGGCTGATTGTGTACACCCGTAGACGCATCATGCAGCTCGCTGGCGCGGCCGGACTGTTCCTTCCTTCGGCGGGGACGCGCGCGCAGAACGGCGACTATCCCTCGCGCTATATCACCAGCGTGTGCATGTTCGCGCCCGGAACCGGGGCCGACATTTTTGTGCGTTTCTATGCGCGCAAGCTGCAGGAATTGTCCGGGACGACCGTGGTTGTCGAGAACAAGGTCGGCATGGCCGGCAATATCGCTACCGAAGCGGTCGCGCGGTCGAAACCTGACGGCTACACGATCCTGATCGCACCCGCGAGCTCGATCCTGGTGGCGGGTCCGTTCCTGTTCAAGAAGCTCAACTACGATCCGATCAAGGATTTCGCCTCGATCACGACGCTGGCCAAGCTGCCGTTCATCCTGATCGTTCCGCCCGACGTCGGCGTCGGTTCGGTCGCCGAGTTGACCGCGCGGCTCAAGGACAAGGGCGAGGGCGGGTTTTACGGTTCGAGCACGACCGTCGGCCTCGTCGCCTCCGAGCTTTACAAATCCCAGTTCGGGCTCAAGACCACCGAAGTGAAATACAAGAGCGGCCTCGACGCCATCAACGATCTGATGGCGCACAATCTCGATTTCTTCTTCACCGATCCGGTGACCGTCAAGGAAATGGTTGCAACCGGGAAGGTGAAGGCGCTTGCGGTGACCTCGGCGAAGCGGATTGCGGCGCTGCCTGCGCTACCGAGCGCGGCGGAAGCCGGCATTGCAAACATGGATCTGATCTCCTGGTGGTCGGTGCACGTGCCGGCGCAAACCCCGCGGCCGGTGATCGACAAGCTGACCGCATGGTTCAACCAGATCGCGGCAAGCGATGACGCCAAGAAGTTCCTGTCCAATCTCGGCGCTGATCCGCTGCTCGGCTCGCCGCAACTGGTCGACGACATGCTCGTGAAGGAAACCGCCGAATGGCGCGACTACGTCAAGCTCGCCAAGATCGAGCCGCAGTGAGATCGAGCATGATCCCGAAAAGTGGGCACCGGTTTTCGGAAAAGGAAAAGATCGTGCTCTAAAGAGAAACGGCGCCGCAAACGCGGCGCCGTTCTTGTGCCCCCCAAATTTCGCAGCGATCAATAGTTCTGTTACCAGCTGCTCTGGTTGCCGCCCTGGTAGGACGCCTGCGGCCGGTACGAGCCATCGCCCCCTCCGCGCGCAAGCACGACAACCGGCGTCCCAAGTTTCACGCGGTTGTAGAGGTCGATCACGTCCTCGTTGGTCATCCGGATGCAGCCCGACGAGATCGCGTGTCCGATGTATTCCGGCTGATTGGTGCCGTGGATGCGATACAAGGTGTCCTTGCCGCTCTCATAAAGGTAGAGCGCGCGCGCGCCCATCGGGTTGTGCGGGCCGCCGCTGACGTGCGCCGGCAGCGGACCAAGACGCGCATGCTCGCTCGGGGTTGGGGTCCAGCCCGGCCATTCGGTCATGTTGCCGATCTTGGCCACGCCGGACCAGCGCAGAGCATCTTCGCCGACCGTGATGCCGTACCGGATCGCCTGGCCTTGCGGCAGCACGTAGTAGAGGAAGCGCGAGTCGGAATCGACGACGATCGTCCCCGGCGACTCTTTGCGGTGATAGCTCACGATGTGGCGGCGATATTCCTCAGGAATGGAAACCTGCGCGTAGGGTGCGTTGGCGAGCAATTGGCGATCGCGCGGCTTCATACTGGTTTCCGGGGCGGCCTGCTCCACGACCGACTGCATGCAGCCGCCGAGCATCAACCCCAGCCCCAGCGCGACCAGCGCTACCGCCCTCGTAGCCATAACCCACACCCCTGTGTTCTCCGCCGGGGCGCTGATGCTGCTTTGCAACAAACCGCGCGCTCGACTCGAAGGTCTTCATCGGTACTTAGCCAAAACCGCCCCAGCGTTCTAGTTCTGTCGACCCCCTCGGACTGCATCCGTTGAAACGTGTTGCAGGAATACCGCACCTCTGCGCCGCTTTTGCGCCTTTCGTGGGCATTTCGGCGCCTTGCCCGTCGACAAGTCAGGTTCCGGCCGGAACCCCGCTGTGGGAAGTCCAAGCGTAATCGCCCGGCGTTTTGGAACTGTTAACCCGGGCCGGGCAATTGTTCGACCATCACGGCTTGGGCCCGAAATGGTCACGAAGAGGCACACTTTGCTGCCCATTTCGGCCGCCTGAACGACCTACCAGCGGCTCCTCAATCAGAGCGGGTGGGGCTCTAGAACAATGCTGTCGGAGGGCACAATGCAACGAAAGAAGCAGCCACAAGCTACCAGTGACAAGCAGCAGGAACGCGGGCGTGTCGCACTCGACCGCCGCTATGGCGAGATCGGAATTTCCGCGGTGGCGGCCGCCGTTCACTGTCGGGGTGAGACCAAGCAGAACGCCGATAAGCAGGCCGAGAAGCAGAAAGACTTTGCGCTCGCGTTCGACCGCGACTGATCAGGCCGGGTTGTCGAGGCTTAGAACGCCCGCATCCTCGTCATACGCGAAGACTTCGGCGTAACGGCCCCAGTTGATCACGGCCCACAGCGTTCGCTCGGCGAATTCCTCGGACATGTAATCTTCCAGCTCGTCGCGAAAGCGCGTCGCCGGAGCGCGATGCGAGGCGCGCTCGTCGAGCACGCGCTTGATGTGCGCAGCGAGCGGCACGTAGGCGATGAGGTGGTGCGCAAACAGCCGTTTGCGCTCGTCGACGTCGGCCTGCGCGAACCGCGACCCGGCCTCGGTCAGGCGAATGTCGCCTTCCTCGACTTCCGCAAACCGCAGCAGCTGCAGTGTTTCGGCGATCGGAAACAGATCGTCGATCTCCATCTGCAGGTGGGCGGCGAGCAACGGCAGATCCGCCCGCCCGTTGTACGGCGCGGCCGCCAGCGCCTCGATCAGGCCGGACATGACGTTGGTGGACACGTCCGGCAGGACGAACGCAATCCCGGTCCCGGGGAAATAGCCGTCGCGCGCCGGCTTGCTGATCGGCCGCATGGTCATGCGTGCGTAGATGTCGTCCACCAACTGGCGAAACAGCGGGTCGAGGCGGTTGCGCGGCTGCGGAAGGTCGACCTTGATCTCGGCGGTGATGCGGCCGGGGTTCGACGAGAACACCAGGATGCGGTCCGACATCAGGACCGCCTCCTCGATGTTATGGGTCACCAGCAGGATGGAGGAGATCGGCATGCGTCCCTCCGCCCATAGATCGAGCAGATCGGTACGCAAGGTCTCGGCCGTCAGCACGTCAAGCGCCGAGAACGGTTCGTCCATCAACAAGACTTTGGGATGCACCACCAGCGCGCGTGCGAGGCCGACGCGCTGGCGCATGCCGCCCGAGAGCTCCTTGGGATAGGCGCTCTCAAAGCCGTCCAGCCCGATCAGATCGATGGCTGCGAGCGCACGCTTCTTGCGCTCATCGGGCGCGAGCCCCTGGGCTTCGAGCCCGATCTCAACGTTCTGCAATACGGTCAGCCACGGGAACAGCGCGAAGCTCTGAAACACCATCGCAACCTGGCGCGCGGGGCCGGTCACGGGCTCGCCACCGATGCTCACCGTCCCGGCGGTCGGGGGCATGAGCCCGGCGATGATGCGCAGCAGCGTGGATTTGCCGCTGCCCGATCGGCCGAGCAGCGACACGATCTCATTGCGTCGCAACGACAGCGACACGTTGTCGAGGACCAGGAGATCGTTGCCTCCGCCCTTGTGATAGGTGCGGCCAACTCTGTCGACCTCGACCAGCGTCGTACCGGCGGAAACAGGTGCGGTTTCGGCGACTGGCGCGCTCATCAGGTCTCCTCGGCTGCGCAACCTAGCGCTGGAATGTGAAGTTCCCATCCAGCCCTGCTTTACAGCCGTTGGCGGACGGGAATGCGACCGTCCCGGAAGGTGGCTGGCATTGCGGCCAGCGAATTTTTTATCGTGCTTTAACGCACTCGGACATGTTCCGGCGCAGAGCAATATGCTACCGTTCCTCCGGGGTGGCACAGCACGGCGGGCTATGCGCTTCGGCATTCTTGGGTTCGTGATTTTCACAATCGCGTTCGTGACGGGCGCGCAAGCTGAGCAGCGGGTGGCGCTGGTGGTCGGCAACTCCGGCTATCAGCATGTCGCGAAGCTCTCGAATCCGGCGAACGACGCACAATCGGTCGCAGCGTTGCTGGCGCGCGTTGGCTTCAAAGTCGACAGCCGCGTCGACCTCGACGGTGCGAGCTTGAAACGCGCCCTGCGGGACTTCACCGATGCCGCACAGAACGCCGACGTTGCGGTCGTGTACTACGCCGGCCACGGCATCGAGGTCGATGGGACCAACTATCTGATACCGGTTGACGCGGTGCTCGAACGTGACGTCGATGTCGAAGACGAGACGGTTTCCGTCGACCGGGTCATGCGGGCGTTGGATCCGGTGAAGCGGCTGCGTCTCGTAATCCTCGACGCGTGCCGCGACAATCCATTTACGCACACGATGAAACGAACGGTGACCCGTCGAGCGATCGGTCGCGGCCTGGCCAAGATGGAACCCTTGACCTCCGACACGCTGATCGCCTTTGCGGCCAAGGCCGGGTCGACCGCGCTGGACGGGGATGGAAAGCACAGCCCGTTCACCAGCTCGCTGGTAAGGCACCTTGCGACCCCCGACCTCGATCTGCGCATGGCGTTCGGCCGGGTTCGGGACGATGTGATGAAGGCGACGTCAAATCGGCAAGAACCCTTTGTCTACGGTTCTCTCCGGCGGTTCGGTAGTGGCGCTGTTTCAGTCGGCGGATTTGAAAGTCGCTGAACCCGCCGAACCTCCCTCCGGCAACCTGGCCGACATGCGAAGGGATTATGAGATCTACGAACGAGTCGGCACCAAGGAGGCCTGGGAGACATTTCTGGACCTCTATCCGACCGGTCGTTATGCGGGGTTGGCCCGCGAACACATCGCGAGGCTGCTGGCGGCCAACAATGTGGACTCAGGGACCACCCAACAAACCGCCGGCGTGCAAACCAAGGTCGGCAGTGAGAAACCGGCCGACCCCGCGAGCGCGCCGATGCAGGTCGCGACCGCCCCAGCCGACGCCGCGATCCCAAGGCCGGCGGTGGCGCCGGCCCCAAGCGAAATCACGCGCCAGCTGCAGGTCGAGTTGCGACGGGTCGGCTGCCTGACCGGCTCCACCGATGGCAATTGGAATGCGGACTCGCGGCGCGCGCTTGAATCGTTCAACAAGGTTTCCGGCACACAACTCGACGCCAAGGTGGCCAGTATCGACGCACTCGATGCCGTGAAGCTGAAGCAGGCCCGTGTGTGCCCGCTCGAATGCGAGCGCGGGTACCGGGCGGAGGGCGAGCGCTGCGTCAGGACCGCGTGCCAGTCCGGTTACGCGCGAGACGACGACGGCGACTGTGTTCGCGTGCGGGAACGCGCAGCGAAACACAGGTCGATTGCAGAGCCGGAGAAACAGAGCGCGCAAGCACGGCCGCGCAAGCGCGTGGCGGCTGGGGGCGGTGGGGGCGGCGGGGGCGCACACCTGTCCTGCGGCCCCGGGGGCTGTGCGGCGAGGGCAGCCGGCTGCTCGGCGCATGCCAGTCTGGCTGGCGGTTGGCTGCACGGTTCCCTTCGCTGCCGGTGAGTTCACCTATCTAACTCAAGCGATAGCGCTCCTCGGCGATGCGATAGAGCGGCCGCCACAGCAGACGGTTGACGGCGATGACGAAGACCGACATCACCGCGATGCCAAGCACGACGCGCGGGTAGTCGCCCGCATCGGTCGCGGTCGCGATGTAGGCTCCCAATCCGGCGGCCTTGAGCTTGGTCGATCCCCAGCTCGCAACCTCGGCGACGATTGAGGCGTTCCAGCACCCGCCGGTCGCGGTCAAAGCACCGGTGACGTAGTACGGCAGGATTCCCGGCAGAATGACCTTTTGCCACCATTGCGCGGAGCGCAGGCGGTAGAGCGTCGCAGCTTCGCGTAGATCAGTGGGAAAGGCGCTGGCCCCCGCAATCACGTTGAACAGGATGTACCATTGGGTGCCCAATATCATGAGCGGGCTAAGCCAGATATTCGGGTCGAGCCGGAACGTGACAATGCCGACGACGGCGACCGGGAACACGACATTGGCCGGAAACGCCGCCAGAAACTGCGCGATCGGCTGAACCCGCTGCGCCGCCCACGGTCGCAGTCCGATCCATACGCCGATCGGCACCCAGATCGCGCTTGCAATTGCGATCAAGACGACCACGCGCGTGAGCGTGAGCAGACCGAGCCCGACCGCGGTCAGCACCTCACGCGGTCCGAGCGTCGTGCGCACGTAGCTGACGATCAACCACAGGGCGTAAGCGGTACCGGCAACAACAATTGCCGCCCACACGGCGTCGCTCGCACGCGCCAGGACGGCAGGCAACGGTCGTGGTCGCCGCTTGGGCAGCGGGATCCGCAGCGTCGACACGCGCGCGATGCTCCAGGCCAGGGGCGCGACGGCGCGCCGGATCAGCTTGGTACGGCGTATCAGGTCGTAGACCCAGGACCTCGGCCGCTGCTGCGCGGCGGTCTGCTCGAACTTGAACTTGTCCGCCCAGGCGACAATAGGACGAAACAGAAACTGATCGTAAGCGAAGATGACCAGCGCCATCACCCCGACCGCCTGCGCAACGGCACCGAGGTTCTGTCGGTTGATCGCAAGTGCTATCCAGGATCCGATTCCCGGCAGGTTGACCGTGGTATCGCCGACCGTGATCGCCTCCGAGGCGACGACGAAGAACCAGCCGCCTGACATCGACATCATCGTGTTCCAGATCAAGCCGGGGGCCGCGAACGGGACCTCCAGCCGCCAGAACCGCAGCCAGGGCGAGAGCTGGAAATGGCGGCAGCATTCGTCGAGGTCTGACGGAACCGTGCGCAGCGATTGGTAGAAACTGAAAGCCATGTTCCAGGCCTGGGCGGTGAAGATCGCGAAGATCGCTGCGCACTCGGCACCCAGCTCGCTGCCGGGGAACAGTCCCAGGAAGAAGGTGACCGTGAAGGTCAGAAAGCCGAGCACCGGCACCGACTGCAGGATGTCGAGCGCCGGAATGACAACAAGTTCGGCTTTGCGGCTCTTGGCCGCCAAGGTCGCGACCACGAAGGTAAAGGTCAGCGAGGCCAGTATTGCCGCGAACATGCGCAAGGTTGTGCGTAGCGCGTATTCCGGCAGGTTGAGCGGATCGAGCGTGATCGGCGCGACGTCGAGCCCTTTGAGCGAGCCGCTCATCTCATGCGCGCCATGGGCGATCGCCGCGAACGCGCCTGCGATCAGGATGAAGACGACGATGTCGTAGAGGTTGGGGACCAGTCCGCGCGGCCCAAGCCCGAGCGGTAAAAGGCGGATGGCGCCGGCCGCGGCGCGGATATCCATCTGCGAACTCGTCCTGGCGCCGGTTTAGATCAGGGTGATATCGGCCATATAAGAGTGACGCTCAGATGACCGATGGCGCGCGATGCGTCAACCGCAATCGATGCGATTGGCGCCACGCGAACCACCCGCGCGCATCCCTAGAACTGCGCGCGCAAACGCACCGCGAACGCGTTTAGGGCGGCAACGCTAATAAGTGTTGCCCCAACCTGCACAACCGAACGCGCCGGCATTGGTCAGCGACCAGTTCAGAAAGGCGGTCTCTGGGTTGTTAGCGTATTTGTTGGTGTCAAAGATGTCCGCGATGGAGAACTTGCCAACCGGGGAGAGCGGGGGGTAGACGACCCCAGATTGCCGATCAGTGTGCCAAGCGGCCTTTGAGATCACGACGGTACCATCGCCTGCAGTTGCCGCAGCGCGACTCGAACAGTCGCGCGGGCGAAGCGATTATCGGGAACATCTATGCTCGAAGCATCGGCTCCATCGGCGATCGCCGTCGTCACGCGCTGCTTGAGTGCAACTAGCTCAGGATCGCCGAATTTGCGCAGCAGCGCCTGAAAAGCATCATGGTGTCTTGCGTCAAATTGCCGAGGCCGACCATTCGCATCTTTAGCAGGGTGCGGCGGATAGAGATGAGCGCAGGGCACAAAGCCGTCCGGTATCGGTTCGGTTGCCGCGTGGGTGCGTTTGAGAGCGAGCAACTTCGGCAAAACATGGGTGTGCGGGCCTTGGGGGCTCGTTCCGTCGGCCGCCGGGATCGGCTGAAACACTTCGATCCGCCCAACTCGGCTTGCGAAAACGCGGTACGGGTTTGCGGCCAGAATTGCTGCAATGACGGGGTTGCCCGCCTCGAACAGCGGGCGCCCGACCTGTTTGCGCAGTTGGGCGATCAAGTCGGGATCGCGCGTCCGAACACAGGCGTCGATCTGAAGGCAATCAAGTCCTAGATCGAACAGGATACCAGCCTTGTCTTGATCGCGGAGCGCCTGATCGTCCGTCCCGAGATCGGTCAAGACTGCCCTGCGGCCCATCGCGCAGCGGTCGCGCGGAATACAGAGGGCAACACGGTGATTCCAGTTCGTTCCGACCGCGGTCTCGGACGCGATCGGTCGCGTTCCGTCGAGCGGCGCGATGCTGATTGCGCCACGCGGCGTGATTGCCGCAAACGACTCTTCGTCTTCAAGCAATTCAACAGGTTCGTCGGGGTCTCGCATGAATTCTGCGATCGCACCAAATGAACCAATGCTCCAGCTGACACTGGCCTCGGCCATCTGGTCAGCGAGAAACTTGGTATAGGGATTGGTCATGCGGGCGGAGGCGCAGCAGCCGAGTGGGGTGTACCTAAGTCGTTCGAGCGTCTCCCCGCGGGAACGCGCGTTCCGCCAAAAACCCGAACACCAAGCCGATGGTCGTCCACAAGACGAGGTGAAGCCCCAGCGACGCGATGCGGAAATTCCAGAGGACAAGGGCGGAGAAATGCTCGGGAACCTCGTTGACCTCCGGGAGTGCGTATTGGGCAATTGCAACAACGACGACGTAAACAGCAATTCCGATGAGCGTCGCGTTCCACCGCCCGTAGCGCCGTATCAAGCTGCGGGTTACCGAAATCGCAAAGACCATCGCAGCAAGGGAAATAACGAGCATTGCAAAAAATAGCGCCGTGCGGCTCCCAATCGTGTCAGGGTCTCCGACCGATGGCGGATTGGCCGGATATTTCAGATCGGGAACAAGCACGATCGACAAAAACGCTGCGAAGGCCAGAAGTGCGGCAAGTGCGCGAGGCGGCAGGCTACCGGCGCGGCCGTGCAAATAGGCAAAGATCAGCGAAAAGAGACCGCCCACGGCCGCCCCATAGACGACAACGCCGACGAATAATCCAAGCCCCGACTGGGTTGTCCGGCTGACCAGCTCGGGTTCCGGCATCTCGCCCTTCATCTTATCCATCTGCTGCTCGAACGCGATGGCGTGGTTCACCGGCGGTTCCCCAAAAACTCTGGCGAACCCGAACGCAAGCAATCCCGCAATCACGCCGGCCAGCAAGCCGCGCAGCAAAAGTCCTCCGACCATGACCCGGCGCCCTTAGTGGCAGGGGAACCCGAGCAGGTGACGGCTGTCGTGGACAAACTCGTGGACGTACATGCCGGAGATCAGCGACGTCGCGCCTTCCTCAGCCCCCACAAAATAAATGGCGAGCAAGAGCATAAGTCCACCGAACAATGCCCACGGCAACAACTCGCCGACCGGAATGGCAATGGGGCGTACGCCGGTGGGTAGGGTGATGTCTGACATGTAATCGCTCCTTGGGATTCGCGTCCCGATGGTTGGCGCCCGGGGTCAAGGCGGGGTCTGACTTCCAGCAGCGATATCGACGACACCGCTTCTGGTTACAGTGGCGCGACCGCGTCGGATTTCCACCGAACTTCCGCAGCCATGACCAAGCTTTGGCAAGCTATGACCACTATTTGCAACTTGTCAATGAGCCGGCGCCGCGAAGATGGCGTGTGGGCCGCGTTCGACCGGCGGCCGATGATGACGACCGCGCACGCAAATGAGACCGTCTAATCGCGCGGCGCGCCGCTTGGTGTCGTAATCAAGATGCCGTCTAATGGCGTCGGTACGGATTCAGGAGGCGCACCGTTTCAGACACAGCCACGAGGCCGATCAGCCAGACGATGTTGAGTGCGCCGATCCTTACGATGATGGTGGCAGTGAAAGCACCCTCGCCACCGAGGAAAGGCGTAGCCGCGAACAGCACCGACTCGTAGGTCGCATAGGCCGCGACCAGCGCCGGGCCGAGCGCGAGGGGGGGCGCCCGTCCTCCGCGCGAGCCGCATTACAGCGGCGCTGGTGGCAGTGCTGGCAAGCGCGGCGGCACCAATGGTTATGCCCCAGCCAAGCGTGTTGGCATCGATTGGATAATGGAGCGCGCCAAAGCCGATCGCCTGATTGACGATCCAGGCAGCGGCGACCACGAGCAGCGCCGAAGACAACGGCAGCACCTCAGCCGCCACCACTGCGAAGGCCGCGAAAGGAGTTGCACAGGCGACATGGTTCGAATTCTGTGCGCGCCGCAGAAAGCAGAGATTGGGATCTTACTTGGTTGCGTCGTCTGACGCGCTCTCATGGCGGTCATAAAGCAGCAGTCATGAATCAAGGCTCTTTCGAATTTTAGAACTGCGCATGCAAGCGCACCGCAAGGGCATTCACCGGGCCCCGCTGGGTGTTGTAGGCCGGGTTATTGATGAACTGATAGTCGAGACTCAACCGGGTCGCGGGCGACAGCGCATAGCTGTAATAGGTCTCGAAAATTTCCTCCAGGCTTGCGCTTGGCAGCTGCCCGTCCCCGATGAGAATTCCCAAGCCGCCGGCGTTGAAGAATGCCTGATGAACACCCGAGATGTTGTTGACGATTCCGGCAATTCCAATCGTGTCGTCGGGCCGGCCCCATTGCTTGCCGTTGATCGCGACACCTCCCGACACCGTCTGGTCGATATCGGTGAAGTCCCACGGCTCGACGTTCCCGTCGGCCCAGCCGGCGCGCGCAAACACGCCAACTATTTCGGACAATTGCTGCTCGAAGTTGAGGCTTACGCCCGGCCGGCTGGTATAGGTCCGTACGGCCGTGATATCCGCGGGCCCCCCGGTCTGTTGCGCGAGATCGATGGCGTTCTGGAACGTACCGGCGCGGCCGCGGCTGAGGAATCCGGTGATCTTGAGCTTGCCGGGCTGGCCCCAGAGTTGGTGCCGCTCCTCGATTTCTCCGACCAGCTGGAACTGGTCAAAGTGCGAGTCGAGGCCGAAGGAAGTCGGACTGTCTCCACCGGCGGGCGTTGCCGACAAATCAAAGACGCCGGCACGGAGCGTCCATGCACCCACGTATAATTCGGCTGCTCCACCATAAGTGTAGCCCCAGGCGTCGCCGGCGTAATCGAAGGTTCCGGCGTTGATCAGAGCCCAGTTGAGAAAATCAGTCTTCGGGTTGTTCGCGTATTTGTTGGTATCGAAGATGTCGGCGATGCCGAACTTTCCAACCGTCAGCACGAGCCGGTTTTCCGTCACCGTGTTAGCGAACTGATTGATGTCGGCATCCACCTTGCCGGCGTCGCCTCCCAGATTGATGGTCTGCCGAAGAAACGCGCGCTGCATACGGGCGTACGGATAGGAAAAGCCTAGCTTGTAGGACTCGCCGCTGGTGTATCCCGCCACGCCGTGGGTATCAGCGAGACCGTGACCCTGGTCGACTTCCGGGTTGAGCCACACCTCGGCGCCCTGCCACAACCGAAGACCCGCATAGAGCGTTGCGTCGACGGTCTCGCGGCCCTGTCCGCGGGCGGGAAGGCTGTTAGGGCCCTCATAGGGCGATCTGATCGCCGGATAGGACTGCCAGACGAATGTCGACTGACCGTGAACGTTGAAGCGGTCCTCCGAAGGGGTGAACCAGGAGGCAGCGGCGTTTCCAGGCTTCTGGTCGGAGCCGGGCCGATAGTTCAAGGTCAGGCGCACCTCTTGCAGCGACAGATTTGATTGGAACGTCTGACCCGCGTTGGCGAAGCCTGCGGTCTTGCTACCATACTGTGTGTACAGGTATTCGAGCCCGGCGGTCCAACCAGGCGACAACGGCATCTCGACGCCGGCACCGGCGGCCCAGCCGAACCGCCACAGGAACGGCATGTCAGTTGTGCCGCTGTTATCGAGTTGGGTCACCGTCAGCTGGTCATAGGCCCAGGCAAAGCCGCCCGTCGCATAGACCAAAAAGTTACCAGGCGCGTAGCCGATGCGGCCTCGTATGGTGCCCATGTCCAACACCGTCTCGCTGTAGCTCTCCTGACCAAGTCTCGGGGAGTTGAAGGTCGAGATACCGCCGATGGAAACGCTGTTGATGCTTTGCCAGCTCGGGGCCGATAGATCCGCCACGGCGCCGATCACAACACGGTTCGGGAGCATGTAGTCGTAACCGGCCTGAACGCCTCCGAACCAGCTTCCCGTCCCGGTGAAGGCGTCGTAGCGCTGGAACATGTTGAGCGGACCGGAGAGGCCGTCAGGCTGTTCCGTCCACTTCGAGTTTCCCCAGGCGTAGCCGAGATGCGCGCCCGCGTAGAATCCCGTCCAATCGTAGAGCGGATTCACCGAGACAACGACCGCTCGGGCAGCTTTCATCGGCATCGGGACAGATAGCTCCGCCGCCAGCGCTGGAGCAGCAAACAGAGTTGCCGCAACGCATGCGCTCTTAACGCAGCGGTTTCGGATCGCCCCCACACCCATCATGGCTCCCCACGCCCCAGGGAGATCTCTAAGAAAACACGACCGACCATACAAATAGAAAGCGGGAATCTTAGATCTATTCCTCTTTGCCGGGACTAGATGCAATTTTGCCACGCCGTCCGGTTCAACCGATCCAGGCGGACGGCGGGATGTGCAGCGCGGTCGGGCGGTACCGCACGCAGCCCGAGGCGTGCGACCGGTGGCAGCGGCCCGCATCGGGCCAACGATGCAGCAGCGAGCGCCGCATTGATCGGAAAATTTGCGCAAACGATATCGCATGACGGTCCCTCCATCCGCGTGACAACCCCAGTGTCATCGCAGCGGAAGACCGCTCCATGCGCGCGCCCCGCACGCCGGAAGGATGACGTGTTCAGGCAGGTCTCCTGGCTCGCGGGTCCTGGCCCATCTCCGCCTTCCCAAGCTTTGCAAGCGCAAAGCCCAGTGGCACGTTGGAGACGGACTCACCGCCGACAGTTGCGGGGGCAGCTCCAGATTTGACATGCCGCCAACGCAGCGGCAGGTCGCACCGGATTCCCTCTTGGCCGGTCAACGCGACCGGCACACCTGAACGGCCCCAGTGGAAGACGAAGTGTTGATCTCTGTCAACGAAAGAACATTGGGACGTGCTGCTCCGATCGAAAGTTCTTCCGACCGTGTGACTTCTCAACCACAATTCGTCAAATCGGATAGGCTACCCGGCGTCGCGGCAGGCTAAGTTTGCGACTTGTTGGGGTCCCGTACCGTGGCATGGAAACATCATTAGACTTGTTCCATTCCTGCGGCGCGACGTCCGAGTGAGCAGTTCTGAGCGATGCGCCGGTTTCCGCCGTTACGAATTGTCTGCCTCACCGAAGAGACGGTCGAGACCCTGTATCTTCTTGGCGAGCAGGACCGCATCGTCGGCGTGTCAGGCTATGCCGTGCGTCCCCCGCAGGTGCGGCGCGAGAAACCGAGGGTCTCGGCGTTCACCACCGCGAACATTCCAAAGATCCTCGCGCTTCGCCCCGATCTGGTTTTGACGTTTTCCGACCTGCAGGCACCGATCGCTGCCGAGCTCGTTCGCGCGGGCGTCGCAGTGCACGCATTCAATCAACGCGACGTCGCGGGCATCTTGGCGATGATCCGCACCGTTGGCGCGCTTGTCGGTGCGACGGACAAGGCGGAAACGCTCGCGCGCCGCTACGAGACGCGCCTTGCCGACGTGAAGGCGTCCGTGCGCGGCCGGCCGCGACCGAGGGTCTATTTCGAGGAATGGGATGAGCCGCTGATCAGCGGCATCTGTTGGGTCTCCGAGTTGATCGAAATCGCCGGAGGCGATGACGTGTTCGCGGAATTGAGATCGAACCACGCCGCAACGGATCGAATCGTTGCGGCCGATCGAGTGATTGCGGCGGCGCCCGACGTCATCCTTGCCTCATGGTGCGGCAAGAAAGTCGTGCCGAAAAAGATCCGTGACCGCCCTGGCTGGAACGCGATCCCGGCCGTGCGCAACGGCCGCGTCGTCGAGATCAAGTCACCGTTGATCCTGCAGCCGGGACCCGCGGCCCTGACCGATGGGCTTGATGCCGTTCTGGACGCGCTTGGACATCAATCCGGCGCGCCCTGAAGGGTGTGCCGGGATCCGGCGGCATTGCCGGTCGCGCAACGCGACGGGCTCGGAAGGCTCGGGGTTCACGCGGGATGCGTCGCCGGCCGGCTCGACCGACCACCGGCATTCCAGCCGGCCGCTGCCGGGGTTGCGGCGCCAGCGCGCCGCCAAACGCGCGCGCAAGGCCGCGGGCCGGACCAGATTGTCGTTGGACGCAACCAGGCCGACCGGTCGCGTGGCCGCGTAGCGGACCCAAGTGGTCCGGTCGATGGCGCGAAATTTTGCGAGTGCTGCGAACATCGCTCACCTCCTGCCGCAGGGCAGCCGGCGAGCGAGGAGACCGCTAGGTGCGGGCCACCAGGCTCACGCGGCGGCTGCCGCGGTCGCATTCGATTTTCGATGGCGCCGCGAGCCCGATCGACCGGGTGGCGTCACCAAAGCTGGTACTGCCCATGTGCTCTTCGCGGGGGTTGGTCAGAACGCCAAGCCGACGGATTCCGGCGTGGCGATCGTCAGATAGGTCCGGCACACGACCATGTCAAGCACAAATCCACTATCCTCGGGGGGGGATCCGCCCTATCCTCCCAGGAGGATAGGAAGGAACCGATGCCGCGCCACCAACATCCGGATGTCGTCAAGCGCCTCAAGCGGGCCGATGGTCATTTGCAGACAATTATCGAAATGATCGAGCAGGGCCGGCCCTACGGGCAGCTCGCCCAGCAGCTCGAGGCCGTCGAGCGCGCGATCGAAAACGCCAAGAAGGCGTTGATTCACGATTACATCGAGCAGTGCCTCGAGCGCGCCGGCGCCGCCGCCGGGCCGCGCGGGCGCACGCCGCTGCGCGAGCTCAAGGCGGTCGCTAAGTATCTGTGACGGAGGGGCCGTCCTGCCCGGACGGTTGCACCGGCCGGAACGGCAAAATGGCGGCCGAGCGGTCGGCGACGTCCCAATACCATTCCACCCCGCCGCCGATCTTGCGGCGCCAGTGCCCGACCAGGGCGGGCCGCCGAAGCGGCCAATCACCCGGGGGACGCCGAGGGCGGTTGCGGTAGTCGTCGGGCTCGGCGAGCCCGACCAGCCGCGCCAATGCCTGCCACGCCGCACGGGCTCGAAGTTTTGCGAGTGCTGCAAACATGGGCGCCTCCGAATCGATATTCATCCATCCGAAAGCGGCTGAATGCAATTGCTTAGTGCGAGTTAGACCGAGCAGATACCCAACTAAATCAGCTGCGCTGAACCTCGACCGTGACGTGCGACAGGGCTGAAAACCGTTCCAGTAAGTGGCGGTAATGCGTCGGCCCGCGCGGGCTCGTCGTGGCAACCGACAGGATCGCCCCGAGATGTCCGGGCCCGAGCCGCCAGAGGTGTAGATCGGTGAGCCGGTCTCCGTCGACTTCGATCACCATGCGCATGCGCTCGGCCATGCCCTGATCGGGGTTCATATCGAGCAGGATCGCACCGGTGTCGCGAATGAGTCCGTAGGCCCACGCTGCGATGACCACTGCGCCACAGATCCCGACGGCCGGGTCCATCCAGACCCAGCCGAAGAATCGACCAAGTAACAGCCCCACGATTACCAGCAATGAGACGCCGGCATCGGCCAGCACGTGGATGATCGCGGCCCGCAGATTGTTGTCGCGGTGTGCCGCGCGGGGCGCGGGCTCATGTGCGTCGTGACCGCGATCATGATCGCCATGGTCGTGACTGTGCCCGTGATCGTGAGTGTACCGGTGGCCGTGCGCATGCCCGTGATCGTGGCCCCCGCCGCTCAGCAGCAGGACGCTCGCGACGTTGACGATCAATCCGAGGACGGCGATCAGTATCGCCTCGTCGAAGCGGATCGGAACCGGCGCGATGAACCGCAGCACCGCCTCGTAGCCGATCAGCAAGGCAATCATCGCCAGGATAACGGCGCTGGCGAATCCCGCGAGATCTCCAAGCTTGCCAGTGCCGAAGCTGAAGCGCGCGTCGCGCGCGTGCCGGCGGGCGTAGTTATAGGCCAGCGCCGCGAGCAACAGCGCGCTTGCGTGCGTCGACATATGCAGGCCGTCGGCAACGAGCGCGATCGAGCCGAACAGCAGGCCGCCGACGATTTCGGCGATCATCATCACGGTGCAGAGCCCGATCACCATCCAGGTCCGGCGTTCGGCCTGCGCGTGATCGGCGCCCAGGAAAACATGCTCGTGCGACTGATAGGTTTCGCTCATTGCCGCAGCTCACTTGAGGTAGGCACGGACCACGTCGATGAGCTCCTGCGCGCCCTGCGCCCGCTGCGTGTTCGGCTCGCGCGCCGGGTCGACCACGTGAAACCGGATGTGGTCCTCCATCACCTCGGCCATCAGGCCGTTCATGGCGCCGCGGACCGAAGCGATCACCTGCAGCACGTCGGCGCAGCCGATCTCGCTCTCGAGCGCACGCTCGATCGCCTCCACTTGCCCGCGGATGCGCCGCACCCGCGCCAGCAGCTTGGTCTTTTCGCGAATGGTGTGGGCCACGGTTATTCCCTCGTTGGTTCAATTCGAGCAAAGATCTTAGCATAGAGGGGTATCCTATCTAATAATATTTATTATTGACAAGGAATAAGCAAAGCGTATCGAGGGTACATTCCGCTCGATGAGGGGCGCTGTCATGAGGCGATCCTGAGGCGGGGCGGAACAGCGGCGTCCGAGAACGCCTGGTTCGCAGCCAGGATCCCAGGGGGCCCGGGGATAACCGCCAACACCGGCACCATGACCGGTCACGTGTGCGACCTCCGGCCAAAAATCGCCGCCGTGGAGCGCCGAACGGCGCAGGCGCACCCGATCGCAAGGGTGCGTTCCGCGCCTTGAGCGCGGATAGAACTCGCTTAGCGCCGTCTCGGCGCTCCACCCCCCTCGTTTGGGGAAGGGAAAAAGAGAATGACGGGCGGCCCGGCGCCCCAGCTTCACCGGGAGGCGGAGCGTTGGCTGCGCGGGCTGTTTGAAATTGTGAATGAGCAAAGCATTGCCCCTTGCTTGTGGCTATCCTTCGAGACGCGTCGCTCCTCAGGATGAGGACGGAGCCTGTGGCCGCGACCGGTCAAACAAGCTCACACCTGATTCCTCCCGTGCAACAAACTCAGACCTAATCCTGAGGAGCCCGAGCGAAGCGAGGGCGTCTCGAAGGATGGCCACAAGCAATGACGCTTTGCCGGTTAACCCAGCCTACGGAATCGTTCAACTATTTGATGGCACATCGGCTCAACACGACGCTCAGACGTGTTGACCGCCGTTGATGTGGATTTCGGCGCCATGCACGTAGGACGAGGTCTCCGTGCACAGCACGTAGATGATCTTGGCAACCTCATCGGTGGTGCCCAGGCGGTGCATCGGAATCTGCTCGAGCATGTTTTCGGTGCCCGGCGACAGGATCGCGGTGTCGATCTCACCTGGCGCGATTGCATTGACCCGAATGCCGAGCGGGCCGAAATCGGCCGCCATCTCGCGGGTCAGCGCGGCAAGTGCGGCCTTCGAGGTGGCGTAAGCCGCGCCAGCGAACGGATGCACGCGCGAGCCGGCGATCGAGGTCACGTTGACGATCGAGCCTTTGGCAGCCTTGAGTTCATCGACAAGGCCGCGCGCCAGCATGATCGGGGCAAAGAAGTTCACCTGAAACACGTGCTGCCACACGTCGATCGTGGTTGCGATCGCCGACAATCGTTTGCCATTGAGCTTAGGCGAAATTCCCGCATTGTTGACGAGCGCATGCAGCTCGCCGTGCACCCGGCGCTTGATTTCCTCGATCGCGCGCGCGGTATCGTCGGCATCGGCGAGGTCGACCTGGATGTGATCTTCGGGTCCTGCTTCCCACGGACAGTTTTCCGGGAACGGATGACGCGAGCAGGTGATCACGCGCCAACCGGCCGCGGAGAAGCGCTTGACGGTCGCATGTCCGATCCCGCGGCTTGCGCCGGTCAGCAGCAGCGTGCGGCGTGGCTGATTGGGTTGCGAGGTCGGCATCGGTGTGATCAGTTCACGGATAGAGCCGCGTTTTGGTCCACGGCGCGCCCGGCTGGGCGCGCGTGAAGGCAAGGCGATCGTGCAGGCGGAACGGCCGGTCTTGCCAGAACTCGATCGCGGTCGGAACGACCCGATAGCCGATCCAGTACGGGGGGCGAGGCACCGCGCCGATCGCATGCTTGGCCGCCGTCACCGCGACCGCTTTTTCGAAGGCAAACCGGCTTTCGAGCGGCGCTGACTGCTGGCTCGCCCAGGCGCCGATCTGCGCGCCACGGGGGCGCGATGCGAAGTACGCATCGGCCTCGGCGTCGGTTACGACGTGGGTCGTGCCGCGGATCCGGACCTGGCGCTTGAGCGACTTCCAGTAGAACGCCAGTCCGGCGCTCTGGTTCGCCGTCAGCTCCTGCCCCTTCTGGCTGTTCCTGTTCGTGTAGAACACGAAACCGTTCTCATCGAAGCCCTTCATCAGCACCATGCGCACGTTCGGTAAACCAGTCGCGTCGACGGTGGCGAGCGCCATAGCGTTGGGATCGGCCGGTTCTGCGCGGCTCGCCTCACTGAACCAGACAGCAAAAAGCGCAAATGGTTCATCGGCTTGGGTGAAATCACCGGACGTTAACCAGGTCGGGTGTTCAATCGCGGCCGTCTCGGACATGAGGGTACCCGGTGTCGACGTTGCGTGCTGCAACACAGTGCATCCTATATAGGGCAATGACCTCACGACGCCTACGTCGTGGGTTGGGCACCAGCGCCTGCGCGGTCGCGGGCTTGGCCATGGGACTGTCGGTAGGGGGCTGCAGCTACGAGCTTGGCTCGCTGCTGGGCAAGGACGGCGACAAGACCCGGATTGCCGGATCCAGTTATGCGGTGGTCCCGGCCAAGCGCGAACTCCCATCCGATACTGACCTCGCCTATGCAAGTGCCGCGGCCGCTGACGTGCTCGCCAGCGGCAGCAAGGACGCCAGTGCTCCGTGGGAAAATCCGCGCACCGGCGCACGCGGCACCATCACTCCGATCGCTGCCGAATATGATCAGGACGGCTCCACGTGCCGCGAGTTCCTGGCAAGCTTCGTCGCCAAGGACAACGAGGCGTGGCTGCAGGGCGAGGCCTGCCAAAAACAACAGGGCAAATGGGTCGTGCGTACCCTCAAGCCATGGCAGCGCCGCGACGGCAGTTTCCGCTCGCCCTTGGCCGGACCGACAGCCAGTTAAGCATTGCGCCGGATCGCCGCGACCCCCACATTGCTGTAATGCGTGGGGCCTCTGGAACAACCGCCGGCATGATGTGGAGTCGTTGGAATGCGCGACCCCTATGACGTGTTAGGGGTGCAGCGCTCCGCCAAATCCGCGGCGATCAAGAGCGCGTTCCGGCGGCTAGCCAAGAAGCTGCACCCTGACGCTAATCGCAACGATCCGAAGGCGGCTGAGCGCTTCGCGGAACTCAACAGCGCCTATGAGATTCTCGGCGATGAGGCCAAACGCAGGGCCTTTGATGCCGGCGAGATCGACGCCGAGGGCAAGCCGATCCACCCTGCCTTTGAGGGGTTCGGCGCGCAGCCCGGCGCCGGCTTCGGCCGTGATGGCCGGTTTGAGACCTTCACCTGGGGGCCTGGGGGCTTCGAGCGCAGTCCGGGCGCGGGTGGCGGGGGCGCGGCGGGCTTCGAGGACGTCTTGAGCGAGATGTTCGGCCGGACGGGCGGAGCCGGTCAGAGGTTCCAGCAGGGGCGTCGCTCGACGTTCCAGTTCGATCCCGAGGATTTTGGCCCGCCGCCCACCGGCCGGGACGTCGCCGTCGCGGTGACGATCGCGCTCTCCGAAGCCGCAAAAGGAACGAGCCGCAGAGTAACGTTGCCCACCGGCAAGGAAGTCGACGTCAAGATCCCCCCGGGTCTCGCCGAAGGTCAGCAGATCAGGCTCAAAGGGCAGGGGCTGCCGGGCGCCGGTGCGCCAGGCGACGCACTGGTCACGGTGCACATCGCTGACGATCCGCGCTTCAAGCGCGACGGCGCCGACCTGCGTCTCGACCTGCCGATCACGCTGTACGAGGCCGTGCTCGGCGCCCAGGTGCGGGTGCCGACGCTTGACGGTGCGGTCTCGCTGACGATTCCTCCAAACACCAGCGGAGGGCGCGTGTTCCGATTGCGCGGCAAAGGCATGCCGCAGAAATCGGGCGCAGGCGATCTGCTCGCGACCGTGCGCGTCGTTCTGCCGGAGGGGCGCGATGAGGCACTGGAGGAGCTGATGCGAACCTGGCGGGAGCAGAAGCCCTACGATCCGCGCAAGGATCTTGGATAGGCAGCCAGGGGCTCAGCCGCCGGGGTCCTTGGAAGTTGCCCGGCCCCGGTCCGTCTGCTCATAGGCCGCAACGGCGACGTCACTGAGCCGGTTGCGGTCACCCTTGCCGCTCACCACGTACGCAACCTCGTTATTGGCCCAATACACCGCCGTGGCTTTGCCGATGTCGTTGTATCGCAGCGCCGTGTCGGGGGCGTTCGAGCGCGCACAGTAGATCGTGTAGCGCTCGCCGGACGGCGCCTCGTACATGAAGAACGCTGCTGGTCCGGTCGGCCCGGGCAACAGCCGGCCGCCCACGAGCTTCAGTCCGAGCTTTTCCAAATCGGGCGCGCGCAGCGGATAGCCGACGCGCTTGGAGAGCCACTGAACGAGATGGTCGGCGTCGGCCGCCGGGACTTCGACCGGATGGCGCACTTCCACCACGTACAGATTGTAGGCGTCGACCGCCTCGGCGGTGAACGCTTGGAACGGACCGCGTTCCGCTTCGGCGTCGCTGCCAACGAGATCATGTCCAAGCCAGCCCAGCGAACCGCCGAGCAAAAACGCGATCACGGCGGCGGCAGCAACACTTTTCCAGGGCCACGTAGCGTGCGCCAATTGATCGAGGTCGAAGCGCGCCGGGACAGGCTCGCGCGCGACTGCGCCAAAGCGATTGCGGATTGCGTCAGCCTGAGCGCGCCACGCGCCAACGCGCGTCATGTCGTCAGGGTGAGCCGCAAGCCACGCCTCGACGGCGCTGCGGCGGTCGTCCGGCAACTCTCCGTCCGCATAGGCGTGCAACTCGTCTTCCGTGACTGGGAGGTCGCGGTCAGTCATCGTGTTCCTCATTTCACCCGGCGCAGCGCGGGGCGCTCGCCGTCGAGATAGTTCTTGATCTGCGCGCGCGCGCGCGCGAGGCGCGACATCACGGTTCCAATCGGGACGCCTTGGATTTCAGCAACCTCGCGATAGGTCAACCCTTCGAGCACGACCAGCAACAGCGCGACGCGTTGATCTTCGACCAGCGTGCCAAGGGCGCGCTCGACGTCGCGCATTCCAGCTTCGGGGCCGGCGAGATCGATGGCATCGTCATCCTCGATCGGCGTGTGGATTGGGCGCCGTGCGAGCGAGCGCAATCGGTTGCGATTGAGATTGGTCAAGATCGTATAAAGCCAGCTGCGGACCTCGCCGCCATGAAACAGGTGTTCGGAACGCAGCGCGCGCACCAGCGTGTCCTGCACCAGATCGTCAGCCACGTCGGCATTGCGCGTGAGCGCGCGCGCGTAGCGGCGAAGCGCCGGGATCGACGCTTGCACGTTGTGCCTAAACCCAGCCATCGGGCCAACCTCACCGGATGAAAACACCATGATTATACACGCTATTCCGGGGGGCCACAGGCTCGCGGAGGTTTTAGGCGTCAGCTTGAAGGGCACACGCCCCTATGTCATAGGGAAATCGCCGGGCGTGGTCCGGGCGGAGGAGCGATGGACGCCTCGGGTCTGATGCGTGGAAAACGCGGCGTGATCATGGGGCTCGCCAACAACAGGTCGCTGGCCTGGGGGATCGCCAAATCAGCACGCGCACACGGTGCCGAACTCGCGTTCACCTATCAGGGGGAGGCGCTCAAAAAGCGCGTTGAACCTCTCGCCCAGGAGGTTGGCGGGACGGTGATCGGCCATTGTGATGTGACCGAGCCGGGGACGCTTGACGCAGCTTTCGAAGCGCTCCGCCAGGCGTGGGGAAGCATCGACTTCGTGGTGCACGCGATCGCGTTCTCCGACAAGGATGAACTCACCGGACGCTATGTCGATACCAGCCGCGAGAATTTCATCAAGACCATGCTGGTGAGTTGCTACTCGTTCACCGCGATCGCGCAACGCGCCGAAGCGCTCATGCGTGACGGCGGGGCGATGCTCACGCTGACCTACTACGGCGCGGAAAAATGGATGCCGCATTATAACGTCATGGGCGTCGCCAAGGCCGGCTTGGAAGCATCCGTGCGTTATCTGGCGGCCGATCTCGGCGCGAGAAACATTCGGGTCAACGCGATATCGGCTGGACCAATCAAAACGCTCGCGGCCTCCGGCATCGGCGACTTCCGCTACATCCTCAAATGGAACGAGCACAACGCGCCGCTTCGGCGCAGTGTCACGATCGAGGAAGTTGGAGATACCGCGGTTTATTTGTTGTCCGATCTCTCGCGCGGGGTCACCGGCGAGATCCACCATGTCGACGCCGGCTACCATATTGTTGGAATGAAACATCCGGACGCGCCCGACATCGCAGTCGCGAAGGATTAGTTGGTACGCAGCGCCTGGACTATTTGTTTGGTACGCCGATCAGCGCAAATGAAAAGGGCCGGCGTTGCACCGGCCCTTTCTTTAGGGTTCCGACCCGCGCCACATACGGCGCAATGGCCGGAGTGACGTCAGTCCGTTAGGACTTCTTCGCCTTCTTCTTGGCCTTCTTCGCCATTGTGTCCTCCAGAGGATTCCGATGATCGGCGGATCGGATACGTGTTTTGAAGCCGATAAATTTTCCATACCGCAACCGGCGCGCGACCGCAAACGGATTCTGAAGAAAAGCGCAATTAAATCCGATACTTAACGAACATTCAGGTCTACATTAACGCACGTTCATTTAGCCGAGTTGCGCATGCCGTCTTGTGGACAACTCGCGATCGGCGCGATCTCGCTCGCAACGCGTCGCGACAACCGTCGACGCCGGGCGACCAACAAAAAAGGGCCGGCATCATGCCAGCCCCTGAGCCCTGTCGCGCTCGCCTGCGTGGATGCCCGCGAGCGCATCGTGCTCCCGCTCGAGGCGGGCAGCTTACATCTTCTTGGCCTTCTTCTTTGCCTTCTTCGCCATCTGATCCTCCTTGTGCGTCGGATACGTCGTACTGACGCCGACGCAGAAGACTAAGCCGCAATCTGCGCGTGCAGCAACAGGATTCTTCCAAAACGCAAATCATTCGCGCAAAGTAAACATCCATTCAGGCGAATATTAACCAGCATTCAGATAAATCGATCCTCGGCCGGCTCAAACCACGAACGGCGGTTTGACCCCCTGTGGAGTGCGGGCTACGACAGCCGCCATGTCGGCCAACACGTTCGGCGTCCTGTTTCGCGTAACCACCTTCGGCGAGAGCCATGGGCCCGCGATCGGTTGCGTGGTGGATGGTTGCCCGCCGAACATCAGGCTCAAGGCAGCCGATATTCAGCGTGATCTCGATCGCCGGCGGCCGGGCCAGTCCCGCTTCACCACCCAGCGGCAGGAGCCCGACACGGTGCGCATCCTCTCTGGCGTGTTCGCCGACCGGGCGACCGGCGAGGACGTGACCACCGGGACGCCAATCGCGCTGCTGATCGAGAACGTCGACCAGCGCTCCAGGGATTACTCGGACATCATGGACCTCTACCGGCCGGGGCATGCCGGCTACACTTACGATGCCAAATATGGGGTGCACGATTATCGCGGCGGGGGCCGCGCGTCGGCGCGGGAGACCGCCAGCCGGGTCGCCGCCGGTGCGATTGCCCGCAAGGTCGTGCCGGGGCTGCAGGTGCGCGGCGCGCTGATCCAGATGGGACCGCATAAGATCGATCGCGCGCGCTGGGACTGGGACGAGGTCGACCGCAATCCGTTCTTTTGTCCCGACGCACAGCAGGCGGCATTCTATGCGGATTACCTCGACGGGATCCGCAAGCATGGATCATCGGTCGGTGCCGTGATCGAAGTCGTGGCCGAGGGGGTGCCGGCAGGGCTCGGCGCGCCCGTCTACGGCAAGCTCGATAGCGATCTCGCCGCAGCGCTCATGGGCATCAACGCGGTCAAAGGCGTCGAAATCGGTGCAGGTTTTGCGGCGGCGGCACTTAGCGGCGAAGACAACGTGGACGAGATGCGCATGGGGAACGACGGCAAACCGCGCTTCCTCTCCAACAACGCGGGCGGCATTCTGGGCGGGATCTCGACCGGCCAGGCGATTGTCGCGCGCTTCGCCGTCAAGCCGACCTCCTCGATCCTGATCCCGCGCCGGACCGTGGATCGCTACGGCCGCGAGACCGAGGTATCCACCAAGGGGCGCCATGATCCGTGCGTCGGAATTCGCGCGGTGCCGGTCGGGGAGGCCATGGTGGCGTGCGTCATTGCCGATCATTATCTACGTCAGCGAGGGCAGGTCGGCACGCCCGTGAAATGGCCGTTCGACCCTCCCAAGGGCTGATAGACCGGGTTGCAATGAACGATCACACCAACCAACCCGCGCTGGAAACCAGCGAGCGCGTCCAAGCCGCGATCGATGCCTTCGGCCGCGGTGAAATCGTGGTTGTGGCGGACGACGACGACCGCGAAAACGAGGGCGATCTGTTCGTCGCGGCCTCGTACTGCACGCCGGACAAGATGGCGTTCGTGATCCGGCACACTTCGGGAATCGTATGCGCGCCGGTCTCGGGCGAGGAAGCGCGGCGGCTGCGGCTCGATCCCATGGTCTCGGCCAACGACGCGCCGCTCGGCACCGCGTTCACGGTGTCGGTCGATTTCCGCCACGGCCTCACCACTGGGATTTCGGCGGAAGAACGCACCAACACGGTGCGCGCACTGGCCAATTCCAACACCGGCGCGGTCGATTTCGTGCGCCCCGGTCACGTGTTTCCGCTCATCGCAAAAGCCGGTGGCGTGTTGATGCGCTCGGGTCATACGGAAGCCTGCGTCGACCTCTGCCAGCTCGCAAAGCTGCCGCCGGTCGGCGTGCTCGCCGAATTGATGAACGACGACGGCACGGTCATGCGCGGGCGCGCCGTGCAGGCTTTCGCGGCGCAGCACAATCTCAAGTTTCTGTCGATTGCCGATCTCATCGCGTTTCGGCAGGCGCGCGACAAGCTGGTCGAGCGGGTGAGCGAATTTCCGGTCCAGTCCGAGATCGGCCAGCTCAAGGGCTACGCTTACGTGACGCCGTTTGACCCGGTCTACCACGTCGCCTGCGTCTACGGACGGATTGGGGACGGCAAGGACGTGCTCACCCGCCTGCACCGCGCCAATCTCATCAACGATGTGTTCGGCAAGGCGCGGCCGGTCCAGTCGGCGCTGCAACGGTTCGAACACGCCGGGCGCGGCGTCATTGTATTCTTGCGCGACGGCACTGCCGGAGTGCCGGTTACGGCCTTGCCGCGTGAGGGCAACACCGCCTCGGAAGAGGCGCGCAGCCGGCAATGGCGGGAAGTCGGCCTGGGCGCGCAGATTCTCCGCGACCTCGGTGTCTCGTCGATCCGGCTCCTGAGCACGGCACGCCATCGCTACGTCGGCCTCGCCGGGTTCGGCATCGAAATCACCGACGTCGAACCGATGTCGTTCTGACGAGGCGTCGCTGAAGCTGCGGCTAGCCGGCAAATGCCCGGTTGATGAGCACGCCGATCGCGATGCCGGCGAGCGCGGCGGCAACACCAATCGACACGGTCTCCGCAATCCCGCGCATTGTGCTGCGTTTGGCAATTCGGGCACGCCCGATGCCGAGTGCCACGAGCAGGGCGATGGTCACCGCGGCGGAGACAAGTCTCGCCTGCGGTATCGGCAGCATGACGAACGGCAGAATCGGCACCGCCGCCGCGAAAAAATCGGCCAGCAGCATCCACAGCGCCTGCTCCCACGGATTTTGTGGTGCTTCGGGGGCGCCTTGCAGGGCGAGCAGCAGGCCACCGAGAGCCTCGCGATCGTGCTTCACCGCGCCCACGAGCGCAGCGGACTGTTGCTGCGTCAGGCCGGCGGCAGTCAGCCGCAGCGGAAGCGCCGCGGCGAGCGCGTCCGCGTCGGCGACCAACCCGGAGCGCAGCGACGAGCGCCTCGCCGCGATTTCGTCGCGGGTGGTTTCAACGTCGAGAAAGACGCCGGCCATCATCGAAACCGCCGCCGCCACGGCCCCGGATGCCCCGGCGATGACCACGGCGGCGGTGCTTGATGTCGTGGCGGCGACCCCGAAGATCAGGCCGAAGATCGAGACCGTGCCGTCTTCCATCCCGAACACGATGGTGCCGGCCGAGTTGACCAGCGAGGTACGCAAGCGCTGCCAGGATGCGGCAATTGTCATTGTTGGCTCCCTCCCAACCGGCACCCGCTCCCGCTCGGGACGGGCAGGCGCATCACGATCCGGTGGCAGGTTTCGCCAGCGAGGCAAGCACGCCAGTCAGTGTGCTGACCGCCGCAGCCGATGCCGGGCCAAGCCCGTGCCGTTGCGTGAGCCAGTTCGGATCGTTGTAGGACAGCCAAGTATCGCCGGCCGCGTCCTGCCAAACCAGGGCCTTGAGCGGAAGATCAATGCCAATCGTCTGAACCGAGTGCATCAACGGCGTTCCACCCTGGCATTGCCGAAGATCAGCAGTTCGGTCGGCCGCAGCGTGAGGGCAACGGCGGCGGCTCCCGCCGCGTGGTCGATGCGGGCAAACACCGTCAGCCCTCTTGCCTTGACGTCGGCCTCGAGCCTGTTCATCGTTTCGGTCGGCCATAGCTGCTTTTTATGCTCGTCAACCCGTCTGCGGTCATCGCCGGTTCTCCCCATAGACAAATCGCTGCGCCGAGCGCGCAGACCGCGCGCCTGGTCAACTGATGATGGGCATCCTGCGTCATCGTCATCCCTAGCATGCAGCGCGTCGTTGTCGCGATCACGTCACGACGAGGCGAACGCACGCCTTTCGCGACGGCGGGAGCCGTTGACCGCGCGCTCGTTCCTGGTGCGGGAGCGCCGTGCCGATGGTAGAAATTCAAGATTTACCGCGATAGGGCCAAGCCATGCTGGTCGGCATCCCAAGGGAGATCAAGGATAACGAGTACCGGGTCGGCGTCGTCCCTTCGACCGTGCGCGAACTCACCGCCAAGGGGCACGGAGTATTGGTCGAAGCGCGCGCAGGAGTCGGTGCCGGCCTGACGGATGCCGAATACGAAGCCGCCGGCGCGAAGATCGTCGCGTCCCCGGCTGAGATTTTCGAGCACGCTGAATTGATCGTTAAGGTCAAGGAACCGTTGCCGGTCGAGCGCAGACTGCTGCGGCGGGGCCAGATCCTGTTCACCTATCTGCATCTTGCCGCCGACCCGCAGCAGACGCGCGACCTGCTGGACAGCGGCGTCACCGCGATCGCCTATGAAACAGTGACGGGCCCGCACGGCGGGCTTCCACTGCTCATGCCCATGTCGGAGGTGGCCGGCCGGATGGCGCCGCACGTCGGTGCGCATTGCCTCGAAAAGGGGAACGGCGGGCGCGGCGTGCTGCTCGGCGGCGTTCCGGGCGTGTCGGCGGCCAACGTCGTGATCCTCGGCGGCGGCGTCGCCGGGACCAACGCGGCGTTCATCGCGTCGGGCATTGGCGCCGAAGTGGCGGTGGTCGATCGCAACCCGGAGGCGCTGCGCCGGATCGTCGCCCAGTTTGGTAACCGTGTGCGCACATTGTTCTCGACCCGCGACGTCGTGGAAACGCTGTGCCGCCGCGCCGATCTCGTCATCGGCACCGTGCTGGTACCAGGCGGCGCCGCGCCCAAGCTGATTTCGGCCGAGACGGTTAAGGCGATGAAGCCAGGCTCGGTCATTGTCGACGTGGCAATCGACCAGGGCGGCTGCGCCGAGACCTCGCGGCCGACCACCCATTCGCGTCCGACATATGTGGTCGACGACGTCGTGCACTATTGTGTGACCAACATGCCCGGCGCCGTCGCCCGCACCTCGACCTTTGCGCTGAGCAACATGACAACGCCGTGCGTGATCGCACTTGCCGATAAGGGGGTGCGGCGGGCGCTCGCGGAAGACGAGCACCTGCGCAATGGCCTTAACGTGCATGACGGACGGCTTACCTATCGCGCCGTCGCCGACGCGTTGAAGCTGCGGTATACCGCGCCGCAGGAGGCGTTGCGGATCTAACGTGCCGCGCTTTTCGTCGCGGTCTCGGCGTGGCACTGTGGGCGTGCTTGGGTTGAGGAGACTTGCATGCGTTTACCCCTTCGCCCGCTCGCGATCCTTGGTGTGTTGGCCGGCCTGTTCGCCCTGACGGGTGGCCTTGCTGCGACCGCGCCGCGCTTGGCGCAAACGCCGAACGTTAAGCCGCCACAGGCGGACGTCGACCTGGAACTGATACTGGCCGTCGACGTCTCCTATTCGATGGATCCCGACGAGCAGGCGCTGCAACGCGAAGGCTATATGGTCGGGCTCACGTCGGCCGAGTTTCTCAACGCGCTCCGTCAGGGGGTGCACGGGCGCATTGCGATTACCTATTTCGAATGGGCCGGCGTCGCCGACCAGAAGGTCGTGGTGCCGTGGCGGATTGTCGACGGTCCGGAAACCGCCCAGGCTTTCACCGACGAAATCGGCCGCGCGCCCTACCGGCGCGCATATCGGACGTCGATCTCGGGCGCGCTGCTGTTCGCATCGCCGTTGTTCGAGGGCAATCCCTATCGCGGTGCACGCCGGGTTGTCGATGTATCTGGCGACGGCGTCAACAATCAGGGCCCGCCGGTCACCGTGATCCGCGACGAGTTGCTGGCCAAAAACGTGACCGTCAACGGCCTGCCGATCATGCTCAAGCGACCGCTCGCAGCCAGCATGGATATCGAGAACCTCGACGAGTACTACGAGGATTGCGTCATCGGCGGGCCCGGTGCGTTCGTGGTGCCGATCAAGGAGCGGGAGAAATTCAAGGAGGCGACCCGCACCAAGCTGGTGCTGGAAGTCGCCGGACGCACTCCTCCGGCGCGCGTCATTCCGGTCACGTCGGAGGCACCGCGCGTGTCCTGCCTGATCGGCGAGCGGATGTGGCAATACCGCTGGGGCGGCCAGCAGGACCCGAACTGAGATCGGTTGCTCTCAACGGTGCCGCCTAAGCGCTAGCGTTGGAACCGCGCCACGATCTCGACATGCGGTGAATAGCGGAACTGGTCGATCGGCGTGACATCGGTTAACCGGTAGCCACCCTCGACCAGGACTTTGGCATCGCGCGCAAACGTTGCCGCATTGCATGACACCCCGACGATCAGCGGCACTGTTGCTTTTGCAAGCTCGCGCGCCTGCGCCTGCGCGCCCTGCCGCGGCGGGTCAAACACGACAGCATCCACGCCGCGCAGCTCGTGCGCGACCAGCGGCCACCGAAACAGGTCACGCGCCTTGGCGTCGATCGGTCGCAACCCGGGCGTCCGCGCGGCCTTGGCGAGCGCCGCGATTGCGCCTTCGTCGCTGTCGAAGGCGATGACGCGCGCAAATTCGGCGATGCGTAGTGCAAACGGGCCGACTCCGCAGAAGAGGTCAGCCACGATCTTTGCCCCACCGAGGTATGAAACGACGTGGCGGGCGAGCGCAGCCTCGCCTTCGACCGTTGCCTGCAGGAAAGCTCCGGGCGGCAAGTGAACCGATGCGCGGCCGATCCTGACCGACGGGACCGCGCGCTGCGCCACCAGTTCGCCGTGGCGCGTCAATCGCGCCAAGCGGTGACGTTCCGCGATCGGCGCGAGCGCAAGCGTAGTTGCGGCGGTCAGGGGGCCCGATCCGCGCACGTCGATATCGAGCCCGTTGTCGGTCGCGGTGGCCGCGATGTCGAGCGGTTTGTTGGCGGGCTCCAGCGCCTGCGCGATTGCCCAGGCGGCCGCCAGGGCACCGTCGAGCGCGGGAGCGAGAATCGGACAGCGGTCGATCGGCACAATGTGGTGCGCAAGCGCAGCCGCGAAGCCGACGGAGAGAATGGCATGAGTGCCGCGCCGGGCGTGGAAGACCGCACGCCGGCGGCCATCACCGTGGGCATCGACCAAGTCATCGACCGCGGCCGCAAGCCCTGCGGTCTCGAGCGCGGAGACGACGAGGTCTCGCTTCCACGCGCGATAGCGGTCCCAGGCCCAGTGCTGCACGGCGCACCCGCCACAGACGCCGAAGTGGGGACAGATCGCGGCGATACGGTCCGGGCTCGCAGCGTCGACCCGCAGCAACTGCCGGCGATCGGGGTGGCCCGGCCAATCCTCGACCTCGACCGTTTCGCCCGGCAGCGTGTAGGGCACGTAGATCGGTTCGGCCGCATCCGCGATGCCATCGCCGCGATGGCCGACGCGCGCGATCGCGAGCCGCTCGGTCATGAGCGCGCCGCAGCAAATTCCTGCGGCGGCTCCGGCAGATATCCGCGCCGCACGAGCAAGGTGAAGCGCCAGAACAGCAGCGCTGCGTAGGTCGCAAGACCGAGCACAAGTCCATACCAGACGCCGACCGCACCGAGGCCGGCCCAGAACGCCAGCGCATAGGCGGACGCGAAGCCGACCAGCCAGAAGCTGATCGCGGCGAACAGCAGCGGTATGCGCGTGTCGTTGAAGCCGCGCAGAGCGCCGGCGCCGATGGTTTGCAGGCCGTCGGCGATGAAGAAACTCGCCCCGATGAGCAACAGCGTCGAGGCCAGTTCAAGCATGTGCGGATCGGCGCTGCCGCTGCCGAGGAAGAGCAGCGGAAGCTCATGACGCCCAATGATCACGCAGAGCGCCATCGCGGCTTGAAATGCGACGCCAAGTCCCATGGCGGCGAACCCGGCGCGGCGCGCCGCTGCCTCGTCGCGCCGGCCGACGGCGTGGCCGACCCGCACCGTGGCGGCCATCCCGATCCCGAGTGGAACCATGAACACGATCGCTGCGGTCTGCAGCGCAACCTGGTGTGCCGCAAGCGCGATGGTGCCGATCAGGCCCATCAGCAGCGCGGCGGCGGCAAATAGTCCGTGCTCGAGCAGGAACGTCGCGGAGATCGGCAGCCCGATCGCCGCGAGCTTGCCGAACAGCGGCCAATCCGGGCGCCAGAAGTGTCCGAGAATCCGATATTTCCTGAATGGCGGCCGCGTGCAGCAAATCCACAGGCTGGCAACGAACATCGCAATGTCGATCAACGTGGTGGCAATTCCCGCGCCCAGAAGATCGAGCGCCGGCAGCCCAAACGTGCCGTAGATTAGAATGTAAGCGAGGAGCCCGTTGGCCGGCACCGCAACGAGCGTGATCCAAAGCGCCGGTTCCGGACGATTGAGGGCGCTCATGAAGCTGCGCAGGGCGATGAACAGCCAGGCGGGCGTCAGCGACCATGCGAGACCCAAAAGGTAACGCTGCGCCAACGCCGCGACGTCCGGCGGTTGCCCCAGGCGGATCAGCAAGTCGCCGGCGTGCAGCTGAACAAGGCTGAGCGGTACGCCGGCGAACAGCGCCGCCCACATGCCGACGCGCAGCGCGCGCCGCACCATGCGCGGCTGGCACGCGCCAAAGGCCTGCGCGGCGAGCGGTGCGACCGCCGCGACCAGGCCAAGTCCGAACATGAAAGTCGTGAATAGGACGCCGTGCGCGAGTGCCGCCGCGGCGACGGCACTGTTGCCGAGCCGTCCGATCAGCGCGAGGTCGATGGTCATCATCGCGATCTGCCCGAGCTGCGTAAGCGCGAGCGGGCGGGCGAGCTTGATCGTGTCGATCAACTCCTCGCGCCAGACGCTCGCGCGCGGCGCCGCCGCAATGATGTTGTCCCGGCCACTCATCGGCTCACCATAGCGGGCGAATCGGGCAGGGGAAGTGGCGTGATCCTTATCGCTAGAGCGCCGCGTTGCGAGACGCGGCAATGAAGAACTCGCGGTTGCCGTCACCACCGAGGATCGCAGACGGAAAGGCGGCGCTGACGGTGCACCCGAACGCGCGCACGAGCGCAGCAATCTCGTCGCAGATCGCGGCGTGAACCGTGGGATCGCGCACAATTCCCTTCTTGATCGCGCCTCGGGGCGCCTCGAACTGCGGCTTGATCAGCGCGAGCAGGTGCGCGCGGGGGGCGGCGAGCGCGAGCGCCGCCGGCAGCACCAGCCTGAGCGAGATGAAGCTCGTGTCGATCACGACGACGTCGGGCGGTTCGGGCAGACGCGCGGCGTCGAGCCTGCGGATATCGGTATCCTCAAAGGAGATCAGGTCGGCGCGCGCGCGCAGGCGCTCGTGCAATTGACCGTGCCCGACATCGACCGCGTACACGAGCCGGGCACCGCGCGCGAGCAACACCTCGGAAAACCCGCCGGTCGAAGCGCCGACGTCGAGGCAGACGCGCCCCTTAACGTCGACCCCCGATTGTGCGAGCGCCGCCGCGAGCTTGACGCCGCCGCGCGAGACCCACGGATGCGCCGGGCTCGCCTGCAGGGCGGCATCGACCCGGATTTCGGTCGACGGCTTGGTGATGACGACGGCGTCGGCGGTGACCAGTCCGGCTGCGATCGCGGCTTGAGCTTGTGCGCGGCTCGCGAACAACCCGCGCTCAACGAGCAGTTGATCGGCGCGGCGGCGGTCAGCCATGCTTAGCCGCGGCTGATGAGGTAGTAGCAAGTCGCGCAAAACGCCGCGAGATAGGACACGAAGCCGAAACTGAGCAGGCGTCGGGTCATCGCATAGGATTGGATCACGTCGGCGTCGCTCTTTCCGGCGGGCGCCGCGCCACGGCGCGCCATTTCGATGAGCTTCTTGTCGTCGACCCGGCTCTTGGCGTGCCAGCTCATCATGATCAGCGCGAATATAATGATGTGCCAGATGAAAAAGTTCTGCAGGCCCAGGCGCAGGAAGACCAAGCTCGAAACCGTTCCGAACACGATCATCACCGGCGCCGCGAACGCCGCATGGTCGCTGCGTGCCAGATGATTGACGATGGCGCGCAGCATGACGAACGAGACCGCGGCAAAACCCAGAAACAGCAGCGCCTGCGGCAACGCCTGATTTTGCATTGAAGTATCCACCGCAACGGCTGGCCGTTCCGGGACCGTGCTGGGATTATGGATTCCCGCTCGCCGCTGCGCGGCATCCCGGAATGACCCGTCGCGGTTTAGGCCAGCTTTACGGTCTCGGATTTGCCCTTGCCGATCGCCTCGAACACCTTGGCGACGATAGCTTTGGCGTCGAGACCGGCCTTGGCGTACATCGCCGCCGGTGAATCCTGGTCCTGGAAGATGTCGGGCAGCACCATGCTGCGTATCTTCAGGCCGCGATCGAGCATGCCGGCTTCGGCGAGCTCATGCAGCACGAACGATCCGAAGCCGCCAATCGCGCCTTCCTCGATCGTAACCAGTACTTCATGCTCGCGCGCAAGCCGCAGCACGAGGTCGACATCAAGCGGCTTCGCGAAGCGCGCATCGGCGACGGTCGCCGACAGTCCGTATGCGGCGAGCTCGTCGGCAGCCTTCAGGCATTCCGCGAGGCGCGCGCCAAACGACAGCAGCGCGACCTTGTGACCTTCGCGCAGGACGCGCCCTTTGCCGATCTCGAGCGGTGTGCCCTCGGCCGGAAGCGGGACGCCGATACCCTCGCCGCGCGGATAACGAACGGCGCTCGGACGATCGTCGATCGTCGCCGCGGTTGCCACCATGTGCACGAGATCGGCCTCATCCGCGGCCGCCATGATCACAAAGCCCGGCAGGCAGCCGAGGTAGGCCACGTCGAAGGAGCCGGCGTGGGTCGGTCCGTCCGCGCCGACGAGCCCGGCGCGATCAAGTGCAAAGCGCACGGGCAGCCGCTGGATCGCGACGTCGTGCACCACCTGGTCATAGGCGCGCTGCAGGAAGGTCGAATAGATCGTCGCAAACGGCCGGAATCCTTCGGCCGCGAGGCCGGCCGCAAACGTGACGGCATGCTGTTCGGCGATGCCGACGTCGAAACAGCGCGCTGGAAAGCGCTTGCCGAACGCATCCAAGCCGGTCCCGGACGGCATCGCGGCCGTGATCGCGACGATCTTTGGATCCTTTTCGGCTTCTTTGATCAGGGCCTCACCGAACACCTTGGTGTAGGCGGGGGCGCGCGCGCTCGATTTGGCCTGCTGCCCGGTCGCAACGTCGAACTTCACCACGCCGTGGTATTTGTCGGCGGACGTCTCGGCTGGCGCGTAGCCTTTGCCCTTCTTGGTCACGACGTGGACCAGGATCGGGCCGTGCTTGGCGTCGCGCACATTGCGCAGCACCGGCAATAGATGATCGATGTTGTGCCCATCAATCGGGCCGACGTAGTAGAAGCCGAGTTCCTCGAACAGCGTTCCACCGGTCCAGAAGCTGCGGGCGAACTCCTCGGCTTGCGCCGCCTTCTGCTCGAAGAACTTCGGCAGGTGATGGGCGAACTGCCGGCCGATCTCGCGCAGTGACAGATATGTGCGTCCTGAAATCAACCGCGCCAGATAGCCCGACATGGCGCCGACCGGCGGCGCGATCGACATGTCGTTGTCGTTGAGGATCACGATCAGGCGCGAATCCATCGCACCCGCGTTGTTCATGGCCTCATAGGCCATGCCGGCCGACATTGCGCCGTCGCCGATCACGCAGATGACGTTGTTGGTCCCCCCGGCGAGGTCGCGCGCGACCGCCATGCCGAGGCCCGCCGAGATCGAGGTCGAGGCGTGCGCGGCGCCGAACGGGTCGTACTCGCTCTCGGCGCGCTTGGTGAAGCCGGAAAGGCCGCCGCCTTGGCGCAACGTGCGAATCCGATCGCGGCGCCCGGTCAAAATCTTGTGCGGATAGCACTGGTGGCCGACGTCCCAGACCAGCCGATCGCGCGGGGTGTCGAACACATGGTGCAACGCGACAGTCAGTTCGACCACGCCCAAACCGGCGCCGAGATGTCCGCCGGTCACGGCGACCGCGTTGATCGTCTCCTGGCGCAACTCGTCGGCCAACTGCCGGAGCAATGCGGGGTCGAGGCGGCGCACATCATCCGGTGTGTGGACTTGGTCGAGCAGGGGTGTTTGCGAGGAATGGGTCAATGTCGTTCCCAGCTGCCGGTGTTGTGTCGCTGTAGGGGGGTCGATTTATAACACGACTACCCCATTCCGGGGAAAATTGAGCCGAAAACATGGCATGCTCGAGCGGCCGGCACCAAAGTGCTGTAATCGCCCGGTTTTCGGCGCTGGACGCCGCGAAGCGGTCCGGAACCGCATAGTCGGGCCAGCGTTTCTCCGACTATTGAATGTCAAAAGCGAGTCGGCCGCCGACCAGAGGGCGAGCAGCGTGGCGCTCAAGACCTATCGCAGCAAACGCAGCTTCGACATAACGCCGGAACCGCGCGGACGGATCCCTTCTGCGGCGGGCCACCGCTACGTGATCCAGAAGCACGCCGCGCGCCGGCTACACTACGACTTTCGGCTCGAACTCGGCGGCGTCATGAAGAGCTGGGCGGTAACCCGCGGCCCAAGTCTGGTGCCCGGCGAGAAGCGGCTTGCGATTCACGTCGAGGACCACCCGATCGAATACAACGCCTTCGAAGGCACGATCCCAAAGGGCCAATATGGCGGCGGCACGGTGATGATTTGGGACCGCGGCCGCTGGTCTCCGGAAGGTGACCCGGAGAAGGACTACCGCAAAGGCCGTCTCACGTTTCGGCTCGATGGCGAGAAGCTGCAGGGGCGATGGTATCTGGTGCGGATGCACGGGCGCTCGGGCGAACGCCAGGATCCCTGGCTGCTGATCAAGGCGGACGACGAGGCGGCGCGCTCGGCGCGCGCACCCGACATCCTCGAGGAGGCGCCGTGGTCGGCGGCCACCAAGCGGACGCTTGACGAGATCGCGCAGGGCAAGCCTGCGCGCAAACGGCGCCCCGCCGCCGCAAAGACAGCGACTGGGCCGGCCGCCGGAAAACAGGCCCGGGGGAGCAAGCCGCGCAGCGGGACGAAGACCGCCAGCGCAAAATCGGGGACGGCACGCCGGTCCGCACGGCCGGGGCGCGCCAGGCCGCCGCGGTGAAGCGCTCCAAGCCGGCTGCACGCAGGCCCGCGCGTGCCGCGCCGGCAGAGCGCGCGGTTGAACTCACCCATCCGGACCGCGTTTACTGGGATGACGTCGGCATTACCAAGCAGGAGCTTGCCGACTACTACGGCGACGTTTGGGACCGCCTGGCGCCGCACGTCGTCGGGCGGCCGCTGGCGTTATTGCGCTGCCCGGACGGCGCGGGCGGCGAATGCTTCTTTCAGAAGCACGCACACGCGACCTTTAATCAGGGCCACATCGTGCGTCAGCGCAGCCGAGGCGAAGAGCTCATCGCCGTCGAGGATCTCGACGGCATGATTGCGCTGGTGCAGGCCGGCGTGCTCGAGGTCCACGTCTGGGGCTCGACGCTCGCGCGCCTCGATGAGTGCGACCGCATGGTGTTCGACCTCGATCCGGGTCCCGGCGTCTCGCTCGCCGATGTGGTCGCCGCCACCAAGGAGACGCACGCGCGGCTCGCTGCGTTCAAGCTTAAAAGCTTCGTCAAAACCACGGGCGGAAAGGGATTTCACGTGATGGTCCCGCTTCATCGCACGCCCTGGGACACGGTACGCGAGTTTGCCCACGCCGTGGCGCTGGCGATGGAGGCGGACGCACCCGACCGCTACATCTCCAAAATGACCAAGAGCAAGCGGAAGGGCCGCATCTTCATCGACTATTTGCGCAACGGCCGCGGCGCGACCTCGGTTGCGGCCTATTCGACCCGCGCGCGCGCTGGCGCGCCGGTCTCAACGCCGCTCGATTGGAGCGAGCTCAACGCCCGGCTGGCCCCCGACAAGTTCACCGTGCGCAACCTGCGCCAGCGCCTCGTGCGCCTGCGTCACGATCCTTGGCGCGATTTCGCACGGATCAAGCAGAAGCTGCCGAGCGCGAAGTAACCACTCGCGATCAGCGGCTCACCACCACGTCGAGAATCGCGGTCTTGCCTTTCTTGTTGGCGGCGAGCGCGCCCTTGATTGCCGCCTTGAGCTCGGCCGGCTTTTCGACGCGCTGGCCGTGCAGACCGAACGGTTTGCCGAGTTCGTCGTAGCGCGGGCCGTCGATCTTCACGCCATAGAGGTAATCCGCGTGCGCCGCCGCGCCGTCGGGATAATGATGCACGTGGCCCATCATCATGGCGCGGTACATCTTGTTGTTGAGCACGATGATGGTGATCGGAAGGTCGTGCTGCTTCGATGCGCCGAGTGCCTGCACGATCGGGTTATAGAGAAACGTCCCGTCGCCGACGATCAGCGCGACCGGCCGTTCCGGCGCGGCGAGCTTGACCCCGAGCGCGAGCCCGATGCCCTGGCCGAGACCGCCCGACCCGCGGAAGAAGCTCTGCGGCACGTGGATCGGCAGGTGCTGGCGCACCATGAAAGCCGCGGTGATGCTCTCGTCGACATAGATCGTATCGCGCGGCATCACTTCGCCCAGCGTGGCAAACAGCGTGACCGGATCGATCGCGTCGTCGGACGCAACCTTCTGCTGCTCGGCCTTGAGCGCCGCCATCACCTTCTCGTGCTCGCGGGTCCAGTATTCGCGCCGCTCCTTCACGAGCTTGGGGTCGAGGCCGCCGCGCGCCGCCTTGGTCAGGAGCCGCAGCGAAATTGCGACGTCGCCTTCCAGATAGGCGTCGGCGTGCTGGTTCTGATGCACCATGTGGCCCTTGAACGGCGTGTCGTGAATCATGACGATCTTGCCGGTTGTCGGACGCTTGTGGGGCGGGTACCAGGGGGCGCGCGCGCTGACCAGCAACACCGGATCGGCATCGCGGACATACTCGTAGGTGGCGACCCCGAGATAGAGCGGATGATCGGTTGGAAAGTTGGCGAGCGTCGCGTTGCGCCCGCCGATCACCGGGATCGCGAGCGCGTCGGCGAGCTCGACCAGCGCTTTGAAGGCTTCAGGATCGCGCCCCGCAGCTTCGGTCACGATGACGGGCCGCTTGCCGTTGCGGATCATGGCCGCGATCCGTTCGATGTCCTCGGGCGGTGCCTGCACCTTTGGGGCCGGCGGCACGTCGCGGCTCGCACTCTGCGGCGGGGTCCAATCGTGCAGCATGTGCTCGAGCGGAACGTTGAGATAGATCGGACCCATGGGAGCGCGCTGCGCCATTTCGCCGGCGCGCACCACCATGTCGTAGAGCGTGTACGGGCTGGTGACGGTTCTGGCCCATTTGGTCACCGGTTCGAGCAGGCGCTCGTTGCCGCCGATGCTGAGCCCGCCGTACCACTGCGGTTCGATATCGAGGTTCGGATCCTCGCCGAGGGTCTGCGATTCCCCCGACATGACGATCATCGGGACCTCTGCCTGCAGGGCGCCGTGAATCCCCATGCTGCCCTGCAGGAGGCCGACGCCGGCATGCAGCAGCACCGCCTGCGGCCGTCCCGTCATCAGCGTGTAACCGCTCGCCATGTTGACGGCGAGCGTCTCATGCCAGGATTCGATAAAAGTCGGGCCCGGACGTTTTTCGGTCTTCTGCCGCGTCAGGGCTTCCCACACCGGCGACCATTCCGAGCCCGGCGACGACATGATGTAGTCGACCCGAAGCTTTCGAAGCGCCTCTACGATCGCTTCGCCGCCGTCGACGTAGTTTCGCATCGCTTCCTCCGCGCTATTGCCCTGCCGGGACCATTGTACGTCGATGTTATACGGCGCTGCCGGCTTGGGCTCCAGAGCGCGCCATGAATTTCGAACGTGCTCTAATTTCATATCTGATCGGCCATCCGGCCACGGCCGCGCTTGCCGCCTGTGACCGCATCGGGAAATCGTGGCCGGGCGCGTTGACGCCCCCGTGCGATTATTGCAAACGAACGGTGGAACGGACGGATCGATGGTCCTCAAACGACACGTTTTCTTTATCGCCGGCTTTGATCCCTTCGATGTCCCGGCACTGCACCGGCGTTTTCGCCGCGAGGCGAAGACATTCGAAAAGACCTGGAATATCCGCGCCCCGGTGTCCGAGATCGCCGGCGAACCCATGGAGCAATGGGCGGTGAGCGCGAGTGGCCCGAACTGGTCGACACAGGTGATCTACGAGCAGCTCGCCTGGCATGACATCGTGCTCGCCGATCTCGCCGGTCCGACGCTGCCGCGGCTGCGCGCCGGGGTGGAGACATTCTGGGATTTTCTCGTCTCCGGCACGGTGTTTCGCTACTTTCGCGCCAACTATCGCTATGGTTTGTTTTTCCTCGTTCCGTTCGCCGACCTCGCGCTGTTCGCTGCCCTCGCCCTCGTTGCCAGTGTGCTGATCGCACAGCGGCTGCCGGTCGCGTCCGCGCTCGCGGTGCTCGCCGGAATCGTCATGGTGCCGGTGCTGTTCGCGCTGCTGCTGCGCTGGCCCGGCCGGCGCTGGCGCGTCAGCCAGGGGCTCGCCGACTGGATTACGCCGCTCGACTATATGTATGGTCGGCGTCCCGACCTTGACGCCCGCATCGACGCGTTTGCGCAACGCCTGCTCGCGTGCGTGCATCGCGCCGAGGCCGACGAAATCCTGATCGTCGGTCACAGCCTCGGCGCCATCATCGCGGTCGACATGCTGTCGCGTGCGCTCGCGATCAATCCACAACTGGGGCGCAGCGGGCCGTCGGTTTGCTTCCTGACCATCGGCGCCACCGTGCCGAAACTGACGCTGCATCCGGCGGCGGTGCGGTTGCGCGCCTGCGCGGAGGAGATCGCGGCCACCGACCAGATCAGCTGGGGCGAGTTTCAGACCCGGCAGGATCCGATCAGCTTCTACTACTTCGATCCGGTCCGGCTGGTTCCGTTTCGGGGCAACAGCGCCGGCCAACCGCATATCCGCATCATCAATTTCTGGGATCTGGTTGAGCCTGCCAAGATGAAGCGGATCGCCTGGAAATTCATGCGCATCCACTACCAGTTCGTGATGGCGGCGGAGCGGCGCGGAACGTACGACTTCTTCATGCTGATCTGCGGGCCGGCGCCGTTCGCGCGGACGATCTGGGCGCCGGGCGGGTGCGCCGAGCTCATCGGCGCGGATGGTTCCTATCTCAAGGAGCAGACACCCGCGTCCGCGCGCCGTCTCGTCACGGATGTTTCATGACATTAGCTGCCGCCAAGTGGATCTGGGCGCTCGGCTGTGTGGCTTGGTTCATCATTCGCTATCCGCACCAGCGCCGCGCGCTCAAGACGCCGGTGGCAGAGCGCCGCGCGCGGCTGCGCGAACGCGCGCTGCTGACGATCTCATCCTGCGGATTGGGCGTGATACCGGCGATCTATGCGCTGACCGACGAGCCGCGGTTTGCGACCTACCTGTTCCAGCCGGTGCTCGGGTTCGCCGGCACGCTCGTGTTCGGAGCGGCGCTCGCGCTGTTCTATCGCATCCACCGCGAGCTCGGCCGCTCGTGGTCGGTGACGCTCGAGCTGCGCGACCAGCACGTGTTGGTGACCGATGGATTGTACCGGCATGTGCGCCACCCGATGTACTCGGCGTTCTGGTTGTGGGCGCTCGCGCAGGCGCTGCTGCTGCCGAACTGGATCGCGGGACCCGCCGGCCTCGTCGGCTTCGGCATTCTGTTCTTCTGCCGGGTCGCGGCCGAGGAGCGCATGATGCTCGCCGCGTTCGGCGACGACTACCGCGCCTACATGGCTCGTACCAAGCGGATCATCCCCGGCATCTATTGAGGTTTTTAGTCTCAAGCGGGTGGGGCAGCGCGCCGATCGCAGGATGCAACCCTACCCCACGTCCAGCGGCTCGCTGCCCTTCGGCTTGCCGGAGCTGTCGAGCGTGATCTTCTCGACCCGCGCCTCGGCCTGGCGCAGCAGTTCCTCGCAGCGGCGCTTGAGCGCCTCGCCGCGCTCATAGATCGCGACCGATTCCTCGAGCGGAACCTTGCCTTCCTCCAGCCGCTTGACGATCGATTCCAGCTCCTCGATCGCCTTCTCGAAGCTCAGCTGCTTCGCATCCGCATGGTCATTCTCGGTCACGCCGAACACCTCATGATTCGCCGGCATTGTAGCGCTTCACACGCTACCCCCGCATCAGGGCAGTGACGTGAGCGGAGACCGAGCCGGCGAGCCCCTGCAGGTCATAGCCGCCTTCGAGCAGCGACACCACGCGTCCGGAAGCGCTCGCGTCGGCGATCTCCATCAGCGTGCGCGTGACCCAGCCGTAGTCCGCTTCCAGCAGATTGAGGTTGGCGAGCGGATCACGGATGTGGGCGTCGAAGCCGGCTGAGATCAACAGCAAGTCGGGCCGAAACTCGCGCAGCCGCGGCAGGATGGTAGTCTCGAACGCGGCGCGGAACTCCTCGCCGGCATCGCCCGCGCGCAACGGCGCGTTGACGATGGTGTTGTGCTCGCCGCGCTCGCCGCGCGCGCCGGTTCCGGGGTAGAGCGGCATCTCGTGGGTCGAGCAGTACATCACGGTCGGGTCGGACCAGAAGATCTCCTGAGTGCCATTGCCGTGATGGACGTCGAAATCGACGATCGCCACGCGCTCGGCGCCGTGCGCCTTCTGCGCATGGCGCGCCGCGATCGCGACGCTGTTGAACAGGCAGAACCCCATCGGGCGGACGGTCTCGGCGTGATGACCGGGCGGCCGCATGGCGCAGAACGCGTTCGCGGCTTTTGCGGTCATCACCTCGTCGACCGCGTGGACCGCGCCGCCGATGGCGTGCAGCGCGGCCTCGAAGCTGCCGGGGGACATAGCGGTGTCCGCATCGATGCGCACCAGGCCCTCGCGCGGGGTCGCGTGCGCGATCTCATCGATGAATTCGCGCGGATGGCAGAGCGCGATATCGTCGAGGTCCGCCTTGGGGGCGCTCACGCGCGCCAGCGACTGGAAGCGCTCGTCCTCGAGCGCGCGATCGATCGCGCGCAGTCGGTCCGGCCGCTCCGGATGTCCGGTGGGCGTGAGATGATTGAGGCAGGCCGGATGGGTGACGAACAGGGTCGACATGCGGGTTGCGGTCCTGAATGCGCGCCGGGGACTTAGGTTTTTGCCGCCAGGCTGACGCCGGGCGGCGGCTTGCTGGTGTCCGGCACGAAGAAATCCGGCGACAGCGGCTGGCTCGGGTCGACCCGGTAACGGTCGAAGTCGGTGACGCCCTCGCCGGACAGGAACGTGTCGTCGATCAGGAACTGCCCGGTGAAGCTCTTGGCCGGCTTCTGGAAGATCAGATAGGCGGCGTCGGCCAGAATGTCGGGCGTGCGCGACATGCGCATGATCGCATCGCCCCCGAGCAGGTTCTTGATCGCCGCGGTCGCGATCGTGGTGCGCGGCCATAGTGCGTTGACCGCGATGCCTTTTCCGCGCAGCTCGCCGGCGAGCCCGAGCACCACCAGGCTCATGCCGAATTTCGCCATCGAGTAGGCGGTGTGGCGCGCGAACCATTTCTCCTGCATGTCGAGCGGCGGTGAGAGCATCAGGATGTGCGGGTTTGCGGCCTTGGCGAGATGCGCGAGTGCGTACTTCGAGACCATGAAGGTGCCGCGCGCGTTGATCTGTTGCATCAGGTCGTAGCGCTTCATGTCGGTGTCGGCGGTCGGGGTCAGCGAAATCGCGCTGGCGTTGTTGACCACGATGTCGAGGCCGCCGAAGCGCGCGGCGGTCGCGTCGATCGCGGTCTTGACCGCGGCCTCGTCGCGCACGTCGACAACGAGCGGCAGCGCCTTGCCGCCGGCTTTCTCGATCGCCTCGGCCGCCGTGTGGATCGTGCCCTCGAGCTTGGGGTGCGGGGTCTCGGTTTTGGCGGCGATTGCGACATTGGCGCCGTCGCGGGCGGCGCGCAGCGCGATCGCAAGCCCGATACCGCGCGAGGCACCGGTGATGAATAAAGTCTTGCCCTTGAGCGACATCGTCTTACCGCTTGCGCGCGAAGAAGGCCTCGAACGCCGCCTTCGCTTCCGGCGAGCGCAGGCGCTCGCTGAACACCTTGGATTCCTGATCGATGTGGGCCTTGAGCGCCTCCGAGGCGCCGCGCATCAGCGCGCGTGCCGCTGCGACCGACCCGGGCGGCAGTGCCGCGATTTCGCGCGCCGCCTTGAGCGCCTCCGCGTCGACGTCCTGCGGATCCACGACGAGGTTGGCAATGCCGAGATCCTGAGCGCGGGTCGCGTTGAGCGGGTGGCCCATGACCAGGAATTCGAAGGCGCGGCGATGCCCCATCAGCCGCGGGATAATACGCGTCGACCCGGCCTCCGGTATCAGCCCAAGTCCGACGAACGGAGTGGAAAAAAACGCGTCGGTGCCGGCGACCACGAAGTCGCAATGCAGGAGCATGGTGGTGCCGATGCCGACCGCGACCCCGCTCACCGCCGCCACCATCGGCTTGGGGCAATTGACGAGCGCCGGCAGGAAGCGCAGCGCCGCGCGATTGAAGCCGCCGTCGCCGGTGGCGGCAGCGAGGAAGTCCGAAAGATCGTTGCCGGCCGTAAACGCGCCGGGAACGCCGGCGATCAACACGCAGCGCACGGCGTCATCGGCGCTTGCGCCGTCGAGCGCAGCGATCATCGCCTCGTACATGGCAATCGTGAGCGCGTTCTTCTTCTCCGGCCGGTTGATCCGAATGGTGCGAATGCCGCCGTCGTCGGTGACGATCACGTGTTCGGTCATCGCGGCTATCCGATCGCGTCGGGGGAGACTGCGAGCGCGTCGGCGCCCTCGACCACGGTTGCGGCAAGGCCGCCGGCCGCGGTCGCGAGGTTGGTCGCAAAGAAGCGCGCGGTCTCGATCGTGCCGGTGGGCCTGCCCGCGCGCTTGGCGGCGAGCGCATCCTTGGCCAGCATGCAGCCGCCGGCCGCGGTGGCGAACAGGCGCAGATAGGGCGTGGCGCCGGCGAGCGCGGTCTGCGGCTCGCGTTCGATGCGTTGGAGCAGCCACTCCGTGGTCTTGCCGAACGCGTCGACGGCGGCGCGCAGCGCCGTGCCGGTTGCGCCGAACGCCGGGTCGTTGCTGGCTTCGACCTCCGCGACGGTCTCCCATAGCTCGGCCAGATAGGCGCGGACCGTCGCGCCGCCGGATTGCGGCAGCTTGCGGGTGACGAGATCGATCGCCTGAATGCCGTTGGTGCCTTCGTAAATCTGGGCGATGCGCGCGTCGCGATAGAGCTGCGCGGCGCCGGTCTCCTCGATGTAGCCCATGCCGCCGTGCACCTGGATGCCGAGCGAGGATACTTCGCTGCCGACGTCGGTCGCGAACGCCTTGGCGACCGGGGTCAACAGCGAGGCGCGCTCATGCGCGGCCGTCCGCGCCGCCGCGTCGCGCGCGCGGTGCGCGCGGTCAAGCGCCACTGCGGTCGCATAGCAGATCGCACGCGCCGCGTTGGTGAGGGCGCGCATCGTGAGCAGCATGCGCTTGACGTCTGGTTGCACGATGATCGGCGCCGCCTGGTTGGCGGGCATGCCAGGGGGTCGCCCCTGCTTGCGCTCGCGCGCGTAGGCTAACGCCTGCTGGGTCGCGGCTTCGGCGATGGCCATCCCCTGCAGGCCGATGGCGAGGCGCGCGTCGTTCATCATGGTGAACATGCACGCCATGCCGCGGTTTTCTTCGCCGACCAGGAAGCCGGTGGCGCCGCCGCTGTCGCCAAACACCATGGTGCAGGTGGGCGAGGCGTGAATGCCCATCTTGTGCTCGATCGAATGCGCGCGCACGTCGTTACGTGCGCCGAGCGAGCCGTCCGGGTTGACCAGGAACTTCGGCACCAGGAACAGCGAGATGCCCTTGGTGCCGGGCGGCGCATCGGGCAGCCGCGCCAGCACGAAATGGATGATGTTGTCGGTGAGGTTGTGCTCGCCATAGGTGATGAAGATCTTCTGGCCGGTCAGTTTGTAGGCGCCGTTCGCCCGTTCAGCGCGGGTGCGCAGCAGCCCCACGTCGGAGCCGGCCTGCGGCTCGGTGAGCTGCATGGTGCCGGTCCATTCGCCGGAGATCAGTTTGGCCAGATAGATCTTCTTGAGCTCGTCGGAACCGTGGGCGGCGAGCGCGTCGATGCCGGCCATGGTCAGCGTCGGGCCGACCGCGAACGCGGCCGAGGCCGAGTTCCACATCTCGACGCAGGCGGCGTTGACCGCCCAGGGCAGGCCCTGGCCGCCCCATTGGGTCGGGCCGGCAAGCCCGTTCCAGCCGGCGGCCGCCCAGGCGGTGTAGGCCTCCTTCCAGCCGGGCGGCATGGTGACCTGCCCGTCCTTGAACAGGGCGCCCTGCTGGTCGCCGATCCGGTTGAGCGGCGCGATCACGTCGGTGGCGAACTTGCCGGCTTCCTCGAGCACGGCCTCAAGCAGGTCGTCAGCGAGATCCTGATAGATGCCTTCCGCCTGAGCGGTCGCGAACCCGGCGGAATTTTTGAGCGTGAACGCGATGTCGGCGACCGGCGCGCGGTACATGAGGCTCTCCGCAAACGTTCACTCTAGCCCCGCCCCGAGGGCAGGGAAAGGCGAGGGCGCGCGATTATGACCTAGCTCAAAGCGGCCGATCCTCTTTATGATTTTGTGGCCCGCAAGTACGAAATAGGACCACCGATGACGAAGCCCAATCCCGACAAGGCCGAGGTAGCGCTTGAATATCCGGACAAGCTCTATGTCGGCACGTTCGAGCGCTCCTCGCGCTTCGAGGCGCATCTTGATCCGACCGGCATCGCTCTGGTGCTCGAGCGGCCGGGTCCCGATGACGTTCACAAATCGATTCACATGCACATTCATTTCGGGCTATTCGCCGACATCCTGCGGGAACTGGCGGTAACGGTTGGCCGCGTTCCCAAGGACGACCTCGCACACCGGGATCAGCTTGCCCGGGCGGTTGCCGAGTTGCATGCGGCCCTAGTTAGCGCTTAGAGAGTACAGCCGATACCGAGCAGGGCGAGAACAACAACTCGTGCGCCGGAGCGAACGCCGCGCACGCACACTCGGTGAAATCGAGGGAGAGCCATGGTCACGGAGATCGCCCAGATCGACATCACCCCCGGAATGGAGACTGAGTTTGAGGCCGGCGTCGGCAAGGCGCGCGCGCTGTTCGGGCGCGCCCGCGGCTTCAAGACGCTCGCGCTGCACCGCTCGATCGAAAAGCCGCAGCGCTACCGGCTGGTGATCGAATGGGAGACGCTCGAGAACCACACGGTTGACTTCTACGGCAAGGACGACTGGAAGGCCTGGCGCGCGCTGGTCGCGCACTGCTTCGCGGACCCCCCGCAAGTCGAGCACACCAACACGGTGCTGACCGGCTAGGGCGGCGCAACGATCGGCGCGCTCGCGGAAGGTCGCTGGGCGCCCCGTTTAGGTTTCCTACATATATAATGGCGTTGCTCGGCCGCTGCCGGCTCAAGTTGACAGACCCGACCTCGCCGGTATGGTCCGGCGCGCAAGGCCGCGTTGGGGCGTAGCCAAGTGGTAAGGCAGCGGATTTTGATTCCGCCATTCCCAGGTTCGAATCCTGGCGCCCCAGCCAATTGATCTCGCTACGCTTTCTCCCCTTTTGGCTTCACAAGTCTTAGAGCAGTCGGGAGTGCAGTCGGGAGATTTTCGTCCCCGTTCTGATCTCCACGGTTCTGTTTGTAGGTGTTCAACTTCGCAATCGCGTTCATCGCGACCTCGGTATCTCGCGGCAGATAGTGGGTTGTGAGAATCGCCTGGACATCGCGCGGCTTATGGCCGGTGATAGAGTAAATTTCGACCTCGTTGCATCCCGCTCGCGCTAGGGTCACGACCGCCGTCCCTCGCAGGTCGTGGAAAGTCCGACCTGTGATCTCGGCGCGGGCAGACGCCTTCCTCCAAGCGCCCTGGAAACCCGATTCGGACCAGGGCTTGCCATCGGTGTTGACCAGAATTACCGGGCTGCGACGTGGCGTGGCGTCGAGCACGCCGCGCAGTTCATCGGAAACAGGCACCGGAACATAAGCTCCCGTCTTTCGTTGGCGGACCTGAATGATTTGCCCGTCGTAGGCCGACCACGTCAGTTTGAGCAGATCACCCTGACGCTGCCCGGTGTTGATCGCCAGCATCATCGCCAACCGCAGGTGCGGAGGCGCGATCTCGAGGAAGCGACTTACGTCCTGGTCAGACCAAATCTTGTCTACCCGAGTGCC
>JBPYFJ010000075.1:0-2511 GCA_051985675.1 Xanthobacteraceae bacterium | reverse complement strand
GTCCTCGAGCCAGCGCACGGGATGGCTGCTGCGCATGGCGAGCCAGCACAAGCAAATTTCTTCCGCCGCCAGGATCGCCTTGTAGCCGAAGCCGCCGCCGACGTCGGGAGAGATGACCCGGATCTGGATCTCGGGGAGCTGCAGAACCTGCGCCAGCCCGGTGCGCACCACGTGCGGGAACTGGGTTGCGCCGTAGAGGATCAACTGGTTCAGCCGCGTGTCCCACTGCGCGACGAAGCCGCGGCATTCGATCGGCGACATGACCTGGCGGGAGGTGCGCAGCTCGCGGGTGACCTTGACCGGCGCCGCCTTCGCCGCCGCCTCGATCGGACCGTCGAATCCGACCTCGAGGAAGACGTTGCGCTTGACGTTGTCGTGCACCAGAACGGCCCCGGGCTCCTGCGCCTTGAGCATGTCGACGACGGCGGGCAGCTCCTCGTATTCCACCGCCACCTGGGCGGCGATGTCCTCCGCCTCCGCGCGCGTGTCGGCGACGCACATCGCGATCAACTCGCCGACATGGCGAATCTTGTCGGTCACCAGCGCCGGCTGCTCGGAGGCCTGAAAGCCGGGCAGCGGCGACACCGCGCGGATCGGCAGCACGCCGGTCAAATCGGCGGCGGTGAACACCGAGGCACGAATGGCGTCGGGAATGCGGACCGCGGTCAGCCGCGCATGGGCGACCGGACTGCGCACGAAGGCAACCTCGCGCATGCGCGGAAAGGGGAGGTCGCCGATATACTGCCCGCGGCCCTGCAGGAAGCGGTCGTCCTCCCTGCGGAGAACCCGCGCACCCACTCCGCTCCCGTTCTTGTCCTTCAAAGGTCAGCCCCTGTGGTCGGCGCGCCGCGCCAGGCAAACAAGTCATCTTAGCGTCGGGGGGCTGCCGGTCACAATGTCTGTGGCGATTCTGCCGCGAGCGCGTCGGTCGCAGCAACGATGGCGAGCATGAGTCGGGGGACGACCGCCGGTCCGGCCGCTGGGTTTTGCATGTTGCGCATACTATGATCCGATGCAGCAGCCCAAACGGGGGTCCCATGGCGAGCACCGCGTCCAATTTCGACAATCAAAGCCTGCGCAGCTTTCTGTACATGGTCGAGACCGAGCATCCGGACGCCTTGCTGCGCATCCGTCAGCCCGTGGACCCGCGCATCGACATGACCGCGACCGTGTTCGAGCTCGATCGCGCCGGCAAGAGCCCCGTCATCATCTTCGAGAAGCCCGGCGGGAGCGCCATGCCGGTGGTCACCAACGTGGCCGCCAACCGCAAGCTGCTCGCGGCCTGCCTCGGCGTCGAGGTGGAGAACATTGCGGCCGCGTTCCGCGAACGGTGCCAGAAATACATTCCGTGCGAGCTGGTCAAGGACCCGGCCTGGAACGAGGTGGTGATCGAAGGCGACGAGGTGGACCTCTCCAAGTTTCCGATCCCGCTGCAGTTCTCGATCGACGGCGGGCCCTATATCACCGCCGGGCAGCTCTCGGCGCGCGACCCCGTGACCGGGGTCGACACGACAGGTTTCCATCGCTTCATGCTCAAGGGCAAGAACCGGCTCGGCGTCTCGCTGCATTCGCGCCGGCGCATGTACGAGTTCCAGCGCCGCGCCGAGCAGGACGGGAAATCGCTGCCCGCGGCGATCACCATCGGAACGCATCCGCTGCACTATATGGGCTCGATGGTCTACGCCTATCCGCCGCATGTGCGGAAGTTCGAGATCATCGGCGGCCTGTTCGGCGAACCCTACCGGCTGGCGCGTTGCGGCGCAGGCGAGCTCGAGGTCCCGGCCGGGGCCGAGATCGTCATCGAGGGCGAGATCCTGGCGGGGGTGCGGGAGCCCGAAGGCCCGTTCGGCGAGTTCACGGGCTATGCGTCCTATCGCAGCACCGAGCATGTCTTCGTCGCCCATCGCGTGCGCATGCGGCGCGACGCGATGTTCCAGAGCGTCACCTCGGGCATGTCGCGGGATCATATCCTGGTGTCGTGCATCACGCGCGAAGGCGAGATTCTCAACGCGCTGCGGCGCAATCTGCCCAACGTGCGCGCCGTGCATGTCCCGCATACGTCCTGCGGGGCATTCGCCGCCTATATCTCGATGAAGAAGGTCGCCGACGGCGAGCCGCAGACCGCGATCATGGCCACGTTCGGCACCGAGTTCTACACCAAGCATGTCATCGTCGTGGACGACGACGTGGACATCTTCGACACCAACGACGTGATGTGGGCGGTGGCGACCCGCGTGCGGCCGGACAAGGACATCGTCTTCATCCCCGGCGCGAAAGGCGCGATCCTCGATCCGACCTCCGATCCGGAAAATTTTACGGTCACGAAGATGGGCATCGACGCCACCCGCCCGGCCGGCCGGGATCTTGCCGCGCGCCTCGTCATCTCCGACGACGAGCGCGCCCGCGCGCGCGCGATCCTGCAGGCGGCGGGGGTGACGGTGTGACTGCCTGAGTTCGTGCGCCCTCATGCTGAAGAGCCGCGCTTCGAAGACGCAAGCCGGCGAAACCCGA
>JBPYFJ010000074.1:0-4237 GCA_051985675.1 Xanthobacteraceae bacterium | reverse complement strand
GTCGATTGGGCGGGCGGGCTGGATGGGCTGGTCGAGCGGATCGAGGCGCGCCGGCGGGTTCGAGTCTATCTGGGGTTACCTGACGATCTGTTCAAAACTGCACGTTAGGCAGGATTGGTGCCGCTCTTGCGAGAATGTCTGGGCGCCAAGCCCGCGGTAAGCGGATGCCTTCATGGCAGCGGCAGTTTGTAGGCGGCGACTTCGCGCGCGTTCTTTGATAGAGGGCACTTACGAGCCGGCCGCCCGATGCTGGGCGACAATCCCTGAGACGGTTGGCTGGCTGACGTTGTAGAGGGGGTCTGAGTAGCAGCGGAACAGAAACTCCGATTGGCGGAGACGGCTTCGTGCCACGAGCTGTTTTATGACGATAAACACCTGTTTTCCGACGTTCTGACACCCCTGCCTATGTGGCGCTTCCCGATCGGCTGATTTTCGCGCGGCAAACCCTGCCGGAATGATAGGCTGCACGGAAACTGCCGGCCGGAGGTTTTCCGTCGATGCTCGTCGGGTATATGCGCGTCTCATCCGACAGCGACCGGCAGAGTACGGCTCTGCAGCGCGATGCCCTGATCACCGCCGGCGTCGATACCCGTCACCTGTTCGAGGATAAGGCATCGGGCGCACGCGACGATCGTCCCGGCCTCCAGAATTGCCTCGAATTCCTCAAAGCCGGCGATACGCTCGTTGTCTGGAAGCTCGATCGCCTTGGCCGTTCGCTGCCTCACCTGCTTGCTATCGTCGCCGGTCTGCGTGAGGCCGGCGTAGCATTTCGCTCGCTGACCGAGGGCATGGACACGACCACGCCGCATGGCGAGCTGCTGTTCCATATCTTCGGCGCACTGGCCCAGTACGAGCGCGCCTTGACGCGCGCGCGCGTGCAGGCCGGGCTTGCCGCCGCGCGCCGACGCGGCCGACGCGGTGGTCGCCCCACAGTTATCCAGGGCGAGAAACTGGAGGCCGTTATCGCCGCTCTCGAGGGGGGTGCCACCAAGGCGGCGGTATGTCGGACCTTCGGCATTGCCCGAAGCACGCTTCTCGACACGCTGGCCCGTGCCGGCTGGACTGGCGTCGGTTCAACCCGGTGATCGTCACATGCCAGTCGGCTTTCTGACGCTCGAGCAGGAGCGGCGTTATGGTCGCTTCAATGGCACCCCGACACAGGAACAGCTGGATCGTTATTTCCACCTCGATGACGTCGATCTGGCGCTGATCGGCCGTCGCCGATGGGAGCACATGCGTCTCGGCTTCGCCGTGCAGCTCGGTACGGTGCGGTTTCTCGGCACCTTTCTCAGCGACCCGAGCGAGGTGCCGTTGGCGGTGACCGCCACCCTGGCACAGCAGATCGGCATTACTGATCCCGGATGTCTCGGGCAGTATCGCGACGGTAAGGCCCGTTGGCAGCATGCCGCCGAGCTTCGTCAGACCTACGGCTATCGCGAGTTTGCCGAGCCTGCCGCCCAATGGCGGCTCCTGCGCTGGCTCTATGTGCTGTGCTGGACAGGGACGGATCGGCCGACTGCTTTGTTCGATCAGGCAACGGCTTGGCTGGTAGCGCACAAGGTGCTGCTGCCGGGGGCGAGCGTGCTCGAGCGGTCGATCGCGCGGGTGCGGTCCCGCGCGAATAGGCGACTCTGGCGCCTCCTGGCGGTACGGATCACCCCCGAACAGCGGGCGCGGCTTGATAGTCTTGTGATCGTGCCGGAAAGCCGGCGGCAGAGCCCGATGGACCGTCTCCGATCGGGACCGACCTTGCAAAGCGCGAATGAGCTGCTGCGCGCGATCGACCGCCTCGAGGAAGTGCGGCAGCTTGCGGCCGGTCTGCCCTCCACCGATCGATTGCCGAAAACCCGCATCCTGGCGCTGGCCCGCTTCGCCGGCGCGGCCAAGGCTCAGGCAGTCGCCCGCCTGCCCGATGAGCGCCGCGCCGCGACCCTGCTGGCCTTTATCCGGTCGCTGGAGGCGAGCGCGCAGGACGACGTGCTCGACCTGTTCGACCTGATCGTCACACGACTGTTCGTTGAAGCGGTGCGCAAAGGCCGCGAGGCGCGGTTGCGTACCCTGCGCGACCTCGATGCCGCCGCACTTACCCTGAGTAAGGTGTGCGCCCTGGTTCTCGACGGCGCCGTTGCCGATAGCGATCTCCGCGCCGCGATGTTCACCACCGTGCCGCAGGCGGCACTCGAAGCCGCGGTGGCCCAGGTCGACAGCCTGACCCGGCCGCCGGACGATCCCTATTTTGACGAGTTGGTCGCGCAGCACCGGCGCATCCGGCGCTTTCTTCCGCAATTTGTTCGCGTGGTCGGCTTGGGCGCCACGCCGGCGGGCGAGCCGGTGCTGAAGGCGCTGCAACACCTCCGGCTGGTCGAGGACGGCAAGACTCGGGGCAAAACGTGGCCCACCGATTTCGTGCCGAAATCCTGGGAACACCGTGTGACGCCGAACGGCGTTGTCGATCGGCGTGCCTGGACGCTGTGCCTGGTCGATCGCCTGCGCGGCGCGCTCCGGCGTCGTGACGTATTCGCGGCGCCGAGCCTGCGCTTCGCGGATCCTCGCATCGGTCTGTTGGATGGCGCCGCCTGGGAGGCTGCACGGCCGACAGTGTGCCGCACATTGGGCAAGTCCCAGAATGCGGCCGACGAGATCGGCCGACTCACCGAGCGGCTCGACCAGAGGTTCCAATCGGTCGCCGGCAACCTGCCGAAGAACGCAGAGGTCCGCATCGAGCCGAGCGGCGCCGAGAACGAGCTCGTGCTCACCGGCCTCGACCGCATCGAGGAACCGGCCAGCTTGATCGCCTTGCGAAATGCCGTGACAGAACGCATGCCGCGCGTCGATCTGCCGGAACTGCTGCTGGAGATCGAGGCCCGCAGCGGGTTCGCCGGTGCGTTTACCCACGCCAGCGAGGCGGAGGCGCGGGCGCGGGACTTGGCGACAACGCTGTGCGCCGTGCTGTTGGCCGAGGCGTGTAACACCGGCCTGGAGCCTCTGGTGCGCCCGGACATACCGGCGCTCCGCCGGTCGCGCCTGAGCTGGGTTCGGCAGAACTACCTTCGCGCCGAAACCCTGACGCAGGCGAATGCCCGGCTCGTGGCGGCGCAAAACGGTATTGACTTGGCGCGGTGGTGGGGTGGCGGCGATGTCGCCTCGGCGGACGGGCTACGCTTCGTCGTGCCGGTGCGCACCATCCACGCCGGGCCGAACCCGAAATACTTCGGTCCGGAGCGCGGCGTCACCTACTACAACCTGGTCTCCGACCAGTTCACCGGCCTGAATGCCATCACCGTACCGGGCACGCTGCGCGACAGCCTGGTGCTGCTCAGCGTCGTGCTGGAACAGGAGACGGATCTCGAGCCGACCGAGATCATGACCGACACCGGCGCCTACACCGACGTGATCTTTGGCATCTTCTGGCTGCTCGGCTACCAGTTCAGCCCGCGGATCGCCGACATCGGCGGCACCCGGTTCTGGCGTGTCGATCTCACCGCCGACTATGGTCCCCTCGACAAGCTCGCCTCGCATAAGGTGAAGACGGGCATCATTGCCGAGCACTGGGACGATCTGCTGCGCCTGGCCGGCTCGCTGAAGCTGGGGCTGGTGCAGGCCGGCGGGCTGATGCGAACGCTCCAAACAAACGACCGGCCCACCCGTCTGGCGCGGGCGCTGGAGGAACTCGGTCGGATCGTCAAAACGCTCTATCTGCTGGCCTACATCGACGACGAGGCCTATCGCCGCCGCATCCTCAACCAGCTCAACCGCGGCGAGGGCCGTCATCGGCTCGCCCGTGTCGTCTTCCACGGCAAGCGCGGCGAGTTGCGCCAGCGATACCGTGAAGGTCAGGAGGACCAGCTTGGCGCCTTGGGTCTGGTCGTCAACGCAATCGTCTTGTGGAATACGATCTACATGGACGCCGCACTCGGGCAACTGCGGGCGGAGAGGTTCGATGTCCGCGATGACGACGTGGCGCGTCTGTCGCCGCTGGCCCATGAGCACATCAATATGCTCGGCCGCTATACTTTTACTCTCCCCGATCCAGTGGCCCGGGGCGAGTTGCGGCCGCTCCGCAATCCTGGCGTCCTGTCCGAGGACGATGCCTGAATCGGAGTTTCTGTTCCGCTGCTACTCAGACCCCAAGTTCGGCAAGTAGAACTGTCAGGTACTGAGCATCAACTGACAATTCCTCCGCCCCGTGGATGGGAGCGGGATTATCAAAGCCTACCGTGCAAAAGAAGATCTGATT
>JBPYFJ010000073.1:0-24855 GCA_051985675.1 Xanthobacteraceae bacterium | reverse complement strand
CCGGAGAAGGCCCCCCTCGTGTTCGGCTGGATCTTCGCTAGCCACCAAATAGGTGCCGGTGTCATGGCCTTGGCTGCCGGAGTGTCACGCGATGTGCTAGCCAGCTACTTACCGGCTTTCTTCGTAGCGGGATTGCTCTGTCTACTCGCGACGTTGTCATTGCTGATGCTGCGCGGGCGTGGTGGACCTGCGGTGGTGGCTCCGCGCTTGTCCTGAACGTGGGTTACGTTGCACTTGCTCAGGCTTGCATGGGGTCGGCTTGGCCGACGAGTGATCGATTAGTCTGAGCGCAATGTCGCTTATTGGCACAAAGCGGACATTAATCTCGCGCCCACGAATGCCCGCTTTTGAGGGAAAAGCAGACATTCTAAAAGCTGAGGCGAACGGGGCAATTTTTGTGAGTACACGCCCTAAATTGTATACATCCAGACTCGTATCGGGCCGGAGGGGGTGAGCCAGCCTGCCAGCCGCCGCGCGGGGGGATGCCGGGTGGCCTGCAACAACTACAAACAATTCCTCGTGCCGCGCAGGGCGCGTGCTTCAAATCGAGAGCAATAACGATTCAAACTTAATCCAAACATAGCAATATGACTGCTCCGATTGCGCTCGACTAAATAACCAACAGAGCGCTGATGATCGCGCGGTCAAATGATCGCGTTTAAACAATCGGAGCTACCAATGTCAAAGTCTGCAAAGGCCATCGTGCCTCATGAAGTAGAAACGCCGATCAACATCAAGTTCATAACAATCGGCGGCGACAAATATCTCGTTCCGTCGCCCTATGCTGCGGGTCATGTTTGCACCGAGGGCGAGGCTAATGCCTTAAATCAGGTTCTGAGTGAGAACCTGAGAAATAACCTGTCAGGCAAAGCGAAAAACGGAAAGCTGACGCAGGAGGATGTTGATGCCTACCTTGCAAGCTATCAATTTGGTTCCAAGGGCGGCTTTGTCTCTAATCCCGTTGAGTCGATGGCATTGCAGATTGCCCGGCGCAAGGTCAAAGCCAAAGGGATGAAGGCCTCGGACATAACGTAGGCCGCGCATGCCCTTCTGGCCAGTGATAAGGGCGTGGCCATTCGGAAAGCTGCGGTGGCGGTGGTTGAAGCCTAACAGCATACAAATCGGAGTCATTAAGGAGGCCCTTCGGGGCCTCTTTTCTTTTCAGCACTGAACGGCTCATTAAGTCACTTAATGTCGGCCGGGTCATTTTGCGCGGCCATCGGTGCGTCGATTGTCGACATGATCCGCGATACCCGGATCACCGCAAAACGAATGGGCGGCCGTTTTTAGCCAATTGGCGCGGGTGCGGTTGCCATCCCGGATAATGATCCGCGCGTTTATTGACTATCAAAGTGTGTACAAAAATCCCCTCCGCACGCGATCAAAAAACGTGAACCGGATCAACAACAATTGTCGCGAGTCCGCGCGTTCAACAATCATTTGTTTCCTGTACAACGAATCGAATTAGAGCGACCATCAACAAATCAAAATCGTTTTCACCGGAGCCCAATTCATGAGACTGCAGGAGGTGACCACAGTGCGCCGCGCAGCCATCTACCTGAGAGTATCAACTGACTCTCAGACCACTGACAATCAACAGATGGCCCTTAGAGAAATTGCGGCCAAGATGCACTGGGATATCGCGAGGGTTTATGCGGACCAAGCCATCAGTGGAGCTAAAGGCCGGGACAAGAGGCCTCAGTTTGATGCGCTTTGCAAAGCGGCCACCAGACGAGAGTTTGATCTAGTAATGGCTTGGAGCGTTGATAGACTGGGCCGGAGCCTTCAGGATTTGATCGGCTTTTTATCTGAATTGCATTCTTTGAAGATTGATCTCTATCTGCATCAACAGGGCCTCGACACCAGTACTCCTAGCGGCCGCGCCATGTTCCAAATGCTGGGGGTGTTCGCGGAATTCGAACGCGCGATGATCCAGTCCAGGGTGAAGGCGGGACTTGTAAGGGCGCGGGCCAATGGCAAGAGGCTTGGAAGGCCCAAGATCGCGGCTGGAACTGAAAAGGCTATTCGCGATGCACTGGCGAATGGGACTGGAATACGGAAAGTCGCGGCGGCGCTTGGTGTTGGTGTAGGCACTGTGCAAAGGGTGGCGCGGCTAAGTGACATTGTGCAAAATTTACCCAATGTCTGCTTCGGAGCCTTTTTCCTGCGTAGCTTCTTCTGACCTGAGCCTTGCCAGCCTTTCTCTCGCACGCTGCATTCTCCCTTCGAGTCCTTCAACTCTGGCTGGACTGGCGGCCTCGTAATCCTGCGGGCTGTCCTCTTTGCCAGGGCTTTGATTGCTTCGAGTTTTAGCTCAGTCGAGACATTTACTGCCTGAGTGACGACGGTAAGAAACTCAGTCGCGCCATCTACTAGGTCATCAGGGGCCTCGTGCTGAAGCACTACTGCGGCCGCTTCGATCCGAAGCTCCAGCCGAACGGTCTCATCTTGGAAAATTGGTTTGAGTTGTTCGAGAAAGCTCATCTCAGGTTCTCATTGTGTACATTTGGATGTGGGGGGCGTTAGAGCAACATTATTGCTCAAGCAATATTATTGCTTTGTACCCCCATCCCCCCACCTAAACGTGTACATTTCCAGTCACTTCACACTCACCAGCGTATAAACAACCACGCCATTCACAGTCCCGATCGCGATCTGCTTGCTCTCTTGGAGATAGCTCAACGCGTCGTCCGCCTCTCTCATCCCGCGGCCCCGTCTTTGGTTAGCGCCCAAGCGCAACTGCGAGGGGTTAGGATTGTCCCCACGCTCATCCCGATTTGATAAGCTGCCGCGCGCAGCGCCGCCCATGCCAAGAACCCTGTTTGACAAAATCTGGAATGCCCACGTCGTGGCGCGTCGGCGGGACGGGCGCACCCTGCTCTATATGGACCGCAATGTGGTCGACGACGTGCGTGCCCCGCACGCGTTCGGGCAGCTTGAGCGTGGCGGCCATAGCGTCCGGCGCACGGATCTGACCATCGCCGTACAGGATCACTCCGTCCCGACCGAAGGGCGCGGCATCAACGACCCGGCAGTGACCGCATTCACCGACGCGACCCGGGCGGCCGCTGCGCGCCACGGCATCCGGCTGTTCGACATCGGCGACCCCGAGCAGGGCATTTCCCACGTGCTGGCGCCCGAGCTCGGCCTTGTCCTCCCCGGTGCAACCCACGCATGCGCCGACAGCCATGCGCCCACCGTGGGTGCGCTGGGTGCGCTTGCGTTCGGTTGCGGAACCACCGAACTGGTACATGTTCTAGCGACCCAGACCATGGCGTTGGTGCAGCCGCGGCAGATGCGGATCAAACTCGAGGGCGCACTGGGGCACGGTGTAAGTGCGAAAGATGCAATCCTCCACACCATCGCAGAGCTCGGTATCGACGCCGGCCGCGGGCTCGCAATTGAGTTTTCCGGGGCCGCGATTGATGCGATGCCGGTCGAGGGGCGTTTCACCATCTGCAACATGGCAACCGAGCTAGGCGCACGCACGTCCTACGTCGCGCCAGATGAGGCGACCTTCCAGTGGCTCGCGGGACGCCCCTTTGCGCCCGCCGGCGAAGCGTGGGAGCGCGCGCTCACGTCGTGGCGCGAGCTTGCGTCCGACGACGACGCAACGTTCGATCAGGAGTTTGACATCGACTGCAGCGGGCTCGAACCGCAAATCACCTGGGGCACCGATCCGAGCCAGGTGATCCCGATTTCGGGTTGCGTGCCCAACCCAGCCGCCGAGGCGGCCGAACGCCAGGCCGGTCATCGACGCGCAATCGACTATATGGGCTTGACGCCAGGCACGCCGATTGCCGGACTGCCGATCAATCGCGTGTTCATCGGATCATGCACCAACGCGCGCCTGTCGGATCTGGAAAGTGCGGCGGCGGTCGTGCGCGGCCGGCGCGTCGCAGACGGCGTCGTTGCGGTCGTGGTGCCGGGTTCGACTAGCGTCAAACACGCCGCCGAAGCGCGCGGCCTTGATCGGGTCTTTCGCGCCGCCGGTTTTGCATGGCACGCGTCCGGCTGTTCGCTGTGCGCTGGCGGCAACCGTGATGCTGCGCAGCCGGGCGAACGCTACGTTTCGACCAGCAATCGCAACTTCGAAGGGCGGCAGGGCGCCGGCGTTCGCACCCATCTGGCGAGCCCGGCGATGGCGGCTGCGGCCGCAGTCGCAGGCCACATCGTCGATGTTCGCCGGATGCTGGCCGGAGGCTAGTATGCAAGCTTTCACCAGGCTCACCGGCATCGCAGCCCCGCTCCTGCGCGATGACATTAATACCGATCAGATCGCTCCTGTGCCGCCCTTGCGGGTTCTGGAGCCAGATTATGCAGCGCAGTTGTTCATGCGCTGGCGGCGCCGACCCGACGGCGCTGTTGACCCCGCATTTGTGCTCAACCAAGCGAACTTCCGGGCAGCGCGGATCCTCGTTGCCGGCGCCAACTTTGGTTGTGGAAGCTCGCGCGAAAGCGCTGCGTGGGCGCTCGCGGCGTTCGGTATCCGTTGCATCGTGGGGCGCAGTTTCGCCGACCTTTTCTATGATAACGCCATCAAGAACGGACTGCTTCCGGTTCGTCTCGCTGACGCCGAGGCATCCGCGTTTGAAGCACTGGTGCTCGCGGTCAACGGCGGCGCACCTTTCCAGGTTGACCTCATCGAACAGACCATTCGTGGCCCGGACGAGACCGCGTTTAGGTTCGAGATCGACGCCGCGGACCGCGCCGCACTGATCGAAGGCCTCGACGACATCGGACTAACTCTGAAGTCTGCGGACGACATTGCGGCGTGGGAAGCCCGCGCGCGCTGCGCTCGTCCGTGGCTGCAGTCGGTCAACCGCACTGGAGCATGAGGAGAGGAATGCCAAAGTTTCGACTATCGTTCATTGTTGCAGCCGCGATCCTGATCCCCGCTATGGCGGCGCGGGCCGGCGAGCCGGTCAGCCTGATCGTCGGCAACGTCCCGTCTCTGACTGGTGCCCCGCTCTACATCGCCAAGGAGAAGGGATATTACGCGGCCGCCGGGCTCGATGTGCGGATTGAATTTCCGGGCTCACCGAGCGACATGGCGGCGATGCTGTCGACCGACCGGCTGCAAGCCATTGGTACCGGCTTCAGCGCCGGATTTTTCAACCTCGTGGAAAAAAAGATTCCCGTCACCATCATCATGTCGCGCGCGGTGAGCCCGACGAATCACTACATCATGCTGCGACCCGGACTGAAGGACGTCATTAAGAAGCCCGAGGACTTGAAAGGACGCGTGCTAGGCCTCGACGCGCGCGGGTCTGGCATCATGTACGAGGTCGACAAGGTATTGGCGCTCGGCGGGCTTACGTTCGCGGATGTCGAGGTCAAATATATCCCGCTGACCCAGACGCCGATTGCACTCGGCACCGGCGCTGTCGACGCCGCCATGCTCGTGTCGCCGATCCAGGACGCGGCCGAGGACAAGAAGCTGGCGGTGCGGTGGCTCAACACCGACGAAATCGTGAAACCGCAGCCTATGCTCAGCTCGGTGTTGCAGATGAACACCGATTGGATCAGCAAAAACCGCGCCGCGGCCGAGGATTTCGTGCTGGCTACGCTGCGCGGCGTGCGCGATTACTGCAACGCCTATCATCACGCATCCAATCGCGCGGAAGTGCTCGACTATCTCGCAAAGTATTCCGACCTCAAGGACCCGCAGATGATCGACAAGATCCAGTGGGGATCGATGGACGTCAACGGCCGTGTCTACGAGGAAAGCCTGTCGGACATCCAGGATTTCTACGTGCGCAACAAGCTGATCGCGCGCAAATACTCGCGGGAGGAACTGGGCCCGCCGGATTGGGCGAGCGCGCTCGCCGGCAAGCTTGGGCCTTTCACCCTGGCACATGATGACGGCCGGCCCGGCTGCAGGTAACCTAAGCGCAACCGTTAAATTCTCCCAACACCGGCGCGCTCGCGCGGATCTGCGATCTCACCGCGTTGCTCGGCGAACGCGTTGATCCCCAGCGCGGCCCGCACGTCCGCCGTGGAGGCAACCTTGCTGTCCTCGATCGGGATGCCGGTCGCGTCCGCGACCCGGTCGATGGCGTTGAACGTTGCGACGATCGCAGCTGCGTCGACAAAGGCGGCATCGTCCATTTTGTCGCGGATTGCCCCCTGGATTTCCTGCAGACGCCGGTCATTGTCGCCGAGCACCGCCTCGGCGAATGCGACCAACAACGCTCCGTGCGGAATGTTGCCGTCGCCCTTGGTCCCGGTTAGCAGGCTCAGATCGTAGGCCTCGCCCTTGGCTTTGCTGCTCTCACGGAGCAAGGTTGCATGCGAGGTGGTTCAATAAAAACATTGGTTGAGGACCGACACCCGCCCCGCAATCAGCTCGATCTGGGCATGGGTGATGGCGCGGTACTCGTTGGCGAAATCGCGCATGCATCGGCCCGGCAGATATTGCGTCTCGACCAGCTGAAACCACGCGTAGGCCTCCTCCGGCACCAGCGAGAGCGCGCGTCGGATGTTGGCGAGCACGCCTCCCCAATAGGTCGCGAGCTTCCGCTCTTCCGGCGTTTCCAGCTCGCCTTCGAGGTCTTTCGGATGGATCATCGAAACCCAGGCTTCGCCGCGCTGGCGTGCGGTCCCGGGGCGGCGCCGGAGAGGTTCGCCGGAAACCGGCGCGGGCAGCGCATGAGCCGGGAGGCCGAGCGCGCGGCAAAACGTGTCGATCGACACGACGGTTGCAACGACCCCGACGATTTCCACGTACTCGGTGTCGGGCGTACCCGAAGCAACGACGCCGTCGAACCATGCGCGCGTCAGCCGGCCCGGATCGCTTACGATTCGATGGATCTGTTCGACGATGCGCTCGGAAAGGACGCCGAGACTGTCATGCCGGCCATCGACCCCGTAGGGTGACAGCGCCTGCTTGCGCCGCAAGCACAGCGCGCATTGCGGCGTTTGTCTGACTTCGGCGGCGATCGCGACACGTGTCGCACCGGGAAGCCAGGTCCCTGGGTGCGCGAGGCGGCTCCAGGCTTGCTGGTGCGCCGCCACGATATCCGCACGCACCGCGAACGGCGCCTGGGCGTATGAAATTGTCATGCAAATGAAACTAGGGGCGCCGGCAGCCGCGGTCAATCATCCGCCGACGCTCGGGTGCCACCGGCGTCCGCCTAATGCGGCCGCCCGAGCACATAGGCGAACGGCATCAGGAAGATGTCGTCACCGTTTTCGTCGCTCACGTGCATGGTCCACGCCCGCCAATCGTCCGGCGTCTGGCTGCTGACGAATTGCTGCACGATCTGTTTGGCGCGCTCGTGCGCCTCGACCAGGTCTTCAACGTCACTGCCATTTTGGTCGAGCAAGACCCGCTCCGAGCTCGAGCAGTGGAAATAAACGTGGGTCATGTCATCTCCTCCCAGGAGATAGGTCGATCAACGACCACGGGAGAAGGATACGCGCCACTTTATGAATTCATTCTGAAAAGCGGCGACTGCCCGCGTTCATGAAGATTGCCAGCAACTAACCGAAAGATTACCGGGCTGTTAACAAGGCGCGTGGTGCCGCGGGCGAGTGGGACGCTAGTCGGCTCGGACGATCGCCAACATGGCGTGCCGAGGTTGGCTTCGGACAGCCGGCTTTTGCACCGCATGCTAGCGTGGCGGATTTGACGTTCCTACCAGCATCGCGGCGAGTCCTCCGTAGGAACGTCAAATCCAAGGCCACACTAGAATCATAAGGTTGCTAGTGTCCCTTTGCTTCCGACGCTTGTAAAAGTGCCTGCCGCAAATGGCATACAAGCGTCGGGCGCGGGACACTAGGCGCCAGCAAAGCCGACGGAGCCACCAACACCGTGGATTGAAGCAACATTGGCATTGCCGAGCACGTGGCCTGGATTCATGATGGCCGCGAGCGGCCCGTCGCCGGGACCGCATGGAGGGAGGGCGCCATGCCGGATGTCGTAAATCTGATCAGTCGCGTGCTGCTGTCCGCGGTTTTCATCGTCTACGGCCTATTCAAATTCATGGATGTGAGTTCAATCACCAACAATGCAGGCACCAAGCGCTTCATGGACTTGATCGCCGGCGGAGCCCCGACCCCGACGTGGCTCGGGTATTTGATCGCGGCGATTGAGTTTCTCGGCGGGATCGCGCTTCTGGTCGGCGTCAAGACCCGGTGGCTCGCCTGGCTGTTCGTTGTCTGGCTCATTGTGGTGACCTACTTCGGCCATCCGTTCTGGACCATGGACGGTCCGCCGCGCGGGCTCAACATGGTCAATTTCTACAAGAACCTGGCGATCATCGGAGGCTACCTGCTGCTTGCGACCGCGGGCGGCGGCCGCTACTCGGTCGACGGCCAGATGACCAAACACGAGCCCTAACGCGGGGCACGCGCGCGGTGCCGCGGACCGCGCTAGGGCCAGAGCGCTGCCTCGACGGCTAGCGCAACCCGCAGCACGCGCGCGTCGCTTCCTTGGGGCCCGACCACCGACAATCCGGCTGGGAGCGCGTCCGGCTGCTCAATCGGCACGGTCGCGGCGCAGCCGTCGAGAAAATTCATTGCCATCGGATTGCGCAGGATGATGGCGTTGAGGTGCGCAAACTCCGCGTCCTCGGCGAAGGCTGTGATCGGCGGCGCAACCTTGGCGACGGTCGGCATGAGCAACGCATCGAAAGGGGATAGCCGCTCATTGAAGCTGGCAATGAGCCGCCGACGCTCATCGCGCAGACGCAGATAGTCCGCCGCCAACATGCCGCGGCCGCGCTCGATGCGAACACGCACCCGGGGATCGTAGTCCTGCGCTCGCGCCGCAAGCAGCGGCGCATGCCACGCGAAGGCTTCGGCCGCCGGAAAACCGCCCTTGGCGTTTACCTCCGGCAATTCGTCGAACTCCGGGATCGCCCGTTTGACCAAGCGCGCGCCGGTGCGGGCAATCGCTGCGCAGGCCCGCTCGAACGCAGTCGCAACCTCCGCATCGAGCTTCTCCAGGACATAGTTGGTCGGGATCAGGAAACGCTGCTCGGCGATCGCCACGGCGTCGGGCACGTGCGGGACGTCTCCGGCCATGATCGCATCGGCGATGATGCAGCATGCGATGCTGCGTGCGATCGGGCCGACGGAATCAAGAGTGGTTGAGAGTGGCAGCAGCCCATCCAGCGGGATACGTCGTGCCGTGGGCTTGAAGCCCGCGAGCCCGCACAGCGCCGCTGGGATCCGCACCGACCCGCCGGTGTCGGTGCCGACCCCGATCACCGCCATGCCGTCGGCGACCGAGACAGCAGCGCCCGAGGATGAACCGCCCGGAATGCGCGCGCGGTCGCGTGGATTGCCGGGCGTTCCGAAGTGCGGATTGATGCCGACCCCGGAAAACGCAAACTCCGTCATATTGGTGCGCCCGATCAGAACCGCGCCGGCCCGCCGCAGACGCGCCACCACCGTGGCGTCCGCGCTCGCCGGCGGCCGATCGCTCAGCACCTTGGCGGCCGCCCGCGTTTGCTGCCCCGCGACGTCGAATAGATCCTTGATCGACACCGGCAGCCCGGCGAGCGGCGAGAGCACATAGCCGGCCTTGCGCAAGGCGTCCTGGGCATCGGCGGCCGCGCGGGCGCCGTCGGCGTCGACGTAGACGAAGGCGCGCGACCCTTCTCCTTTCGGGTCGGTGATCGCGGCCAGCGCCCGCTCGATCAGCTCGCGGCTCGAGGTTCGCCCCGCCGCAAGATCGCGGGCAAGTGCCAGGACGGTTGGCGCTTTGGTCACGCGCAATTTCCTTCGTCGCGGGTATCTCGGCGCACGATGTCGCGAAATCATCGGCTCGGCAACCGCGCCGGCATTGACATAGGCAAGCAGATTAGTAAAGCTAGTTAACGAACTGGAGGCGCGCTATGTCCGCTCACTCCGCCGAGCGAACACCCCGCGCCGGCAATGCGCCGGCGCTCGATGCGTCGTTGCGCGGTTATCTTGAGACCAACGCCGACGTGGTCACCCGCGTCCGCAAGCCGGTATCGATCGACGACGTCGGGGCGCTTTCGGCCCAGGTCGATACTCCAATCCTGTTTGAGCAGATCATCGAGAAGCCGGGTTTTCGCCTTTGCGACATCCTGGTGAAGAACCGCCCGATGCAAGCGCGCGCACTCGGCGTTGCGCGCGAAGACTACTTGAAGACGCTGGCATTTCGTCTGCGGCAACCGCCGCGCGGCTTCAAACACGTCAAGACCGGGCCAGTGAAGGAGGTCATCCGGACTGGCGCCGACGTGGATTGGACGGTGCTGCCGATCCCCAAGCACAAGGATGCGGATGAATGGCCTTATGTCACCGCGATGAACGTGATCCGCGACCCGGAGACCGGCTTCTACAACTCATGTCATGCCGGTACCCAGGCGGTCGGTCCACGGCGCGGGCTGATCAGCTTCGTGACCCCGCATTCGCACATCATCATGAACAAGTACCGCGCCATGGGACGCGACAAGATGCCGATCGCGTTTGTGTTCGGCCTGCCGCCGGCGTACGAGATCATGGCCAACTTCTCGGGCCTGCACATGGACATGTGGGGCGAACTCGAGATGGTCGGCACCATCATGGACCAGGACATCGAGGTAGTGCCGTGCGAGACGCTCGATCTCAACGTGCCGGCCGAGGCCGAGATCGTGGTCGAGGGCTACGTCAAGCTTGGTCGGATGTTCCCGGTCGGCGAGGTGACCTCGCCGTCGATGTACCACCTTCCGCATAACGAGAGCGTGCCGGAGGTCGAAATCACCGCGGTCACCATGCGGGCCGACCGGCCGATCTACCGCAATCATCAAACCTGTCCGGACACCGATCATCAGCCGCTGCCGCGGCTGTGCCACGAGGCGGTGCTCTACAATCGCCTGAGCGAGATCGGGCTCGCCGTCAAGGACGTACGGTTCCCGACCTGGGGCGCAGCATTGTCCTGCATCCTGCAGTTCGATTATCCGCGCGAGGGCATGGTCAACGACGCGCTCATGACCGCCATGGGCGCTCCTTGGCTCAATACCAAACTGGTCGTCGCGGTCAGCCCCGACACCGACCTCGACAAGCCCGGCGAGGTCTACCACGCAATCGCGACGCGGTGCGATCCGGCCCGCGACGTGGTGATCGTGTCGAATACGCGTGGCTCGCCATACGACCCTTCCGCGAAGCCGCTCGAAGGTCACTATCCGTGGCGCGTGGTCGGCAAGATGGGGATCGATGCCACCCGTAAGGCGCGCCATGACCCGCACGATTTCGATCGCGCCTGGCCGAAGAACTGGGGCAAGGCAAAACTCGAAGACTATTTGTGAAGTGCCCGCACGTCGTGCAACGCAAGGGAGATGTGCTCATGAACCAACCCGTAACAGCCCCGGCTCCGCGTGTCCTCTATGAGGCCGAGCCGTTCATTCCCTACGTCAAGGAAGCGGACTTTTCGCCCAAGCTCGATCCGGTGCTCGCGCCCTACAAGAAGCGAATGGGGTTCCTGCCCAATGCGCTCAAGCTCTATGCTTATCGGCCGGAAATCGCGGCAACGCTGTGGGCGCTTAACAGCAACATCATGCGTGATCCATCCTCCACGCTCGACCAGTTCCTCAAGCGCAAGCTCGCGGTGGTGTGCTGCGCGGTGAACGGCTGCGCCTATTGCACCGCGCACAGCTGCACGATGCTCAAGGCGCCGCGTGGTGTTGGTTCGGAGGGCTGGGGTCTGAGCGAGCAAGAACTCCAGGACCTGATCACCGGCGACATGGAGCCGGCGAACGAGTTCGAACGCGCCTGCTTCGATTACGTGCGCGCCGCCTCAAACGATCCGACCTCGGTGCCGACCGAGATTCTGCAGCGACTCAAGCAGCACCTGACCCCGCCGCAAATTATTGAGCTTGCCTGCGTTGTCGGCTTTTGGAAGTTCTACAACACCGTACACGACAGCCTGCACATTCCGGTCGAGAGCCAACTCCTGCAGGATACTGGCTACGTGGACCTGGTTGCGTAGGATCGGATCGGACACACGTGTCAACCAAAGCCAAGCGCCCGCGCCGGCCACGGGAAGCGGCCGCCGCCTTACCGGCGTCCGCTTCGCGCCAGGCATTGCTAGAAGGTGGCAACGACGACCATTTTCGGCAGCTGGTCTACGACTTGCTGACCATTTCCGTGCGCATGGAGACGGTGCGCGAGCATCTTGCGCGCCGGCTAGGCGTGAGCGGACCTCAGTACAGCATCCTGATGGCGGTGGCGCGCCTGCAAGGAGGGCACGGCGTGCGGGTCGGCACGGTGGCCAAGGCGCTGCATGTGACGAGTGCCTTCATCGCGACCGAAACCGGGCGGCTCGCACGGCTCGGATTGCTGTCGAAAAACCCAAATCCGAAGGACCGCCGCGGCATTCTGCTCGCACTCACCCCGCGGGGCCATGCAGGGCTGGTGAAGCTCGGTCCGGAGATCCGCGCCGTCAACGACGACTTCTTCAAGCCGCTCGACCGCAGCGCATTCCAGGCCTTGGCGTCTGCGGCCGCCCAATTGGTCGAGAGCTCGAGCAGGGTCGAGCGGCGGCTGCGGCAGATGGACGACCACGAATGGCTGGCGCTGCGCAGCGCCGCCGAATGACCCGGCTGTTCGCATAATTGCCCGGTGATGTGCAGTGGATTTTGCCACACCGCGCCTATTTGATGCGCTTGTGAAATTTCACAGTTGTGACAGGGTTAGGCAAGCAACGGGGTCACAAATGGTCTCTTACTTCGTGCGATACCGGGGCAAGTCCGCCGATCCGATCGCCTTCGCACGCTACTACGAGACCGCCCACGCGCCGCTTCTGCAGCGTTTCCCCGGCATTCGCTCGCTGATCGTGCATCATCCGGTGAGCTGGCACGACCCATTCCCGGTGCACGACGACGGGACCTCGCTTCTCGCGCAGATGACATTCGATACTTCGGTCGACCTTGACCGTGCCCTGAGGTCGGATGCGCGCCGCGCTGCGCGCGACGACTTCGCACGCTTTCCGCCATTCGATGGCAACGTGACCCATCAGGCCATGACCGCCAAGGTGATCTTTCCGTGAGCGTCGAGAACGCGCGTCGCATTCTGCAGCGGGAGCGTCACCCGCATCTCTTCCGTGCACTCAAGTTGCGCACCGTCACGGTGCGCAACCGCATCATGATGTCGCCGATGTGCCAGTACTCGGCGGAAGATGGCCTGCCGAACGAGTGGCACAGCCATCACCTGGCGACGCGCGCGGTCGGTGGCGCCGGGATCGTGTGCGTCGAGGCGAGCCACGTGGAGCCGCGCGGGCGGATCACCAAACATTGCCTCGGGCTCTGGAACGACGCGCAGCGCGATCGCCTCGCCGCAATCGCCGCGTTTGTCGCGCAGCAAGGAGCCGTGCCGGGGATCCAGCTCGCGCATGCCGGTCGCAAAGGGTCCGTCTCGCGCCCGTGGGAGGGCACGCAGCCGTTGCAACCGAACGACGGCGCCTGGGAGACGCTCGGCCCCTCGCCTCTCCCCTATGCGGATGGCTTCCCGCCTCCGCGCGAAATGGACGCAAGCCTGATCGCGGAAGTTATCGACGCGTTTCGGCAGGCTGCGCAGCGCGCCCGCGAGGCCGGATTCAAGTTCCTGGAGCTGCACGCCGGCCACGGCTATCTGCTGCACCAGTTCCTCTCCCCGCTCAGCAACCGGCGCATCGATCGCTTTGGGGGATCGCGCGAGAATCGCATGCGCTTTCTGATTGAGATCGTCACCGCTGTTCGCGCGGTTTGGCCGCGCGAACTGCCGCTCTCGGTGCGGCTCTCGGTCACCGACTGGATCGAAGGCGGCTGGGATGTGGATGACTCGATTGCCCTCGCCCACGTCCTGCAGGCGACCGGCAACGTCGATCTCATCGATGCCAGCGGCGGCGGGCTCGATCTGCGCCAGCGCATTCCGGTTCATCCCGGTTATCAGGTTCCGTTTGCCGAGCGCATTCGGCGCGATACCGGGATCGCGACCGCGGCGGTCGGCCTGATCTCGTCTCCGGAGGCGGCCGAAGAGATCATTGCCAACGGCCGTGCCGATCTCGTGGTGCTGGGCCGCATGCTGCTCAACGATCCCTATTGGCCGCTGCACGCCGCAAAGACGCTGCGCGCCGAAAGCCTCGCCTGGCCGGTGCAGTACGAGCGCGCCAACATTTTTTGAACGGAACCGCCCCAGCCATGCTCGGCCAACAAATCATCAATGGCCTGATGCTCGGATCGGTCTACGCGATGGTTGCAGTCGCACTCACGCTCAGCATCGGCGTGCTCAACTTCCTCAACTTCAGCATCCCGGGACTCTTCATGATCGCCGGCATGTCGACCTGGGCGCTGATCCATGCAGGTACGCCTTGGCCGCTGGCGATCCTCGCCGCGCTCGCGATTACAACGGCCGTGTCGCTTGTGGTCGAACGCTTCACCTGGCGCTGGCTGCGCGGCGCCGAACACTTCGTTCCGCTGGTCAGCTCAATGGCGTTCCTGCTCATGTTCGAACACTTGGCGATTGCGTGGTGGGGCTCGGAAATGCGTGTGCTGCCGCCGTTGTTCGCGGGCACCGACTGGCGGATTGCTGGCTTCGTGATTTCGTTGCCGCAGCTCGCCGGGTTGGCGGTGTCGCTCGCCTCGATCTGGGGGCTCTCCAGGCTGCTCAAGCGCACCAACCTCGGGCGTGGCCTGCGCACGATTGCGGAAGACTCCGATACGGCGCTGCTGCTCGGCATCGACGTTGGCCGCGTCGTGCCGATCGTGTTCGCGCTAGCCGGTTTGTTCGCCGCGATCGCCGGCGTCCTGTTCGCGCTGAACTACCGGCAAGTGCAGCCTTTCATGGGCGAGGCCGTCGGACTCAAGGGGATTTCGGCGATGATCGTCGGCGGCATGGGAAACACCTGGGGCGCAATCGCGGGCGGCCTGATCATCGGCATCGCCGAGGTGCTGTCGGTCGGCTACGTGGGCGCCAATTTTGTCGACATCAGCGTGTTCGGACTGTTGTTGCTGATTCTGTTTGTGCGGCCGACCGGCCTGTTCGCCGGCCTGTCTGCGGGACGGAGTGGCATATGAGCGGTTATCTGGAAGGCGTGCTGGTGCTGCTCGCGGTCAACATCGTGTTCGCCTATGGGGCGTTCCTGCCGGTCGCCGCCGGCCAGCTCAACCTCGGCCTCGCCGGCTTCGGCGCGATCGGCGCCTATGCGTCGGCCTTTCTGAGCAACGCTTACGGCGTCACCCCGATACTGGCGATCATGCTTGGCGGGATCGCGGCAGGTCTGATCGCGCTCGTCGTGGCGGTGCCGGTTCTGCGCACGCGCGGGATCTATCTTGCGCTCGCGACCTTCGCGCTTGGACAAATCGTGCAGGCGACACTGCTGAACCTGGAAGTGGTCGGCGGCGCCGCCGGTTACCCGGTCACGGCGTTCATTCGCCTGCCGACGATTGCGCTATTTGCCGCCGGCATCGTTGTGGTGGTGGCACTGTTGTGCGCGACCCGCTTCGGGATCGCTGTCACCGCGGTCCATGACGACGAGCGGGTTGCCGACCTCATGGGGCTCGACGTGCGCGCTTTTCAGATCGCCGCGTTTACGCTCGGCTCAATCATCGCCGGGATCGGCGGCGGCCTCTATGCGCATCACTTCAGCTTTATCGAAGCACAATACTTCAATATTGGCCTCTCCATCACCGTCGTGCTCTACGTCCTGCTCGGCGGCACCCAGACCGTACTGGGGCCGCTGATCGGCGCCGGCGTGTTCACGCTGCTGCCCGAGGTCCTGCGTGGCAGTGCCAACTGGCGCTACGTGCTGTTCGCGGCGGCGGTCATCGTTTTGATGGCGTTACGGCCGCAAGGCCTGCTCACCGGCGAGCAGATAAGGCGCCTGCTCGGCCTTGACCGTCACGGCATCGGCCGGTCGGACGCTGCGCGGGAGCCGGCCGCATGATCCACGAGCAGCCGATCCTGCGGCTTGAGTCCGTCACCAAGCGGTTCGGCGGGATGACGGCGATCGATGACCTGAGCTTCGACGTCAGGCGCGGCTCGCGCACCGCGCTGATCGGTCCCAACGGCGCCGGCAAGACCACGGTCTTCAACATCGTCACCGGCGCAGTCCCGATCGACAGCGGCCGCGTGTTTGTCGATGCCGTCGATATCTCACGCATGCCAAGCCGGCGGCGCATCACCCATGGCGTCGCCCGCAGCTTCCAGAACGTGCGCCTGATGCCGCACCTCACGACGCTCGAGAACGTGATGGTCGGCCAGCACTGTCGCAATGCCGGCCCGTTCGGCGTGTTGCAACCCGTGAACCTGTGGCCGCGCAATCGCTGGCGCGACGCGGCGCGCGCGGCGATCGCCGAGGCCGGGCTCGAACGATATGCCGGCGCGACGGTCAAAAACCTCCCCTACGGCGTGCAGAAACGCGTCGAGGTCGTGCGCGCCATGATGGCGAGGCCGCGGCTTTTGCTGCTCGACGAGCCCGCGGCCGGACTCAATTCCGCCGAGACGGAATCGCTGCAAGACCTGCTCGAGCGCATTTGCGCCAACGGCGGTGTCACGCTGCTCGTCGTCGAGCACGACATGCATTTCGTCGGCGCCCTGTGCGACGCCGTCGTCGTTCTCGACTTCGGTCGCAAGATCGCCGAAGGCACGCCGGCCGAGATCCGGGCGAACCCGCGCGTGCAGGAGATATATCTCGGAACCGCCGTTACGGATGCGACGGAGCGCCGCCATGCTGCTCGAAGCGCGTGAGGTCGACGTCCGCTACGGCAGCGTGCGCGCGGTTCGCGCTGTGTCATTGGCGCTGCGCCAGGGCGAAATCGTCGCCGTACTGGGGGCGAACGGCGCGGGAAAATCCTCGCTACTGCGCGCACTGCTTGGGATGGAGCGGCTCGCCGGCGGTACCATTGCGTTTGATGGCGCCGACGTGAGCAAGTGGCCGGTAAGCGCTCGTGTGCGCGCCGGTCTGGTGCTGGTACCGGAAGGCCGCCGCATCGTCACCACCCTCACGGTCGACGAAAATCTGCTGATGGGTGCCTGCCACCGCCGCGACCACGCCGCGGTGCGTTCCGAAATCGAACGGACCTACCAGCGTTTTCCCAACCTCGCCGCCCGCCGTGACGACCTCGCCGCCGTGCTCTCGGGCGGCGAGCAGCAGATGCTCGCCATCGGCCGTGCTCTGCTCGCCGCGCCCAAGCTGATGATGTTGGACGAACCCTCGCTCGGTCTGAGCCCGCGTCTCGTCAACGAGGTGTTTGCACATATCCGATCGCTCAACCACGACAGCGGCCTGAGCATCCTGCTGGTTGAGCAAAACACGCAGCGCGCGCTCGAAATTGCCGACCGTGCCTACGTGCTCGAGCTCGGCGAGGTCAAGCGCGAGGGCGCTGCCCGCGACATCCCGGCCGACCGCACCTTGCTTGACGCCTATCTCGGTCGCGATCAGGGGCAGCGGCGCGTGACGGCTAATCCAATGGTCAACTGATTCTTGTGCAAGGAGATCTTGGTCATGAACAGAACGGGGCTTGGCGTGACACTGTTTGCGGCATTGACCGCAATTGCGATCACCGGCGCTGCAGCGCAGGATTTGTTGCTCGGCTATCTGCCGTCGGCCGGCGGTCCGTTCGCGACCTTTTCCAAGACCAACGAGATCGCCGCGCAGATGGCGATCGACGAGGTCAACAGCACGGGCGGCGTCAACGGCAAGAAGCTGCGGATCATTTCGTTTGACACCGCAGGCAAGCCAGACCAGGCGGTCGTCGGTCTCCGTAAGCTCGCCGAGGACGACAAGGTTCTGGCGATCATCGGCCCGTTCAGCTCGAGCGAATGCCGGGTTGTGTTCCCGGCGGGCGAGCGCGCCGGCATTCCGACCATGTCGATGGCGTCGTCGGCGCCCAAACTCGCCGAGCCGTTCACCTACGCGTTCCGCAACACCTCGGATGAAGGCTACATGTTCGACCGGGTGTTGCGCGCCATCAAGGCCAAGAATTACCCGGCGGCGACCGCGGCGGTCGCGTATGCGACCGACGACGTGATCTCCAAGACCATGGGTGAAGCGGTGCTGCCCAACCTGATGAAGAAGGCGGGAATCGAGATCAAGCTCAGCGTCACCTATCTCACCCAGACCTTCGATTTCGCCGCCCAGGCCTCGCAACTGGTTGCCCAGCCGACGGATCTCCTCGGTATCGGCTCCGGCCCGGAATCCGCGACGCGGCTGGTGCAGGAGCTGCGCCGGCAGGGCGGCAAAGCCCGCGTGGTCGCCGGATCAACCATTGCGGATCCCGAGCTGCCGCGTCTGATGGGCCCGGCCGGCAACGGCACTATCATCCCGACCACGTTCTACGCCAACGCCAACGAGCGCGCCCGCAAGTTCGAGGAGGAGTTCCTCAAGCGAACCAAGGCGGCAGGCATCGAGCGCAGCGCGTCGTCGCAGTTCGACGCTTCGACCTACGACATCGTGCTGATCTACGCGCAGGCGATGAAGGCCGCCAAGGTCACCGGCGATCCGGCCAATGTGGCGGCCGAGCGCACCGGCATCCGCGATGCGATTCGCGCCATGAAGGACTTTCCCGCGCTCGAAGGGCCGATCTCGTTCGGCGCCAACGGCGATGCGCTCAAGCCCGTCTATGTGATCGAGCTCAACGACGGCAAATGGAATTTGATCGCGACCTATGGTCCGAACGCTTGACCGAAAGACTAGTCGCGAAAGCAAATCGAGGAGGCTCCGCTGCCTGAGGAACGAAGCGTCGACCCGCGCGAGATCGAACGGCTGGTCATAGCCGGATGGACCGGGCGCAACGTCGAAGCGCTCGAAAAGCATATTCGCGAGCTTGAAGCACTCGGCGTGAAGCGGCCGAAGAGTACGCCGATCTTCTATCGCGTCGCCGCCGGTCTGCTGACCAGCGCCAGAGCGATCGAGGTGCTCGGCGAGCATTCGAGCGGGGAGGTCGAGTTTGTGCTGCTCGCGCTGTCGGATGGTCTGTGGGTCGCGGTTGGATCCGATCATACCGACCGCAAGGCCGAGGCGATCGGCGTGTCGCTGTCCAAGCAGATGTGCGCCAAGCCGATCGGGAGCAAGGCGTGGCGCTATGACGAGATCCTTCCGCACTGGGAGCGCCTCGTCCTGCGCGCCTACGCCAAGCGCAACGGCCAGCGCGCGCTCTACCAGGAGGGTTCGGTTGCGAACATGCGAACGCCCGACGACCTGATCGTACGCTACACCGGCGCCGGTTCGCTGCCGGTCGGAACAGCCATGTTCTGCGGCACGCTCGCGGTCCACGGCGAGATCGGCCCGGCCGAGCGATTCGAGGTGGAGCTCGAGGATCCGGTGCTCGGACGCAAGCTCTCGCATGCCTACGACATCACGACACTGCCGGACGAAGGATAGGAGAGATCAATGGGATACCACAAAGGCCATAAGGAGTTTCACGCGCTGGACCTCAGCCAGGGCTGGCACACCCTGCCCGGCTATCCGCCGGGCATCCAAGAAAAAATCATCGCCGGCGAGCTCGACGAGAAGAACAAGCGCGGCAACCGCACGCGCCTGCTGCGGTTCGCCCCCGGCACTTACACGACCGAGCCGTTCGTACACGAATATTGGGAGGAGGTGTTCCTGGTGTCGGGCGACCTCATTGTGGGCAACGACAAGCAGGGCAAAGGCGGTGAGAAGTTCGAAGGTTACACCTACGCGGTGCGGCCGCCTGGCGTATTCCACGGTCCGTTTAAATCGGAGACCGGCTGCATTTTGCTGGAGACGCACTTCTTTCAGGACGACGTATGAGCCAGATGCAAAGCCCCGCGCGCTGGCCCGCGGATGCGCCCGCGCGAAAAATCTCCCTGCGCGAGCGCGCATATGCCGAGATCAAGCGTCGGATCAATTGCCTTGATTACGCCCCCGGCGCCTACATCAACGAGGCGCAGGTCAGCCGCGAGCTCAAGCTCGGGCGCACGCCCGTACATCACGCCCTCGACCGGCTGCAGCTGGAGGGGTTGGTCTCGGTCATCCCGCGCAAGGGCGTGATCGTGCAGGCGGTCTCGCTCGACACGATCCTGCAGATCATCGACCTGCGCCATCTCAACGAGCCTTATGGCGTGGAGCTCGCGGTCGCGCGCGCGACCAGCCATGATATTCAGGCCATGCGCCAGATCCTGCAGGCGGCGCCGGCGCTGATCCGTAGCCGGAATCGCGAGGCGCTGATGAATCTGGATCGCGCTTTCCACCAAGCGATTGCGCAGGCCGCCCGCCACCCGATCCTGAGCGAGCTGCTGAGCTCTCTGCATGAGCGTTCGTTGCGCTTCTGGTTCATTTCGTTGGGTGACGACCTGCAGCTGCGCCGCGTCAATGACGAGCATCACGCGGTGCTCGACGCGATTGCGGCGCACGACCAGAGCGCGGCCGCCGCCGCCATGCGCACGCACATCGACTCATTCCGCAGCAACATCATGCGGACGATCTGAACACAGGATCATCGGCCAGGAGCGAACCATGTTGCGTACCGGTGAGGAACACCTCAAATCCATTCGCGACGGGCGCGTCGTTTATATCGGTGACGAGCGCGTGGACGACGTTACCCGGCATCCTGCGTTTCGCAACGCCGCGCAGACGGTCGCGGCCCTCTACGACATGAAGTACGACCCCGCAAACCGTGCGCTCATGAGCTATGAGGAAGACAGCGGCCGTCATTCGATCTATTTTCTGCGGGCGCGGTCTCGCGACGACCTGCAACGGCGCATGCTGGGGCACCGTCGGATCGCCGATTTCACCTACGGCATGTTCGGGCGTTCGCCGGACCATGTCGCGTCGTTCATCACCGGCATGGCGATGAAGTCCGATGCGTTGAAGCCCCCGTGCGGGCGGCCTGAAAACCTTCTCGCCTATTATCGCTACGCGCGCGACCACGACCTCTATACGGTCTACGCCGTCCTTCCTCCGCAGGCGGCGCGCAATCCCGAATTCTATCAGCGACAGAACATTCCGGTTCCGACCCTGCGGGTCGTGCGCGAGGATGACGACGGCGTGGTCATCTCGGGCATGAAGATGCTCGCGACCGGTGCGGTGTTCGCCAACGAAATCTGGATCGGCAATGTGCTGCCGCTCGCGCCTGACCAGAAGATGGAAGCCATCACTTGCGCAGTGCCGTGCAACGCTCCCGGGCTGAGACTCTGGGCCCGCCAGCCCATGGAGCCCAACTGCACGTCCGAATTCGACAGCCCGCTCTCCTATCGCTACGACGAAAGCGACAGCATGCTGCTGTGCCAGGACGTCAAGGTCCCCTGGGAGCGCGTGTTCGTGCACGGGGACGCGCTGCTGTCGCGCGACATCTACATCTCAACGCCAAGCCATTGCTTCGGCAATCATCAGTCGAATGTCCGTTATTGGTCCAAGATGCAATTGCTGGTGGGATTGTGCAGCCGCATCGCGAACGCGACCGGAGCCGATCAGGTGCCGGCGGTGCGCGAAACGCTCGGCAAGATGTCGTCCTACGAGGGTATGATCGCCGGGATGGTCAACGGCCAAATCAATGCCTTGGAGGACTGGCCCGGCGACGGCTACGTCTGTTTTAACCGCCGCATGATGTATGCCGCCCTCGAATGGTGCACGCAGAACTACAGCAAGTTCGTCGACGAATTGCGCGAGCTATGCGGCGGCGGCGTGTTTCAGATGCCGGCGAACATCTCGGTCATGAACGATCAAGCTCTGGCGCGCGATTTCGCAACGTTCTGGCAAACGCCACAGTGCGACGCCATCACCCGCATGAAGCTGTTCAAGCTCGCCTGGGACATGGTCGGCTCCGAGTTTGCAGGCCGGCATCAGCAATACGAGAAATTCTATGCCGGCGCACCTTTCATCGTACGCAACCACGCTTTCCGCGAGACCGACTGGCCGGCGTTCAACAAAGTGGTCGACGACCTGATGGCGAGTTACGACTATCCGGCGGCCGGCACGAGGAAAGTGGCGGTGTAGCATCGGCGCTGGCACCGACCGCGTCCCGGGATGGCGCGGTCCTACTTGAACATATCGGTCGCCGCTTTGAGCATGGCGTCGCGGATGTCCGGCGTGATGTAGCCCAGCACCTTGATCTGTGCAAAGCGCTTGGCGTCGGGGTCGGTCAGACGGTCGACAACGCCGGCCACCACCGTGCCCATCCAGGCGTTGGCGTAGACTAACTGCGACTCGAGATCGAGGAAGTGATTGATGAACAGCCGCGCCGCGTTGGGGTGCGGCGCACCGCGCAGCACCGCGCCTTCGATCGGCGTTATCGGACAGCCTTCCTGCGGCACCACGACTTTCACAGGCAAGCTCCGCAACGGGTAGGCAAACGCCACGATCTGCTGCAGCATGACCGGGTATTCGCCGCGCGCCACACGTCGTGACATCTGCTGCAGGTCACGGTCGAACGTGAGGTTCTGCTCCTTGAATTTCTGCAGCAACGCGGGGCCGTATTTCTGATAGAGGACCGCGAAGAACGTCTGCCCGCTGCCGATCGCCGCCATGTCGTCGGACAGCGTCTTGCCCTTGAACTCGGCTTTCAGGAAATCGGCGTAGGTCTTGGGTTCGTCGGCCGGCGCGACAAGTCTTGTATTGATCAGCGTGCAGACGAACTGGTTCCACGCCGGCACCTCCCACTTGTCGGCGGGCGGGACATCGGCGCGAATGTTTTTGGCGTTCGGAATTGGACCAAGTTCGGAAATGAAGTTGCTCTTGCGCTGATCCACGATAGTCGCGAGACCGTGAAATTCGACGTCGGCGATTGCGCGCCCGGAGCTTTGCTCGACCCTGACGCGCTCGGTGATCTCGCTGGCGCGCGCGTCGAACTCTTTGACCTCGATGCCATATCTCTTCTGAAACGCGTCGACCACGACTTTCCAGTGCGGCGCCCCCAGCTGCGAGTGATAGACCGTTACGGTCGCTTCTTTCTTGGCGGCCGCCATGACCTCGTCCCAGTCCTGGGCGCCAGCCGGCGCCGGGCCCACGGACGCCAGCATGGCGATCGCCAGCAAGCCGGATCTCATCAAAAGCTCCCCCGCAGATCTGATCCTGACCGACCGCACCGGTCTACTTTGGCCTAAAAATCATCATGCGGGCTGGCACCGCGCTGGTGCAACCCTTACATCGTCAGGCACACCAATCAGGCGGAGGGGGTCATGTCCCCATTATCCATCCTGTTCAATCTGGCGTGGATCGTATTCGGCGGCCTCTGGATGGCGGTCGAGTGGCTGATCGCGGCCGTGATCATGGCAATTACCATCATCGGGATCCCCTGGGCCCGCGCGGCTTTCAACATGGCGGCCTATACGCTGCTGCCATTCGGGCAACGGGCGGTGTCGCGCGCCGAACACTACGGGCAGCACGATATCGGCACGGGTCCGCTCGGATTCATCGGCAATCTCATCTGGCTGATCCTGGCCGGGTGGTGGCTCGCGCTCAGCCATGTCGTCTGGGCCGTCGTCATGGCCGTGACCATCATCGGCATCCCGTTTGCCTGGGCGCATCTCAAGCTCGCCGCCCTCGCGCTCTGGCCGATCGGCAAGACGATCGTGCCGATCGAGGACCTGCGTGCGCCATACGGGCGCAGACCATAGCTCCGGGCGGTCGGCACCGATGTAGCGGGATAGGTCGCTAACGCAGCCCGAGCTTCTCGACCGCGTCGGCAACACCCGGCTGCAGCGATTGGGCCGCGTCCCGGTCAGCGCGGGCTCCGGCCATGTCCCCCAGGCGTTCGCGCGCAACCCCGCGGCTATAGCGCGCCAGCGCATCGTTGGGATCAAGCCGCAGCACGGCGTCGTAATCGGCGATTGCCTTATCGGTTTCCTGCAACTTCATATAGACGAGCGCGCGGCGGTCGAGCGTGGCGATGTCGTCCGCCTTGATCGCGAGCGCCGCGTCGCAGTCCGCGAGTGCCGCCCGCAATTCCCGGTCGGCCAGGGCGCGCGCCCAGCAGCGATTGCTCAGCGCGAACGCGTAACGGGGATCGAGTTCGCTCGCCTTGGTAAAATCGGCGATCGCCCGGTCAAAGTTTTTGGTGTCGAGATAGGCGAGGCCACGGCCATTGAAATCGTTGGCGTTGTTGGGATCGAGGGCGAGCGATTCATTGAAGTCGGCGATCGCGTGGTCGCGGTCGCCCCGCGCTCGGAAGGCCCGCGCGCGGTTGCCGTACGCATAGGCAAAGTTGGGATTGAAGCGGATCGCCTCGCTGTAGTCGGCGATCGCGCGGTCGTAGTCATGCCTCGCGGCGTAAACCAGGCCCCGGCTGTAGAGCGCCTTGGGCTGCCGGTGATTGAGGCCGATTGCCTGGTTGAAATCAGCCATGGCCCGGTCGTAATCGTGCTCGTCGTAATGCGCGAGCCCGCGACTCAGATACGCATCGGCATATTTGGGATCGAGCCTGATTGCTTGATCGAAATCCGTGACTGCGTTCTTGATGTCACCCTTGCCGCGAAACGCACTTCCACGATCGAGAAGCAACCGCGCCCGTTTGGGATTTATCCGGATCGCCGCGCTGTAGTCCGCGATTGCACGGTCGAAATCTCCCTTGGTTCGATAAACGTCGGCGCGGTTCGACAATGCGATCGTGTAGTCCGGCTTGAGCCGGATCGCCGCATCGTAGTCGCCGATTGCCTTATCGAGATCTCCTTTGAGGCTGTAGGCGTTGCCGCGGTTTGAATACGCGCTTGCGTAATTTGCATCGAGCCGGATCGCGGCTCCGTAATCCTCAATCGCGCGATCGAGATCGCCGGCGCCGTAGTAGGCATTGGCTCGATTGTAGAACGCGATCGCAAGCTCGCGCCGCTCGCTGTGGCCAGCTTTGATGATCGCCGTGCAGCCGCCAATCGCCTTATCGGAGGAATAGGCGTTCGCGTCGTTTGCGCACCGCGCCCAGTCGCGCGCGCTCTGCGCGACGGCCGACGTCGCGAGCAAAAGCACCGCTA
>JBPYFJ010000072.1:0-35219 GCA_051985675.1 Xanthobacteraceae bacterium | reverse complement strand
GATGTCGCGCTGGTGATCGTGGACACATCGGCAGCCTATTTTGAGGGCGACGATGAAAACAACAATGTCCAAGCTGGAGCACACGCAAGGCGGCTGCGCCTTCTGATTACCCTATTGCCGGGTGGTCCGTGCGTCTTGGTTCTTTGCCATCCCGTAAAGAATGCCGACGAGAAAAATCTCCTTCCGCGCGGTGGCGGCGCCTTCTTGAACGAGGTCGATGGCAACCTTACCGCGTTCAAGCGGGATTCGACGGTAGAGCTTCACACCCTGGGTAAATTCCGGGGACCGGATTTCTCGCCGATTTCGTTCCTAATCAAAACGGTGACCCATGAGAAACTGGTAACTAGTCAGGGGCGCAACATCCCGACCGTGATCGCGGAGTATCTCACAGAGGAACATCAGCAGGCCCTGGCCAACGTTAGCCGCACTAACGAAGACAAACTGCTCGCCGAGATTGCCCGCAACAGCGGCGCATCTCTAGCTGATCTTGCCAGGAGTCTTAACTGGTTTCTCAACAACGGCGACCCGCACAAGATGCAGGTGAAGCGCAATGCTCAAGCGTTGGCGCAGCACAAGTTGATCTCCAAGGAACGCGACGGATTCGTTCTGACGGAAAGGGGCAAGCGCGCTTTGAACAAACAAGGAAAGGAATAGGATGATGGGAACTAAAATCGGCAGCGGCAGTCTTCGGGCCGTCGAAGCGAAAACCGAAAAACATCCCGGCTACAAAGGCAGCATCACAATCGGCGACCGCAAGTACTGGCTGTCGGGCTGGAAACGCAAGGGCGACGACGGCAAACCATGGCTGTCGTTGTCGGTCGAGAATGTAGAAGAAGACGAGAAGCCGGCCCCCAAGACATACGTGCGCAGGCACGACGGAGACGACTTCGGGCCATTGAATTGATTGAGCGGCCGATGGTCCACACTCCCGACACTGCCCCTATCAGACTTGCCGATGCGGCTCGGCTCGGATTCCCGGAGGGCGGAATGACCGTGTCCGGCCTGCGCCGCGAGGCTGATCGGGGGCGCTTAAGGGTGTTCAAAATCGCAAACCGGCTCTTTACGACCCTTGCCGACGTGCGCGATATGGTGGCCGCATGTCACGTTACGCCAAAGGCCCAAGGCTTTGGTTGCGTCCAGCACGACGCGACCAACGGGGCGAACTCACTCACCCCGCCGTCTACCTCATCCTCGACACAGGCGTGCAACTCAGCACTGGCTGCGCTCAGGATTGCAGGGAAGACGCAGAGCAGCAGCTCGCAGACTACATCGCGCAGAAGTACGACAGGGCCAGGCACGATCTAAGGGCGCCAGATCGAATCCCGGTCGCTGATGTCATTGCTAAGTACGCGCGAGACGTTGCGCCAAGCCATACGAGACCGGCCCAGGTGGCGTATCATCTCGAGCGCCTTGCTAAGTGGTTTGAGGGCAAGACCCTTGCTGATATCAACGGGCCAATGTGCAGGGCGTATGCCAGGCAATCTTCCACCGACACGATGGCGCGGAAGGACCTCGAATACCTTCGGGCAGCGATCAACCACCACCGTTCCGAGGGGCTTCATGACCGAATTGTCTCGGTCGTGCTGCCGCCCCGCCGCGAGCCCCGCGAGCGATCCCTAGATCGCCAGGAGGCCGCGCTGCTGCTGCACACAGCTTGGCGGCGCCCAAAGTGCCAACACGTTGCGCGATTCATACTCGTTGCGCTCTATACGGGCCGAAGAGCCTCGGTAGTGTGCCAAGCATCGTTTGTGCGCGAGACCGGTCGATCATGGATCGACTTGCGCCACGGCATGTGGTTCCCGCCGGAACGCGGCAGGAAGACGAAGAAGCGCAATCCTCCGATTCCCCTCCCCGCCCGACTCCTCGGACATCTGCGGCGCTGGCACGGCAGCGGGCAGCGCTATGCAGTCGAGTGGGCCGGTCGGCCAATAACGCGGATCGATGGGACGATGAAGGACGTTGCAATAGCGGCCGGGCTTGGCGATGGCGTGACGCCTCACGTCCTACGGCACACGGCTGCAACGTGGATGATGCAGGCGGGCGTTGATCTTTTCGAGGCAGGGCAATATCTCGGCATGACGACGCGGACATTGGAAACGACCTATGCGCATTTCCGGCCTCAACACTTGGCCAGGGCCAAAGATGCCCTTACAAGGCGGTTTCCGCCAATGATTGCCAAAGATTGAAGCTAACGTTTCGTGAACATCCGCAGAAGAACAGCCCCGGGAAAGGCCCATTTTGCAAGGACTCATCGCTCTCCGCATCGTAGGCAGCGAGTGAGCATAAGGAACAGGCCATGGTCGCATTGACCTTTCCGGACGGCGCGCGCCGCGATTATCCCAACGGTATCACCGGTTTCGACGTGGCCAAGGGCATCTCGCCCTCGCTCGCCAAGCGCACGGTCGCCATGGCGCTCGACGGCCATGTCGCCGACCTCAGCGACGCAATCGAGCACGACGCAAAAATCGAATTTCTGACGCGCGAGGACCCGCGTGCGCTTGAGCTCATCCGTCACGACGCCGCGCACGTTCTGGCCGAGGCGGTGCAGTCCTTATGGCCAGGCACCGAGGTCACCGTCGGACCGGTGATCGAGAACGGGTTCTACTACGATTTCTTTCGCAATCAGCCGTTCACTCCGGATGACTTGCCGGCGATCGAGCAGAAGATGCGCGAGATTATTGGGCGCGACAAACCCTTCACCAAGGAAATCTGGTCGCGCGAACAAGCCAAGCGCGCCTTTCGCGACATGGGCGAACAATTCAAGGTCGAGCTCGTCGATGCGATCCCGGCCGATCAGGAGATCAAGATCTACCGGCAGGGAGATTGGTTTGATCTTTGCCGCGGTCCGCACATGACCTCGACCGGCAAGGTCGGTAGCGCCTTCAAATTAACGAAGGTCGCCGGCGCCTATTGGCGTGGCGATTCCAATCGCGAAATGCTCTCCCGGATCTACGGAACCGCGTTCGCCAAACAGGACGAGCTCGATGCCTACCTCAAACAGATCGAGGAGGCGGAGAAGCGCGACCATCGGCGGCTCGGCCGCGAGATGGACCTGTTCCATTTCCAGGAGGAGGCCCCCGGCGCGGTGTTCTGGCACGCGCGCGGCTGGACGTTATTCCAGGGCCTCGAGCAGTACATCCGCCGCCGCCAGGCGGCCGACGGCTACATCGAGGTCAACTCGCCGCAGCTGATGGATTCGCAGCTCTGGGTCACGACCGGCCACATGCAGGCTTATCGCGACATGATGTTTCTTACCCAGAAGCGGGAGGACGATGATCGCGTCTTCGCGATCAAGCCGATGAACTGTCCGGGTCACATCCAGATTTTCAAGAACGGCCTCAAGTCCTACCGCGACCTGCCGTTGAAGATCGCCGAGTTCGGCAAAGTGCATCGCTTTGAACCGTCGGGTGCCTTGCACGGCCTGATGCGGGTGCGCGCCTTTACCCAGGACGATGCCCACGTCTTCATTACCGAGAGCCAGATCGCCGAGGAGTCGCTCAAGATCAACAATCTGATCTTGTCGATCTACGAGGACTTTGGCTTCGCGGATGTGCACATCAAGTTCTCCGATCGGCCGGACAAGCGCATTGGCGACGACGTGGTCTGGGACAAGGCGGAAGCGGCTCTGATGCAGGCGCTCGAGGCCTCCGGCCGGCCGTGGACCCTCAACAAGGGCGAAGGCGCGTTCTATGGCCCCAAGCTTGAATACGTCCTGCGCGACGCGATCGGACGCGATTGGCAGTGCGGCACCGTCCAGGTCGATCTCAATCTTCCGGGCCGGCTCGGCGCTTTCTACATTGATGAGCATTCAAACAAGGTCACGCCGGTGATGTTGCATCGTGCGATGTTCGGTTCGCTCGAGCGGTTCACCGGGATTTTGATCGAACATTATGCGGGGCATTTCCCGCTTTGGCTCGCACCCGTGCAGGCCGTGGTCGCGACCATTACGTCCGATGCGGATGGCTATGCGCACGAGGTTGCGGCGGCGGCGCAACGGCATGGCTTGCGGGTCGAGACCGACCTGCGCAACGAGAAGATCAACTACAAGGTACGCGAGCACTCGCTTGCCAAGGTGCCGGCGTTGCTTGTGGTCGGGAAGAAGGAAGCCGCGGAACGCGCGGTCTCGATCCGACGTCTTGGCAGCGAGAAGCAAAGCGTGATGCCGCTTGAGGCGGCGCTGGCAACGCTGATGGATGAAGCGGTGCCGCCGGACGTTCGGCGGATGAAGGCCGCGGCGTAACCCGGCTACCGCGCCATCACTTCAATTTCGCCGTCGATGCCTGTGGTGACCCTGAAGGCGCGCTCGTAGGTACGGCCCTCATTGCGGGCGATAGCGCGATATTCGCCCTCCGCGAGGATGACCTTTGGGAATGCGCCGATCGATTCCTTGACCACGTCACCGCCCGGCGTGAGCACTGACCATTCAGTGTTGGCGAGCGCTTCGCCGCCGCGCTCGTTCACGAGCTTGAGGACCATCACGGCGGCGTGGTGGTTGATGATGGCGTCGGTGAGCTTGCCGATCTGCACGCGCAGATCTGACCGCACCTGCGCATTGCTGTCGCCGTAGTTGGAGACGACGTTGTAGGTCCCCTCCGGCACAATCACCACGTCGCCCGTCATTACGCCCTCGGCGATCGGCTTGCGGTCGCCGACGTCGAATTGGCTGCCCGGGTAAACGTCGAAAGTGATCTGGCCGGATGGAATTCGCGCGTCGCCGACGCGACCCTCGAGCCTGATCCCGCCGGCCGGCAGGTCGAACATTTCGCGCGTGGTTTCGGTGCGCAGCGCGACAGGCCGCGCCGCGCTCGCGAGCCCGAACGAGACGTGCACAACGTAGTCGCCGGGCGGCAGCACGAACACGGGCGCGGCGGCGCGCTCCTCCCTGATCGGGACGAAGGGGCGAGACGGGTCGGGCTTGGCCGGGTATACGCGCCAGATCAGACCGCTGGTGATCGGCTGCGGGAAATCGCGTCCGAAGCGCGCGCTGACGATAAGCGCAGCTTGCCCCGCTTGGACCTGCGGCACCGCCTGCGGGATCGTTCCGGACGGCGGCGAACGCATTGTGAGGGAGCCGCCGGGGCCGGCGGACGGGGCCGACGACGGGCCGGTCGCCGGCGCGAATTGTTGTTGGGCGGGTGCAAAGCCGGAGCTGCCCTGAAATTGGGCGCGCACCGGCGCCGGCAGCAACCCTGCCAGCGCCATGGCAAGCAGAACCAGCCTGAGGCCCCCCGTTCGCTTCATGACAGGTCTTTTTCGAGGGAAATCGCGGCAAATTCAAGCCGATGATTCGGCCCCGGCCGGCTGCAACGATTGCCTCCTGGACGCGTTAACAGGAGCCCTTTCTGTCGCAGTACCGTCATTTTACGGTGCTTTTGGAGCCCAACATGGGGGCTGGTGAGTCGCGGACACGAGGCCCAACGTGTTGGAGTTCGTCAGACGAAATAACTCGGACACCGATCGGTCGGCGTCCAACCAGAATGGCGAAGGGCAACCCAAGCGCCTGACGATTGGGCTTGCGCTTGGCTGCGGCGCCGCACGCGGATTTGCGCACATCGGTGTGTTGCGAACGCTGCTGGCCAATGGCATCCGGCCGGACGTGGTGACCGGCACCTCGATCGGCGCCGTGATTGCCGGGGTCTATGCGGCCGGACACCTGGACGCATTCGAAGCCTGGGCTCGCGAGCTGACCCGTGGCCGCGTCTTGGGCTATCTCGACTTCAGCTTTGCGGGCTCCGGCCTGATCGGTGGCCATCGCCTCGCGGACGACCTCGTACGTGCGCTGGGCGAGATCCGGATCGACGAATTGCCGGTGCGGGTGGCCGCGATCGCGACCGAAGTCGGAACCGGCCACGAAATCTGGCTCACCCGCGGCCGTCTCACCGATGCGATGTACGCGTCCTACGCGCTGCCTGGCATTTTCCCACCCTACCGGATCGGTGGACGCTGGCTCATGGACGGCGCGCTAGTCAATCCTGTGCCCGTATCCGCCGCACGCTCGCTCGGCGCGCGGCTGGTGATCGCCGTCAACCTCAATGCCGACAATTTCGGCCGCGGCACCGTGATCCAAAACCACGGCCCCAATCTCGATGACGAACTCGTGGTCCCGGCCGAGCCCCCGCGTGAGAGCCTGCGCGGCAAAGCCGAACAGCTATTCAAGCGGCGCTTTTTCGGGTCGCCCGGCAAGCCGGGCCTGTCAACCGTCATGGTGGACGCGTTCAATATCGTCCAAGACCGCATCACGCGCACGCGGCTCGCCGCCGATCCGCCGGATACGCTGATTGCGCCGCGGCTGTCCCGGTTCGGCGTGTTCGACTTCCATCGCGCCGACGAGGCGATCCAACTTGGCGTTGAGGCGACCGAAAAGGCGCTTGAGAACATCGCCGAAGCGATGCAGACGCTGGCGTGATGCCAGTGCCGCCGATTTGAAGTTCCTGCACCACCTGCCGCAACCTCGTCCAGGAACTTCAAATCGATAAGCGGCACTAGGATCAAATATTTGCTAGTGCCCGTTCGTTTCCGAAGTTCGTGTCAGAGCATGCCGCCATGTATCACGAACTTCGGAAACCGGGCACTAGCGCCCGCGCAGCGATGCCTTTGCTCAACCAACCCTGATCAAGCTGTTCGGATGTAGTCCTGCAGCGCCTCGGTGTCGTGCTGCATCTCTTCCAGGCGTGACTTCACGACGTCCCCAATGGACACAATGCCGACCAGACGCCCCTGCTCGACGACGGGCAAGTGACGGAATTTTCCCGCCGTCATCTGCTCCATCAGGCCGGCGGTAGTGTCGCGCTCGCTGCAGGTCACGACCTTGCGTGTCATGACCTCCGCCACCGGCTCCTCGAGTACATGCGCGCCGCGGGCGCCGAGCGCACGCACGATGTCGCGCTCTGAAATAATGCCGACGATCCGACGGTCGGCACCAGTCACCACGAGCGCGCCGATCCGCCGCTCGGACAACAGCTTCACCGCCGTCGCAAGCACCGCCGTCGGCTCGATGGTCAGAACCTCGTTTCCCTTACTCGCCAGAATTCGCTTGACCGTCATGGGTCGCCTCCTATCTCGACGCCTTGTCCAGCGTCGCGCATGACGCTGAGATGCGCTTGGAGAGATCACGTGGCTCGGCACCGTTGGTCCCGACTTGCGGGGCGCGACGCGTGGCTTGGGCTCACGCGCCTGCCGATACAACCGCTCCCCGCGCGGCGGGGGCGGAGCCGATCGCCATTGCGGCAATCATCCGCCCAAATCATGTGGCGCGCAACATGCGGTGCAGCACGGCCTGCATGCCGCGAGGCGAAGCCTTCGCGGCTGCAACAACTCCTTGCAGGAATTGGGTGGCGTTACGCCGGCGGCTGGTTCGGCGTCGGGCGCACCGGATCGAACAACGGGAACAGGAACAGCCCGGCCAGAAACCCGCCGATGTGCGCCTGCCAGGCGACCGCCTCGTCACTCCCGGGAATCGCGGCCGCTCCGATGCCGAACAACAAGTTCAGGCCGAACCAGACACCGACAAAGGCGAATACACGTGGATTGCGCAATACCACCGGCAGCGGCGCGGCGGGAATGAGGTAGCTTTCCGGATCGTGGTGGCGCCAGCTGTCGAGCGGACCGCCAGGCTGAAAAGCAAATCGCGTCGCCGCTGCCATAAAGCCCGATACCGCGGCGGATGCACCCACCATCGGAAGGATGGCGCTCCAGTTGGTGAGAAGATGGGCCGCCGCGCCGGCCGCGGCTGTGATCGCGAAAAACAGCAGGTAGCGCGATCCGCCGAAGCGCCGCGCCACCACCGTACCGAACGGCAGCAGCCAGACCGAATTCACAGCGAGGTGTACCCAGTTGCCGTGAATGAGGGCATAGGTGACGAACGTCCAGAGGTCGGCCGCCAATCCGCCGGGCAACACCACGCTGGGCTGAAGCGCGGAATCGTAGCGCGCCGGGATGAACGAAAACCACAGCAGGAAATCAATGTCGTCGTCGGGCGACAATAAAAACTGGCGGCCGAATTGCACAATGACAAAAGCCGCGATCGTCCCCATCACCACCGGGGGGACATTGAAGATCGGCTCGGAGGATTTCACGTGGGGAGTCCCGCTCACCGCCCCTGATAGAACGGCGGCGACGCAACGGCAAGCGGCTGCGTCGGGCCGATCCCCGACGCGGGATTCCGATCCCGGTGACAGTCCGCGACAGGATCAGGTGCGCGGCCAAGCCCCGGCGGCCGCCAATTCGCCCATCGCTTGATCGGTGAACTCCGCCTTCGGGCTGTCTCCGCCGATTACGAACATCAGAATGGATTCTTCGTTCGCATCGCCATTGGTGATGTTTTCGAAGCGGCGGGCGACGCCAGGGGGAAAGGACACCACATCCAACGGGCCGAGATCGACATGCTCGACCGCGCCTTCCTCATTTTCCCAGCTGCACCGCCACGTGCCGGTCATAGGGATGAATGTCTCATTGGTGTCATGATTGTGCATCATCGGGCCGTTGCCAGGCTTCGCCCGGCAATAACCGAGATTGAAGCCTTCCGAAATCTTGATCGCCGCAAGCCGCGAGGCGTTATCGCCGACCGGAGAGGTGAGCGCGCCTCCAGCGTCCTTGGGCGGTTGAAAGCCGATCACATTGTAGAGGGTCCGAATGCAGCCTTTCATCCGGCTGTCGGGAAGCCCTCCGTCCGAACCCTTCAACTCGCTGAAACGCGCGACCCGCTTCAACATGTTGGTGCGTGAAACGCCACAACGCGGCAACGTTTCCATGTGCACTCCCTCGCGCCGCTCGTCTTTTCGACAGATGATGTGCGCTCCTGTCGCGATACTCCGCAGCGCCTTACGGCACCACCGCCAGAAACAAAAACGCCGCCAAGATCACGAGATGGACCATACCTTGCAGCACGGTGGTGCGACCGGTGCCGAGCGTGATGACGCCGACCAGCAGCGTCAGCGCCAGCAGGATTTCGGACTTGCCATCGAGGCCGAGCACGAGCGGTTGCCCGATGACGACGGACACCACGGCGACCGCCGGGATGGTCAGGCCGATGCTCGCCAGCGCCGAGCCAAGCGCGAGATTGAGGCTTGTCTGCAGGCGATTGGCGAGCGCAGCACGCAGCGCCGCCGTGCCCTCCGGCAGCAGCACCAAGGCGGCGATCACGATGCCCACCACCGCTTTGGGGGCGCCAAGCCAGCCCAATCCCTGTTCCACCGTTGGGGTCAGCGCCTTGGCAATGCCCACGATGGCGACCAGGGAGGCAAACAGCAGTGCGGCGCTGGCGAGCGCAACTGCGGTCGAGGGCGGCGGCGCGTGCGTTTCCTCGCTCGCGTCCGCGATCAGAAGAAAGTAATCGCGATGCCGGATGGTTTGAATGAACACGAAGGAGCCATACAGCACCAATGACGCGGTGCCGGCGAATATCAGCTGCGAAGTGCTGAATTCCGGGCCGACGGTCGTGGTCGTATAGTTCGGGATGATGAGCGAGAGCGTGGTCAGCGCGGCGAGTACGGCGAGCGCCGCGCTCGCACCTTGCACCTGGAAGCCCTGCTCGCGATGGCGCGCGCCGCCGACCAGAAGGCAAAGTCCGACGATGCCGTTGCAGACCAACATGACGGCGGCAAACACGGTGTCCCGGGCAAGCCCGGCTTTCTCGGACGGGTGTGCGAGCATCACTGAAACAATCAGGGCGACTTCGATGATTGTTACGGCCACCGCGAGGACCAGCGTGCCGAGCGGTTCACCGACCCGATGCGCGACGACCTCCGCGTGATAGACGGCGGCAAATACCGTTGCTATCAACACGATCTCCGCGGCGGCCGCCACGATGCCGCTTATGCCAACCGCAATGGCAACTCCCAAGATGACCCAGGCCAGGAGCGGCCACACCCAACTCCACCACGGTGTCGACACCGGCGTGCTGCTTACCATCCGCTCCCCCGATTCACGATGCGCGCCGGATCATCCGAGCCGGCGTAAACCCTTGGCATACTGCCGATGCCGCTTGACGTAGATGTCCGCCCCGAATGCGATGGCGCGCATCGCATTTTCATCAAGATCGCGCACCCGCCGGGCCGGCGCGCCGATAATCAACGAATTGTCGGGGAATTCCTTGCCCTCGGTGATGAGAGCTCCCGCCCCGATCAGGCAGTTCTTCCCGATGCGCGCGCCATTGAGAACAATCGCCCCCATGCCGACCAGCGAATTGTCCCCAATCGTGCAGCCATGCAAGACCACGTTGTGGCCGATGACACAATTGGTCCCGATCGTGAGCGGAAACCCCGGATCGGTGTGCAGCGTCGAGTTGTCCTGGATTTGAGAACGCTCCCCGAGCTCGATCCATTCGTTGTCGCCGCGCAGAACGGCGCCCCACCAAACACTCGCATCCGGCTTGAGCCGCACGTGCCCGATCAGCACCGCGGTGTCCGCGACCCAGTAGCGCCCGTCGGCCGGGAACACAGGGCGTTTGTCGTCGAGTTCGTAGATCGGCATCAAGCTGCTCCGGTTGACGCGCACGCTCTTACGGAACTTCAAACACCAAGATTACACCTCGCGTCCTCCTGCGTTCCTGCCGCCGAATCGGATTTCGCGCAAGCTGTTAAAAACCCCTTAATGGCGGCGCAAGCCCTGCGAAAATTGTGGTGTTTACAGTCGCCGGGGCCGCGCCAAATAGTGGAGCGCAACAAGTCGCCGAGTCGCAGGGAGTAAGGCGCGTGCGCGCGATCGCAGCCCGTTCTACGAACCGACAGCGCGCGGCCGGCGGCCTCTTGGCGGCTCCGGTCGTCGCGATCGTCGTCCTGTGCGTTCTCGCGCTCGCGTTCGTGACTTACGTGCTGCGCCCACGCGCCGAGGCGGTACCGGCGCCACTCGACGCTCCCGCGTTGCCGATCGTGGTGGCCGATACGCTCTTTCGCGTGCCGCCGCAGGCCTTGCGCGTCCCGTTACAACGGCGGGCCGGTATGCAGGAACGTCTGGACCTTGTGTTTTTCTGGCCGGCGCTGACGCCGGCCGCGGATCCATCCGAGGACGATCTCGCCGCATCCGCGGGCCGCCTGTTCGTGACCATCGCACCGAACGATGGCGTCCTTTCCCCGTCCGAACGGCTCAAAGACATCTATCCGCGCTACCTTGCCCGAACCTCCAGCGCGGGCCCCGAGGGGTTGACCGCCTTCGCCTTCCTCGATGACACGCCCTATCAGGGAGAAGATCTCTTGTTCGACGAGGCCGCGCCCGAGCGCTTTCTCGTCCGTTGCACGCGCGAGCGGCGCGCGACGCCGGGGAGCTGCCTTTATGAGCGCAATGTCGGTCAAGTTCTCACGACGGTGCGCTTCCCGCGCACGTTGTTGGCGCAGTGGCGGACGCTCGTCACCGGCACGGACCGTCTCCTGACGCTCCTTCAGGCCACCCAAAAAGCCGACTGATCAGTAAGGCCGCGCCACCTAGCGCTTTCCGCAGCGCCACCGTACAATAGTGCCCGCACGGTTGCGGAATGCTCAATAAGACGCGCATCAGCGACGGCATTCTGAAGGTCGACGGCATGTTCGCGGGGGCACGCGCGTGCCGATCTGTGAGTCGAGCGTAGCAAACGCAGCAGCCGGCGTCGTCTTGACGCGCGCGCTGTTCCTCGCATGGGAGAAGCTCGTGAAGCATGCTTCGATCATCATCTGCGGCGTAAGTCTGTTGCTCTCACCCCTGGCGGTCGTCGGTATTGGCTCGCCGGTGCGCGCCGCCGAGGTGCCAGACTTCTTGAAAACGATCGTCGGCACTGAAACCGCAACGCCGGCCGACATCGGCACCAAGAACGTGCTGCAGCTCAACGCCTCGATGTTCGAGCTCTACGACGCCTCAGGCAAGATCTTCCAAAAGAACTTCCTGGCGACGCATCCGGTCATCCTGGGGTTGTTCACAGGCGCTGGCGGACGCTTCATCCTGTACCGGCCCGGGCAGCCGCCGCTCGAAGCCCCTTCCGTGCCGCTGGTCTATCAGTTGATGAAGTCGGTGGGCCACAGCACCATGGCGCTCGCCGAGATCGTGATGCCGTTTGTCACCAGTCCGAATGACTCGGCTTGGCGCGGCCCGATGGCAGCGTACCGGACCCGGATGCAGACCGCGCTGGATACCCTGGATGCGGCTCCTATCCAGGACGACTGGAAGCCCACAAGCCGCAGCATCCTGCAGAACAACATCGCCTTCATGGACGAGTGTCTGTCGAAGAACGTCATCACGCTGGAGGCGGTGCAGGCGTTTGCCAAGAAGCAAGGGCCGCTGTTGCGAGGGAACATCGCCTGGGCCGCGGAGACCCAAGTCAAACACTGGATGAACGTGATCGCCGAATGGAAGCAGATGCTCGGCGCCGACTGGGACAAGACGTACGCCGCCAGCAACACCATCTACGTCGCCCGTCAGAATAACGTTCTGTACAGCGTGCTTGCCCAGTATTTTGGACCCGAGGCCATCAACGATCGTCTGATCCTGATCGAGACGATTTCATTCACGACCACGCCGGATGAGATGCTGGAAGCTCTGACCCGCATCGTCGCCGACCGTCCCGTAGGCCTGCTATTCTTCGGCAACGATCGTCTGATGGACTATGAGCTGATGGGCAGCGACGGGCGGCGCACGATCCTCGAGGAAGACGCCAAGCGCAAGATCAATCCGACCTTGCCCCCGGCCGTGCCGTTTGGGTCGAAGCAGTTTCCGACACTGGTCACGCCCGGGCCCGGTCCGGCATTGCTGTCTGATCTTCACTGAGGTCAAAGCACGACGGGTTGCGGCGCTCACCACGGATGGCGAGCGCCCCTTGTGTACGAACTGCGTAGTGCCCGGCTACGGACGACGACAGCGTCATCCGAAGCAGAAGGCCGTTCAAGCAATGAAAGGCGCAGCACGATGAGAATTTCGCGACGCGAGTTCGTCACGTCGGTCACGGCGAGCGGCATAGCACTCAGTCTGTCGCGGCTGGCGATCGCCGAGGAGCCCAGCTTTGCTGCGCGCGAGATGCTGCCGGGACGGCAACGCTGGAACCCTGCCGCCAAGGGGATGGGTCGCATCGACGGCGTGCCCAAGGTTACGGGAGCCAAGCTCTACGCGTCCGATTTTCGTGCTGCCGATCTCCCAGGCTGGCCGCAAACGACTTCGTACGCCATGCTCATCCTGACGCCGGATGCCACGCACGTTTACACCGGCATGGATCTCTCGCGCCTGAGCGGCGCGTTGAAGCCCGCGGTTGTGGTGACCGCCGCAGACCTCGCGCGCATTGGCACAAGGGTTCCCGAATTCTATGCCGGCGATCTGTTCTGCCCGATCGGGACGACGCCACTCTATCTTGGCCAGCCGGTGGCCATGTTGATCTTCGAGCAGTTCGACGCCTTCGATCAGGCGCGCCTCGCTCTGCGCGATGGAACCTTCGTGAAGTTCGGCGAGGAAACCGGCCCCATCAGGGCACCCGACTACGGCGCTTATCGTTTCACGCGCGTGGCCGGCCCAACCCCTGACGCGCCCGATGTCTACTCGACGTTCAAGGACGGTTTGTTCAGTCCCGGGCAAGTCCAGAATACGGAACTCCCGGTATGGTCACCGCTCGCGATGCCGAAGGCGCAGCCCTACGCCAAGGCCGCGACCTATGGCGAGCAGATCCGCGCTGAACTTGCGGCGAGCAACCCGGCCCTTCTGGTGCTCGACCATGAATTCGAGAACCAATCAAACGACCCCGTGTTTCTTGAGACAGAATGCGGCATCGCCTGGTACGACGCGGGCCGCAAGAACCTCGAGCTCGTGCTCGGCGTGCAGTCTCCGGCCGAGAACCTTGAAGCCATCGCGTTTCTTTTCGGCGAAACGAGCGCTGCCTTCAAGCCGACGCACATCAACGCGCAATTCGCCTATGTCGGCGGCGGCTTCGGCGGACGCGACCATACCCCGTTCCCGATGTACGTTGCGCTGGCGGGGATATTCTTCCCCAACCGTCCGATCCGGCTCGCCTACGACCGCTACCAGCAGTTCCAGGTGGGCATCAAGCGGCACGCATTCAAAATACACACGCGGATCGGGGTCGATCGCGCGAGCGGCAAGATTGTCGCGTTCGCCGCCGACCACATATTGGATGGCGGCGGCCTTGCCAATTTCTCGGGCACAGTCGCGAGGGTTGGCGCCCAGATGGCGATCGGCGTCTACGATATTCCGAGAGTCGACGTGACCACGGTCGCCCTCCACTCACGCGGCGTGACCGCGGGGTCGATGCGCGGCTACGGAGCGCTGGAGACAAACACGGCGCTGGAGGCATTGGTCGACGAAATCAGCGCTGCGTTGTCGCTCGACCCGATCGATTTCCGGCGACGCAACGCGCTCAAGACCGGCGGCCGGACCCTGTCGGGAAATCAGTACGACGTCGCGATCCGCACGCCGGAGATTCTGGACAAGCTGGAGAAGCACCCGATCTGGCAGCAGCGTGCCGCTGAAAAAGCCCGGGCCCCGGCGGGGACACTGGTGGGGACAGGCGTCGCGTGCACCATCAAGAATTATGGCTCCGGAGGGGACGCGTCGCTCGCGACGGTGGAGATCGACCCGCAGGGCCGGATTGCCATCTATTGCGACGGCGCCGAGATGGGCAACGCCATCGGCACGGCGGTGGCCAATCGGGTTGCTGCGCATCTGGGTGGCGTGGCCGACGAAATCGCGATCATGCAGGTGGACGGGTTCGGCCCGCTCGCGCTCGTGACCTCCGGCGACCGCTACACGATGGACCAGAAGACACAGGACGCCGCCGCGCGCAATTCGCGCTGGGTGCCGGCGATCAGTTCGGCCACCTTTGCCTCGATCGGCGCTTACGTCATGACGCATGCGCCGGCCGAGGCGGCGCGTGTCATCTTCCGTTTCGGTCTGTGGCCGGCGGCGCTCGAGCTGTGGGGCATCGCGCCGACAGATCCCAGAGCGAATGAATGGAAAACGGCGCAATGGAAAGACGGGCAGCTGGTCATGCCGGGATTGGCGCCGCTCGCATTGCCGGCGGTGGCGGCGACGGCGCATGCGCGCAACGGCGTGACCGGGGCGATGACGCATTGCTTCAACCGTTGGGCGTTCGCGCAGGCGACCTTTGCGGTTTCCGGACAGGCGTGGACGGCCGACATCGATGCCCTGGCCGTGCGCCGTGGCGCGGGCAAATTTGCTCGCCTCGATCGTTCCAACGTGAAGTATCCGCCAACCGATCTCAACAAGAGCGGTCCCACCCATGCGGCGACGTGCGGCGCGCTGGTTCGCGTCGAGATCGAGCGTGCAACCGGCGCTTTGCGGATCGCAAAAGCCTACAGCGTGCTGGAATGCGGTCAGGCGTTGGTCCCGGAGGTCGTGCTGGGACAGGCGCAGGGAGGCTTCGCCATGAGCGTGGGCTTCGCCTTGCTCGAGTCGCTGCCGCCTTACGAAGGAGGGCCCGGCAACGGCAAATGGAACCTCGGTCAATATGTCATCCCGCGTGGCTCAGACCTGCCGCTGCATGACCTCGAGGTTGAGCTGCTGCCACCCGTCGATGCCGACGAGCGGCCGAAGGGCATGGCAGAAGTCGTGATGATGCCCGCGGCCCCTGCGCTGATCAACGCGATCTATGACGCCACCGGTCACCGCTTCCGGTCCTTGCCGGTGACCCAAGCCATGATCAAGGGAGTGCTCAAGTGACGACGCTGTCGGTGACGATCAACGGCAAGGCCTACGGCCCGCGCGAGGTGCGCGACGAACTCACCATGAACGATTTCCTGCGCGAGTACCTCGGGATGACCGGCACCAAGTTCGGCTGCGGCGCCGCGCAGTGCCTGAGCTGCGCGGTCATCATCGATGATCCCGACGGCACGAGCTACACCAGCCCGACCTGCATCGTTCCGGCGGTGAGCTTCAACGGCAAGTCGATCCGCACGGTGGAGGGCCATGCCAAGAATGGCGAGCTGACCGCTTTGCAGAAGGCGTTCATCGAGCACTTCGCGTTCCAATGCGGCTACTGTACCGCCGGATTCGTGAACGAGGGTCAGGTTCTGCTTGAACGCCTGGCGAAGAAGCCGATCGCGCGGGCGGATCTCGAGAAGACCATTGCCGAAGCGCTCGACGGCCACCTGTGCCGCTGCACCGGCTACATCAAGTACCACGAGGCGGTGCGCGACGTGATCCTAGCGGATCCGGGACGCTATCTGTCCTAGTTGCTCAAAAAGGCTCAGGGAGGCAGGCGAGGATGCGGTTCAACTTGCGGGTTCAGCTCTTCGTTGCGGTCGTCATCTCGTCGGTGACGATGCTGGCGGCGCGCGCCGTTTCCGACAGCCCGTCGGATCAGCTCGCCAGCGTCGAAAGTTTTTCGTCGATCGCCGACCCGGCAGCCCGGTCAGCCGCGATCTTCACCGAACTCGGCAAGGTGCTGACACATCCGCGCTGCGTGAACTGCCATCCCGCGGGCGACCGTCCGTTTCAGGGTGACACGAGCCGGCCCCACCAGCCGCCGGTCTGGCGCGGCGCTGACGGATACGGCCTCCCGGCGATGCGCTGTCCGATCTGCCACGGCAAGGCCAACTTTGACCCCGCCGGCGTCCCCGGCAACCCGATCTGGCATCTCGCCCCGATCGAGATGGCCTGGGAGGGCAAGACGCTTGCCCAGATCTGTGCCCAGATCAAGGATCCGGCACGCAACGGCAATCGGTCGCTTGAAGCGCTGATTGGGCACATCGGCGAGGAGCCTCTGGTCAGTTGGGCGTGGGCGCCCGGCTACGGCCGCCAACCCGCTCCCGGCACGCAGAAGCAAGCGGAAGAGCTGGTCGAGGCGTGGGTGAAGACCGGGGCGGCCTGCCCGAACTAGACCGCGGGATCAGTTGGTCCGGTACTCGAACCGGTCCGCCGGCGCTTGCGGCGCAACAACATGAAGCTTTCGCGACGCGACTTCGTCAAATCGGCCACAGCGAGCGGCATTGCGCTCAGCATGACGGCCCTGGCGACCGCCGAAGAACCAAGCTTTGCCGCGCGGGAGACGTTGCCGGGACGACAACGCTGGAACCCCGCCGCCAACGGCCGCGGCCGCATCGACGCCGTGCCCAAGGTCACGGGAGCGAAGCTCTACGCGTCGGATTTTCGTGCAGCCGATCTGCCGGGCTGGCCGCAGAACACCTCGCACGCCATGCTCATCCGGGCCGCGGACGCCACGCACGTTCTAACCGGCATCGACCTTTCGCCCCTGAGCCCAGCGTTGAAGCCGTCCGTGGTCGTGACGGCCGACGACCTCGCGCGAAACGGCATGCGCGTTCCCGAATCCTATGCCGGCGACCTGCTCTGCCCGGTCGGCAAGACGCCACTCTATCTGGGTCAGCCCGCGGCGCTGCTGGTCTTCGAAAATTTCGACACGTTCGATCAGGCGCGGCTTGCCTTGCGCGACCAAGCCGTTCTGAAATTCGGCGCAGAGACCGGCCCCGTCAAAATGCCGAACTACGGCGCCTTCCGTTTCACGCGCGTGGGAGGCCCAACCCCTGACGCGCCCGACCTGTACTCGCCGGCCAAGAACGGCTGGGTCAGTCCGGGGCGCGTCGACGACACCGGGCGCCCCATCTGGGCGCCACCCTCGACCCCGACCGGACAAGCCTATGCGCAAGCCGCGACCTACGGCGAAAAAATCCGCGCGGAACTCGCAGCGAACAATCCGGCACTTCTGGTGCTGGATCGGGAGTTCGAGACACAGTCGGTCGACCCGATGGCTCTCGAGCCGGAAAGCGGCCTTGCCTGGTATGACGCCCGCCGCAAAAATCTCGAACTTGTCGTCGGCGTACAGTCGCCTTACCCGACCGCGAGCGCGGTCGCATATCTGCTCGGCAACGCGCAAGCGGCCTTCAGGCCGGCATACATCAACACCAATTTCGCCTATTGCGGTGGCGCATTCGGGGGGCGCGACCTGCCATTCCCGTTTTATGTCGCGTTGGCCGCCGTGTTCTTCCCGAATCGTCCGGTCCGGCTTGCGAACAACCGCTTTGAGCAGTTTCAATCGGGAAACAAACGGCACGCGTTCAAGATCCGCACGCGGATCGGGGTCGAGCGCGCCACCGGCAAGATGGTCGGATTCGCCGCTGACCATGCATTGGATGGAGGAGGCCTCGCCAGTCTTTCCGTCGATGTGGCAACCGTCGCGGCCAACACCGCGCTCGGTATCTACTATGTTCCGAAAGTCGACGTGACGACCTATGCGTTCCACTCGCGCGGCGTCGACGCAAGCGCGATGCGCGGCTTTGGGACGCTGCAGACGACGACCGCGCTTGAAGTTTTGATCGACGAGATAGCTGCGGCATTGCGGCTCGACCCATTCGAGTTCCGGCGGCGTAATGCGCTCAATCCGGGCGGCCGGACCCTGGCAGGAAACACTTACAGTGTGTCGATCCGCACTCCGGAGATCCTGGACAAGTTGGAGAAGCATCCGATCTGGAACGAGCGTGCCGACGAAAAGGCTCGCGGACAGCAGGCAGGAATTCTCATCGGTACCGGGGTCGCATGTGCCACCAAGAACTACGGGACCGGAGGGGACTGTTCACTGGTATGCGTCGAAATCGCGCCGGACGGCCGGATCACAATCCGTGGCGACGGTAGCGAGATCGGCACCGGCGTTGGAACAGCGTTAGCTAATCGGGTCGCAGAGCATTTGGGCGGCGTCGCCGACGAGGTCTCACTCGCGCAATTCGGAACATTCGCCCCGCTGGCGCTCGTAACCTCCGGCGACTCCTTTACCATGAATCAAGAAACGCAGGACGCGGCGGCGCGCAATCCGCGCTGGGTGCCTGCGATCAGTTCAGGGACGTCCGCATCGACCGGCGCGCATGTCGGGACACACCCGGCGGCCGAGGCCGCACGCGTCATGTTCCGCTTCGGCCTGTGGCCGGCTGCGCTCGAATTGTGGGGCGTAGCACCGAACGATGCCCGGGCCGAGGACTGGGAGAAGGCGCGGTGGCAAGACGGGCAACTGATAGTTCCGGGACGGACGCCGCTGCCCTTGCCGGCGGTCGCCGCAAAGACGCATGCGCGCAATGGCGTAACCGGGGCGATCGCGCACGGCTTCAACCGCTGGGTCTGGTCGCGCGCGACCTTCACGGTCGGGGGGCAGCCGTGGACGGCCGACATCGACGCGCTGGCGGTGCGCCGCGGCGCCGGCAAATTTGTTCGCATCGATCGTTCGAACGTGCAGTTCCCACCGACCAACCTCAACCAGAGCGGACCAACCTATACGGCGTTGTGCGGCACGGTGGTCCGCGTCGAAATCGATCGCGCAACCGGCGCCTTGCGCATCGCGAGGGCCTGCAGCGTGCTGGAATGTGGGCAGGCGTTGGTCCCGGAGGTCGTGCTGGGACAGGCGCAGGGCGGGTTCGCGATGGGTGTCGGGTATGCGTTGTTCGAGTCGCTGCCGCTCTACGAGGATGGACCCGGCAACGGGAAGTGGAATCTCGGTCGATATCGGATCGCGCGCGGATCCGACTTGCCGCTCAACGGGCTCGAGGTTGAAGTATTGCCGCCCGTTGATCAAAATGAGCGACCCAAGGGCATCGCCGAAGCCCCGGTACTTCCCGTGGCGCCGGCGCTACTCAACGCGATTTACGATGCCACCGGTCACCGCTTCCAATCCTTGCCGGTGACCCAGGCAATGATCAAGGCAGCGCTTAAGTGATCATTGTATCCATGACGACCTTCACGCGGGACCGCGCTTTAGCCAAGCTCGGCATGCGCTAATCGCCTAATCGGATGATCGGCTCCTGCACATAGCGGAAAGCACCACCAGCCCGCGCCACGTGCCCAAGTCCAGGCCAAGGCGCGTGATAGCTGACCGCGCGCATGCGCGATTGCGCGAGCCATGTCAGCTTTTCGACACGCGTGCGTACGCCACGGGCCTTGTCATAGTCATAGGCGCTCTCACTCTCGGGAAAGGCGTATGATAGCGGGTCGTGAAACGTGACGTCACAGAGGACGCAAAGCTCTTCGCCCGCCGAAGATATGAGAAACATCGTGTGTCCGGGCGTGTGGCCGGGCGCAGCGATCGCGCGGACGCCCGGCAAGAACTCGTCATTATCGTGAAAGAAGCGCATGCGATCGCGCACCGGTGCGAGGTGTTTCTGCACACCTTCAACCACAGCCGCCATCTCCGGATCAGTACAACTCTCCCAGAACGCGAGTTCCTCCTCCGCCATGTAGATCGTGGCGTTGGGAAATGTCGGCGTCCCATCGTCGCGCATCGTGCCCCAGCAATGATCTGGATGCGCGTGGCTCAGCACCATGGCTCTGATCTGATCGGGGCGGACGCCCGCCTCGGAAAGGCTGCGCAGCAGACGACCCGCCTCGGACCCGAAAAGCTGCGAGGCGCCCATGCCGTTGTCGAACAGTGCAAGCTCACCATCGAGAGCGAGCAGCAGAATATTCTGCTCGATGCGCATCGGTCCGGCCGTCAGGAACGCATCGTGCAGCGCGCGTTCGATCAAGTCGGGCGCAAGCGTCGTGAATACCTCGCCGGGTGGCGTGAGGTGCAGCGGTCCGTCGGACACTATCGCCGCTTGCCGATCTCCGATTGTGAACCGATGAAATGCGGGCTCGCGGCCCGAGATGCGCCCGGGCTCAGCCATGGCGCGATCACCCCAAGTCGGTGCTCAAAATCGCCATCTGGAAGTTGTAGGAACGGTCGTCGTCCTCGTCGTCGACGAACAGCACCCCGATGAACTCTTCGCCGATATAGACCTCGGCGGAGTCTTCCTTGCGCGGACGCGGCACGACGCGAATGCGGGCATTTCCAAACAAGTGACGCAGATAAGTCTCAACCTTCCTGATTTCTTGGACGTCCACCGTGGTGCTCCCCCGCCGCCTCGAACTGGTCAGATGCCGACGTCGTACACCATCTGGTTCATCGTACGCGAGGGCTCCGCACAGCCCGCCTCGCCGATGACTTTCGCCGGTACGCCGGCAACCGTGACGTTGTTCGGCACATCCTTGACCACGACCGAGCCGGCCGCAACACGCGAGCAATGGCCGACTTCGATATTCCCGAGAATTTTCGCCCCAGCGCCGATCATCACGCCGTATCTGATCTTGGGATGACGGTCGCCGACCTCCTTGCCGGTACCGCCCAGCGTCACGCCGTGGAGGATTGAAACGTCATCGTCGATGACTGCGGTCTCTCCCACCACCACACCTGTGGCGTGATCGACGAAAATGCCGCGACCGATGCGCGCGGCCGGATGGATGTCGCACTGAAACACTTCCGACGCGCGACTCTGCAGGTAGTACGCCAGGTCCTTGCGGCCCTTTCCCCACAGCCAATGCGCGAGCCGCTGGGTCTGAACGGCATGGAATCCCTTGTAGTAGAGGATCGGCTCGATGAAGCGGTTGGTCGCCGGATCGCGGTCGAAGGTTGCGACCACGTCGGCGCGGAACATCTCTCCCAACCCCGGCTTCTCGTCGAGCGCGTCGGCGTAGACCTGCCGGATCAACTCGCCACTCACTATCGGGTGGTCCAGCCGCTCCGCGATTCGCTGCACCACCGCGGCCTCGAGCGTGTTGGGATGCAGCACGGCGGAGTAGATGAACGAGGCGATCTCCGGCTCCCGCCGGACGATCTCCTCGGCCTCGCGCCTTATGCGCGTCCAGACCGGATCGACGCTGTCGAGCGCCGACTTGGTTTGAAGCTGGGCCATGCTCACACTCCCTACCACTCCAACTACTACGCTTTAGTTAGTTTCGATCTTAGCATAAAGCACCGGTCCACCCGGCGTCCGAACGATCAATTCCTAATGACTAAGTTTGTTCAGAAATTCGAGGATTGCACTCGAAAATTGATCGTTTTGGTCACCGGCAACCATATGGCGGGCGCCGGCCACGTCCGCATAAGAGGCATGCGGTACCAATGCAAGAAAGTCTTTCGCATGGTCTTCCTGGACCAGTTCAGAGGCAGTTCCCCGGACCAGAAGCACGGGCATTTTCAAGCTTTTCGCCGCGTCTGCCAGCAGGGCTTCCCGCGCCTGCCGATAGGTCAGGTCGGGACGCCGGCTGTCGAGGAAGCGCGGATCCCAATGCCACCGCCAGCGGCCGTCCGGGTGCAGGCGAAGGTTTTTGCGCAAGCCCTCGTGCGAGCGCGGCCGCGGCCGATGCGGCAAATACGCCGCTACCGCTGCGGCGGCATCCTCCACCGAGGCGAAGCCTTCGTGCGCATGCGCGCGCATGAAGCCCTGAACCTTGGCAATGCCGGCGTAATCGACCCGCGGCGTGATGTCGACCAGCACCAGCGCCGAAAACAGCGCCGGTCGAGCGGATCGCGCCGCCTCGCCTTCCGCCATCAGGGCCGCGACGCCACCGAGCGAAGCTCCGGCGACTATCGGCCGCGCCCCATAGCGCTCGGCCAGCCGGTCGGCGAGCACCTGGGCGTCAGCCGCGTAGTCCGCAAAACCATAGGCCCCGCTCTCGATCCAATCCGAATCGCCGTGGCCGCGCTGGTCGAACGCATAGGCGGTCATGCCGGCGCCGGCGATCGCCCGCGCGGTGCGCCGCCAAGCGTGCCGGGTTTGCCCGCCGCCGTGCAGAAGCAGCACCACCGGACCGCGATCGCCTAACACATCGCCGACCAGGGTGTTGCCCTGCGCGCCGACAAAGCGTTCGGTCCGGGATACGCCAGTCACGGCCGATCCCGGAGAAAAGCGAGCACGCCGTTTTTGTAGACCCGGTCGCCCACGGCCAACATGTGGTCGCGATCTGGAATCGCGAGCACGCGCGCCTGCGGGATGAGCTCCGCCAGTTCGTGCGGCGACCCCGCGATCGTGTCCTTGGTGCCGACGGCAATCAGCACCGGCATCTTAAGCGCAGCGACCTCGGCGCGCGGTAACGGCGGTCCGCCGCCCTTGACGCAGGCGGCAAGCGCGCGGAGATCCGATTTGGTCTGTTCGGCAAAGCGTCGGAACATATAGCCTTGCGGATCAGTGACCTCGTCGATCGAGTGCGCCTCGAGCGCTTCTACAACGTTCTCTTGCAACCCGCCCCCGGCGATCAGCCGCTTGCCGACTCCCCCAAGGACTATGGAACGCAATCGGTCGCCATGGGCAAGTGCGAGATTCGCGGTGATGCGCGCGCCCATGGAATAGCCCATGACGTCGGCGCGGTCGATGCGGAGATGGTCGAGCAACGCGCGCACGTCCTCGGCCATCACGGCGCGGTCATAATCGGCCGGGTCGTAAAGCTTGCTGGAGGCGCCGTGGCCGCGGTTATCGAGCGCGACTGCACGGCGGCCGGCGCGGGTGAGCGTCGTCACCCAGCCGGGTGCGACCCAGTTGACGTCCTTGTTGGAGGCAAAACCGTGCACGAGCACGATCGGCTCGCCCTCACCCTCATCCAGGTAGGCGATGTCGACCAGGCCATGGCGGAACGAAGGCATGCGGTGCGTGGATATCCGCGTTCCGTCTGACCCGCTTAGGTCGATGCCAGCTTGCCACCGGCACCGGCAGCCGTGATCGCGCGGAGTTCGCGTGCCGCACGCCGACGTTTTCCGCGACGGATGATCATCTCGGTCAACCTTTCGGTGAAACCCTTCACAGCCGAGCAAAATCCCAGTGCAAGCAGCCCCGCAGTCAGCAGCCAGCTCGCGGTATCGACGGCAAAAAATCCGACCGCAAGCACGGAGCGGCCCAGCAACCGCAGAATTGCACGCGTCTTGCCGCCCTCCTTCTCGGCCAACTTGGCGACCCGCGCGACCTCGCGCGGTTCCTCGGCCAGCCGCAGCCCGTCCAACGCTGCGCGTGTTCCGGCGCGGGCTTCGATGCGACCGACGTCGCCGGCGAAGTTCACGAGCCCGCGTACCTTGTCCAATTTGACTGCGTCGCGGGCCGCGCGCACCGCGAGTGCGGGTTCGGTCAGTGAGGCGGTCGCGAACGCGCGCCGCAACGCGCCTGCATCAACCACCTCGCGCAACGAGCGGCCGATCGCGCCGGCGAGCCGTCTGCTCATGAGGCCGGTTTTGCGCGCGACCTTGGCAAGCGTGAGCCCGATCCGTGCCGGCGTGCTGGTACCGAGGCTCGCATAGGTCGCGGCTGTCACGGCGATGCCGACCCCTGCGAGACCAAGTACCGTTTCGTCCATCCCTTCCCCGCGCGCGAACCGGTAGCCCTCGCGCGCCGCATCGCGCACATCCCCGAACACAAACAAATCTCCGAGCGCGGTGCCGGCAAAACCAGCAACGTTGTCGGGCTCGCCCGTAATCAACCCGCGGGCGAAATCCTTGGCGTTTCGGGTAGCGGCCGCACTGGCCGAGTTCGCGGCTGCGAGCCGCTCAGCGAGCCCCGGGTCGATCGCAACGCTGCGGTCGCGCGCCAGTTCAGCAAAACTGTTCGCAAGATCGACATCCGCGCCATCGAGCGCCGCCTTGATCTCGCGATCTGCGACGGTTTCGGTAAATGTTCCATCCAGCAAATGATTGGCCATGTCCGCTGGATCATCGGCATGGATCAGCAGAACGCCGGCCCGGTAGGCGTGCGGCGCGCACAAAACCACGGCGATCCCGAGCACAACCGCGATCGCGATCGGGACGGCGATCCAACGGGGGGCAAAAGAATATTTCGACAGCAATTGCATGAATCGGGTCCGCCTGGTGACAGGCGGCACTATATAGGGAGAATCGACGCGAGCGTGAACCTTCGCGCGACTGTTTTGCGGCGGGTTCGGTAACGGCGGTTGCGTTGGCGGGGGCACTAGGAATTGAAACGGTTGGCCGCTATGGTCCGGCGGCGCTCGACCGCGGGTGACGCAGGTTCGAAACCGCGCCGCGGCGCCGATCAAGGACAATCATGACCGAGCACGTTGTTCCGCACTTCCACAATGAGGCCGGCCTCGTCCAGATCGAGATCGGCGCGCGCGAGTTCATGTGCACGGGGGCGAAGCCGCCGTTTGATCACCCGCATGTCTTTCTCGACATGGGTGAGGATGACGAAATCATCTGCCCCTATTGCTCGACCCTCTACAAACACAACGCCGCCCTAGACCCGCATTCGTCACAGCCTCCCGAATGCGCTTTGGTCGAGGACGCCGCCTGACGCTCCGTGGTGACGCCGTCCCGCACCGTCGTCATCGCCGGCGCCGGAATTGGCGGGCTCACCAGCGCGCTGAGCCTCGCGCAGCAGGGGTTGCGCGCCGTTGTACTTGATCAGGCCGATCGCCTCGATGAGGCCGGTGCCGGCATTCAGCTGTCGCCCAACGCAACCCGGGTCTTGATCGACCTGGGATTGGGCGACCGGCTGCGCGCCGCGGCGGTGACCCCTCGCGCTGTACGCATTCTGCGTGCTCATGACGGCCAGGAGATCACGCGCATCCCGTTGTCGAGCGCCGACACGCGGTTCGGCGCCCCTTATTGGGTCATTCACCGCGGCGATCTGCAGGCAGCACTGCTCGAAGCGGCGCGCACCCATCCGGACATCCGGTTGGCTCTTGGTGTCAGGGTTGATCGCTTTGCCGTTCATCAGAATGGCGTCACCGTCAAGGCCGTGCGCACGCACCCTGATCCCCACGGTCCTGCCGGGTTTGACGCCGACGGCATGGCGTTGATCGGCGCCGATGGTCTCTGGTCGTCGGTGCGCGCGCTACTCGGCGACAGTGCACCTGCGCGCTTTGCCCGCCGAGTGGCGTGGCGCGCCGTCGTACCGGCCGAGATGGCGCCGGCGCCGGCGCGCGAGCCGATGGTCAACCTGTGGCTCGGACGCCGCAGCCATCTCGTCCACTACCCGGTCGCGGGCGGCCGCTTGATCAATCTGGTGGCGATCGCGGACGACAACTGGCACGACCAGGGTTGGAGTACACGCAGCGCCCCGAGCGACGTGCTGGCCCGCTACCAGCTCGGAGCCTGGTCGCGTCTGGCGCGCGACCTGATCGGCATGCCGGAGCGCTGGTTGAAATGGGCGCTCTACGACCGTCCGCCATCGGGTCGGTGGGGCGACGGCCCGATCACGCTCCTCGGGGACGCGGCACATCCGATGTTGCCGTTTCTGGCCCAAGGCGCCGCCATGGCAATCGAGGATGCCGCAGTCCTCGCCGCCCAGATCGCCGCGCACCCCAACGATCCGGCTCAGGCCCTGCGCATTTACGAAGGCAAGCGGCACACGCGCAGTTCGCGCATGCAGCGCACGGCGCGTCGCACTGGAACGTTCTACCACTATTCCGGCCCAGACGCGTTTGTGCGCAACCTCCTACTAGGGAAGTTTGGCGGCGAGCGGCTGCTCAAGCATTATGATTGGATCTACGACTGGCGCGTAAGTTAGCCGCCGACCGGGGAGCTCATGTTTCCGACCACCATTGCGGGCAGCCTGCCAAAACCACTGTGGCTTGCCGAACCCAACCGGCTATGGGCGCCCTGGAAGCTTGCCGGCACGGAGCTCGCCGAAGGCAAGCTCGATGCGACGCTGCTCGCCATCAAACGCCAGGAGGATGCCGGCATCGATGTCGTCACCGACGGCGAACAGTCGCGCCAGCACTTTGTGCACGGCTTCCTGGAATTCGTCGACGGCATCGATTTTGCGCACAAGGTCGAAATGGGCATCCGCAAAGATCGCTATAAGGCGATGGTGCCAACCGTCACCAGCCCGCTGCGCCTGAGAGGGCGGGTGCATGCCGCCGAGGCGCGCCACGCGCGAGCGCATTCGACGCGCAAGCTGAAATTCACGCTGCCGGGCCCCATGACGATCATCGATACGATCGCTGACAGCTACTATGGAGATCGGGTCAAAATGGCGTTCGCATTCGCGCGTCTGCTCAACGAGGAGGCGCGAGGGCTTGCCGCCGATGGCGTAGACGTCGTCCAGTTCGACGAGCCTGCGTTCAACGTCTACATGGACGAGGTCAGGGATTGGGGCATCGAGGCCCTGCACACGGCCATCGACGGGCTAGCCTGCGCCAGCGCGGTGCACATCTGCTACGGCTACGGCATCAAGGCCAATGTCGACTGGAAAGCGACGCTCGGCGGCGAGTGGCGACAATACGAGCAAACGTTTCCGGCGCTGGCGGCAAGCCGGATCGGCGAGGTCTCGCTCGAGTGCCGCAACTCCAGGGTGCCGATGGACCTGCTGAGCCTGCTGCCCGGCAAGGCCATCCAGATCGGTGCCATTGACGTTGCAACAGACGCCATCGAAACCGCGGGCGAAGTGGCGTCGGTCATTGCGCAGGCGACAAAGTACGTGCCCAAGGACAAGATCATCGTGTCGACCAATTGCGGGATGGCGCCGATGCGGCCGGATATCGCCTGGGGCAAACTGGCGGCGCTTGGCCAAGGCGCCGAACTCGCCCGGCAGCGGTACGGCTGACCTGACCTCGCGCACCCTGGCCGGATTTGCCGGCCCGCTCGGTGCGCGAGCGGTATTTTGCTGCCGTCCGCGGCGGTATTTTTTCGAAAAACGTTGGAACCTTTTGTAGGCCGTGGCGTTGCGGCTTTCGGTACCGTCAGGGGGACGTTGTCGATGCAGGGCTCATCCTATTTTCGGCGCCAAGCCAATACGTGCCTGCGTCTATCGGAATCATGTACCGACCAAGGGTTAGCGGATCGCTTTCAAGCGATGGCCGAAGATTTCATGGCCAAGGCTGCAGACGCCGACACTTTCGAAGAGGGAGCGGTGATCCCGTTCCCGCATGTGTTCAACCGGGGAGGTCCAGGCGGGGGCGGCCTGGACCACGGCTGAACCGTTGATGATGGGGTGGTGGGGCGGCGCGGCCTCGGCCGCGTCGCCCATTTGCCGAAATCACGGCATTAGCCCAAAATCACGGTATTAGACGTTGGCCGCGGCCAGGCGCCGGGCCGCGACGTCACTCACCACAATATCGTCGACGGTCGCAAGCTTGGCGCGGTCCCTCACCAAGCCGCGGTGGAATTCACCCTTCGACACCGGCGGGACATCGGCGATGATGGTCCAGTGATCGCCCCCATCGAGGCTTTCAAATACCTGCCCGTCGGTATCGACCGCGTGCAGGGCGTAACCGCCAGGCCAGGCTTCGATCGTCAGCGCGCTGAATAGTGCGCGCTGTCCGTCCGGCAGCCCCCCGAGCAACCGCTCCCAGGTCATACCACCGTCCCGGCTGCGGGCAATTTTTCCGCGCGCCCGGCCGAGCCTGTACCAGTGCGACGGCCAGCCGACCCCGGCGGTCAGGAACATGAGATCGGGATCATCCGGGTGGACGACCATGGCGTCGGGATAGTTGGCGTGCGGCGGCATCGGATTTTTTCGCCACGTCTTGCCCGCGTCGTCGCTCGACATCACGCCGACGATTCCGTTGGCCACGACTATCCGCTGCGGTCGCGCCGGGTGAAGCAGAATGCGATGAACGTCGCACTCGACCGGATTGGGATCGATCTTGAGCTCGCTGAAACTTGTTCCGAAGTCCGTCGATACCAGCAGCGCGCCGATCTCAACGCCGACCCAGAGACGCTCGCCCTCGATCACGATATCCTTCACATGCCCGATGCGCGGCGGAGGCGGAAAGCACCACTGCGCAACGCTTGCGACCTTGCGCAGGCCGGGAAGCTCGCGCCAGCTATCGCCGCGGTTCTCGCTGATGAAGACGTGGGCCGGAAGCGATCCGACGCACACGACCTCGCGACCCTGCAGCCGCCCGGCGCGCGCCGACCACAGGTCGACGCGATCAATCCCGTCATTGGTCCAGGTCCAGGTGAGTCCCTTATCCTCGCTGCGGGCGACGCCGACCCCATGGGTGGCCGCAAACAGCGTGCCGTCATCAAGCGCGGTCACGGCGCTGACCGAGCACCCGGCGAGCGCCCGATGCGCGATGGTCCAGGCTCCGCCGGTACGCTCGAGGAGCACGACCCCGTCTACCGTTCCAACAAGAATTGTATCGGAGCGCTGCGCGCTGCGATGCTGGTTGGTGCCACCGTTCGACAGCAGGATCATAGAGCCCTCCCCAGCAAACGTCGTGGGCCCGAACGTACGGCTTGTGGTGAGCAGCCTCAAGCCGGTCAATCGCGGCTCTTGCGCTTCTCCTTGCCGGATTTCTTCTTGCCCTCCCCGCGCTCTTTCTCGTCGTCGTCGATGTAGCTGCGAAGCTAGCGGGTCTCGGTGCAGATCGCGTGACAGCGGCGAACGCACGGCTGGGCAGCGCGCGGAGCCCTTGAGCGCCCGCCCAGTGGGGTCTAAAACTCTCGCCGATCCCGCCGATCGTCCCGGGCCGCCCGCCCGTTCATGAGGTCCGCCTATGCTCGACACCGTGCACAAAACGGGAAGTCACACCAAGATCACGGTCCTCAACCCGGTCGGTTATCCGCCGAAGATCACCAAGAAGTCTGCCGCGGCGCGTCTCGATACATTGGACGGCAAGACCATCTACCTGGTCGACTGCCGCTTCGACGATTCGATCGAGTTGCTTAAACAGGTCGAGGCCTGGTTCGCGCAGCATATGCCGAGCGTCAAAACCCGCATCGTTTCGCTCGGAAACTATTACGGCCACGACGACCCGAAGCTGTGGGAAGAGATCAAAGCGAACGGGGACGCCGCGATTCTCGGCGTCGGTCACTGCAGCACCTGCGCACCGGCGGTCGCCACCCATGCGATTACGGTCGACACCAGGTACGGCGTCCCGACCGTTGCGCTCCATACTGACATTTTTGAGCGGGTCGTACGTTCGACCGCACGGGTGCAAGGCTTGGCGCAATTGCCCTGCGTGTTTGTTCCGCAGCCGGTGATGGGCAAGTCACACGCCGAACTGCGCGCCTACGTGAACGGCAGGGATCCGACCACCGGCAAACCGGTGATGCAGGAGATCATCGAAGGCCTGACCCGCGGAGCCGGCGATCTCGCCACGGTCGCCGACCGCTCGACGCCGCGGCTCGTTGATACCGATACCGAAGACAATTTGCATCAGCTTTTCCTCGACAATCATTGGACCGACACGCTGCCGATCGTCCTGCCGACTGAAGAGCGGGTCGCGGCGATGCTGGCTCACACGACCCACGCGCCCGACCAGATCGTCGGCCGCATGCAAGCGACCGCCAATCGCGGACAATGGGAATACACGGTCGAGAAGGTCGCGGTGAACGCCGTCATGGCGGGCGCGCGCCCTGAGTATTTCCCAGTCATCCTGGCGCTCGCAGCGTCCGGACTGTCAGCGCGCAGCAGCACGTCGAGTTCGGCTTCGTCGATGGTGATTGTGAACGGACCGATCCGCAAAGAAATAGCGATGAATTGCGGCATCGGCGCCATGGGACCGTACAACCACGCCAATGCCACGATCGGCCGCGCCTACGGCCTGCTGTCGCAGAACCTGCAGGGCGGATCCGTGCCGGGCGAGACCTACATGGGGTCTACCGGCAACAACTACACCTACAACAATCTGACATTCGCGGAGAACGAGGAGCGCAGTCCCTGGGAACCGCTGCACGTGCAGAAGGGCTTCAAGCCGACCGAGTCGACGGTCAGCATTTTCTGGGGCTGCCGATCCACGACCTTCAATCTCGGCTTGCGCGAAAAATACTGGCGCGAGCACGTGCGCGACATGCTGTATGGCACCGATGCCAATGCGGCGCCTTGCCTGCTGCTCGATCCGATCACGGCGCGCCAGTTCATCGACCGCGGCGGGTTCGACACCAAGGGCAAGCTTATCCGCTGGATCCACGAGACCGCCAAAATCCCGGCCGGCCGCTACTGGGATCTGCAGCTGGTGCAGAACTACATCTATCCGCGCGCCACCTACGGCGAGGAGCCGTTTGCCAGCAACCTCAAGCCTGATGACGAGCTGATCCCGGTGTTCCCGGAAAAGGACATCAACGTGGTCGTGGTCGGCGGCGAGGCCAACGGCTACTGGCAGATCATGGGCGCACGCTACCGCAAGTCGGTTTCGATCGACGCCTGGCGGTGAAGGGTGAATGGCCGCCAAACGCCCGCCCGCTCTCGACCGGATCGACGTCAAAATCCTCGCCACGCTTCAACGCGATGGCCGTTCGACGATTCAGAAGCTGGCACAGACCGTCGGACTGTCGTCACGGCCGTGTCTTGAGCGGGTGCGCCGACTCGAAGCGGCCGGCATCATCCAGGGTTATCAGGCGATCATCGCGCCGGAGCTGTTGGCGCGACCGGTGACAATTTTCGCTGAAATTACCCTGGAAAAGCATGGTCGCCAGGACCGCGTCGAGCATGCAGTCGCCGCCATCGAGGAGTTGACCGAGTGCTGGCAGGTCACCGGCGACATCGACTATCTGGCACGGTTCGTTTGTACTGACATCGCGCGCTATGAAGCGCTGACCAGCGCATTGATCGACGATCCCGAGCTCGGAATTGCGCGCATCGTTAGCCACATCGCGCTGCGCCCCGTGCGCCGGTTCGCCGGGTACCCGGTGGCGCTGCTGCTCGGCCAATCAGACAAAGCCGAAGGGTCATAGGCGTTTCCTTCGCGGCGCGCGCGTGCCAGAGTGGCGCCCCTGATCGGAGCCAGCCATGACGCCACATCAGACCGCCGGCGAACCGGATGTCGTTCTCGTCGGCGCCGGCATCATGAGCGCTACCCTCGGAGTTTTTCTCAAAGAGCTCGAGCCGTCGCTCAACATCACGATGATCGAAACGCTCGACGGCGCGGCACTCGAGAGTTCGGATGCCTGGAACAACGCCGGCACCGGCCACGCTGCGAATTGCGAGCTCAACTACACGCCAGAGCGTGCCGACGGCACGATCGATATTTCCAAGGCGCTCGAAGTCAACGTCGAGTTCGATCTGTCGCGCCAGTTCTGGTCCTATCTGGTGAAGAAGGGCGCGATCGCCGATCCGCAATCGTTCATCCATCCCGTGCCGCACATGAGCTTTGTGCACGGGCCCGAGAACGTCGCGTTTCTGAAGAAACGCTTCGCCGCGATGAGCGCGCACCATTGCTATCACGGCATGGAATATACCGAGGATAGGAACAAGCTCGCCGAATGGGTCCCGCTGGTGATGGAGGGCCGCACCGCTGACCAGCAAATCGCCGCGACGCGGATCGTGACGGGTGCCGACTGCGACTACGGCTCCCTCACCCGCACCCTCGTCGGCCATCTCGCGGGGCTATCGGGCTTCACCGTCCACTACGGACATCAGGTCACCGGCCTTAGGCGCGAGCCGGGCGGGCGCTGGCGCATTGACATGAAAAACCGGCGCAACGGCGGGACGGACTCCACCACCGCCAAGTTCGTCTATCTCGGGGCCGGCGGCGGTGCGCTGCCGCTGCTGCAGAAATCCGAAATTCCGGAGGGGAAAGGCTATGGCGGATTTCCGGTCAGCGGCATCTGGCTGCGCTGCGATAATCCGGAGGTCAACAGGCGCCATCACGCGAAGGTCTACGGCAAGGCCGCGGTGGGCTCGCCGCCGATGTCGGTACCGCATCTCGACACGCGCGTCATCGGCGGCAAGCACTCGATCTTGTTCGGCCCGTTTGCGGGTTTTTCCACTAAATTCCTCAAGTACGGCTCGCTGATGGATTTGTTCGAGTCGATCCGGCTGGCCAATATCGGAGCGCTGTTGGCGGTCGCGCGCGACAATTTCGATTTGACCAAATATCTGATCAGCCAGGTGCTGCTGACGCACCATCAGCGTTTTGCAGCGCTGAAGGAGTACTATCCGCGCGCCAAGGAACCCGAGTGGCAACTCGAAGTCGCCGGACAGCGCGTCCAGATCATCAAGCCCGATCCGCAACGCGGCGGGTTTCTCGAGTTCGGCACGGAGCTCGTTGCGGCGGCTGATCGCTCGATCGTTGCGTTGCTCGGAGCCTCGCCCGGCGCGTCGACCGCGGTGTTCATCGCAATCGGCGTGTTGGAGAAATGCTTCAAGGATCAGCTGACCGCGAACCGCTGGCTTCCCAAGCTGAAGGAGATGATACCCTCCTATGGCGAATCGTTGATCGACGACGCCGCGCTGCAGCGGCGCATCCGCGCCGAAACCGCTTCCGTGCTGCACCTGGAGAATGTTTGACCGACCCTGTGCGCAGCGCGCCAGCGGCAGCGCCGCATGCCGACCAGGGCGCTGACCCCGCGGCCCTGGCGCAGGCGTTGGAAACACTGATGCGCTTCGGCGCATCGATGCTGCGCGCCGGCAACGCCGCCTTTCGGGTACGCCAGTGGATGCGTGCCCTTGCGAGTGCCATGGGGATCGACGCACTCGCGGTTCACATTGCGATCGGCGGCGGCATGACGGCGACCGCACGGCGCGGCGGCGCGCACGTCACGCTCGCGAGCGAGATCGCGCCGCTCGGCATCAACGCCAGCCGTCTCGGCTTGCTTGAGCGCCTTGCCCGCGAAGCACGACCGGGCCTGACCGCGGCGGAGCTTGCGGCCAAGCTCAAGGCCATCGAAGCAGAACCGCCGTTCTACTCGTTCGCCGTCACCGCCGCGGCGGTCGGCGCCGCCTCGGGGGCGTTCTCGTTCCTCAACAGCGGCGGGCCCGTCCGAAATCGTCTCCGCCTTCATCGGCGGTGCCGTCGGCCAGAGTTTGCGGTCGCTGCTGTTCCGGTATCGATATAATCAATACGCCGTCACAGCGCTGTGCGCGGCGGTTGCCTCCGGCGCATATGTGCTGATTGCGCACGGGCTGGCAGGCGCCGGCCTGCCGGTGTCGCCGCATGCCGCCGGATTCATCTCGTCCGCCCTGTTCCTGGTGCCGGGCTTTCCGCTGATTGCCGGCCTGCTCGACCTCCTGCAGCACCAGACGGTCGCCGGCATCACGCGCCTCACCTACGCCCTGATGGTGCTCATCGCCGCGGCCTTTGGGCTCTGCCTGGTCGCAGCCGCCGCAGGCCTCAGCACGACACCGCCCCCGCCGCCGCAATTCGGTGAACTGCCGTTGCTGGGGTTGCGCGCACTCGCGAGCTTCGCCGGCGGCTGCGGGTTTGCGATCCTCTATAACAGCACCCACCGCACCGTACTCACCGTCGGCTGCCTGGCGTTCCTTGGCAACGACCTTCGCCTCACGCTTTACGATGCGGGGCTGCAGCTCGCGCTCGCAACCTTCCTTGGCGCACTCACAGTCGGCTTGCTGGCGACTGTGGCGCGACCCTGGCTGCGCGAGCCGCGCATTGGGCTGACCGTGCCGGGCATTATCATCATGGTGCCGGGCACCTACGCGTTCGAGACCGTCGTACTGCTCGATCGCGGCGACGTGTTGGCCGCGCTTCAGGCCGCGACGTTGGGAGCATTCGTTGTCGGAGCCATGGCGCTCGGCCTCGCGGCCGCCCGGCTCGTGACCCAGCGTGGCTGGATCGTGGAATCGTGACGCCAGTCTCCAAGTTGCGCCACGATTCTTAACCGCAGCCGTTTCGGTAACTTCCACCGCCCTTCCACAGCAGACTTGGCTGCGCGCCACAGCTACTTCGGCCACAACGGCCGCGCAAACTCACTCATGATTCCCCATATGATTCGCCAGCGAGGGTGTCATGCATCCGATCGAGGCCGAGCGCCGCTTCAGCGCAAACAACTACGATCCCCTTCCCGTCGTGCTCGCCCGCGGGCAGGGCGCGCATCTCTTTGACACCGCAGGCCGCCGCTACATTGATATGATGAGCGCCTACTCGGCGGCGAGCCATGGTCACGCGCATCCGCGCATCCTCAACGCCTTGACCGAGCAGGCGCACCGGCTAGCGGTGCCGTCGCGCGCCTACTACAATGATCGCCTCGGTCCGTTCCTCGCAGAGCTCTGCCGGCTCACCGGCCTCGACGCCGCGCTGCCGATGAACACCGGCGCGGAGGCGGTCGAGACCGCGATCAAGGCTGCCCGCCGCTGGGGCTATCGCATCAAGGGCATCGCCCGCGATTGCGCCGAGATCATCGTCGCCGCCGGCAACTTCCACGGCCGCACCACCACCGTCACCTCGTTCTCGACCGAGCCTGATTACCGCGACGGCTTCGGCCCGTTCACGCCCGGCTTCCGCGCGGTCGCCTTCGGCGACCTCGAGGCGGTCGCGCGCGCGATCACGCCCGACACCGCGGCGGTGCTGGTCGAGCCGATCCAGGGCGAGGCCGGCGTCATCGTGCCGCCCAAAGGCTATGTCGCCGGGCTGCGCCGGCTTTGCGACGCGCACCGCGTGCTGCTCATCCTCGACGAGGTGCAGTCCGGGCTCGGCCGCACCGGCGCCTGGTTCGCGTTTCAGCACGAGGGCATCCGCCCCGACGGCCTGATCCTGGGCAAGGCGCTGGGCGGCGGCGTGCTGCCGGTCTCCGCCTTCGTCGCTACGCGCGAGGTCATGGACGTGTTCACGCCCGGCTCGCACGGCTCGACCTTCGGCGG
>JBPYFJ010000071.1:0-35442 GCA_051985675.1 Xanthobacteraceae bacterium | reverse complement strand
ATTCATTAGGGCATTCGAATACTTAGTTAAAATAACTCAACAAAATCATATAGATATTGTATCTATTGGCGGAGGGAGTGGGATTCGAACCCACGATACGGTTTCCCGTATACACGCTTTCCAAGCGTGCGCCTTCAGCCACTCGGCCATCCCTCCGGCGCGGCCTTGTCATTAAGGCGTCGGCGCGGTTTTTCAAGTCTTCCATGACCTCCTGCGGCGCGACCCACAAGCCCGCCGCCCCTTGAAAACACACGGTTGAACCCACATTGTGCTCGGCATGGGCATACCGCGCGACGATTATCTGATCCGCCCCGATCCGCAGGATCCGCGGCTCACGGAGCGCGTTAAGGGGGTCGATCAGACCGGCGCGCCGATCACCACCGCGGTCACGGTCGAGCGTGCACTGACGATCTTTCTCAACAAGCAGGAGATCGTCACCGCGATGACGATCAACGACTATCCGGACTACCTGGCGCTCGGCTACCTGCTCAATCAGAACATGCTCCGTCTGGATGACGAGGTCACCGGCGTCGATTACGACGAGGAACTATCCGTCGTCGTAGTGCGGACCAAGCGCGCGACCAACTATGAGAAGAAGCTGAAGAAAAAGGTGCAGACGTCGGGCTGCGCCCAAGGCACCGTGTTCGGCGACCTGATGGAGGTGATCGAAGAGGCGCGGCTGCCGAACGCCGAGCTGCGCACGTCATGGCTTTATGCGCTGACCAACAAAATCAACACTACGCCGTCGCTCTATCTGGAGGCGGGCGCGATCCACGGCTGCGTGCTCGCCCGGCAGGACCAGCCGCTGGTCTACATGGAAGACGTCGGCCGTCACAACGCGGTCGACAAGATCGCCGGCTGGATGTTCCGCCATCGCGTGCCGGCGGACGACAAGATCTTCTACACCACCGGCCGGCTCACCTCCGAGATGGTGATCAAGTGCGTGCGCATGGGCATTCCGATCCTGATCTCGCGCTCGGGCTTCACCGCCTGGGGGGTCGAACTTGCCCGCAAGGCGAACCTCACCCTGATCGGGCGCGCGCGCGGCAAGCGCTTTGTCGCACTCGCCGGAGAAAACCGGATCGTGTTCGACCAGGACCTCGCCTATGTCGAGGAGGAAAGCGCCAAGCACCGGCGCAAGGCGGCGGTGCATGACGATTAGAACGCAAAGGCGTGGATGGCCGAGACGCAGGTGATTATGCCGGCAACCCTCGGCCTCGTCCTTGCAGGCGGACTGGCGCGGCGCATGGGCGGCGGCGACAAGGCGCTGATCAAAGTCGGCGGCGTTGCTATCCTCGACCGCGTGCTCGAGCGGCTGCGCGGCGCGTGTCAGACCATCGTGCTCAACGCCAACGGCGACCCGGCACGGTTTGCGCGCTACGGACTGCCGGTCGTTTCCGACAGCATTCCGGATTTCGCCGGCCCGCTCGCCGGCATCCTGGCCGGCCTCGACTGGGCCGCAGCGCACTCCCCCGGGACCGAGTGGCTCGCGAGCGTGCCAGGCGACTGCCCGTTCCTGCCACGCGATCTCGTCACCCGACTCCACGCGGCGCGTGCCGCGGCGGCAACGCCGCTCGCGTGCGCGCAATCGGGCGACTGGCGGCATCCGGTGGTCGGACTGTGGCGCGTCGATCTGCGCGATGATCTGCGGGACGCGCTCGCAATCGAGGGCCTGCGCAAGATCGAAATCTGGACCGCGCGGCACGGCGTCGCGCTCGCCACCTGGCCCGACCAGCCGTTCGATCCGTTCTTCAACGTGAACACGCCCGCCGACGCCGCGACCGCCGATCATGTTGCACAGCAGTATGCGCGGGCGTGAACCGCGACCGATTTGGCGTTCAGATCGTGGTGCGGCGAGTCGCAAGAAATGTTACTGTTGATCCGTGATCCCTCGACTGGATCAGACTCTGGGAGGCCAAGACATGCGCGCTTTTGTGGCTGCCTGTGCGGTTGCAATCGTGCTGGCGATCGCCGGTTACTACGCTCTTCGCGCGATCCAGGAGCCGGTGTCGGAGGCGTTCAGCACCAGCGCGGTGCGCCTCAACTCGTAAGCGCCGCGTAGGAGAGAAAGCCGACGGTCGCGCCCGGCGCGATCGTGGTGGTGTCCTCGGCGAGCTCGACCAGGCCATCGGTCTCGGTGAGCGACGTGATAATGCCGGCCCCGTCCTTCGGATATTTGTGAGCCTCCACATCGCCGTCGGCCGCGCGCCGCAGCGTGACCCGCACGTATTCGCGCCGGCCTTTCCGCTTGCTGTAGCCGAACGCCGCGCGCACCGGCAGCGCCACGAGCGGCTCCGGCAGGGCGCCCGCGAGCCGCAGCAGCAACGGCCGCACCACCCGCGCAAAGGTGACAAACACCGCGGCCGGATTGCCCGGCAGCCCGATGAAGGCCGCGTTGCTTGATCCGGCCGGAATGATCCCCATCGCGACCGGACGGCCCGGCTTGATACCGACGCGCCAAAACACCAGGCGGCCGATCTTCTCCAGCACCTCGCGCACGTGATCGGCTTCGCCGGTCGAAACGCCGCCGGAGGTGATGACGAGATCGTGCGCCGCGGCCGCCAATGTCAGCGCAGGGGCGAGCGCGTCGGGCGTATCCGCCAGGATGCCGAGATCGGTGACCTCGGTGCTGAGCCGAGCCAGCAGGCCGTCGAGCAGATAGCGGTTGGAATCAAACACCGCCTGCTGCGGGCGCTGCGAACCGGGCTCGACGATCTCATCGCCGGTCGAGAACATCGCAACTCGCACGCGCCGGCGCACCGTGAGCCGCGTGAGCCCGACCGCGGCCGCGAGCGCGAGATGCTGCGCGCCGAGCCGGCGCCCCGCCGGCAGGATGACGCTGCCGGCGCGCACGTCCTCGCCTGCGAGCCGCCGGTTGGCACCACGCTTGAGCCCGGGCGGCAGCAGCACGAAGTCGCCGTCGCGGCGGACGTCCTCCTGCATGAACACAGTATCGGCGCCGCCCGGCATCGGCGCGCCGGTGAAAATGCGCGTGGCTTCGCCCGCGCGGAGCGAGCGCCCGGGCGCATGCCCGGCTGCGACCCGGTCGACGATGATGAGTTTCGTTTCGACGTTGGGATCGAGATCCTGGCTGCGCGCCGCAAAACCGTCGACAGCCGAGTTGTCGAATGGCGGCAGGTCGACCGCAGCGATGACGTCTACCGCGAGCACGCGGCCGAGCGCCGCGCGCAGCGGGACCCCTTCGCGCTCGGCGACGCAGGTAACGCGTTCAACGATCAGCCGCTCCATGTCCTCGATCGGGAGCAACGGACCCGCGAATGCGAAACAATCGTCGGTGAGTTGCGCCATCGATCAGGCCCTGCGCTGCTGCGTCGAGGTCGGGGCCCGCGCCAGGACCTGCGCGATCGGTTCGGCGTGTTCGAGCATGAGGTCGGCGACCGCCCCGGCATCGTCGATCGCCACCAGCGGGCGCCCGCTATTCGGAAACGGCGTATCGCTGATGATCCCGACGATCAGCGGATCGTCGGGATGCAGCGCGGGCTTGCCGACCGCGACACGGAAGATCTCGAGCTTGCGGTAGCGGGCGGCCTTGAAGCCTTCCACCACCACGAGATCAACCGGGGAGAGCTTTGTCAGCAACTCGTAGAGCGAGGGCTCCGCCGCGCCGCGCAGCTCATGCATCAGGGCGTAGCGGTTGGCGGACGCGATCAGAACCTCGGTGGCGCCTGCCATCCGGTGGGTATGGGAATCCTTGCCGGGCTGGTCGAGATCGAACGAATGGTGCGCGTGCTTGAGCGTCGACACGGCGAGCCCGCGCGCCACGATCAGGGGAAGAACCTTGGCAAGCAGGGTCGTCTTGCCCGCGCCGCTCCAGCCGGCGAGACCGATGATACGCATGCCGCCTATATAGCAGACCGCGCGGCCGCTTTACCTCTCCCTCTCGCGACTAGGGATCGCATGTGCGTGCGGAGGCAGATCCGGCCCGGCTACGCAGCAACCCCTCCAGGCTTGCGGCGAGATGTGGAGACGGCTTACTCCGCGGGCGTGGCAGCGGGCCGCGTGCCGGGCTCGCGCGCCTGACCCCTGGCTTGCTCGTCCTGGAGCCAGAGTGAATGGTGCTGCTTCGCCCAGTTGACGTCGACGTCGCCGGTACCCATGGCCTCGAACGCGCCTTCCATGCCGATCGTGCCGATGTAGATGTGCGCGATCATGACCGAGATGAACAACATGGCCACGACGGCGTGCAACATCTGGGCTGATTGCATTCCGGCAATGTCCGTCACGTAAAACGGAAACATCAGCACATAACCGGTGGCCGCGGTTATACCGCCGCCCACCACGACGATCCAATAAATCGCTTTCTGACCGGCGTTGAACTTTTGCGCCGGGGGATGCTCATGTCCAACAATGCCGCCGCCGGCCCTGAGCCATCGAAAGTCGATCCGATTCGGAATATTGGCGGCGATCCACATCAGGAAGATCAGCACGACTCCAAGCGTGAACGGGAAACTCAGAAAGTTATGGGCGTATTTGGCCCATTGCGACCAGGCCGTGAACGTGTCGGGGCCGAGTAACGGCAACAGCAGCGGCCGACCGAACGTGATATTCAGCCCGGAAATCGCCAGGATGACAAAGCAGGTCGCAGTCATCCAATGCACGCCGCGCTCAAACGCATTGAAACGGACGATCGACCGTCCGGACCGGCCTCCCTCGATGCGGACCATGCCGCGCCAGAGATAGAAGATCACCAGCAGCACCAGCATGCCGAGGATCGCAACGGCCGCGATGATGCGCAGCGTGACCTCGTGGAACTCGCGCCACTCCCGGCCGGCCGGCTGGATGAGGACGCCGGCACGTTGCGCCGGGATCGACACGCGGCCGTCGATCTGATTGAGTTGTTGCAGGAGTTTTTGCTCGCTGACGGCGCTGGCCGTCGGGTTGACCGACCCGTCCGCATTGCGATCCACCCGCTGGGCCGCCGCCGGGAACGCGAGAGCCGCAACCAACAACAAAAGCAGCGCGCCGGCTACGACATGAATGCGCGAGATGTGGCTCCTCATGCGGCTCTCCCTGATTTCCGGCCCGTTCTCCATCCTTCGCTCCCGGCAAGGAGAGCGCGCGCTCGGAGTCACGACGCGATCGTCTCGCGGTAGGCCGTCTGCCAGCCCCAGGCGCCCGACCCATAGCCGCGCTTGCTCACCCGCTCCTTGTAGATCTGGGCGATGATCTCGCCGTCACCGGCGAGCAGCGACTTGGTCGAGCACATTTCGGCGCAGAGCGGCAGCTTGCCCTCGATCAGCCGGTCGGTGCCGTATTTGGCGTAGTTTTCCGCGGTGTTCGCCGCGTCGGGGCCGCCGGCGCAGTATGTGCATTTGTCCATTTTGCCGCGCGTGCCGAAATTGCCGAGCCGCGGATACTGCGGCGCGCCGAACGGGCACGCATAGAAGCAATAACCGCAACCGATGCAGAGGTCCTTGGAGTGCAGGACCACGCTGTCGGCCGTGGTGAAGAAGCAGTTCACGGGGCAAACGGCAGCGCACGGGGCATCCGTGCAGTGCATACATGCCATGGACACCGAGCGTTCGCCCGGTTTGCCGTCGTCGAGCGTGACGACGCGCCGGCGATTGATGCCCCACGGTACCTCGTTCTCGTTCTTGCAGGCGGTGACGCAGGCGTTGCATTCGATGCAGCGGTCGGCGTCGCAGAGAAATTTCATCCGAGCCATGGTCCCGCCTCCTTAAGCCGCCTTGATCTGGCAGAGAGTAACTTTCGGCTCCTGCATCCCGGTTGCCGGATCGTACCCATAGGTCGTGATCGTGTTCGCGCTTTCGCCGAGCACGATCGGATCGGTGCCCTTTGGATAGTTGCCGCGCAGATCCTGACCCTGGAACCAACCGCCGAAGTGGAACGGCATCCAGGCGACGCCCTTGCCGACGCGCGGTGTGACCAGGGCCTTGACCCGAGCCCTCGAACTGTTCTCGGCACCGAGCACCCAGACCCAGCCGCCGTCTCTGATGCCGCGGTCGGCTGCATCGGCCGGATTGATCTCGACGAACATGTCCTGCTGCAACTCAGCAAGCCAGGGATTCGTGCGGGTCTCTTCGCCGCCGCCTTCGTATTCGACCAACCGACCCGACGAGAGAATGAGCGGGAAGTCCTTGGCGATACCCTTGTCCACCGCCGCCTTCTGGACCGAGAAGCCGATGTTCGGCAGGCGGAACTGCTTGGCGTCGGCAAGCGTCGGGTATTGCGAAACGAGATCGACGCGCGGCGTGTAGATCGGCTCGCGATGCACCGGGATTGCATCCGGCAGTCCAAAGGCGTTCATGCGGCCCTTGGCGTTCCCGTATGGCACGCAACCGTGCTTCATTGCGACCCGCTGAATGCCGCCCGAGAGATCCGTCGACCAGGAAATCGCGTCAGGGGTATTGCCGCCTATCTTAGTGATCACCGCAGTCTCGGCGTCGGTGAGATCCTTGTCCCAGCCGAGCTTCTTGAGAACGCCGTAGGTGAACTCCGGATAGCCGTCCTGAATTTCCGAGCCGACCGAGTACGACCCTTCGGCCAGCAGCGTGACGCCATTGCGCTCCACGCCGAAGCGCGCGCGGAAAGTTCCGCCGCCGTCCATGACGTGCAGGTTGGTGTTGTAAAGGAGCGGCGTCCCCGGATGTTTGACTTCGGGTGAACCCCAGCAGGGCCACGGCAGTCCGTAGTAGTCGCCCTTGGCGGGACCTGACAGCGCCCGCATGCTGACCAGTTCGAAGTCCTTCTGGTTCGCCATGTGAAGCTTGAGACGCTCCGGTGATTGCCCGCAATAACCGGTCGACCAGCTGCCCCGGTTCATCTCGCGCAATATGTCCTCGGCGACCGGCAGATTGTTCTCGACTTTGATGTTCTTGAACATTCGGTCGGCGAAACCCAGCTTCGTCGCCATCCGGTACATGATCTCGAGATCGTCCTTGGTCTCGAAGATCGGCTTGACGATCTGCTCACCCCATTGCAGCGAGCGGTTCGATGCAACGCGCGATCCGCGCGCTTCGAACTGGGTGCAGGCCGGCAGCAGATACATGTTCTCCTTACGGCCGGCTTGGACCGCCAGCGAGGCCCATGTAGTGGGATGCGGATCGGCGACGACCAGCAGGTCGAGCTTCTCCAGGGCTTTCATCGATTCCGGAATGCGCGTGATTGAGTTGCTGGCATGACCCTGCACGAACATCGCCCGCAGATTGTCCTTCTGGGCGACCTGATCTTTCGGCAGCAGCACGGCGTCGAACCAGCGCGTGAGCGGGATCCCCGGCGTTTCCATGATCTGCTTGGTGTCGAAGCGCGACTGTAGATACTCGTAGTCGACTTCCCAGACGCGACCCCAGTGCTTCCAGGCGCCCTCGGCGAGGCCGTAGTAGAACGGCAGCGTCACAATATCGAGGCCGACATCGGTCGCACCCTGCACGTTGTCATGGCCGCGGAAGATGTTGGCGCCCGTACCGGATTTGCCGACGTTGCCGGTGAGGAGCAGCGCCATGCAACTCGCCCGCACGTTGGCGGTGCCGACCGTGTGCTGGGTCTGGCCCATGCACCAGATCAGGGTCGCCGGCTTCTGCGTCGCAAACATCTGGGCGACGCGCTTGAGCTGTTCGCCCGGCACGCCGCTGACGCGTTCGACTTCTTGCGGCGTCCAGCGCTCAATTTCCTTGCGGGCATCGTCGAACCCGTAAACGCGTTGCCTGATGAATTCCTTGTCCTCCCAGCCGTTCTTTACGATGTGCCACATCATGCCGTAGAGCACCGGGATATCGGTGCCGGGCCGCAGACGGACGTATTCGGTGGCATGCGCGGCGGTGCGTGTCATGCGCGGATCGATGACGATCAGATTCGACCGATTGAGCTCCTGGCCTTCGAGAATGTGCTGCAATGACACCGGGTGCGCTTCCGCGGGGTTTCCACCCATGATGATCATGGTTCTGGAATTGCGGATATCGTTGAAGCTGTTGGTCATCGCGCCGTAGCCCCACGTATTGGCTACTCCAGTGACGGTGGTCGAATGGCAGATGCGCGCCTGGTGATCGGTGTTATTGGTGCCCCAGAAGGCGCCGAACTTGCGAAACAGATAAGAACCTTCGTTGGTGAATTTCGCCGACCCCAGCCAGTAGACCGAATCGGGGCCGGACTTGGCACGGATATCGAGCAGCTTGTCGCCGATCTCGTTGATCGCCTGGTCCCAGGAAACCCGCGTCCATTGGCCGCCCGCAAGCTTCATCGGATAACGCAGGCGGCGTTCGCTGTGGACCAACTCGCGTACCGACGCCCCCTTGGCGCAATGCGAGCCGCGATTGATCGGACTGTCCCAACTCGGCTCCTGCCCGATCCAGACGCCGTTGGCGACCTCGGCCGTGACGGTGCAGCCGACCGCGCAGTGGGTACAGATGCTCTTGCGGATCGTGACTTGCGCACCCGCAGGCGGCGGCGGTCCAGCCTCGGCCTTGCGCACGGAGCCGAGCCGCAGGGTTCCAATGGCGGCGACACCGCCGACGGTGAGCCCGGAACGGCGCAGGAATGCGCGGCGGTCGAGACTGCCATTCGGTGCCGACACTTGGTCCGCGAGCGGACGGCGGCGAATGTCCCGTTCTTTGCGCTTGATCAGCACGATTGCCTCCCTCAGCCCGGATAGCGGTTGACCCGGTAGAATTCCTTGATGTGCTCCGATAAGCGGTAGCGGGCCTTCTGCTTTTCGGCCTCGTTCCAGGTCTCGGCCTGCGCCTCGCCTGCGATCGGTGCGGCTGCCGTGGCGGCGGCGCCGGCGCCCAACGCGCGAAGCACGTCGCGGCGGCCCAACTTCGCCTTGGCGCTCGTCTTGTTCGACTGTTTCATGGCCGTGTCTCCCGTGAGCTTCGGCGCCGTTACGACGGCAACGCGAAGGCCTCGCTCTCTATCTCCACAAACACCCGTCCCAGGGTTCCAATTCGCCGGTAGAGGTTGGCATGTTCGGTGCGTTCGAGGTCGGCGAAGAACCGACTCATCCAGGGCGCGATGTGCTTTTCGAAAAGTTCCTGGTCGGTGCCCGGCTCGGCATCGAACCTGCCGCTTGCCAATTCCGCCATGATTTCGCAGAGGATGGCGGCGTGATCTTCCGGTTCGGCTTGCCCGGAGACACGCTCAATACCGACCTTCGCCAAAAACTCGCGCAATCGCGCGAGCGGGCGCTCATGTAGAAAACCGGTCAAATAATAGGATCCGTAGGGCAGCAATTCGCCGCGCCCGATCCCGATGAAGAGGTCGAAAAACTCACGCTCCACGTCCGTGACCTGCGCATCTGCGGCCGCCTCGGCGAGAGCCGCATGCGCCAGTCCGAGCGGGCTTGGATCGCCGCGAAGCTGGGCAAGCCGCGCGAGCAAGTCGGCATCGGGCGCGCGCGCCAGCAACACCGACAGCAGCGCGTATTCCTGCGCACGCGCGGCATCGACGCCGTCGATGTCCTGATCGCTCGTCTCCTCGACAAACAAATCCGGGCGCAGCACCGCGCGATGCACGCCGGTGACCGCTTCTACCGCGCGCACGCGATCCGCGGGCACACGTGTCCAGTTCGACACCGATGGTTGGGAAATGCCGATTTTCTGCGCAAGCGCGCGAACGCCGCCGGCAGCGCGGATCGCTTCCCTCAGACCCGTTTCCCTCATCCGGTTCTCGTTTTCGCGATTCGCCCCAGTGCAAACGATCGCGATTGCCGTGAAGGTAGGCCGATAGTTTAGAACGGGTCAATGATCCTATAGTCGCGGGCTATCGGACCTGTGGGAATGATGTTTTACCGTGGCAGCGCGCTGCCGTGGCGGCGCGGCGCCGCTGCGTGCTCGTCGGCACCCTCGTTCGGCGGCGCAGCATCGCTGTCGTTGCGGTGCACCATCGACTCATCGTCGAGAGACCCGGCGCGTGCAGGCGTCTCGTCCGCGGGCTCAATCGGCGTGGACAGCGCCGCGACCGAACGTGCGGGCTCAGATGCGTCCGCCTGACCGGCGGATTCCGGCCTCGCCGGCTCAAGCTCACTGTCGCCGATGACCTTCGCCAGCATCCGGCGGACCTCTTCCGTGTCGGGAAGCGATCCGAAGCCGGGGGCCCCGCCCGGCGTGGTGAAGTCCCACTGGTTCTCCGCCAGCCCGACGAAGTCGCGGATCGATGGATCGGCGGTCCAGGCGCGACGAAGTGCCGCTCGGGTCAATTCCACCGGCACGCCCGGCGCGAGGAACGGCCGGATGTCAGTGGCGGCACTAATGGACTCGATCGGCGGGAGCTTCGTGAGATCGGTGAGCGCGTCGGGCACCCCCGCCGTCACCGGCGTCGCGTCCGCGGGGACCGGCGGCACGGGCAGTTCGGCCGCCCCGCGATCCGGCACCTGTTCGGGCGACGGCTGCGCGATCTCACGCTTGCGTCGCGACCAGCGGTGCAGAAATCCCTCGCGCTCATTCATCGGAGTCACTCTTCGAAGCCGGCGCACGGCGCGCAAGCGCTTCCGGATCGGCCTCGTCGCGCCGGCGTTTGACGAACGCGGTATCGACGTGGTGCTGCCTCACGAACGCTTCAAGCGCCTCGCGCATCGGCAACGGCATGGGTACGGGCTCGACCAAATCGTTGCCTGCCTGCGTAAAGGCCTCCCCCTCGCTCGGGTCGGCGGTCACCGCCAGCAAATCGAACGGCGGATCAACCCCGGTCGGCCGCAACACGACCCACAACGAAGGCTCGCCGCTGGCCAGATTCTCTCGGTAGAGGCCGGTTCCAGACGCGAACAGCGCGACCTCTGCGGCACCGGCGTAAAATGTCGTCGCCTGTGCATTTTGGTCGAGTACCGTCCACGGTTGCGTTTCGGGTGTACCGAACAAGGCTGCCACGGGCCGCCAAACGAAATCGACCCACGAACTTTGCGCGCGCCGCCGCTCGACCACGACACCCACCGGCAAGCGCTGCAGTGGCGACGGGCGGCTCACGACACCGCCTCCAGGCGCCGAATCGGAAGCCCGACCACGAGATTTTGCGGCTTAACGCGCAACACCTGATCCGGCGTCGTCGCCATGATCAGGTACACAGGATCGCCGCCGATCGTCGGCTCTGCCAGCGCCGGATCAACGAATGTCAGCCGATAGAGTCCGACGATGCGGGCGCGCGTCGCCTCGTCGAGCGCTTCGCCATGCCAGAGGGCATCGCCGATCTTGGTGCCGGCCGCGTCCAGTCCGACGTACCAGGTGAAGGGCGCATTGCTGGCCTCGATCAACGGCTCGATTGCAACGGCGACCCCCAGCAAGTGCGTGATGAAGCGCTCGAGCACGCGGCCGAGCGACGCAAGGCCGCGGCGGCCAGCGGTGAGGTCGAGCGCCATATCAAAAGCATCGTTGCGCTCCCAATAATCATCGGCGTTGGCCTCGCTCATAACATCAACATCAACCGCGCGCTCCAATCCGAGCATCGATACAAGCGGCGACATGGGGGTGAGCGCCGTACCGGTGACGCGTTCCTCGTCGGCGGCGAGCAGCGCGCCCTCGTGCGAGGTCACGCGCTGGGCCCGGAACAGGAGTTCGGCGGCCCTAAGGATGAACGGATCGTCGCAACCGTCTAGCGCATTGCGAAGGATCGCATGCACCAACTGATTAAGGAACAGCGGCGGAGTTTTGCCCGCGCCCTGACGCACCAACGCCAGATAGGCCGCCTCGATCGTTGGATGGTTTAACAGGTGATCGCGCCACGCAACCAGCAACTCATAATTCTCGCGTGCGTTGGCATCGGCGATCGCCGCGATCTCCGCTGCGTGAACGGGCCGGCGCGGGTCCGCCAGCAGCGCGGCGTGCAGGGTGCGCTCCACCACGCAGGCATCGGGCGGCGGGGCGAGCTCCGGGCGCGCCAGATAGAGCTTGAGGAATTCGTCGGTGATCGCCAGGCCGCCGCCGTCGTGACGATCAAGCAGGTGATGCCCGCACGAGAGCCAAAAGTCTCTCATTTGCGCTCTCCCTCGACGAGTTTCATCAGGTCGACGGTTTCACCCGGCTCGGTTTCGTCTTCCACTTCGAGGAACGAGAACGCGCGCAACGGTTTCGACCCGCCGCGCGGGCGCAGGATCCGGAACTGCTCACGGATCTCGCCGTCCTGGGCACTGCGATGCAGTGCGATGAGTGTGTCGATCGGGTGATCGCAGAGCGACGCCGCGAATGCGACCTCCTGCACGGCCGCGGCACGCGCTTGTTCGAGGTTCGGCGCGCCGAAATGATCGCAGAGTTGTCGCGCCAGTGTCTCGACCTCGGCGGCACGATCGTCCTCCGTCGCCTCCACGACCTGCACCAGGGTCGACCAGCCGAGCGTCTCAAGCCCAAGGAATCCCGCCCGGAACTGCGCGCGCGCCTTGCCCTCCAGCGTGCCCGGATCCGTGTCCCAGAACGCGAACGTGCCGCACACCGCCCATTCGCCCGGTTCGGCCGCGCGATCAAAAACGAACGTGTCGGACGGATCGAGCCTGATGGTGCGAAGGAGCTTCACGCGCGCGGTCCCCCACGTGCCGGATCGAACCACGCCGGCCGCGCCAGCTTGGGCAGCAACGCCAGCCGCTCCGCCGGCGCCGTTGGGGTTCGCCGGATGAGCAGGTCGCCGTTGTCGTCAATCTCGCGCCGCACGCCGGGTTCGCGCGCAAGCCGCTCCAGGTAGTTTCTGGCCACGACGCCGAAGCCCGCCTCCCTCCAGGCGTCGAGTGCGACCATGAAGTGGCGCGCAAAACTCTCCACCAGGCGCCCGGCGCCGACATCATCAAAGCCTTCCTCATCGAGCGCGGCGCTAATCGGACGCAGGCCGGGTTCCGTTTCCCCCATTGCGACGGTGCGGATCATGACGCCAAACACCAGCCAGTCGGGGACCGCGTCCTCGGCCGCGCCCCGCGGCCAGGCGAGCCGCACCCCGCCGACAAGGCCGCCGTCGACCAGGACGGTGTCCGGCCAGACGAACTCGACCGGCCGCTCGGGCGGTGCAAACGCCGCAAGTGCGTCGCCCAGCGCCACAGACCCGGCATAAAGCGCCCGCCGCGCCGTGCGCAGCGGCTCATCCGGCTCCAGCACCAGTGCGAATTCGGCAAGGTCAAAGCGACCAACGTGAACCACCGTGCCGGCGCCCTCCTCGGCCGCGATCGCCTTCGCATGCGCGAACGCATCCCCGGCCTCCCGCAGGGCGACCTCCCGGAAGCCGGGCGGCAAATCGAGCCTTTGGTCGAGCACCCCGGCGGGCGGCATTTCGTCTCCTCGGTCTCGTCCTTTTAAATTGTAACAATTATAACCGGATTCCATGGCAGACGAGCCGCGCAAGATCATTCTGTGCTCGTGCGAAGACACGATGCCGCTCGACCCCGAACGGGTGCGCAGGGCTTGCCGGGCCAATGTCGAGACCGCGCGTCACCTTTGCCGGGCCGAACTCAACCGCTTCCGCAAGGAGGTCGGGGCCGGTGCACCGCTCACGGTCGGCTGCACCCAGGAAGCGCCGCTGTTCACCGAGGTCGCAGGCGACGCCGATGTGACCTTCGCCAACGTGCGCGAGACGGCCGGCTGGTCGAAAGGTGCTGCGGCCTCCGGACCCAAGATGGCGGCGCTGCTGGCAACGGCGGCCGAGCCGGCGCCCGCACCGGAGTTTGTCCAGCTCAGCAGCGAAGGCGTCGTACTGATTTATGGCAGCGGCGAGGCCGCGATCGAAGCCGGCAAGCTTTTGGCCGACCACCTCGACGTGACTGTCCTGTTGACGCGCGCCGACGGGCTGACCCCGCCGCGAGTCACGATCTTCCCGATCGTCAGAGGGACGATCCGACAAGCTACAGGGTATCTGGGCGCCTTCGAATTAGTTGTTGACGATTATGCGTCGCCGCTACCGAGCTCACGTTCCGAGTTCGAATTTGGTGAGCCAAAGAACGGCGCGACGTCCCGTTGCGACATCGTGCTTGATCTGACCGGAAACCCGCCGTTGTTCACAGCTCCCGACCTGCGCGAGGGCTATGTGCGGGCCGACCCGCGCGATCCCGCCGCCGTCCTTCGCGCGGTACTCAAGGCGCGCGACCTGGTTGGCACGTTCGACAAGCCGCGCGCAATCGAGTTCTCGGCCGATCTGTGCGCGCATTCGCGCTCAAACATTATCGGCTGTCATCGTTGTCTCGATCTTTGCCCGGCAGGCGCAATCGCCCCCGCGGGCGACCAGGTGAAGATCGATCCGCACCTGTGCGCCGGCTGCGGTCAATGCGCGGCCGCCTGCCCGACCGGTGCCGCCGCCTACGCGTTGCCGCCTGCGGATGCGCTGATGCGCAAGCTGCGCGTGCTGCTGTCGGTCTATCGCGAAGCCGGCGGAACGGATCCCGTTGTGCTGCTGCACGATGAGGATCACGGGGGCGCGATGATCGAAGCGCTCGCACGCCATGGCGACGGGCTGCCGGCCAACGTGCTGCCGCTCGCGATCAACGAGGTCACGCAGGTCGGGATCGAGGCGATCGCTGCCGCCATCGCGTTCGGAGCATCCGCAGTGCGATTGCTGCTACGCGCGCGTCCGCGTCATGATATTGCGGGCTTGCGGCAGACCGTCGCGTTGGCCGAGCAGATCCTCACGGGTCTTGGCGTTGGGTCTGATCGGGTCATCACGATCGAGACCGACGACCCCGACGAACTTGGCGCGCAATTGCGTAGCGTCTCACCAGTCGCCTCGGTCACCCGGCCGGCAAGCTTCAGTCCGGTCGGCCGCAAGCGCGACGTCATGCGGCTTGCGCTGCGCGAGCTGCAGCGGGTCGCGCCCGCGCCGGTCGATGTGATCGACCTCTCGGACGGCGCGCCGTTCGGCGCCGTCGAGCTCAACGTCCAGGGTTGCACGCTCTGCCTCGCCTGCGTCTCGGCCTGCCCGACCGGCGCGCTTTCGGACAACCCCGAGCGACCCATGTTGCGCTTCACCGAGGATGCCTGCGTGCAGTGCGGGCTCTGCAAGGCGACCTGCCCCGAGAAGGTGATCACGCTACGCCCGCAGCTCGATTTCCGCGCCGCCACGGCGATTGCGCGCACCCTCAAGGAAGAAGAGCCGTTTGCGTGCGTTCGCTGCGGCAAGCCGTTCGGGGTGAAAAGCTCGATCGATCGTGTCATAGCGAAGCTCGAAGGCAAGCACTGGATGTATCAGGGCTCGCAGTCGCGCGTCGAGTTGTTGAAGATGTGCGATGACTGCCGCGTCGCCGTCGTCAGCACGCAACAGTTCGATCCCTACGGGGCGCCGGCGCGGCCGAGGCCGCGCACCACCGACGATTATCTGCGCGAGCGCGACGAACAAAAGGAGTAGGATCGACTCGATCCTACTTCGTCGCCGTCTCCAGAAACTTCACCAGCGCTTCGCGATCCTCGGCCGAACTGATCCGTTGCTCCGGCATCTTGGTGCCGGGCGTATAGGTTGCAGGGCCGAGCTCGAACAGCTTTGCCACGGTTTCCCGCGTCCAGATGATGTCGAGCTGTTTCAGCGGCGCCGAGTAGTTGTAGCCCGGCAGGCTGGCGATCCGGCGGCCGAACAAACCCTTAAGCGTCGGCCCGGCGCGATTGCCAGCATCCGCGCTGAGCGTGTGGCAGGCGACGCAGGCGCGAAACACCTCGGCGCCATGATCGCCCGCATAGGTGGCGAGCGGGTCGTCGGCGCCGCCGAGCGCGACCGAGCCGATGGGATCGCCTGTTGATGCGTTCCAGCGCCGGATCACGCGATCGGTTCCGCCGGTGAGGAGCGTCTGACCGCCAGGCAGAAACGCAACCGACCAGACCGGGAGACCGGGCCCAACAAGCGTACGCAAGAGGGTGCGCGTGCGGCGATCCACGATGGCAACCGATCCGCGGATGCCAGCGGCGGCAATCAACGCACCATCATCCGATACCGCGAGCGCAATGATCGGTGTTGGTTGCGCCCCGACCGCGTCACGCAGCTCGCCGTTAGGGCCGACCACATAGACCTTTCCGTCCGCGCCGGCTGTAATGATGTCGTCGTCGGGAGCGCTCGCCACGGCGTTGAGCGGCGACGGCAACGTCACGATGAGCGGTGAGCCATCTCCAGACGGCCAGATCCGCAGCGTCGCGTCGTAGCCGGCGCTGACCACGCGCCCATCCGGCAGGAACGCGACGCCGTTGACGTTGTCCTGATGGCCGCGCAGCACCCGCGGCTCGCCATCCGCAACCGGCCAGAGGCGCACGGTATGATCCCAGGACGCGGAGGCGAGCTGGTTGCCATCGGGCGATACCGCGAGACCAGCGATCGGGGCTTCATGACGCTCGAGAACCTTCGCCGGCCGATCAGCCCCAACCGGCCAGATCGCGATGCGGCGATCCTCTCCGGCGCTGGCGATTGCGCCGTCGCGCAGCAAAACCACCGCGTTCACGGCGCCTTCATGAAAGCGCAGCACCTGCTCGGCGGCGTCGGTGACCAGGGACCAGCGGATGATGGTTGTGTCAAAGCCGCCGGAGACGGCACGCCTGCCATCGGGCGAGACCGCAAGCGCGCGCACCGGCCCGCCATGACCTCGCATCTGCGCGTGCGCGGCGCCAGGGCCGAGTGCGAGCAACAACGCCAGCGCCAGCCGCCGCCACCTCATGTGACCTCGTCGCTCGGCCGCATGCCGAGCGCCACGATCCGGGCGCGCACATCCGGTGAGCGCAGCGCGGAGAGGAAGGCTTGCACCGCCGGACGATCCCGACGGTTCTCGGCAAGCAGGAAATCGTAATGCTCGGGCGCGATCGGCAGGAATCCCAGCCCGTACATCTTGGCGACCGTCGCAATCGCGATGCCCCAATCCGCACGATTCTGTGCCACCGCGGCGGCGACCGCGTTGTGCGAGCGCGGCTGATTGGCATAACCAGGCGGCCGCGCCCCCGCGAGCAAGCGATCAATCAGAATGCGGGTGCCCGCGCCGGCGTTGCGGTTGATCATCAGGCAGGTCGGATCAGCAAGCGCTGCCTGCAATGCGGCATCGGCCGTCTTGCCGGCGAAGCGCGCGTCGTCCGCTCGAAACACAAAGCCTTGCATGCGCTCCCAGCCGCGTACCAGCGTGACGCCGGGTTTGATGAGATGCACATTATATTGCTCGCCCGCCGGATCGAGCAGATGTACCGGCGCAATGTCGCATTCGCCGCGCCCAATCGCGGCGACGCCGCCCATGCTGCCGACCGCGATGGTGCGCGAGGCAATCCCCTGCTGGGCGAGCTGCGACAGCACTACGTCAAGCGCGACGCAATGGCTCCCCATGATGACGAGATCGGGCAGCCGTGCCTGCGCGCCGATCAGCGTCACGTCAGCGATGGACCCCGCCTCGAGCGCGGTCGCGAGCGCGTCAATCGCAAGAAATCCGTCGGCCTGCGAAAACGCCGTGACCGAGCCCGACCCCTTGCCGGTCGGGAACGCCGTCAGGCCGTCATCCCCCGGAGTCAGCGCGACCAGCACGAATTCCTGACGGCCGAGCTCCGAGGCAACGCGAACCGGAACCCTGGCGCTCATGCTCTGCACTGCTTCCTTCGGCAGACCGGCGCGGGCGCGGATGAGCGGCGCAATGAAGGCATGGAACGTGAAGATCGCGGAAGTCGGGAAGCCCGGCAACACGGCGATCGGCTTGCCGAATTGTGTGTTGGCGTCGCTTTCGACCGCGAGGCAGAGCGGCTTTCCCGGCTTGAGCGCGACACCGTGCACGAGAACGTGCGCCAGCCGCGAGACGATTCGGTAGGAAAGATCGCCGGCGCCCTTGGAGGTGCCGCCGGACAACAGCACGATATCGCAGGTCGCGAGCGCGCGCCGCAGTGCGGCGGCGAGCGCCGGTTCGTCATCGGGATAGGCCCCGAACGCGACCGGCTCGCCGCCCGCTTCAGCGACCGCGGCGGCGATGATCGCACTGTTCGAATCATAGACGGCGCCCGGGCGCAGACTTTCGCCTGGTTGCACCAGTTCATCGCCCGTTCCCAAAACGGCGACCTTGGGACGGCGCACCACCTCGACCGGGCCAAGCCCACAGGCCGCCAGCATGCCGATCTCGCGCGAGGTGAGCTGCGTGCCTCTGCGCAGCACTGTCTCGCCGCGCGCGATGTCGGTTCCGGCAAAGCCGACGAACTGTCCAGGCGCGGCGGCGCGCCGGACGTCGATCGCCGGACCTTGCGCGGTTTCGATCAGTTCGGTGTGCTCGATCATCACGACCGCGTTTGCGCCGCGCGGGATCATGCCGCCGGTTGCGATCGCGGTGGCGGTGCCGGGCCGCACTTGGGTTCGCGGTGCCGTGCCGCAGGCGATCACTTCGGCGTTGAGCGTCAGCCGGCGCGGCGCACCCTCACTTGCCGCCAGCGTATCGGCGGCCCGCACTGCAAAACCATCAACGCCGGAGCGATCAAATGGCGGCACGTCGATCGGTGCGGTCACGTCCGCCACGAGGACGCGCCCGAGCGCGGCCGCGAGCGTGACGCTCTCGCTCGCCTGTGGCGTAAAATCAACGTGAGCTGCAAAGCGCAGGCGCGCCTCTTCGGGCGACACTACTTCGAGAAATTGTTCCTGGCGCGCCGCTGCACGCACAGCAGCCAGCACATCGGCCGCGGCGGCGCGAATGCCGCTGACGGTACTCACAGCGTCACCACGGGTACGATCGCGCCAGCCGAAAAGCCCTCGCTCTGCGCCGGCACCAGGACGTAACCGGTCGCCTGCGCAAGCGCACGCCATGGCAGATAACCCGACGCCAGCGGCGTAACAACGTCGCCTTCGGCCCGCACCGGAACAAACTCAGCGAGGCCGACGGTCGAGGCGATCTTTTTTGCGAGCCGCGCCGCGTTCGCCGGAGGCACGTCGGTGCGCATGGCGAGACGACACAGAATGCGCGTGCCGATGACCTGCCAGGCGGCAAGCGCTGAATCGAGCCGGCCCGGCACAACCAGCACCGGCACTGCACCGACCAAACCGAATGCCGTTGTGTCCCCAGGGCTCAAGCCGACCCCATGGACGATGACCTTGCCGACACGCGCGAGCGCGTGGACGCTGTCGTCGCGTTCGCCGCCGCCGCTGCCGCCGATCACAACGATCAAATCGGTATGCGGGCGCCACGTCGCATCAGTCAAGCCTTCTGATACTTGAACGTGCGCGCCGACTGCGATCGAGCTGATCAGCATTGAAGCGATCGCCTGCGCAACCTGATCCTGTCTCACCCTGACGACACGCACTGTTGGCTGGCGAACCGACAACCGCGCCACACCAAGCGCAGCGAGAGACGCCAGATCGAGGTGTCGCAACAGCGTGCCGGCGCGCAGCAGCGGTTCACCCGGATTGACATCCTGTCCTTGCGCAAGGACGCCCTCGCCCGGCGCAACGGGCGCCAGGGCTTGGGCCGGATCTCCGCGATCGTCGACCGCATCGAGAGGTGCTATCGCATCCGCGCCGGCCGGGAGCGGCGTGCCGACCTCAACCCTCATCGCGAGCGACAGCGGCGCCGGCGCGTAGGAACCCGCGTCGCCTGTTTCCTCCGATCGAACCGCAAAACCGTCGCGCAGCGCCAGTGCCAGCGGAGGATGCGGGCCGGCATGGACGTCGGCGGCAAGCACGCGGCCGAGGGCGTCATGCACGCTCAGTTCGGTCGCCGCAATCGGCGTCAACAGAGCGTCGAGGCGGGTCAGCACATCCGCGAGCGGCGTGAGCCGCTCGATCCGCTGGGTCGGAGGGCGAACGTCGTCCATAACCATATGTGGCGAGCCGATGCGGGTGGGGTCAAGCCGCACGGACTGATTGATGACGCCGGTCGAGGATGATAGCGAGGCGCGATGACCGACACGACCATCAATCTGCGCGGGCTCAAATGCCCACTGCCGGCGCTGCGTACCCGCAAGGCGCTGTCCAAGCTTCACGCCGGCGACCTCCTGACCGTCGAGTGCACCGACCCTTTGGTCGAAATCGATATTCCCAATCTCATTCGCGAAACCGGCGATTCAATCGAAGACACTTCGCGCAGCGCTGACGCAATCGTGTTCCGGATCAGGAAGCGATAGTGGGCTTCGCGTTGCAACTGCGCCGCCTTACACGACACTAGTTCGCCTTGAGTTGAATCTGCTCCGCCACCGGCCGCCAACGCGCAAACTCGGCTGCCACGAATTGAGTGAGCTCCTCGGGCGTCAGCGGCTCCGTCAATACCTGCTCGACCTTGAGCCGGGCCTGAACGTCCGGCTTCGCCAACGCCTTGATCACCTCACCGTTGATCTTTCCGACAATATCCTTGGGCACCCCCGCCGGCCCCGACAGCGCGAACCAGGTCGTGCTCACCAGATCGGGGTAGCCTGCTTCCTTGAAGGTCGGAATCGCTGGGAAATCCGCAAGCCGCGCCGGCGCACTCACCGCCAGCGGAACCACTGTGCCGGCCGCGATCTGACCCGCGGCCGTCGTCCAGGTCATCGACCCGAAGCGCAAGTGACCAGCAACCACGTCCAGCACACCGGGCGCTGCGCCACGGTAAGGAACGTGTTCGATCCTGATGCCGCTCTTCTGGGCAAAATATTCGGCCACCAGATGACCGCTTGTGCCGGTCCCCGGCGACGCGAACGTGAGCGTCTCGTTGCGCGTCTTGGCGTAGTTGACGAGTTCCGACAGCGACTTCACCCCGAGCGCGGTCGGCACGATGAATACGATCGGCGGACCGCCGAAGTAGGCCACATGGGTAAAATCGTTGACCGGGTCGTAGCCGGTGTTCGGATTGATGATCGGCGCAATGGCGTGGGTCGCAATGCCCGAAACCACGAAGTTGTAGCCGTCCGGATCCATGCGCGCGACCGCGAGCGAGGCTGTGACCCCGCCGGCGCCGGCGCGATTCTCGACAAAGAATTGCTGCTTGAACGATTCGGACAGGTGCTCAGCGGCGATCCGGCCGAGCATATCGGCGGTTCCCCCCGGCGCAAACGGCGCAATGATGCGCACCGGCCGGGCCGGCCAGTCCTCGGCGTTCGCAGCGGACACCGCTGCGGAGAACAGCAACGCGATGATTGTCGCAAGTAACTTCACACGCTCTCTCGGATGTCTTATGTCATTTTGGCACGTGATCAAACGTGGCGGAGCACGAAATGTCAAAGGCCCGACCGCGAGTTGCCATCGCGACCGGAGACCCGGCCGGCATCGGCCCGGAAATCAGCCTGAAGGCGGCTCTTGACCCCGCCGTACAGGCGATTTGCCAACCGATCGTGGTCGGCGATGCCAACGTGATCGTGCGCCATGCCCAGGCTGCCGAGATCAGCGCCAAGCTGGTTCCCATCCGCGACCTCAAGGACGCCGCCGAGCCCGGCCTCGCGGTGCTTGACGTGCCGATGCCGGAAATCAAAAACTTTGTGTTCGGCCAGAACGGCGCGGCATTCGGGCGGGCGTCGTTGGCAAGTGCACGCCGCGCGGTGCGCGCGGCACTTGCGGGCGACGTGGATGCGGTCGTCGCCGCGCCGCAGAACGAAACATCGATCGCCGCCGCCGGGATCGAGTTCGACGGCTATCCCAGTTTCGTGGCGCGCGAGACCGGCACCGACAAGAACGACGTGTTTCTGATGCTGTGTTTCGGCGACACACGTATCGTGCACACGACGCTGCACGTCGGTGTCGCGCAGGCGGTGGCACTGATCACGCGCGAGCGCGTCGCCCGGGTGATCGCGGCAACCGATACGGCGTTGCGCCAGCTCGGGGTCGCGTCGCCGAAAATCTATATAAGCGGGCTCAACCCGCACGCCGGCGAAGGTGGGCTGTTCGGTCGCGAGGAGATCGAGATCATCTCGCCGGCGATCGGCGAGGCAGCGCGCAAAGGCGTCGATGTATCGGGACCGTTCGGCGCCGACACCATGTTTCACAAAAAGGGCTGCGACGCTTATATCGTGATGCTGCACGACCAAGGGCACATCACCGCCAAGCTTTTGGCGCACAATGCGACGGCTGGGCTCACCATTGGCACGCCGATCTTGTTCTCATCGGTGGCGCATGGCAGCGCGTTCGACATCGCCGGTAAGGGCGTTGCGAATCCGTCCGCCATGATCGAAGCAATCAAGCGATTATGTTCGGCGCCAGCAGCGGTAAAGGCCGCGTAATCACTCGACCTTGAGATTGGCGGCCTCGGCGATTCCGCGCCAGCGCGCGATCTCGCTTTGGACCCAGGCACCGAGTTCCTCGGGCGTCATCGGCCTGGGATCGATCCCGAGATTCTTGGTCCTTTCGGCAAATTTCGGGGACAACACAACCGCGCGAATATCGCCGGCGAGCTTGTCGACGATCGGTTTTGGCATGTTGGCCGGTCCGAAGATCGCCTGGCTCGCCACCACGTCGAAGCCTGGATAGGTCTCGGCCAAGGTCGGAACGTCGGGCGCATCCGGCAGACGCTCGGCGCCGATACCGGCGATCAACTTGAGGTCGCCGGTGACGACATAACGCTTGGCGGAATGCCAGACGTCGAACAGCAACGGCACCCGGTTGGCCATGACGTCAGTCAGCGCGGGGGCTCCCCCGCTGTAGGAGATGTGCTGAAGTTTGACCCCGGTCCGCAGCGCGAGCTGTTCGCCGGTCAGATGACCCGAGCTGCGCGGGCCGGGCGACGTGAACTGCAGTCCGTCAGGGCTCTGCCGGGCCAATGCGATGAGCTCGGGGACGGTGTTGGCCGGGAAATTCTTGTTGGCGACGAGCGCCATCGGCTGCATCGCCACCATGCCCAGCGGGGTGAAGTCCTTGACGCTGTCGTACGGTAGATTCTGACTGACCGCCGCGTTGGTCATGAAAGAGCCGACCACCATGCCGATTGTGTAACCATCGGGCAGCGCCTTGGCGATCGCATTGCTTCCGATCACCGTTCCGGCGCCGGGCCGGTTCTCGATCACGATCGACTTGCCGCCCCAGCGTGCCGACAGAATGTCCACGAAGATGCGCGCAACGACGTCGGTCGCACCGCCGGGCGCGAACGGAATGATCATCTTGACCGGAGCGGACGGATAATCGGCCGCGCTCTGCGCATTGGCTGCGCCAGTGGCCAGGGCGAGTGCCGCCGCCAGCAAAAGCGATTTGATCGGCGTCATGCAATTCTCCGGGTGATGCTGCCACGCAAGCTCAGGCCAGACTGGCCAATGCGGCCTTGAACTCTTCGCGTACGCGCGCGCTGTGCATGTGTTCGTAGTCGAACTTCGGCGACGCGCCCGGCTCGACTTTCATGGTGATAAAGACCGGACCGGGCTCGCCTAGCACGGAGCCGATCTCGTTCGCAAACGTCACCAGGTCATCGAACGTGTGGCAGCCGCGATACCCCGCAGCGACTGCCAAGGCGGAGAAATCCACGTGATTGCGCGCCGGCGTCCGGTGCGACCCATTGGCCTCATAGGTCCCGTTTTCGAATACGAAGTGGATGAGGTTCATGGGCGCAACCTCGGCGATCGTTACCAGCGTTCCGAGATTCATCAGTAGACTGCCGTCGCCGTCGAGCACCAGGACGCGCTTGTCAGGACGACCAAGCGCCAATCCGAGCGCATGCGAAGATCCGAGCCCCATGGCGCCGGTCGCGATGTAGTTGAGCGGACTACTGCGGATCGCAATCCAGTCGAACGCCGTCGTGTAGACTGCCACCACAATGTCGTCGGTCACGTGGCGCGCCAGTACGCGCAAGGCTTGATCGCGTTGCATCGTCATGGCAGCGCGTTCCCGCCGACAAATAAAACCACCGGATGTCCGTTCCCATACGCGTCGTCGATCGCCGGTCTGATCACGCCGACGTCGGCATCGGTTTCGATCACGTGGTGCGCGACCCCCATGGCGTCGAGGATCGGACCGACGATGCGCACGCCGTAGGACTTTGATTGGACGGGCGCCACGCCGGGCTCCTTGTTGAGCAATCCAACCATCATGCAGATCGGCAGCCCATATTCGACGCCGACCGCGCGGACCGCGTTGATCGAATCGAGCAGTCCCGTGTACTGCATGAGCAGCAGGGCGCGCTTGTCGCAGTAAGACAGGCCCGCGCAGATCCCGACCCCTTCATCCTCTTTGCACACCCGGATCATCCGCAGACCGGGCTCGCGCCAAAGCGGGCGCAGCAGACCTTCGCTGGTGTGGATATCAGGCAGACAGGGGATGAACTCGATGCCACTTGTCTTGATCTGGTCGATGATCTTGCGACCGTGCAACACGCCCGCCGCCGACTGACGCGTTGCCCCAGCTTGCTCTTGCATACGCGACGCTCCCGCAAGCGCGTTCCGGCCGTGTCCGGCCGTTTCGTCTTGTTGTGTTGCGTCGATTTTCGCACGTGCGCGCAAGCCCGGGCAAGGGCAGGCACACCATCCGCGGCTTAGTCTTTCTCAGGTGGTTTCTCATCCGCTTCCTTCGTACTCGCGAGCAGAACGCCGGCCGCAACAGCGCCGATCGCCACGAGCGTGACGATGGTGCGCGGCCCGAGCGAACGCGCGACCTGCAGGGCGGACGTGATCACGATCGGGTCCTGCCACCAAGCCGGCGACTTTGGCGCGGCGGACGGCGGCGGCGTCTTCCTGCGGCCGATGATAAGGACAACCAGCAACGCGGCAAGCGCCAGCACCGCGTAGGCCACACCCATGACCAGTGTGGCGTACATCGTGCCGTATTGAACTTGCAGGAACAGGAACGCCGCCAGAGTGAAGAAGAACAGCGACGCGACCGCAGCGGCGCCAGCGGCTGCCGCATAGATCATCGACTTCAACGTGCGGTCAAACCGGCTGGTCACCTCGCGCAGCAAATTGCTCACGTACCTCCCCGTCCGGGTTCGCAATCCTCAAAAAACAGGTCGATCTTCGCCCGACTATTTGCGCCAGCTCGCGCCCAGGATGAACCCGAGGCCGACGGCCAGCGCCAGCGTGGTGAGCGGTCGCTCCTTGATGTGTTCCTCGAGCGCGGCGCTGAGGTTCTCGCCCGCGTCGTGCAGCACGTCGCGGCCGCGGCTGCTCGCGCTCGACATCACGTCATCGAGGCCGGATCGAATACGGCGCACGCGATCCTTCACATCATCAAGCGCCTGATTGCCGGTCGAGCTCATCAGGCCGCTGACTTCATCGGCGAGCGCGCCCAGATCTTCGCGCAACGCTTGCAAGTCCTGCTGCACGTCGTGCGCCGCATCGCTCACGCCGCGCCGTCCGTTCGTTTTCGCCATTGTGGCATCCTCCACTGCACCAATCAGCAATTTATGACAATTTAGTCGTATTGCGCTCCAAATACCAACGCACGAGCAGCCGCCAAGTTCGTTTGCAGATCGAATACCAAACGATCCGGGTATCGGGCTGCGGTGGATTTCGCAGGTGCGTCGACTAGGGTAAAAGGCAATCACCGCGCCCGCGCCACCACATTGACTGAGGTCAAATGACGTCCTGCTTGATCACGCCGGTCATTATCTGCGGCGGCACCGGCACCAGGCTATGGCCGCTGTCGCGCGAGAGCCAGCCGAAACAATTCATCCCGCTTGCTGGCGGCGCCTCGACGTTCCAGCAGGTTTTGGCCCGTGTCGCCGACACCGATATTTTTGGCCGGCCGATCGTGGTGACCAACGTGGAGTTTCGCTTTACGGTCGCCGACCAGACCCAACGCGCGGGCGCCAGTGCCGATATCGTGCTCGAACCAGCGGGCCGCGACTCCGGCCCAGCCATCGCGGTCGCGGCCGAATTTGCGAACCGGCGCGATCGCGAAAGCCTGCTGCTGGTGCTGGCGGCCGACCACGTCGTGCGCGACAGCGAAGAGTTTCGCCGAGCCTGTCAGGAGGCGCTCAAGCCGGCGATGGCCGGCTATCTGGTGACGTTCGGCGTGCATCCCGACGCGCCGGCGACGAGTTATGGTTACATCCGGCCCGGCGTAAAAGTCGCCGGCTCGGCCGCACATATCGTCGAAGCCTTTGTGGAGAAGCCAGACCAGGCTGCGGCAGCGCGCTACGTCGCCGAAGGATTTCTTTGGAACAGCGGCAATTTCATGTTCCGCGCCGACCGGATGCTGGACGAACTATCCCAGTTCGAGCCGCAGATGCTGGCCGCCGCCAGGCAATCGGTCGACGAGATCGTGCACGATCTCGACTTTCTGCGTCTGCCCGAACAAGCGTTCCTGCGCGCACCGAAAAAATCGATCGACTATGCGGTCATGGAACGCACCACGCATGCCGCCGTGCTCCCAGTCGACTTCGGATGGTCCGATATCGGAAGCTGGGGGGCGCTGTGGAAGGAGCTCGATCGCGATGCGTCAGGTAATACGGTCGACGGCCCGACCGCATTGATCGACACCAAGAACAGCTTGGTCTTTTCCGACGAAACCATCCTCACCGCGGTGGTCGGGCTAGACGACATGGTGGTGGTTGCCACGTCGGACGCGGTGCTCGTGGTTCCCAAGAGCCAATCCGAAAAAATCAAGGAACTCGTTACGACGCTCAAGACCGGCGGGCGCCGCGAAGCGACCGAACATCGGCGAATCCATCGTCCGTGGGGATACTATCAGGGCGTCGATGCCGGTCCGCGCTACCAGGTGAAACGCATCGTGGTGAAGCCGGGCGGTCAGCTGTCGCTCCAGAAACACCATCACCGCGCCGAGCACTGGGTGGTCGTGAAGGGCACCGCGCGGGTCGTGATCAACGACGAGGTCCGCACGATCCATGAGAATGAGTCGGTCTATGTGCCGATCGGTTCGGTGCACCGGCTTGCCAACCCGGGGAAGATCCCGCTTGAGCTGATCGAGGTCCAGGTCGGCAGCTACCTGGGCGAAGACGATATCGTGCGGTTCGACGACATCTACAAGCGAACGACCGACGGCAAATGATGCCGCAGGCTGACGTCTTATCCGCTCTTCGTGGTTGCAGCGTGCTCACCCTTCAATGCGCTGGCCGCGAGCGCATAGCCGCCGAGCGCGCCGTCAATGAAATGAACATGGTCGCTGCGAAACGCCGAAGGCGTAAAGCAGGTCATCATGGCTCGGTCTTGTTGATGGATCCCGTAGCGCACGATGCCGGCGCTGGCAGCCGTGGCAAGCCGCGCCTCGATGGCGCGCGCCAGCGCAGGGGTGCAATCGAGCACCATGCGCAGAGCATCGTCGTACTTGCGAAAGTCGGAATTGTCCCGGAGTTGACGGAGATAGGTGGTCGGCACAAATGAACCAACCTTGATGTTGAAACGAAGGACGCAATAGGAGATCGCGGTCGCGATCAGCACCGCGGCCCGGCGCAGCAGGAGCGAGCCACCAGCCCGGCGGGTCGCGCGGACCTCAAGCTCGAGACCGTCCGGGGGCCAGCGCAGATCACCCGCTCCGTCCGGAACTGGACGCGACACGTCGGGCGAACTCTCGATCAGTTGCACCAGTCGCGCGATGAAGTCGCGATAGGCCGCATCCGGGCTGACTGCCGGCATGACCAGCAATGACATAATAGTTCCGCGCGTCGCTGGAATTTCCGAGAACCGGCACGACAGGCCCGACAGGTCGGGGCGCGCCCCCGGCGGTCCCGGAGCAACCGCGTAGGCTCCCCGCTTCATCGCTGCCTCCGCCCACGCGATGCCGCCTCCCGAGAACATCGCGTATGAGACGTCCGGCGACGGCGCGAAGCGTGCAATGTCAACCGCAAGCCCGTGCTGACGCACATCCGCGACCGGAATCAGCGCGACCCGCAGGTTGAGATTGAGTTCATCGCGTACCCAAGCGGCCGTCGCCGCCAAGGTCTCGCGTGCCAGTGCGGTGTCCGCAGGCGGCACCCCGAAGCTCGCTCCGTCGCCCCCGAACACGAACGGAAAATCGCGATTGCCGAGTGCGTTGGCGATAGCAGCAATAACCGACGCTCCGGCCATGTTGACCGCTTTGTAGCGATTGTCGCGGATCGCCTTGGTGGACTGCACCACGTCGGCGAGGCCGAGGTGCCAGTCGTCGGGCAACGGCTGATAGCGCGCCGGGTCGGCAATTTCGGAAAAACGATCGAATACCGGTACCCGCTCGTAGAACCCATTGCTGTCGACGCTCATGGGAACACCCCGCGTTCGGGTGCGCTCTGGCAGCAGATACGAATGCGGCGGCCCGGAGTTTCAAATGTGGAGCAACGAGGCTTGCGACGTCAAACCTGCTCGAGGCATTGCGGCCGACGATCAGTCAGGCCGCGAGCCGGTCGTTGCCATTGTCGGCGTTCCCCGCCCTAAGGGGCGATCGCCGTTTGCGCCGCGTGCCTGGGTGATCACGTCGGCGATCGCGCGGCTCAACTGCGCGATCTGATAGGGCTTGCGCAGGATCGAGAACTCTTCGCGCGCCGCGAGCGCGGCGCTGCTGTATCCGGTCGCCAACAGGATCGGAAGATCGGGACGCCGCTGACGTACGATGCGCGCGAGCCCGATTCCGTCGAGCTGCCCCGTCATGACGATGTCACTGAACATGAGATCAAACTTGGTATCGCCGTTGATCGCGCCCAACGCCGCCTTGGCATCGCTTGCGAGTTCGACCTGGAAGCCGAGCTCGTTCAACATCGTGGCGCTGACTTCCGCCACCACCGGATTGTCCTCCACCAGCAGCACCAGCCCGCCCGCGACGGCTTCAACGTTCTCCTCCTTCGGCAAAGTCTTGAGGATGTCGGAACGAGAGCGTGGCAAGTAGATCGTGACGCGGGTGCCTTTCCCCAATTCACTGTCCACCGTAACGGTGCCGCCGGATTGGCGCGCAAAGCCGTAGACTTGCGACAACCCAAGCCCACTCCCCTTGCCGCCGACTTTGGTCGTGAAGAACGGATCGAACACTTTGGATAGGATGTCCTGCGGGATTCCGGTGCCGTTGTCGGCCACCGTCAGCGCGACGAAGTCGCCGGCAAGATCGCCGGCAACCTGCCCGAGCGACAACCGAACGTTTTCGGTCGAGATCGAGATAACGCCGCCATCCGGCATCGCGTCCCGGCTGTTGACGGCGATGTTGACAAGCGCCAATTCAAGTTCACCGATGTCGACCTCGACCGACCAGGTATCCGGAGCAACGGATGTCTTGAGTTGTATGGACGTTCCAAGCGAATTGGCGAGCAAGGTGCGCAACGCATCGATGCGTTGATTCAATTCCGCGACAACCGGATTCAACGGCTGACGCCGCGAAAACGTCAGCAGCTGTCGCGTGAGGGTCTCTCCGCGCTTGGCCGCCGTCTCGATCGCTTCCGCCGCTTGCAGCCCGCGAGGGTTGTCCTGCATCAGCTTTTTGACGATGCGGACGTGGCCGCCAACGATCATCAACAGATTGTTGAAATCGTGCGCGACACCGCCGGTAAGCTGCCCGAGCGCCTCCATCTTTTGGGAGTAGGCGAGTTGCTCCTGCGCGCGCGCGAGCGCCAGCTGGGCGGCACGTCGCTCGGATATGTCGCGGGTCACCTTGGCATAGCCGATCAGGACGCCATTGGGGTCGCGAACCGGATCGATGACGACGTTCGCCCAGAACGGCGTCCCGTCTTTGCGGATGCGCCAGCCCTCCGCCTCGTACCGTCCGCTCTCCAGCGCGGTCCGTAACGCGCGGGCCGGCTCGCCCGCGGCGCGGTCCGTTTCCGAGTAGAACCGGGAAAAGTGCTGACCGACAATTTCCTGCGCTGTGTAGCCTTTGATCCGCTGTGCGCCGGAATTCCAGCTGGTCACATACCCGTGCGGGTCCAGCATGAAGATCGCGTAGTCCGTGACGGCATCGATAAACAGTTGCAGCCGCGCCGCGTCCGGAAGGTCGTCGCGTTTCACATTAACCAATTGATCTTCACCAATGGCCCCCGGCTCGCGCCGACCTCGACGGAACTTGGCCCGGCCTATAACGCAAAAAATCCGACAGGGTTCCGTTGTCCCGGAAAATTTTCCAAGACCTCGGATGTTCATAGAAAGTTCTCCTCCCTGGGACGGGCGGAGACGGGGCTGGACCGAATGTTGTCACCGGCACGACTCGAACTGTCATGTAACTGTCATGTACGGGACGGATGCTGCGCCGCCGAGAAGCGTGCCGGGAGGTATGTTGGTCCGCCGGGCGCTTCTTGGCAGGCAATAGCCAGGTAGGCATCGCCGCCGCATAGGCATCAGCCACGAAGGGGTCTCTCGCATGAAGCGTTTCGTCCGCGCGCCGTTGCTTGGCATGGCGCTCCTTACCTTCGCCGCGTTCGCCCACGATCCGGGAGCCCGCGCACAAGATATGCGCCTGATCGGGTCGGGTGCGAGTTTCCCGGCGCCGATCTATGCGGCTTGGTTCAAGACCTTCAGCAAAGAAGCCAACGGCGTCATCGTTGACTATCAATCCAAGGGCAGCGGCGCCGGCATCCAGGACTTTATCAATCATACGGTCGACTTTGCGGCGAGCGACGCCGCAATGACGGACGAGGAGATCGCCAAGGTAAAGGACGGGGTGGTCCTCATCCCAATCACCGCCGGGACTATCGTTCTGGCCTACAACCTACCAGGCGTTACGCAGCTTAAACTTCCCCATGACGTCTATCCCGACATTTTTCTTGGCAAGGTCACGCGCTGGACGGATCCCCGCATTACCGCCGCCAATCCGGGGGTAAAGCTGCCCGACCTGCCGATCACAGTGGTGCGCCGCTCCGACGCGAGCGGAACGAACTTTGTGTTCACCAAGCATTTGTCGGCGGTTAGCCCCGCGTTCGCCAAGCAGGTGGGTTTCGGTACCACCGTCGAATGGCCGGCGAGCGACAAAATCGTGGGCGCGCCTAAGAATGACGGCGTTACCGCGACCATCAAGCAGACGCCGGGGGCGATCGGTTATATCGAATTTGGCTACGCCAAACTGACCAAGACGCCGACCGCACTTCTGCAGAATAAGGCGGGCAAGTACATCGAGGCCGACGCCAAATCCGGCGCCGCGGCGCTCGCTGCCGCCAAGCTTGGACCTGACCTGCGCGGCTGGGTCGACGATCCGGATGGCGCTGACGCCTATCCTATCGCCACCTTCACCTGGCTCTTGTTCTACAAACAACAAGATGCCAAAAAGGCTGAGGTGCTGCGGAAACTCGTCGACTATTGCACGACCAAGGGTCAAGCAATGGCCGACAGCCTCGGTTACATCCCTCTTCCTGCCGCTGTCGTCGCGAAGGTCAAGTCGGCCGCCAACGAAATCAACTAAATCGTATCAGCCCGGGAGGGAACTTCCCTCCCGGGTTTGATTTGGACCAGTCATGCTGAGCCAGCCGTTCGCCATTGCCACGTCGCCGGACGCGGTCACTCACCCTCCGGCAAGTTTCGAATATCTGACCGATCGCATTTTCCGCGCGCTCGCCATGGCGGCCGCAGCATTGCTGATCGTACTTGTCGCCTACATTCTCTGGAAGATCGGCGGGCAGGCGATGCCGGCCATCCAGAAGTACCATTTCAACTTCCTGATCAGCTCTCAGTACAACGTGCAGGAGCTCAAGTTCGGCATTCTGCCGGGGATCTGGGGCACGCTCTACAGCTCGTTGCTCGCGCTACTGATCGGGGGGTTCTTCGGCTTGTCGGTCGCAATCTTTCTGACCCAAGGCTTCCTGCCCCCGCGTCTCGCCTTCGTGTTCCGGCTGATCATCGACATGCTGGCCGCAATCCCCAGCGTCGTGTTCGGACTATGGGGGATCTTCGTCGTCATTCCGGCGATCCGGCCGGCCGCCAACTGGCTTAATGAGTACCTGGGATTCATCCCGTTTTTTAGCACCACACTGAGCGGCCCCGGACTGCTGCCGGCCGCCATCGTGCTCTCGATCATGGTGCTGCCGACAGTCGCCGCGATCTCGCAGGACGCCCTCAACTCGGTGCCCTACCGCACCAAGGAGGCGGCCTTCGGGATGGGCGCAACCCTGTGGGAAGTGATCCTGAAGGTGATGGTGCCGACCGCCGCCGGCGGCATCTTCAGCGCCATGGTGCTTGGTTTCGGGCGTGCGCTCGGTGAGACCATGGCGCTTGCCATGCTGATCGGGAACGCCAACCAAGTGAGCTTGTCGCTGTTCGCGCCGGCCGAGACGCTGGCCGCGCTTCTGGCATCGCATTTTCCGGAAGCCGGTCCAGCCGAGGTCGAGGTGCTGATGTACGCCGCCCTCGTACTGCTCGCCATCACGCTGGTGGTGAACGTCGCCGGTATCGGTCTCCTCACGCTCACGCAGCGTCAGATCTCGGGCAAAGCATGACCGACACGACTGCGTCGAATGTTCCCAACCTGTCCGGCGCCGAAGCGCCGGAGTTGACCCATACCTGGTCGGAAGGCCGGGCGTTGCGCAACGGCATCCTCACCATCGGAGCGTGGGCGGTGGCCTTGATCGCGGCCGTTCCGCTGGTGTCCGTCCTGTACATGTTGATCGTGCACGGCGGCGCACGTCTGTCGCTCGATCTGCTGACTGAGCTCCCCCCTGCCGGATTCGAGATCGGCGGCGGTTTCGGCAATGCGATCATCGGTACCGTCGTCATGGTGGCGATCGCGACGATCATCAGCGTGCCGATTGGCGTTCTCGCCGCCGCCTACCTGGCCGAGCTCGATCCCGATAGTCAGCTTGGCCGTGCATCGCGGTTCCTGGCGAAGGTCCTGACCGGTTTTCCGTCGATCCTGGCGGGTGTGTTCGTCTATGCGGTGATCGTGCTCGCGATGGGGGGCTACTCGGCGATCGCCGGCGGTGTGTCGCTTTCGATTTTGATGCTCCCGACGGTGGTGTTGACCGCCGAAGAAGCCATGAAGATGGTGCCGCGCAAGATGAAGGACGCGGCGCTGGGCATCGGCTGTACGCGAACGCAGATGATCTGGAAGATCGTCCTGCCGACGGCCATGCCCGGCATTCTGACCGGTGTCATGCTTGGCGTCGCGCGGGTCGCCGGCGAGTCGGCCCCGCTGCTGTTTACCGCGCTGTTCAGTAATTACTGGCTGCGCAGCCTGAGCGAGCCGACGGCCTCGCTCTCGATCCTAATCTACAACTTCTCGAGCATGCCGTTCGACAACCAGATCGAGCTGGCCTGGGCTGCATCGCTCGTTCTGGTGTTGATTGTCCTCGTCTTCAACGTGCTAAGCCGTCTGTTCGGACGCGCGAAATACTGACAGGAGCCGGTTATGACCGTCGTGCAACCGCTTAAGGGCGAAGCGCCAACCAAGCCGGCCGGCGCTAAAAGCGGGGACCTCGCGATCAACTGCAATGTAAGCAAGATCTACTACGGCTCGTTCCTGGCGGTACGCGACGCACGCGTGCCGATCCGCAAGGGCAAGATCACGGGGTTCATCGGACCTTCGGGTTGCGGCAAAAGCACGGTGCTGCGCAGCCTCAACCGCATGAACGACCTGATCCAGGGTTTCCGTCTGGAAGGCGACGTGCATTTCCTCGGCCAGGACATTTACGCCAAGAACATCGATCCGGTAGTGGTGCGGCGCTACATTGGGATGGTGTTCCAGCAGCCGAACCCGTTCGCCATGAGCATCTACGACAACGTGGCGTTCGGGCTGCGGCTCAACAAATTCCGGGGCAACTACGACGATCGCGTCGAGCACGCGCTGCGCCGCGCCGCATTGTGGGACGAGGTCAAGGACAAGCTCAAGGTCAGCGGACTGTCGCTGTCGGGCGGTCAGCAGCAGCGCCTGTGCATCGCGCGGGCGGTCGCGACCGAGCCGACCGTGCTGCTGATGGACGAGCCGTGCTCCGCGCTCGACCCCATCGCCACCCGGCGCGTCGAGGAGCTCATGCTGGAGCTCAAGAAGGACTACACAATCGCGCTCGTGACCCACAACATGCAGCAGGCGACGCGCGTGGCCGATATCACGGCCTTCTTCGGGGTCGACATCTCCAAAGGCGGACGTACCGGTTATCTGGTCGAGATGGGCGATACCGAGCAGATCTTCCAGCGTCCGCGCGAGCAGCTCACCCAGGAATACATCAGCGGCAAGTTCAGCTAGGAGCCGCAATTTACCTCGTTTGACGGGGACGGCCGTCATGAAGGGCTTTCACGTCACCACCCTGAGCGGTGTCTTCGCGGCGTTGTGGCTGGGAGCGCTGAGCGCGCCCGCGGCAGCGCAAGCCGGCAAGGCCACCACTTCCCTCACGCTGCGCGGCGCCGGCTCAACCTTTGCGTCACTGCTATATAAGAAGTGGATCGACGCCTACCGCAGCGTCTCTCCGCAAGTCCTTATCACCTATGATCCGGTCGGCAGCGGCGAGGGCATCGCGCGCTTCATTGCCGAGGACGTCGATTTCGCCGGTAGCGACGTGCTGATGAGCGAGGCCGAGATCGCGAGGGTTCGCCGCGGCGTCGTTATGGTGCCGGCGACCGCCGGCATCATTGCGCTCGCTTATAATCTGCCGAGTGTGAGTACGGAGATCAGACTCCCTCGCGACGTCTACCCCGATATCTTCGCGGGCATCATCAAACGCTGGGACGATGCGCGCATCGCCGCCGCCAATCCGGGCGTCACACTGCCGCATCTCGACATCTCGCGGGTCGCGCGGCTCGACGCCAGCGGTACGACCGCGGTTTTCACCGAGCATCTCGCAACCATCAAGCAGGGTTGGCGCGACCTTGGGCTCGGGGTCGGCAAGCTGATCCAATGGCCGGCCGGCACCATGCTCGCATCCGGCAGCGAGGCTGTGGCCGCTCGCATCAAGCTCAGCGAAGGCGCCATCGGGTATGTCGAATATGGCTATCCAAAGCGCCTCGGGCTTGCGTCGGCGGCGCTGCAGAACAAGGCGGGCAAGTTCGTTTCGCCAACCGCCAATTCCGGCCAACAGGCGCTTGCGGCCGCAACGACACTAGCCCTCAACGAGCTCGCCGCTTCTGTCATCGACCCGGCTACGCCCGACGCCTATCCGATCGTCAGCTACAGCTGGATCGCCATCAACCGCAAGTATCCCGAGCCCGGTAAGGGCGCCATGCTGCGCGAATTTGTCGACTGGGGGTTGTCGCACGGCCAAGGCGAAGGCGTCGGTCTGGGCTATGTTCCGCTCGCGACCGGTGTTATTGCACTAGGCAAACAGGCATTGGGCGCTGCCGGCCTTTAACCGAGGAACAGTCCGATTTCCGAAACCGTCTCGCGCCCGGCAGGTCCGGGTCATCCGTCATTGCCGCGACAGGGACGCGTTCTCAACCTGGCAGCGATCGAGACTTCGCTGCGAGACGTACAGGCTCAGTTCCCGCGCATCAACGCCATCCTCAAGAGCCCCCGCGACCGCATGGACGACGCGATCGTCGAGAACATGCTGTTGGGCTACGCGCAGGTCGACGATCTGTTGGCGCGCAGGGTCGATCTGCTTTCCGTCACGCAATTGCGCTGCTTTTTGGAACTGAACGCGCTCGTGCTGTGCGGCCTCGACCCCAAGGTCAGGGCCGAGTCGGTGCGACACCTGGCGGCGACCGAGAAGCATTTCTACGAGGAGAAGGACGGCGGCATCCGCGACATCATTGAATGGTACGAAATGCATGCGAACGAGTCGGCGTGGAAACGTGCCGCCGGCGTCTATATCCGGGTGCTCAGCGAGCCCGAGCTATTCATCGAAGGCAATCACCGCACCGGCGCGCTGATCATGAGCTACAT
>JBPYFJ010000070.1:0-6599 GCA_051985675.1 Xanthobacteraceae bacterium | reverse complement strand
ATCGCCTCGCGCTCGGTGGCGGAGAGGTGCGGCAGCACGCGCTGCGCCAAGCGGAAGATCGGCTCGCTTATAAAGTCGCGGCGAAAGGAGGCGGCAGTCATTATGGGCTCGACGGGTATGCAGGCTTGGGGATCCCATGACAGCGGCGCCCGCCATCATGGGAGCGTCAAGTACAGGGCCCAGCCTAAACCACGGCGCAGGACGCCGCATGGTCCCATTCGACCACATCGCCGTGATGAAACATATGCCCGCGCAATGAGCAGACACGTTGAAGTTGCAGGACTCCCTGTAAAGAACAGGCCGGAAACAGGGAGCGCTCGTCGCTGCCTATTTCCTACACCCGCAGGTTGGTTGTTTGCTCGAACCAAGATTGTCGTCCCGGCCGAACCCTCGCGTATGCGATGGGTCGAGCCGGGACCCATAACCACCAGCCGGTGATCATGGGTCGCCGCTTTCGCGGGGACGACTGCAGAGAGATACGTTGGCTTCGTCCCGCCAACACGACCGTTGGGTTCGTTTCGCCAAAAGCGCGGCTCGCGCCTCTCGTGCCCTCTCCCCTTGCGGGAGAGGGCACAATGGTATGTCCGCAGACAGAAACGGGTGAGGGGTTGCCACGTGAACCCCTCACGCATTCGCGCACGCGGCAATATCGAGCCGCCCTCTCCCGCAAGGGGAAAGGCACAATAACTGCGACCGCGCGTTAGTCTCACCAGCCCATTCCTCCCGTTCCCGCAGCGCGTTCTTGCCCCGGGCATCGCTCCTCAATAAGCGAGGATGCGAATCTTTACGCTGAATTCAAAACGTAGTCAATAGCGTAGTTGGAATGTAGTCACCCCGCCAGCGGCATTGGATCATTCGCCGGCGGATCGATCTGGAAGGTGGCGGCGGTGATGCAGGTCATCGAAAACGCGCCGACCGCGGCGACCAGCGTCACCAGGCTCTCGAGTCCCATGGCTTTTTCGGCGGCGGCGTAGCTCGCATCGCTGAGGCCTTTATTGGCAAGGATTTCGCTCGCGACGGCAAAACACGTGCGCTCGCGCGCGTCGGCGAGGTCCGGCGTCTTGCGCGCGTTGATCGCATCGACGACCGGCTGCTCGATGCCGATGGCAAGGGAGTTGCGCACCTGCGCGTACCAGGGGTAGCGCGCATTCCAGTGCCGGGCGACAGCGAGGTTGACGAGCTGGTGCTCGCGGCGCGAGAGCGGTCCCGCTGCCACCGCGGCGCGCAGGTGCTGGCTCGCCTCGAACACTTTCGGCAAACGGATATAGGCATAATACGGTCCGCTCACGATGCCGCTCGTCGCTTTGGCCATGTCGTACACGCGCGCCTGCTCGGCGTTCATTTCGGCACGGTCGATGATGGCGATGCGCGTCATGCGATGTCCCCCGGGGTTAGATTTGAGTTTGCCGGCGCGAAGCTAGCATCGGCGCGGCGCGCGCGCGAGGCATGGCGAAAACCGAGTAGCCTTGATTGAGCGAGCTTGCCACGAAGCGCGCGGGGTGGGGGTGGTGCGGTGATCTGCTGATGGACCCCCGCCCCCAACCCCTCCCCACAAGGGGGAGGGGCGCACACCGAGTGCGCAGCGTGTTTATTCGTCACAAAAGTGATGGTTGCCGCACGCGCGTGCGCACTCCATATAAGTGACATGTCCGAACATAAAGCAACCTTGAAATGGCAGCGAGGCGGAGCCGAGTTTTCGTATCAGAAATATCCGCGCGATCATACGTGGAGCTTCGACGGCGGGCACACGATGACGGCGACGGCGGCTCCCGCTTATCTCGGCAATCCGGCCAATGTCGATCCCGAGGAGGCGTTCGTCGCTTCGCTCGCCAGCTGCCACATGCTTACCTTCCTATCGATTGCTTGTAAGCAAAAGTTCGTGCTCGATTCCTACGAGGATGAGGCGGTCGGCCACATGGAGAAAAACGCCGACGGCAAGCTGGCGATCACTCGCGTCGAGCTGCGCCCGAAGATCACATGGAGCGGGGAGCGACGGCCGAGCGCGGAAGAGCTCGACAAAATGCACCACGCCGCGCACGAGAATTGTTTCATTGCCAACTCGGTCAAAACCGAGGTGACCGTGACGGAACGGTAGCTCAATTGACGATGCGCCTTGGACATGCGCGATCAAACCAAGAGCGCCTCGGCTGAGTACGATGCATGCAACAGAGCGAAGCCGAACGCGAAGCACGGCTGCGGGAATTGGCGGCCAAAATTATTTTTCAAGCTGGAGCGGCAGGGCTCGCGCTTTGCTCTCTCCAGAGATGTTGATGTCTCGCAGCCGGTCCGCCGCGACGGCCTGACGATCGACGAAGTCGAAGACCTGCTCAACACCTGGAAACTGCGCGGCCCGCACGGCGGCTGAACGATTGCGCGCAGCGACGCGCGAGTTGCGGTGCCATCCAGCTCTACTCGCAGCAAAACAAGACGTGGATGCCTGCGGCGGTAAGCGCGTTCACGCGCGTCTTCGACGCGCTATGCGCGGGCATGACGGCATTTGATGAGGCCGGCGCGCAGGCTATCATCCTGTGCGACCAAGGCTGGGGATCCGACACATGATCACCGCGCACGACCGCGAGATTCTCAAGCGCCTGCCGGAGTGGAATCCGACCGGCGATATCACCGCGCAGCGCCGCGCATGGGAGGAGCTGGCGACCATCTACAACCAGGGTCTGCCGGCGATCGGCGGATTCGAGAAGAGGGTCGAGCTGCGCGCGGGGCTCACCGCCGACGTCGCGGTGCCCAAGGGCGCGGGGCCGCATCCGGTCATGGTCTATCTGCACGGCGGCGGCTGGGCGTTCGGCAGCCCGGCCTCGTTTCGCAAGCTCGGCATGCAATTCGCCGAGGCGGGGTATCTCACGCTCGTCCTCGACTATCGCCTCGCGCCCGAGCATCCGTTCCCGGCGGCGCTCGAGGACGTGTTGTTCGCCGTCGCATGGGCGCGCGACAACGCGCGGCGATGGAACGGCGACGGGGCGCGCATCGCGATCGGCGGCGATTCCGCCGGCGGCAACCTCTCGCTGAGCGCGCTCACTTCGGGCCCGAGCGAGCTGCGCGCGGTGATACGCGCTGCCGTCCTCTTCTACGGCTGCTTCGATTTTGCCGCGACCGCCGAGCGCACCCGCGATCTCCCCGGGCTGCAAACGCAATTGAGCGAGTATGTCGCGGGCAACAGGACGATGTTCGCCGATCCGCGCGTCAGCCCGCTCAAGGCGGTGGCGCCGGGACTGGCGCCGTGCTTCATCCTCGGCGCCGGCGAGGACGCCTGGTGTCTCGGCGATTCGCTTCTGCTGGCGCAAGCGCTCACGGCCGCCGGGAGCCCCTACGAGCTGCACGTGCTGGAAGGCATGCCGCACGGCTTCATGCAGATGAGCGAGCTCGAGGGCTGCCGCGCGGCGCTGGGGCTGGTGTGGAACTTTTTGGCGCGCAATGTGTGACTATTGCACTTTCTAGTTGACAACGGACCTGCGCCAAAGTTATCCGGCAGATAGGCGACATCTGGGCTGGCAATTTACAAAGATCGCGCGGGAATTCATCAAATAATCTGCCGGCAATCCCAACAATCGGGCGGCTGCGCGCAGGCTCACGTCCTTCGCGTACCCACGCTCAATGAAACGAGCCATGGCTCGCGGGGATACGCGCGATTGCGAGAGGGTCTAGGGAAACGCGCGTAATCTTCACGTGACGCAAATACCGAGGGAAGTTTGGCAACGCCCGCTGCAAGGCGGTCGGGCGCAGGGGAGCATATGAATGACCACGTTTCTCCATGATCAAACATATATCCAACTGGTGGGCGACACGACGTCGCTGACTGCGCCGTTTAATAGTCCGAACCTCGTATTCCTCCGCTACACCGGTGCTGAAGGTTTTGCCGGACAGAACGGCAGCACCGACTACATCGTGCTCGGCAACTCGAACGTCTTCGGCTCCAATCCCGGCGGCGGAGTCGCATGGCATCCGGGCGACATCATCAAGATCACGTTCCAGATCTACACGCCGGCGGCCACCTTCACGGTCGCGGCGGACCCAGCGATCCAGTGGACTCAGGGGCCTCCGGCGCCCTGGACCGGATCGGGCGCGCAGACATGGACCGCAACCCTGACCATGGGGACAACCAACGAGTGGTTCTCCTTCACCGGCCAGGGCATCAGCGGGCAGAACACCAACATCAACTTTTCCATCGATTTCGACTACATCGGCTTCGACGAAAATTCCGTCGATTGGGGTAAAGCCACCGACGACTTCAGCGCCAAGACGCCGCCGCCGTCCTCGAATTCGAATTGGAACATCAGTCGCTCGCCGACCGGCGGCGATTTCAACGACCCGAACAACTGGAGCCCGCTCGGCATCCCCGGGCCGATGAACGACGTGAGCTTCGCGCTCCCGGGCGGCAGCAGCGGAGGCGTTTTCATCAACACCAATACCCACGTGCGTTCGTTGACGTTCGGAAATGGCGGACTTGGGTACGCCCCCGGTTACGACTTGCTCGTCAATGCCGGCACCTTCACCGTCGACTACAGCATCGTCAACTACGGGACGATCATCATCGGGGTGCCGGCCCACCTGGTCGTCGGCGGAACCACCACCCTCAATGCGCCGGTGCAAAACAACGGGGGGCTGATCGACTTCGGTGGACCGGTCTCGGTCCAGGGCGGAGCAAACTCCAACAACGCCTTCGTCACGAACAACGGGGGCACCATCAACTTTGCCGGGCCGCTCACCATGAGCGAGTTCGGACACCTGGCGGTGAACAGTGGCACCGTCAACCTCAACGGCGCGAACAACACCCTGGTCAGTCAGGTCCCGGTCGGGTACGGCGCCACGCTCGCGATCAACGGAGCGACCACGCTCGGCTTCAGCGGCTCGGTGCAGCTGTCCGGTCTGCTGAACGTGAATGCCGGCGGGTCGGTGTTCGTCAACGGCGGCTTGTCCGTCATCAACAATTCAGGAGTGAACGTCGCCGGCGGTTTCCTGCAGGTCGGCGGCACGAACTCCTTCGACGTCGGGCTTTCCGGCGGCGAACTGCAGCTGATGCAGCCGGGTTCGTTCCACGGCCGGATCTTGTTCAACGGCTCGGCCGCCGGATCGGTCATCGATCTCGTCAGCACGCCGGTCTCCAACGTGCGCATCACGCCGACCAGCCCCGCGCCGGGTCAGTCGGGCGCGGTTCTCAGCATGACGTCGGGCACGACCGGCCAAGTGCTCGCGTACCAGCTCATCAGCCCGGGCTTCACCTACTTTACCGCGCAGGCGGACGGCAGCGGCGGCACCTATCTGATCGCAACCCCCGGCGTCCCCACCGACCTGGTGATGCGCAACAGCGGCACCGGCGCGCTCGAGATCTACGACATCGGCAACAACGCCATGCTCGGCGCCGCCGGCATGGGCACGGTCGGATTGGACTGGAAGACCGCCGGGTTCGGCGGATTCAGCGGCCGCGCCGGCGAAGGCGACATGCTGATGCGCAACAGCAAGACTGGCGCGTTTTATGTCTACGACATCGCCAACAACGCGCTGACCGGCGCGTTTTCGATGGGTGCGGTGGGGCTCGATTGGTCGGTCGGCGGCTTCGGCGACTTCTCCGGCCGTCCGAACGAGACCGACATGATCATGCGCAACACCAAAACGGGGGCGCTTTATGTTTACGACATCGCACACAACGCGCTGACCAGCGCCTACGCGATGGGCGCGGTCGGGTTGGACTGGCAGGTCGCGGGGTTCGGCAACTTCTCCGGCCGGGCGAACGAGACCGACATGATCATGCGCAATACCAAGACGGGCGCGCTTTATGTTTACGACATCGCCAACAATGCGCTGACCAGCGCCTATTCGATGGGCGCGGTCGGGTTGGACTGGCAGGTCGCGGGGTTCGGCAACTTCTCCGGCCGGGCGAACGAGACCGACATGATCATGCGCAACACCAAGACGGGCGCGCTTTTCGTTTACGACATCGCCAACAATGCGCTGACCTCGGCCTTCTCGATGGGCACGATCGGCTTGGACTGGAGCGTCGCAGGCTTCGGTTCGTTCGGCGCCAATCCCAACGAGAGCGATATGCTGATGCGCAACGGCTCGACCGGCGCGCTCGAGGTGTACGACATCTACGGCAACACGATCATCTCGGCGGCCTCGGTGGGTACGGTGGGATTGAATTGGCAGGTCGGCGGCATCGCTGCCGCTTCGCCCGTGGGCTCTACCGCCGCGGCCAACGGCCAGGCGGGCGCGGCAGGCCAGCTCGGCTCGACAGATCAGCTCGTACAAGCGATGGCGGCGTTTGGCGGCAGCGGTGCCGCCGCCGATGGATTGAATGCCGGCTTCGCCGACGCCGCCGCGGCCCAGCAGCCGTTGCTAACGGCGTCGCAGCACGGGTGAGCGCGCCCAATTCGTCACCCGCAGAGACCCCAGTCTCATGCCAATTTATACCTACACCACGCTCGGCGATCCTTCGGCCACTGCAGGAACCTCTGCATATGGGGGTCGTTGAAAAAGCTGCCGCCTGCTGATTCCCTGATCCGCGGCGATTCGCGATCAGCGGGAGCGGGGTATGCTGGGACACAAGGAGCGGAATCAACTGGAGCTGTTTATTACGGGCTCGCTCA
>JBPYFJ010000069.1:0-2934 GCA_051985675.1 Xanthobacteraceae bacterium | reverse complement strand
GAAGATCCCCCTTGTGCACACGGTTGTTGTCATCCACCAGAACTCGGGCAACCTGACCGTGGACGCGGGCAGCGACGAACGTCACGTGACCGTTCACGAAGGCATCATCGGTCGAAACCGTGCTGAGCGTTAACAGGATGTAGGGAATACCGAACCAAAGGGCGGCTGCCAGGACCAAAACGCCCAGCACTCCCAGCAGCAACCTTCGCTGCCGCGTAGACCGCTGACCCCCTGGTGGGACTGGCTTTGAAGCAGGATCCGTCTGCGGCGATTTGGCGTCGCGATCAGCCGCAGCACCCGCTTTACCTGTCGCGGGCGCGTCGATCGAACTTAACTCGCTCTTATGCTCGGTCATCTCGATGACTCCCGAACTGGCGTGAATATTCGCGCTTCTCCCGGCTTGTCGCAACAGTGACGCGAGGTGTGGATGGCCAGCAGCAGCTCGGGCAGCCCATGAGCGGACATTGATCAGCCCGCCCTCGGCTATCGCGATTTTATGCGTACACGTCCTAAACTAGATCGATGGGGCATCTGCTCTCGCCACCGGTAAGTTCCAGCGACCCGCTGATGTGGGCGGATTTTCAGGCGCTGTGCGATCTCGGCGGCCGCGTCGCCGGCTCGGCGAGTGAAGCTGCAGCGCTGGCCTTCGCGCGGCAGCGTCTCGCGGCCGTGCCGGGTGCAAAGGTTCGCGACGATCCCGTGGACTATCCAGGTTGGCGCTGCCGGACGGCGCGACTGACCGGCGCGATGACCGGCGTTTCGTTCCAATGCACACCGCTTCTGGGCACGGCATCGGCGGCGGGCATGGTGGCGGAAGTCCTCGACCTCGGCTTGGGCCGAGTGGAGGATTTCGAGCGGAACGCGAACCGCATCCGCGGCCGCATCGTCATGGTTCGCCACGAATATCCGTTCACGAGCGGGCACGTGCACCGCCGCGTCAAGCTCTCGTTGGCGCAACAGATGGGCGCGGTCGGGTTTCTGATCGCGCATCCGGAAAGGGGCGTCGGCGCCGTATCGGGGTCGAGCGGACGCAACGGCGGCGCCGGCATCCCGGCGCTCGGCATCGGCGTCGAAGCGGTGGACGCGTTCCGCCATTTGCCGGACGGCACGCTGCCCGCCGCCCGCATGGTCATCGATGGCGATGATCATCCCGCGCGCACGCGCATGCTGGTTGCCGACCTGCCGGGGCGAGGCCCGGATTGGGTCGTGGTGAGCGCGCATATCGACGGCCACCCGCATGGCGAAAGCGCCATGGATAACGCCACCGGCGTGGCGGTCGCGCTCGGGCTCGCACGCCTGCTCGCGCCGCACGTCTGCGAATGTCCGCGCGGCTTGCGCATATGCGTGTTCAGCGCCGAGGAATGGGGCCTCATCGGATCTCGCATCTGGCTCGAACGAATGGACGAGGCAGCGCGGGGGTCGATGGTCTTCAACCTCAATCTCGACTCCGTCGGCGGCGCATACGCCTTGACGGCGCTGACCTCCGGCTTCGAACGTCTGGATGCGTGGGTCAAGGCGACCGCCGCGCGCGCCGATCTGCCGATCGCGACGCATTTGCCGCTCATGGCCAATTCCGACCACGCCAATTTTGCGGCACACGGCATTCCCGCCGTTCGGCTGATCGCCGGATTCGACGCACCCGACAGCAATCTTCGTCTCGTGCTGACGGCCGCTGACACCCGCGACAAGGTGCGGCCGGATGAACTCGATCAGGCGTTGCGGATCGCGACGACGCTGACGTGGCAGGCGTTGGGCGCTACCGACGCAACGCTGTTGAGCCTAGCGGCAGCGGGGGGACGCAGTTAGCCCTCCCGGAGGACTACTCGCTCAGGGGCTGGCCTGCAACTTACGCTGCGCCTTTCTGGTTCGCCGGCCGCGTCTTCTTCTTGTTGTTGTTGGCGGCGTCGCGCGCCAACCGCAGCGCCCGCAAGCGCGCAGTCTTTTCACGCATCATATTCAGCTCGGCCTGGTACTCGGCCATTGCTTGCTGGGCCTCGCGCGATTGCTGTTCCTTCTTGAACAGCGCTTCAGCACGGCGGCGCGACTCGTCAGTATTCACGCTCAATATTGGAACTCCCTGGAAGGCTAGAGGATCATGGCCTCTCGATTGCCCGCCTGGCATTGCAGCTGATCAAAGCGCCATCATGGCCAGCAACGTCTCTCTGGCGGGAAAATTCGGACATGAATCGTCTGAGCAGATAACCCCTATGTAGTTACAGTTGAGCAAATAACAAGGCCTCTCGGATGGATCGCGACTACGGTTCACCTCACGATCGAACTCAAGCTCACTCTTCGCTAGGGCTTTGACCCTCGGTTTTCTTCGTTTCTTGTGGTTCTGCCGCAGGCGCGCCCCGTGGTGCCGCCGCAGGCGCGCCACGCGGTTCTGCCGCAGGTGTGGCGCGTGGCTCCGCGGCGAGCGTAGTGCGGCCTTGCGACTGGTTCTTGGGGGCGGCGTACTGCGCGGTTGGATGCCGCGGCGGCGTGTTCGCCCAGTCGGGGACAATCTCTTCAAGCCTGCTGCTGCCCGAACAATTTGCGAGCAGCGCGCTCAAAATCCCTATCACAAGAATGCGCAGCATGACGGCGTTTCCCCGAGGATGCCGCTCTAGTGCCGGTCAAGCGCGAGCGGTCGCATGAAATCGAGCAAAGCCAGGTCACTCAGGCGCGCGACCTCATCCTCTCCCCGATCCATGTGTCGAAGGATGAGCAACGCCAGTCGCCGCCTCGCCCCTTCATGCTCTTTCAGATCTGGAGGGAATGCCTGGCACACGGTATCGAATGCAGCGCCCATTATTTTCAGGGCTTGGGGATCGTACACGTACTTGACGTCGCTGAATGAGGGCATCTCGTCCTCCCTATTCGCGCCGAAGCAAACGAGGCCGGCTTTGCCATTGCGGGCGGGACGAAAAAAACGCCGCTCCCTTTCCCCTACAT